>DATKOY010000191.1:0-80813 GCA_035524415.1 Solirubrobacteraceae bacterium | reverse complement strand
CCGCGCCGAGCAAACCCGCGCCCTCACCGGGTCCGCTGCTCGAGTGGGTCCACACGCTCCTCGTCGCCGCCTCCGTGCTCGAGCTGCTCGACCGTCATGCCGAGTACCTTGCGAGCGACCCGCCACGCCACGGCCCGCGCGTTCCCGCAATCCACCTGATCTTCGCGGCGGCCGCCGTGGCCCGAACCCCCGGACTCCCACTGCCATGACGATCCAGGCCGTCGATCCCACCGACCTGTCGGCGGCAGAGCAGCACTTTCGCCGCGCGCACCCGCACTACTCGAAGACCGATGCGCTCGATCGGTTGCGTGCGAGTGACTTTGCCCGGCTTGACCGCGGCGGCCATGTATACCTCGACTACACCGGAGGCGGCCTGTTCGCGAGCTCCCACCTGCATGAGCACGTCGCCCTGCTGGAAGCAGGTGTGTTCGGCAACCCGCATTCAGTCAACCCGACGTCGGCAGCGTGCACCGCGCTCGTCGAGCGCGCCCGGGCGAAAGTGCTCGAGTTCTTCAACGCCTCCCCTGAGGAGTACGTCGCGATCTTCACACCAAACGCGACGGGCGCGCTGCGGCTCGTGGGCGAGGCCTACCCGTTTCGTTCCGGCGATCGCTTCCTGCTGACGTTCGACAACCACAATTCGGTCAACGGCATCCGCGAGTTCGCGCGCGCCCGCGACGCGCGGACGACGTACGTCCCGAGCGTCGCTCCGGATCTCCGCGTCGACGAGCGCCTGCTCGCCCGCTATTTGACAGACACGGTCGGCGAGCACCACAACCTCCTCGCCTACCCCTCGCAATCGAACTTCTCCGGCGTGCAGCACCCGCTCGAATGGATCGAGCAGGCGCATGCCCACGGCTGGGACGTTCTGCTCGACGCCGCCGCCCACGTTGCCACGAACCGGCTCGACCTCAGCCGCTGGCACCCGGACTTCGTCGCGCTCTCGTTCTACAAGATGTTCGGCTGGCCGACCGGGGTCGGCTGCCTGCTGGCACGAACACAGGCGCTCGCCAAGCTCGAGCGGCCGTGGTTCTCGGGCGGCACGATCGTCGCCGCGTTCGTGCAGCGCGAGTACTACCAATCCGCCCCCGGAGCGCCGCACTTCGAGGACGGGACGCTGAACTACCTCAGCCTCCCGGCGGTCGAGATCGGGCTCCGGTTCCTCGAGCGCGTCGGCATCGACACGATCCACGAGCGCGTCGCTGCGCTTGGAAGATGGCTGCTCGAGACGCTCGGCTCGCTCCGTCACAGCAACGGGATGCCGGCGGCGATGACCTACGGGCCGCGAACCTGGCAGCGGCGCGGCGCGACGATCGCGTTCAACTTCGTCCATCCGGATGGGCGGATCGTCGATGAACGCTATGTCGACCGCATCGCCACGCGACATAACCTCTCGCTGCGCACCGGGTGCTTCTGCAACCCCGGAGCCGGCGAGGTCGCGTTCACCATCTCCAAACAGACGCTCGTCGGCGGCGAGTTCGGTGAGGGGATGACGCTCGACGACTACGTCGAGGCGATCGGCCTTCCATCCGGCGGCGCGATCCGCGCATCGCTCGGCCTTGCGACCAACTTCGCGGACGTGTACCGCTTCCGGCGGTTCGCCGAGGAGTTCATCGACCTCCCCGGCGTTCCCGACGACCTCCCGGCACGGACGGTCTGCTGAGGATGCGCGGACCGATCCCGAAAGACGAGTTCGACTGGATCTTCAGCCGCGTGCCGCGCCTGACCGTCGAGGTCGTGATCGCAACACCCGAGCACGGGGTCTTGCTGCAACTCCGTGACATCGAACCCTGCAAGGGCATGTGGAGCCTGCCCGGTGGCACCGTTCGCTTCGGCGAGCCGCTCGTCGATGCGGTGCGCCGCGTCGCCCGCGACGAGCTCGATCTCGCGGTCACCGTCGGCCAGATGCTCGGCTACATCGAATACCCCAGCCACTACGACAGCGGTCTTGACTCGCCTGTCGGCATCGCTTTCGCAGTGACCCTGAGCACACGGGCAGCTCAACCGCGCAGCTGCGAATGGTTCACGACGCTACCCGACAACATGCACGACGAGCAGAAGTCCTTCCTCGCGCGGCGTCTCGGCCTGAGCCTCGAGACCGCGCGATGAACCCACGAAGAGGACATCCCCAGTCCATCGCCCACGCGGTAGGATCGCGCCCGACGACACCATCGCCCGGATGATGAGTTCAACGTTCTCGTCCATTGCCGTCGGGGTCGACGGGTATCCCGAGGGTCGCGAGGCCGCTGCGCTGGGCGCCCTCCTCGCACGGAGCACTTCCGCCGAGGTGACCCTCGTGACCGTCGTGCCGGAGCAGGCACATGCTCCCGCCTGGGTGGACCGCGACGGTGTGCACGAGCACGCCGAGACGATGCTCGCAGCAGTCCGTCGTACTTTGGCGCCCGCCGCGCGGACCGCGGTGGAGCCACACCCTCCGTCGCACGGGGCTTGGCGCGAGTGGTCACGCGGGAGCATTGCGACCTCGTCGTCGTTGGGTCCAGCCGTCACGCGGCCGAGGGGCATCTGCGGATCGGGAAGCGCACCCGCCAGCTGATCGGACATTGCGGTTGTGCGTTAGCGGTTGCGGCGCGCGGGATGCACCACCGCGAACCGAACAGGCTCGCCCGTATCGGCGTCGGCTACGAAGCAGGGCCGGAGTCAGAGGCAGCGCCGGCACTCGCGGGATCACTGGCTCGCGACACCGGTGCGGAAATACACGTGTCGGCTGTCGTCGACGACCGCGGCGTTCCCCCGATCGATTGGTCACCGCTCGGAGGCCCGCCGCCACCGCAAGAAAGAGACCAGTACGTTCGGGCCGACGTTGACCTGCTTCGAGAACGGCCGATGGCGCGTCTGCTCCTCGGGAGCACCGAGACAGCTCCGCACCCGCCTGCCGCGACTCGTCCCTACGCGGCGGCTGCCGCAGTGCGCTGCAGCGCGTCCTGCAGCTGACGCTCGACCTCGGTGAACTCGCGTGCCTCCAGACGCGCGTCGGCCTCCTTCGCACGCCCGGAGACGGCCAGCTCGAGGACCTGCGCAGCGTTGCGGTGGAACTGCTCGTGAAGGTCGTGAAGCAGTTGCCAGTGCTCCGGCTCGCGGTCTCGGTAGCTGCGCCGCCGGGTGGTGGTGGCCCCCCTGAGCGGGGCGACGTGGGTGCCCGAGGGCAGCGCCTTGAGCTCGACGTCGCGGGTCAGGTTTCCCGACAGGGTCGCGGTTGCGATGTCGCGCATAAGGTCCTCCTTCAGTGGTGTTCTCTGTAGGTATCGCCGCCGGGCCCGTCGGTCCCGACCCCGCCGCCAGCTGTCCGTGAGACGTCCGCGCCAATCGCTGGACCGACTGTCACCCTGGCGCACAAGCGGGGCCTTCTGACGCTGCTGGACTCTGACCCGGAGCCAGTGGCGGTCAGCGACCTCGCCGTCGACCCCGCCCGGCCGGGTATTGCCCGGCGGGTCGTTCAGGCCCTTCGGGCCAGCGAGCCGAAGGCGCTGGTCAAGGTCGCCTGCGCGGTCGGCGATCTGGTCGGCACAGACAACTCGACGGTTCCGGTCAGTCTCATGGAGCGCCGGTCGGAGCGCCGCTCGAGGTCCGCACTCGCACGGGCCAAGCGACACCGCACGCCATCACACGCCGCTCCGGCCGCGGACAGCAGTGAGGCCCCAGCGTCTACTGTCAGCCCGTCGGTCGCTCCGCGCCGGCCTGCTGCCGCCGAGCCGCCTCGATCAACTGTTGCGCCTTCTCGACGATCATCACGTCCAGCCTCAGCCCGTGTGCTCGCGCGACCCGCTCGTGCAGGACGCGGAGCTCATTCTCGTTCAACGAGCCAAGCGACTCACGCGGGTCCAGCGCGCCGGTTGGCAGCCTCAGCAGCGAAGTAACGATCGCAGCGTTCTCGACGGGCAAACCGGGGAAGCAGTCGGGCCGGAGGTAGAAGAGCGCATCGTCTCCCCCGTCTCGAACGACTTGCCGTGCCGTGTCCGTGGCCAGTTTCTCGAGCCGCCGCAGGCGCAGCGCGAGCACCCTCGTCGTGTTCGGGCAGGACGCCGGTGATGACCAGCACGGGCCGCGTCTTGACGGGGGTGAGCAGCACGAACTCGCTCATCCCCTTGCGGGCGGCTTCCGTGAACGACGCTGCCGACGCGATGTCTTTCGGCGCCGCGCCTTCCTGGTACATGCGAAACGGCGCCGTCGGCGCGAACGGTGCCACCGCCCAGTGGCAGTGGCCAAGTGGCGGTTGCACTAGCCGAACAGCTCGGCGAGCAAGGCCGGGTCGGTGATCGGCTCGCCGGGCGTGCCCTCCTCGACGTGCGCGCGGATGGCTTCCTCGCTGAGCGCGATCGGCTCGAGCGCCGCCGCGACGCTGAGCAGTTCTTCGAGAGCGTTCAGCCGGGAGAAGTCCGTGGGATGGATCACGACTGCTCGCTCCTTTCCGTAGCGTGAGATCACGGTCGCCTCGCCCGGCCTCGGATCCGGAACTCGGACCTCGTTGCCGCTGATCTTCTTCGCGGTGAATGGCACACGCGAACCGTAGCACCAATGTCGGACGACTTTCCCAATGTAGATCGACATCTTCCACCTGCGACTAGAGCCCGGCGCCGCCCGGGCAGTTACGCCAAGCCTCGCAGTAGCGCGGAGGCGCAAGTGGACCCCGTGCCTGATCGTCCCATTCCTTAGACTGGCGAATCTGAAGTCCGATGCTCTCGAGGGTGCAAAGCGAGTGAGACCCTCGTTGGCGTCGTGATGACAGCCGGCGGAGTGGCAGGAGTCTGGCCTACGGTGCCCCGAGGATTCTCAGATCGAATCCGGGCGGCAGCGGAGCAGTTCAGCGTCCGAGCGGTTGACGGAGGCGCACCGTCGCAGGCGCACTCACGATCGGCCACGACAGCCAGGCGGCCGTCCAGCTCGACCGCGCGACGGCGTCGTGATCGCGACGCTCGCCGCCGCTGTGTCAGGGTCCGTAGGAACCAACGATCGGGTCGTGGGCAAGCTCCGGATGCCGGTCGGCGTGTCCCGTGACAAGCTCGGTGCATGACCGGTGGCGACCGCCTTCTGCAACGATCACGCTGCGCGCCCTCACCGCAGCATCCGCGGGGGACGCCAGGACCGGTTGCTGGGATCGGCAGGCGTGCTGAGGGGCAAGCGGGCGTCGACGATCGCGATGTTGCGCGCGTCAGGTGAACGCGCGGCGCAGCCGCCGCGCCAGCGGTGGGTGACCAATGCACGACGGCTCGAGTCCTGTCGTAGGCCTCCGGGTAGGTCGCCCCGGGCGGCCCGCGCGCACGCCGGGTCCGGGCCGGCGTCGGCATCTGCGCGTACGCAGCACCGCCTGCGGTTCGCGGTGATCGACTGCGACTCCGGATTTCTCCAGGTTCTATCTCACCGGCTTGCGGGGCGCGAAATCGAACTTCGGGTGGCGTCGACCGCGGTCACGCCCGAGGCGCTGGTCGCGATGCGGCTGAGCGCGCTCGTCATCGATCCCGCGGTTGTCGGCCCGGGCTGCTGGGGCTACCTGGAGGGTGTCTGCGGGAGGCTCCCGGGGATGGCGGTGATCATCTGCACCGGCCCGTCGTCGGTCGCACAGCGGGTGCGCGGGTTGCGGCTCGGGGCGGATGCGTGGGTGACGAAGCCATGTCACGCCGAGGAGCTGATCGGTCTGGTCGAGGCGGTGGTCCGGCCGTATCGCCGTAGCGAGCCCCCGGATCTCGAGGACGCCGCCGTTGTCGGCGAGATCTCGATCCGTTCCGACCTCTACCAGGCCTACCGCGGGGACGTCAGCCTCGAGTTGACAGCGCGCGAGTTTGAGATTCTGAGCCTGCTGTCGCAGTCCGATCGGGTGTTGCGTCGGGAGGAGATCTACCAGCGAGTTTGGGGGTATGAGATGGCGCGCGGGGACCGTTCGGTCGACGTGTTCGTACGCAAACTGCGGGGGAAGCTGGGGGCAGCGTCGCCGGAGTGGAGCTATATCCACACGCATTTTGGCGTTGGTTACCGATTCTCCGCAGAGTACGACGGCAAGCCGGGCGGGCAAGCCGCCCGGACGATCGAGCCGGTCGACGTCGCAGACAAGGTCGATCAAGGGCGCCGGAAGCTGCTGGCCGTGCACGTCTGACGAATCCCGCCGCACCTTGATCGCGCGGCTGGCTCGAGATTGCGTGTCGAACGCGGATCCACTCTCGCCGTGAGCTGATGAGCGCGCTGGCACGTTCTGAAGGCGAGTTGCTCAGGACCTGACCTGTCGGCCGGGGCGACGGAGGCTCCGCGTCTGAGCGCGACATCTCACTCCGCCTTCTGGGGACGCGCACGCGGTAACCGTCGCCGGCGAGTCGGTCGGCGGCGACATGACCGCCGCACTGTGCCTGATGGCCAAGGAACGCGGCGACGTCACGTTCGTGCACGCCGGGATGTACTACCCGGTCACGGACGCGGCGATGGACACCGCCTCCTACGAGGAGTTCGCCGACGGCCCGTGGCTCACGCGCAAGGCGATGGAGTGGTTCTGGGACGCCTACATCGCCGACCCCGCGCAACGGTCGGCGATCACCGCCTCACCAAACCAGGCCACGATCGAACAACTCAAGGGGCTCCCGCCCACCCTGCTGCTCGTCGATGAGGCCGACCCGCTGCGCGACGAGGGCGAGGCGTACGCCGCCAAGCTCCGCCTCGCAGGGGTTCCGGTCACGACGGTCCGCTACGACGGCACATGTCACGACTTCATGATGCTCAACTCGCTCAGCCAGACCACGGCAGCCCGCGCCGCGATCGCCCAGGCGACCGCGTTCCTGCGCGAGGCGTTCCACACCGGCTGATCACCGCGATCCAGCGGCACGGGGCGCACCGCCGAGCACACGCTCGGCGGTGCGCACAGCGAACGCTGACCGCAGCATCCGGCCCCCGAACCCTGCGGGAGCGCGTGTCGTGAAGGAGCTCGTGGGGGCGCTATGCGAGCTGCGCTTCGCCCTCGAGCTCGCGGAACAGTCCGAGCACGACGAATACGACCTGCTCGGCGATGTCGATCGTGTTGCCGGCGATGCGTTCCAGGCAACGTGAGACGAGGATCATGAACATCGCCCACTCGCGAACGTCGACATCGTCCCCGGCCTCAACTGCACGAATGAAGACCTCGCGATCGAGCCGGTTGATCGTCCCGTCCCTGGCGGCGAGATCCCGCGCGAGCGCGACATCGCGGGTCGCGAACGCCTCCTTGGCCTGCGAGACCTGCTCGCGCACGAGCTCACCCATCCGCTCGATCGTCGCGAGGACGTGCGCATCGGTCGTGGCCTCCTCGCCTACCAGTGGCACGAGCTTCGCGATGTTCGCGCACTGGTCGCCCATCCGCTCGATGCAACGGATGATGTGCAACAGCGCTGCGACGAGCCGCAGCTCGCCGGCCACAGGCGTCTGGCGTGCGAGCAGCTCCAGCACGTCCTGATGGATCTCTCGGTAGCGATCGTCGATGCGCTCATCAGCGGCGACCACCGTCGCGGCGAGCTCGAGATCCTGACGCCTGACCGACTCCAGCGCCCTGTCGAGCTGCGCGATCACCAAGTCGAGGCCGTCGAGCGTCTTGTGCTCGATCCGCTTGAGCGATTCGTGGAACTGATGGCGGGTCTCTTGCATCGATTCGCATGATCCCCTCAAGTTGGTCGCCTGGCAAGTCCCTCAGCCCGGCGGTGGCGAGCCATCGCGCTCCCAGCGCCCGATCCGCGGCTCGCGACCCTGGCTGTCCGCTCTCTCGAGGCGGGACGGTGTGTGGCCTACGGTCGAGGGCCGGAACGGCCCCGGGTTCGGGCTGATGGGGTGAGGCTTCGGGCTCTCGGTCGAGCGCCCCGCCGTTACCGTTGGCCGTGATCGCGACGCCGACGCGCGGAGCCCGAGCGGGTGGTGTTCATGGGTCCCAGCGCATGAACCAGATACGCGGGCCGCCGTCCGGTGCGTCTGCCTCGTGATAGACGTGGAAGCCGCAGCGCCCGTGGATAGCCACATTCGCTCGCGTGCCCGTGGAGAGGAACGCGCTGGTTCCGTCCGCGCGCGCCCTCGCAAGCCCGGCCTCGACCAACCCCCTGCCGATCCCGCGTCCCTGACGCTCCGGCGCGACGGCGATCGTGTCCAGCTGCCACGAAGGCTCGAGCGGGTCGTGCACGCTGACCCACTCCCAGAACGCCTCATAGCGGCGACCTCCGTCATCGGCTGCCGCGAGGATCCGCGGCTGGTCCCCGAAGCCCTCGGCCACCACGTCACCCTCGACCCGCTCGCAGCCTAAACGCCGAACCACCCCAAACAAGAGCATCCCGAAAAACTGGGGATTTCGCTGCAGCACCGGGAGGGCTCTGGGATCTCCGTATCGCTATGCGTTACTGAGATCCCAGAGCCCAGCGGTGCGTTTCGTGAAAGCCGTCGAACTCGCGCGTGGAGACGTAGCCGGCCAGCGAGGACGGCAGCGGCTGGGCGACGGGCCGAAGGCACCTCGCGGTCGGGCCGCGTCGTGCCCGGCAGGGCGCCGGCCGGCATTGGTGGTTGCCGGCCGCGTAGGGTGCGTCGGTGTGGAGTTGCTGCGTCTTGCCGAGTTGCTGTGTGGTCTTTCGATGGTGGCCGCACTCGGCAGGGGTGGCGGAGCTTGCACAGGCCGCGGGGACGAGGTTGGCGCTCGGTGATGATTGGATCGACGCGCTGCGCCGTGCCGGCTATCTGCACGATCTCGGGCGAGCATCCGTGCGCAACGGGATCTGGGAACGTCCGGGACCGCTCTCGTGGACCGAGCAGGAACTCGTGAGGTTACACGCCCACTACTCCGAGCAGGTGATCGCTCGGTGCTGTCCGATCGCCGAGCTGGGACCGATCGCCGGGGCGCACCACGAACGGCTCGACGGCTCCGGCTACCACCGTCAGCTGACGGGCCCGGGACTCGACGTGCGCGCGCGGGTGCTCGCGGCCGCCGACGTCTTCCAGGCGCTCACGCAAGTTCGAGCGCACCGTCCCGCGCACACGCTCGAGCACGCTGCCGAGCTGCTCATCGCGCAAGCGCGTGCCGGCCGGCTTGACACGGACGCTGCCCGGGCCTCAAGCTGCGCGCCGCGAGCGATATCGACCCTCCCCTGTCCGCAGACTGCCCGGCGCAGGCGCGGAAACTCGAGCTGCTCGCCGGCCCGCGGCTACGTAGTGGGCGATGGTCGCCGATGTTTTACCTTGACGTTTGACGGTAAAACGTCATACGATGCGGCGCGCGGTGAGGGCGAATGGGCGCAACGTCTCCGTCGCCGAGCTGAACAAGCGGCGGCTTGCGGTGGTGCAGCTGCGGATCGACGGTGCGACGATCGATCAGGCCGCCGCTGCCACGGGTCTGAGCCGCCCGACGGTGATCAAAGCGTTCAAGGCGTACCGCGCGGGCGGGTGGGATGCGGTGCCCGTCCGCGGCGGCGCGGTCGACGCTCCGGCGGTCGCGGCCGGGCACTCCCGATCCTCTGCCGCGACCGTGGTTCCGGAGCTGGGCAGCGGCTCACTGACTCATCTGCAGCGGCTCGAGGCGGAGAGCATCTACATCATGCGGGAGGTCGTGGCCGAGGCGGAGAGCCCGGTGATGCTCTACTCGATCGGCAAGGACAGCTCGGTGATGCTGCACTTGGCGATGAAGGCCTTCTATCCGGCCACGCCGCCGTTCCCGCTGCTTCACGTCGACACGACGTGGAAGTTCCGGGACATGTATGCGTTTCGCGACCAGACCGCCGACCGCCTCGGGCTCGAGTTGATCGTGCACGTCAACCAGGATGGGCTCGACGCTGGGATCAACCCGATCACGCACGGATCGTCGATCCACACGGACGTGATGAAGACCGAAGCGTTGAAGCAGGCCCTCGGGAAGCACCGCTTCGACGTGGCGTTCGGCGGCGCGCGCCGCGACGAGGAGGCCTCGCGGGCGAAGGAGCGCGTCTTCTCGTTCCGCTCGGCGGCGCACCGCTGGGACCCCAAGAATCAGCGCCCGGAGCTGTGGCGCGTGTACAACGCGCGCAAACGTCCGGGCGAGTCGATCCGCGTGTTCCCGCTCTCGAACTGGACTGAGCTCGATGTCTGGCAGTACGTGTTCGTCGAGCAGATCCCGATCGTGCCGCTGTATCTGGCACGACCGCGACCGGTCGTCGAGCGCGATGGGATGCTGATCATGGTCGACGACGATCGCCTACCGCTCGCACACGGGGAGCGCCCGATGCTCAAGAAGGTGCGTTTTCGCACGCTCGGTTGCTACCCGCTCAGCGGCGCGATCGAGAGTGAGGCGGAGACCCTGCCCGAGATCATCCGCGAGATGTTCGTCGCACGGACATCGGAGCGCCACGGGCGGCTGATCGACCACGACCAGACCGGGTCGATGGAGCGAAAGAAGCAGGAGGGCTACTTCTGATGGCGCTCCCACCCAGCATCAGCCCGACCGAGACGGAGCACTACCTGCTCGCGCAACGCCAAAAGCGGCTGCTTCGGTTCATCACATGCGGCAGCGTCGACGACGGCAAGAGCACACTGATTGGGCGCCTGTTGTACGAGTCGAAGCTCGTATTCGACGATCACCTGGCAGCGCTCGAGCGCGACTCGGTCCGGTTCGGCACCCAGCGCGGCGACCTCGACTTCGCGCTGCTGCTCGATGGCCTCCTGGCCGAGCGCGAGCAGGGAATCACGATCGACGTCGCGCACCGCTTCTTCGCCTCGGAGCGGCGCAAGTTCATCGTCGCCGACACGCCCGGGCACGAGCAGTACACCCGCAACATGGTCACCGGCGCATCGACGGCGGACGCGGCCGTGATCCTGATCGACGCTCGCAACGGCGTGCTGACGCAGACGCGCCGGCACTCGCACGTACTGTCGCTCATCGGCGTGCGCCACATCGTGATCGCCATCAACAAGATGGATCTGGTCGACTACGACGAGCCCACGTTCCGCTCGATCGAGAAGGACTACGTGGAGTTCGCAGGCGGAATCGGGATGATGGACGTCACCGCGATTCCCATCTCCGCGCTGAAGGGCGACAACGTCCTCACCCACAGCGAGCGCATGCCCTGGTACCACGGGCCGACGCTGATGGGTTACCTGGACACTGTCGAGCTCGACGAGGATCGCCTGCAGCGGCAGCCGTTCCGGATGCCGGTCCAGTGGATCAATCGCCCCAACCTCGACTTCCGCGGCATCACCGGAATGATCGCCGGCGGCTCGATTGCGCCCGGCGACCGCATCAGGGTGCAGCCGTCCGGGATCGAGACGACAGTCGCCCGCATCGTCACGCACGACGGCGATCTCGAGCGCGCCGTCGCTGGCCAGTCGATCACGCTGACGCTCGCCGACGACATCGACGTATCGCGCGGCGACCTGATCTCGGCAGCGGACAACCCGGCGGAGGTCGCCGACCAGTTCGTGGCACGGCTCGTCTGGATGAGCGACCAGCCGTTGCTCGCAGAGCGCGGGTACCTGTTCAAGATCGGCAGCGGCACCGTGCCGGGAACAGTCACGAGGATCAAGTACACGGTGAACGTCAACACACTCGAGCACACGGCGGCGACGGAGCTCGAGCTCAACGGGATCGGTATCTGCAACATCGCGCTCGACCGGGCGATCCCATTCGATCCGTACACGGAGAACCCCAACACCGGCGGGTTCATCGTGATCGACAAGCTCACGAACGTGACGAGCGGTGCGGGAATGCTCGAGTTTGCCCTGCGCCGCGCGCACAACATCCACCGTCAACACGTCGACATCGACAAGTCCACGCGGATGGCGATGACGGGACAGAAGGCTGCCGTGATCTGGTTCACCGGACTCTCCGGAGCCGGCAAGTCCACGATCGCCAATTTGGTGGAGCGCAAGCTCCACCGTCTCGGCCACTGGACTTATCTGCTCGACGGGGACAACGTGCGCCACGGCCTCAACAAGGACCTTGGCTTTACCGACGCTGACCGCGTCGAGAACATCCGCCGCGTCGCCGAGGTCGCCAAGCTGATGGTCGACGCAGGCCTCGTCGTGCTCGTGTCGTTCATTTCGCCGTTCCGCTCGGAGCGCCGGTTTGCTCGCGCCCTGCTCGAGCCCGGCGAGTTCGTCGAGGTGTTCGTCAACACGCCGCTTGCGGTCGCCGAACAGCGCGACCGCAAGGGCCTCTATCAGAAGGCGCGCCGCGGCGAGCTGACGGGCTTCACCGGCATCGACTCGCCGTACGAACCGCCGACCAGCCCTGAGATCGAGCTGCGCACCACAGATTGCACGGCGGAAGAAGCGGCCGACCAGGTGATCGCGAACCTCCAACGGCTGAACCTGCTGCGCGGGTGACACGGCGGACGCCGCCGGCCCTGATCGCGCGTGTGGCTGACCTTCGAGCCCGCGGGGACCACGAGCGCGGCTTGGCGTACTTCTTCGGGCCCGGGAGTCCACCGGCGCACACCCGGGCCGAGCGACCAGGGACCTGACCCGGGTGTCACCGGGCGCGATCCCGCGCGCAGCGAGGCAACGTTCGTGGGGCCCCACCCGTCTCGAACTGAAGACGGCCGGGTCGTGACCCCGCCGGCCGCTCCACGATGGGAGCAACCATGACCACCACAGCCACGACCGCGACCGTCAGCCGGGAATCCGCACTGCTCGGGCAGACCGTCGTGACGGGCGCGACGTACGACATCGACGGCGGCCGGCAGCTCATTTCGTGATCAGCGAAGGAGAAGACGATGGAATTCCTCGTCGCATTTGACGTGACCGTTCCGGAGGGAGCACAGGAAGCCGAGATCGAGGAGCGCGTGAGCGCGGAGGCGGCCGCGGCAGCCGGCTTGGCTCGCGAGGGGCATCTCGTGCGGCTCTGGAGCCCGCCCGTCGCGCCGGGTGAGCGCAAGGCCGTCGGCCTCTACAGGGCCGACAGCGAGGAGCAGCTCGAGGCGTTCCTCGGAGCCCTGCCGCTCAACGGGTGGATGCGGACCACCGTCACGCCGCTCGAGCCGCACCCGAACGACCCGGCGAGCGCGCGGCCGAGCAGCTTCCGGCTCCCCGATCCACGCGTGAGTCCCGTCTACCGGCTCGAGGCCACACTGGGCGCCCCGATCGATCTTGGCGACACGGCGTCCGGCCACCGGCGCATCGTGCCGCTCACCGGGGGCTCGTTCACCGGCCCCGCGCTCAGCGGAACCCTGCTCCCGGGCGCCAGCGCCGACTGGCAGACGGTGCAGCCCGACGGCACGGCGCTCGGCGACATCCGCTACACGCTGCAGACGGACGCCGGCGATGTGCTGTACGTCCAATCCCGCGGTGTGCGGCACGGCAGCGCGGAGGTTCTGGCCCGGCTGGGACGAGGCGAGGACGTCGATCCGAGCGAGTACACGTTCCGCACCTCCACGGTGATCGAGACAGCCGCCGCCGAGCTCGATTGGCTCAACAAGGGGGTGTTCGTGAGCGTCGGCGGACGTCAGGCCGGTGGCGTGGTCTACGAGACCTACCTGGTCGCATGAGCGCACCGGTCGCGATCATCACGGGCGCGTCGCAGGGGATTGGCGCAGGCCTCGTCGCCGGGTTCCGTCGCGCCGGATACGCGGTCGTGGGCGTTGCACGTTCGCTCCTGCTCCCGGAGAACGAGCACGAATACGTCGCGATTGCAGGCGACATCGCTGACGGCGAAACCGCACAGCGTGCGGTCGACCAGGCGCTCGATCGGTTCGGGCGGATCGACACGCTGATCAACAACGCCGGGATCTACATCGGCAAGCCGTTCACGGACTACACACTCGAGGACTACGCGGCGATCACGGCGGTGAACCTCGCCGGGTTCTTCCGCATCACTCAGCCGGCGATCGCACAGATGGTCGAGCAGGGCCGTGGGCACGTCGTCAACATCTCCACGAGCCTTCTCGACCACGCCGACCGCAACCGGCCCTCCGCGCTGGCCGCACTCACCAAAGGAGGACTCGTGGGCGTCAGCCGGTCGCTGGCGATCGAATATGCCGCGCGCGGGGTGCGCGTGAACGCCGTCTCGCTCGGTGTGGTCAAGACACCTGCGCACGAGGCTGCGAGCTACGAGCAGTTGGGGAGCCTGCATCCGCTTGGTCGCGTCGGCGAGGTGTCCGACGTCGTCGACGCGATCCTCTACCTCGGGGGAGCGACGTTCGTCACCGGCGAGATACTGCATGTCGACGGCGGCCAAGCGGCTGGGCATTAGCTCGTACACGCACGCACATCAGCGGCGCAGGAGCTGTTGTTGAAGGTCGCGCAGTTCGGGGGCGGGGGTGGCGCCGAGGTCGTCGCGGAGCCGTTGGCGCACGGTCTCATACACGCGTAGTGCTTCGGCGCTGTTGCCGCGGGCGGTCAGGATCTCCATCAGCAGCGCGTGGCCGCGCTCTCGGTATGGGGCGAGCTCGACGAGCTCGCGCGCGACGCGCTCCCCGGGGGCAAGCTCTGAGCCGCCGACGCCAAGCGCGACGGCGGCGTAGCACTCGAGCGCCGCGATGCGGATCTCATCCAGCCGCCGGCGGTACTCGTCTGCCCAGGGCAGGTCCTTCCTCGGCAGGAACCCGCGGCGTGCGGTGAACAGCGCGACGAGCGACGGTCCCCAGCCGCGCGCCCAGTCGCCCTGTGTGACCGCGGCCTCGGCGCGGTGGATGGCCTCCTCCGCCGCCTCGAGGTCGATCCACGCGTCCTGCGGCAGCCGGAGGTGGATCTCGCTTCGCCCACACAGCGCGTCCGCGCCCAGCACGGAGCGCAGTCGGGAGAGCAGCGCGCTCAGCGCGGCGTCGGCGCCCGCGGGCGGGCGGTAAGGCCAGAGCGCTTCGATCAGCTCGTCGCGCCCCGAGGGCAGCGCGCGGGTGACGGTCAGGAAGGTGAACAGGACCTGTGCCTGGCCCGACGGGAGCTCGGCGGTCAGCTCGCGGCCGGAGAGCTCGACTGCGAGGCGGCCGCAGAGTTGGATTCGGGTGGCGGGCTTGTCGGCCAAGATCGGTGCAAGGAGAATCGCAGAACCGTGCAAATCGGCGGCCGTAAGGTCGCGCTCGAGAACAGGAGAACGGTCATGGCGAAGGTCATCCGGTGCCAGTGCGGGTTCCTCGGACGCGGCGAGACCGTGGAGGAGGCGGCGACGGAGATCGAGGCGCACATGCGCTCAGATCACCCCGAGCTGGTCGGCAAGGTCACCCGGGAGGACCTGATCGCCATGGCCGAAGAGGCATAAGCGGCCACCGTCCGTATCGGTGGTGGGCGCGGAAAGGAAGCGCGATGGAACCGATCCTGCCTGAGCTGCCGGTGCCCGACGGGCCGCTCGTGACGGCCGATTGGCTGCAGGACAACCTTGACGACCCGCGCGTGCGGGTGCTCGACGTACGGGGGCGGCACCCGAGTTCGACGCTGCCGCACGCGAAGCACGCTGAGTATGCGGCCGGGCATATCCCCGGTGCGGTGTTCGTCGATTGGGAGCACGACTTCATCGACGCCGATGATCCGGTGCCGGTGCAGATCGCGCGCGCCGATGCATTTGCGGCCCGCGCGGGCGAGCTCGGCGTCACTGAGCGGGATCTGATCGTCACCTACGACGACTACTACGGAATCTTCGCCGCGCGCGTCGCGTGGGCGTTTCGCTACTACGGCGCCGAGTCGCGCGTTCTCGACGGCGGCTGGACCAGCTGGACAGAAGCCGGGCGGCCGGTCACCGGCGTGGTGGTCGCGCCGGCGCGACGGCAGTTCGCGCCGCGGTCCAGGCCGAAGTTGCGCCGCACCCTCGCCGAGGTCGAGGCGTTACAGGCACGAGGGACGGCGTTCGTCGACGCCCGCCCGCGCCATCTGTTCCTGGGCGAGCAGGGCGTGGCGAACACCGGTCACATCCCTGGGTCACGCTGTCTGCCCTACCAGGAACTGGTCGACGGCGCGACCGGCCTGTGGGCAGCCCCCGATGCGGTCAGGCGGCTGGTCCGTGATGCCGGGATCGATCCCGACCGCCCGCCCCGATCGCTGATCGCGACATGCGGAAGCGGCGTCTCGGCGACTGTTGCGTTGTTCTCGCTGGAGCGGATCGGAATCCATGCCGACGGCGTCTACGACGGCTCATTCAACGAATGGAGCGCCGCGCACGGGCCGCTGGTCGAGTACGGCCCCGCGCGCTGAACCCGAGGAACGGACCGTGATCACGTTCTGCCTGGTTCACGGCGCCTGGCACGACGACGCGTGCTGGCAACTGCTCGTCCCCGAACTGGAGCGCCGGGGTCACGAATGCGTGACCCCGGTGCTGCCCCTCGAGCGCCCCGACGCGACGTTCGAGGACTACGCGCAGGTCGTCGTCGACCAGCTCGAGGGGCGCGACACGCCCGTACTGGTGGGGCACTCGATGTCCTCTGCGGTGATCCCGCTCGTCGCGATCACGCAGCCCGTGCGGCTGCTCGTGTATCTGTGCCCCGCGATGGGTGGATTCCCGGCGCCACCCGACGAGCCTCCCTACCAACGCCCCGGATACGAGCGCCCGCCGGTCGACGCGAACGACCGCAGTTGGTGGCCCGAGGAGCGAGCCGTCAGTCAGCTCTACGCCCGGATTGACCCGCAGCTCGCCGAACGCCTGTCCCTCCGGCTGCGCCCCCAACCGCAGCGCCCGTTCAGGGCGACGTATCCGCTTCAGCGCCCGCCGGCGGTTCCCTCTGCCTTCCTGTACGCGCGCGAGGACGAACTGTTCGACGAGGGCTGGTCGCGATGGATCGCCGCCCAGCTACTCGGCGTCGACGCGATCGAGCTGCCGGGCGGGCACTTCCCAATGCTGGAGCATCCCGGCCTGCTCGCGACCATGCTCGAGCGGTGCGCTTACTCTGTGGTCCCCGGCTGAGTGACGGCGCCGGCGGCGGTTGCCGTCCATTCCCGCCCGAACCAGCGCTTGATTCGGCTGGACCCGAAGTCGGCCTTGTCAGCGACGAGGTCAAACGACGGTCCGACGAGTTCGCCCGAGCGTTGATCGCCGAAGAACGTGACGTCGACCTTCGCCACCTGATCGCCTCCGAACTCCAGGTAGCAGATGCCGTGGCCACCGTACTGCGCATCACTGACCTCGCCCCGGATCAGCGCGCCGATGCGCTCGGCGGCGACTGCGGCGTGGCCCTCTGCGAACACGCCCGCCCTCGGCGTGCCGACCGCCGCGACGTCGCCGATCGCGAAGACCCCGGGAAACGACGTCTCGAGCGTCAGGGGGTTCACCGGAATCCAGCCGTCGACCGTCATCCCTGATTGCACGACGACGGCGGGTGCGCGGTGCACGGGAACGGCGAGGAACAGGTCGTAGGCCATCTCGCCCCCGTCGCGGAGGGTCGCGACGTTGCGCGAGGGGTCGAGCTCGCACACCTCGCGGCGCGGGTGCCATTCGATCCCACGCTCGGCGAACGTCCTCACCAGTGCCTCGGATGCTGCCGGCGACGGCGGGATCGGCCTGGGGAAATCGACGACCAACGCGATCTCGGACCGATCGCGCAGGCCCCGTCTCGTCAGGTGCTCGTGCATCAACAGCGCGGTCTCACTCGGGGCCGGCGGGCACTTGTATGGCGTCGAGAGCACCCCCACGACCACGCGGCCGCCGTCGAAGCGATCGATCACCTCACGCGTCGCGAACGCTCCCTCGACCGTGTAGAACTCGTGAGCGCCCTCGCGCAGTCCCGGCGTCGCCCCCGGATCGAGATCCGCCCCGAGCGCGACGACGAGCACGTCACCCTCGAACGTACCCGCGTCGGTTTCGACACGCTTGGCGACCGGATCGATCGCCTGGACGACCGCTTGGACAAACCTGACCCCCGGCTTGACCGCATCGCGATAGGCGTGACGCACGCCCTCAGGAGCGGCTCGCCCGAACATCACATCGAGCTTCGAGAACCCGAACACGAAACTGTCGCCCTGATCGATCAGCACGGCGTCGACCGCGTCGCCGAACTCCTCCGACAGCCTCGTGGTCAGCTCCAGACCACCGAACCCCGCCCCAAGAACAACAACCCGCATACATGGCTCCTATCGTCGACGCGAGACGCGATCCTAACTTCCGGCGTCGGCACACGTTCGAATCACACCAAGCCGTAGCTCTGGTGGGAGTGATCCGTGGCGCACGCCACACCCTCAGCGCGTCCCTGTCGGTCGGTCAGCCCCGCGGCACCGGGACGCGGACCGTCGCAACGGTCCGCATCACTGCCACGTGAGCGCCGGGCGCCCGCCGGGTCCGAGGGAGCTCGGCTCAGGCGGCCGGTCGGCGATCCGGGCGGCCTGCTGGCCTCGGCGTCGCGGTCTCCAGACACGGAGGTATTGCGCGGCGAGGTAGGAGCCGATCACGATTGTGATCGCGAGCACCTGGCCGAGCAGCGTCTCCCAGTTGTTGAACAGGCTCAACCAGGTGCCCATCCATCCGGGAATGTGCAGCCAGCTGACCTCGGTCGTGCCGATCCAGCCGGCGAGTTGCATCTCGTTGACCTCCTCACCGACGGCCACGATCAGGACGAACAGCAACATCACGCCGGTGATGATCAGCAATCGCTTGTACGGCAGCCGCTCGTGCAGGACGAACGTGAACACCCCTGCCGCAGCGGTGAACAGGCATCCGATCACGACGCCTTCGAGCACGACGCCGGCGCCATAGAGCTCACGCAGGTTCTGCAAGAAGATCACGACCTCGAAGCACTCGCGGTAGACGGACGTAAAGCCCAACAGCAGGAGGCCGAGCAGCACGCGCCGCCGGGTCGTGTCGGGATCCTGGGAGAGCAGGCCGCGACGGCGCTTGTTGTGGTGCGAGATCCAGCCCGTCCAATAGATCTTGTGAAAGAACCAGTTCATCACGAGCAGCAGCACGATCAGGGCAGGAAGTCCGGTCGCGGCCTGGATCGTCAGCTCGCTGCCGTGAAATCGACCGATCAACCACACGATGAAGAACCAGGTCGCGACGCCCGCGCCGAGCGCAAGACCGCTGCCGGCGGCGACCGGCCGCCGGTAGATGCGGTTCCCGCTGCGGAAGCTGGCGAGCACTGCGGCGAGGACCAGGATCGTCTCGAGCCCTTCCCGGAAGACGAGAATCGCACTGTTGAGCACGACGGTGGTGTGGCTGAGGGGATGCGCACCCGGTGGATCGGTCGGATCGGTCGTGCCGCCGTGCGCATGCCAGCCGAGGATCACGACACCGACCGCGATTGCGAGCACGGCCCCCGTCCAGAGGTAGAAGCCTTTCCGTTCGGAGCGCCGGCTGTGCGCGTCCGAGGATCGTGGCGCTGCGGCTCGACGTGTCGTCATCCAGCGTCCTCCTGGGTCAATCCCGATCGTGGTGGTCGGCTTTGTGGGCGGCGAACCCTAGCATGAATTAGGGCGCCCTAATTAGGCCGCCCTAAGAATTGCGCCACGACACGCAAGCCCGCCCCGCCCGCTCTCGTTCTATGTTCATGGTTCGAGTCAGCCGTGGCGCAGGCGCGGCGTTGGCACTCGCCGTCGTGCTGGCGGTCGGCGCCGCCCTGGTGATCGCGACGCGCGGGGGCGCGGACTCGACGCGCGCGCACCACAACGCCGGCGGTAGCGCCGTGTCGTACTCGGGCGTCGCCGGGTCGAACGCGCCCGCGGCGCTCGGGCGCTACATCGAGCAGGCACCGCACGTCGCCAGCACGTTGCAGACGTATGGGCCGGACAGCGGGGTGCAGAGCGGCTCGCAAACGCCCCCGGCGGCGTTCGCGGCGGTCCCGGCAGCCGCGTTCGCCGAACCGATCGCGGCATACAGAGCGTTCTCGAGCCGTCAGCTTGTGCTCATGCAAGATCAGGTCTCGCTGATCCAGGCCGCGCTGGCGGCGGATGATCGCGCGGCCGCGCAGCGAGCGTGGCGCCAGGCGTTCAGCGACTACCTGAAGCTCGGTGCGGTCTATCTCGAGGGCCGGCTCGCCGGCCTCGACGACGCGATCGCGGGTACGCCCGGCGGCTTGCCGGGCGGGACCGCGTCGCGCAGGTTCAGCGGCCTGCACCGGCTCGAACTCGGTCTTTGGACCGGGGCGCCGCTGTCATCGCTGCAGCCATGGGCGCAACGCCTCGCCGCCGACGTTCGCACGCTGCGCGGCGCCCTGCAACGCGTTGCGATCTCGCCGTTCGACTACGTCACCCGCGCGCACGAGATTCTCGAAGACGCGATCCGCGATCTGCTGAGCGGCACCGACGTCCCCTGGAGCGGCGAGGGCGTGCTCGGGACCGACGCCGCGGTCGCCGCGACCGCCGAGGTCATCCACACGCTGGCGCCGCTGCTCTCGGACCGCGAAGGCACGCTCCCGGTCGTGCTCCAGGAGCTCACCGATCTGCGCGCGACGCTGCGCTCGATCAAGCTCGCCCACGGCGGAACGCTGCCGACCAACGAACAGCTCACGCAGCTGCAATCCGAGCGGCTCGACGGGTCTGTGGGGCAGGCCGCCGAGGCGCTCGCCCAGGTTCCGGTCGTGATCGAGACGAACCCCAAGGCACAGATCCCCGGGAGCTCGCAACCGGCCGCGAGGGTCAGCCGGTGAGCCCGGTCGATCGCCGCCGCTTCCTCACGCGCTCGGGCGCGCTGCTGGGCATGGCCGGCGCCAGCCTGCTGGCTGAGACGGCGAGCGCGGCAGACCCTGCCGCCCCGGCGACGGCTGCGCTCGCCCCGGGCACCGCCGCCTCCGCGGCGAACCTGGCGACAGAGCAACCGTTCAACGGCGTCCATCAGGCGGGCATCCTCACACCGCGACCGGCGCACGCCACGCTCGTCGCGCTCGATTCGCTCGCACCCGACCGCTCGACGCTGGCACTCGCGCTGCGGGCGCTCAGCAACCGGGCTCGCCAGCTCACCGCCGGCGAAACGATCCCGCTGCTGAACCTCGACGCACCGCCGGTCGATTCGGGCATCCTCGGCCCGGCGAACGCGCCCGACGGACTGACCGTCACGATCGGGTTTGGCGCATCATTGTTCGACAACCGCTATGGGCTCGCGTCCAAGCGGCCGACCGAGCTCACGCGGATGCCGAGCTTCCGGGTCGACCAACTCGACCCCGATCTCAGCCACGGCGACGTGTTGCTGCAGATCTGCGCCCAGCACCGCGACACGGTCGTGCACACCCTCCGCGAGCTGCTGCGGACCGTCCGCGGCGCGATGCAACAGCGCTGGACGATCGACGGATTCTCCGGCGCCGACCGCGGCCCATCGCCGCGGAACAGTACGCGCAACCTGTTCGCCTTCCGCGACGGCACGGCCAACCCCTCCACGACCGACGCCTCGCTCATGAACCGGCTCGTGTGGGCGGGGACCGGCGAGCCGTCCTGGGCCGCCGGTGGGACCTACCAGATCGTGCGAATCATCCGGATGCATGTCGAGTTCTGGGACCGCGTCGGCCTTCGCGAGCAGCAGAACATGATCGGCCGGGTCCGCGACACCGGCGCCCCGCTCGGAGGCACCGACGAATTCGAGGACCCGCGCTACGACCTCGATCCGCACGGCACGCGGGTCCCCCTCGACGCGCACATCCGGCTCGCCAACCCCCGCACATCCGCGACCGCCGACCAGCGCATCCTCAGGCGCGGGTTCAACTACCACCGCGGCTTCGACGCAGCCGGCCAGCTCGACCAGGGGCTCGTCTTCATTGCGTTCAACCAGAGCCCAAACCGTCAATTCGTGCAGATCCAACAGCGCCTGAACGCCGAGCCGATGACCGACTACGTCACGCCGATCGGCGGCGGCTACTTCTTCGTCCCACCGGCAGCGAACACAGACAGCGACTTCGTCGGCAGCGGCCTGTTCGCCTGAGCCTCACCCTTGCCATGTGGGGTTAACATCTGCGTGGTGACACACGACGAGGCAACCGCTGAGGCTGAGCGCAGACAGGCGGCCGATCCGAGCGCGACGTGGATTGCGACGCAGCGCGACGGTGCGTGGATCGTCGCGCGCATCCGCGTGCCGCGGACCAAGCCGACCGGCACCGCGACCAAGCCGCCGCCCCCGGCACCCCGCGACGATCCGCACTCCGCGGCCGAGCGTGCCGCCTGGTTCGCCGGCGGCGGCAGCTGACGCTCGCACGGCCTACGCGGGTCCGCCGGCCTCCCCGCCGCTTGCCTGACGATCGAGAAAGCGCGCGATTGCCTCGATCACGTCGACTGTGTGCTCGAGGTGCGGTGAGTGACCACCGGGCACGACGAGACGCTCGACGTGCCCGCGGGCGTTGTGCTCGATCCGCTCGAGTTGCTCGAGCGAGCCGTACGGGTCCTCGGAGCCCTGGATCAGGAGGGTTGGCGCGCGCACGAGCGCGGCTTCGGGTTCGAGGCTCCAGTCGCGGAATGCCGGGTCGAGCCAGACGTCGCACCAGCCCCAGAAGGCTGCGTCCGGATCGGAGTGATAACGCCTCATCCGCTCGCGCAGGTGGCCGGCACGGTATGTCTCACGTGTGTGACGGATCGCCTGCAGCGTCATGTCCTCGACGATCACGTGCGGCGCGAGTAGGACGAGCGCGCAGACGTCGTGGTGAGCGGCGTGGACGAGCGCGATCGACGCGCCGTCGCTGTGACCGACAAGGACGGGGCGCGCAGCGTCGAGCGTCGCGAGCAGCTCCGGGAGCACCGCGAGCGCCTCTTCGTGGAAGAACGCCGGCGTCCTGCGCCGCGGCGGAGGGCCCGAGGCTCCGTGTCCGAAGCGCGAGAACGCGATCAGGCGCCGTCCGGTGCGCTCGTTGAGCTCGCGCGGAAACTCCCGCCACAGGCCGACCGACCCGAGCCCCTCGTGCAGGAGCACGAGCGGGGCCTGGCCGGCCGCGCCGTCGAGGTCGAGCACCTCGAGCGGGACCCCGGCGATGCTCACCGTCCTCGTCGCGACCGGATTCACTGCGGCATCGGACGCGGGCGCACCGCGATCGTCACGTCGACGAGCGCGCACAGCCGGTCCTGATCGTCGCGGAACTCGTGGCTCCACAACCACTCGCGGTCGTCGTGGCCGCGCAGCGTCGCGGCGGCGTGGACGGTCCCGGAGACGACGGGCCGCAGGAAGCTCGCGCAGTTGCTGAGCCCGGACCCGGTCATGCCGTCATGCCAGACGTTGGCGACGGTCGCGACCGAGGCGACCGTCTCGGCAACGGCGCAGTAGATGCCTCCGTGCAGGAGCCCGAGCGGCTGCCTGAGGTCGTCTCGGATCTCGAAGCGAACCCGCGCGGTCTCGCGGCTGCACTCGAGCCATTCGAGTCCGAGGAACCCCTCGAAGGTCCGCCCGAACTCGATCAGCGGCTCCGGCAGGTGCGCTGATTCCCACGGCAGACCGTTCATCGCCGGAACTCAGGCCAGGCTGCCGAACACGACCGACTTGGTCTCGGTGTAGTAGTCAAACGCCTCCTCGCCGTGTTCCTTGCCGTAGCCGCTCGACTTCCAGCCGCCGAACGGGAGCTCGTCGTAGACCTTCGTGCGCGAGTTGATCCACGTGTAACCGGCCTCGATCCGTTCGGCGGCCGTGCGTGCCCGCTGCAGGTCACGCGTCCACACCGAGGACCCGAGGCCGAACTGCGAGGCGTTCGCACGCTCGATCGCCTCCTCGAGATCGCGCACGCGCCAGATCGGCAGTGCCGGGCCGAACACCTCCTCGGTCGCCATCGGCGCGTCGTGCGGCGGGTCGACGACAACGGTCGGCATGTAGAAGAAGCCCGCGCCGAGCTCAGGATCGTCCGGGGGACCGCCACCGGTCGCCAACGCACCGCCCATCGCCAACGTCCGCTGCACCTGGCCGGCGACCTCGTCGCGCTGCGCAGCGGTGTGCAGCGGCCCCATCTGTGACCCTTTCACATCGCCGCGCCCGACCGTCAACCGAGCCGCCTTGACCGTGATCTGCTCGATCACCTGATCGGCGACCGCCTCGAACACGTACACGCGCTTGATCGCCAGACACGCCTGCCCGCAGTTGTAGAAGCGACCCATCGACGCCGCGCTCGCCGCCGCCTCGAGATCGGCGTCATCGCAGATGATCATCGGATCCGAGCCGCCGAGCTCGAGCGTCACGCGCTTGGTGCCGCGGGCCGCGAGGGCCATGATCCGCTCGCCGACCGGGGTCGACCCCGTGAACGCGATCTTGCGCACCCGCGGGTGCGTGACGAGCGCGGCCCCGGTGAGCGAGCCGCTGCCGGTCACGACGTTGAACACACCCGGCGTCAGGCCACCCTCAGCGAGCAGCTCCGCGAACCGCAGCGTCGTCAGCGGCGTCGTGCCGGCCGGCTTGGCCACCACCGTGTTCCCCGCGACGAGCGCCGGCGCCAGCTTGTTGCACAACAGCGTCGTCGGGAAGTTCCACGGGACGATCGCGCCGACGACCCCGAGCGGGCGCCGGAGCACGATCCCGTCCACCCCGGGATCGAGGTTCGGCGCGTGCGCGCCGCGCATCGCCTTCGACAGCCCGACGTAGTGCATCAGCGTGTCGATCGCCTTCGTGATCTCGATCCGCGCGTCACGCAGGGTCTTCCCCTGTTCCCGGGTCAGGATCGGGATCAGCTCCTCGAGGTGCTCCTCGACGTGGTGCGCGGCCCGACCGAGGATCTCACCGCGGCGGCTGACTGCGAGCGCAGACCACCCGGAGAACGCGTCCGCCGCGGCCTGAACAGCGGCGTCGATATCGGCCTCGGTGCCGCCGGGAACCTCCGCGAACACCTGGCCGGTGCCTGGATTGGTCACCGGGAGCGCGGCACCGCGGTTCGCGTGCTCGCGACCGCCGACGAACGCGCCGGCAGTTCGACTGATCGTCTCGGTGCTCATGCGCCGACGAACTCCGGCGTGCGCGTCTCGACGAATGCGATGTCGAAGCTCGCCGCCGTCACTGCAGCCCTCCGACGACGACCGATTTGATCTCGACGTAGGAGTCGAGCGCCTCGATCCCGTGCTCCTTGCCGAAGCCCGACGCCTTGATGCCGCCGAACGGCAGCTCGTCATACCCGTAGTGGATCTGGTTGACCCATGTCATACCGGCGTCGATCTGGAGCGCGGCGCGGTGGATGAGGCGGGCATCGTGCGTCCAGATCGAGGACCCCAGCCCGTACGGCGTGTCGTTCGCGCGCGCGATCGCGTCGTCGAAATCGCTGAAGCGCAGCACCGGCAGGACCGGCCCGAACACCTCCTCGCGCATCACCCGCGAGTCCGCGCTCGGCTCCGCGATCACCGCCGGCTGGAGGAACCAGCCCTTCTCCGACGAGCCGGTCCCGCCGCCGATCAACAGCTCGCCGCCCGAGCTGACGCCACTCTCGATCTGCTCGAGCAGCTCGTCACGCCCGGCACGCGTGTGGATCGGTCCCATCCGCAGCTTCGGCTTCTCCGCCTTGACCGTCCCGTCGCCCGGCTCGTAGCGGCCGACACGGTCGACGAGCTGCGAGACGAACGCGTCGTAGACGCTGTCGTGCACGAACACGCGCTTGCACCCGAGACACGCCTGGCCGGCGTTCCAGTAGCGCCCGACGATCACCGCCTTGGCCGCGGCGTCGACATCGGCGTCCGCGCAGACGATCACCGGGTCAGAGCCACCGAGCTCGAGCGACAGCCGCTTCAGATCCGGCGCCGCGAGCTCCGCCACCTGACGCCCCACCGCCGTAGAGCCCGTGAACGCGACCCGGCGCACGTCGGGATGACGAACGAGCGCGTCACCGATCACCGCACCCCGGCCGGTGACGACGTTCAGCACGCCGTCGGGCACGCCCGCCTCCGAGAACAGCCGCGCCACCTCGAGCGTCGCCAGCGGCGTCGTCGCCGCGGGCTTCGCCACGACCGTGTTGCCGGCCGCCAGCGCGGGCGCAACCTTCGTTCCGAGCAGCGTCAGCGGAAAGTTGTACGGCGTGATCGCCGCGCACACACCGATCGGGCGCCGGATCACCATCCCGTACGCAGGACCGAACGTGGACGGGAGATCCTGATGGGCCCCCCGGACCTTCGTCGCGGCCTCGGCATAGAAGCGCACGCCGTGCGCGAGATGGCTGACCTCGCCGATCGCCTCCGCGAGCGGCTTGCCCTGCTCCGCCGTCAGCCGTGCTGCCAGGTCCTTCGCGTGCGCGTGAATCAGATCGGCCGCCTCGGCGAGGATCGCAGCGCGCTGCTCGACATCGGTCCGCGACCAGCCGGCGAGCGCACGCTGTGCCGTCGCGACGGCCAGCTCCACATCCTCTGGCGAGCCCGCCGGAACGCTGTCGACGACCTCCTCGGTCGCTGGGTTGACGACGTCGATCTCGGCCTGAGCGGTGGCCTGCCGCCACTCCCCTCCGATCAGCATCTCGGGCACGCCTGCCTCCAGTTCGCTTGACCTCGCGGAGGGGAGACTATAGCCTGCCGAGCGTAAGTCAAGTGTCACACAAACGCTGAAGGAAACCGATGCTGGCCACGCCCGTCGAAGAGCTCGCTTCGCTGACCGAGGAGCAGGTCCGCGAGCGTCTGTCCGCCGGAAAGCTGGTCGAGGGCCTCCAGCACATGTCGCCGAAGTACCTCGAGGGCATGCGACGCATCCTCACTGTCTCGGCGGACACCGAATTCGTCAGCGCGCCGGCCTACCTCCGTGCGGCGCAGCACGCTCCGGCGCTCAACAACTTCGGTTCGGCGATGTCGATCATCCAGGACGAGCTGGCCCACGCGCACATCGGCTATCGCCTGCTCGGCGATCTCGGGGTCGACACGGACTGGCTGATCTATGAGCGGCCGGCCGTGCAGTTCAAGTACCCGTACGCGTTCGACGTGCCGCTCAACTCGTGGGTGGAACTCGTATGCGCCAACGCGATGTACGACCAGGCGGGCTTCGTGCTCCTCGGTGACGTCCACAGTACGAGCACGTTCGGTCCGTGGAAGCGCGCCCTCGCGAAGGTCGACAAGGAGGAGACCTTCCACCTGCGCCACGGCCGCACGTGGTTGAAGAAGCTCGTCAAGGACCCGGACGGCAAACGTGAGGTGCAGGCGGCGGTCGACTGGATGTTCATCCTCACGCTCGAGTGGTTCGGGCTGCCGGACGATCAGAAGAAGCATTCCGAGCAGCTCGACTACGGCTTCAAGGGCAAGACGAACGACCAGCTGCGCCAGACGTGGATGCGAGCCGTGGTCCCGTTCATGGAGGAGATCGACGTGCGTGTCCCGGCTCACCTCGATGCCGCGCGCGACGTCTACGTCATCGACTGTCCGTTCCCCGCGCGGTTCGACGAGGAACGGCGCGAGTGGCTGCTCGACGACGGAGCGATCGACTGGTCTGAGGTGATGACGCGCTGGCGGGCGCGGGGCCCGATGAACCACGACTACGTGCACCGCCTGCAGCGCGGCTACCAGACGACCGGCCTGAGGCGGGCGGCATGAGCGTCGCGCAGCTCACGGATCTCGAGCAGGTGCACGCCCGCATCTGGGAGGCACTGCGGCACGTCGAGGACCCGGAGATCCCGGTGTCGGTCCTCGGCATGGGCCTGATCGTCTCCGTCGCCTACCGTCCGCAGACTCGGGTCGCCGCGCTCGAGATCACGTTCACCGCGATGGGCTGCCCGGCAATGGACTTCATCCAGGACGACATCCGCGATGCGCTGCTTGCCGACCCCGAGATCGACGCGGTCGAGATCGAGGTCGTGTGGGATCCGGTCTGGACGAAGGAGCGCATTCGCGCGGACGCGCGCGAGACGATGCGCCGGCTGGGGATCGTCGTATGAGCCGTGCCGAGGAGACGGTCTGGGAGGTGTTCGCGCGCGCCGCGTACGAGGAGCCGCTGCACCATGTCGGAACCGTCACCGAGTCCGACGAGGATCTCGCGCTCGTGTCGGCTCGCGCGATCTACGACGAGCAACCGTGGGTTCACATGATTCTCGTTCCGCGACGGGAGATCCGGGAGGCGATTCGCGCATGACACCCGCTTCCTCGGCCATCGACGCCGCCACCGTCACGATGATCTCCCTGATCGGGTCGCTGGCTGACAACAAGAGCGCCCTGGGCCGTCGCTACGGCGAGTGGGCCGTGAGCGCGCCCACGATCGAGTCGGCCGTCGCGGCCGCCGCGATGGCCCAGGACGAGCTCGGCCACGGGCGCTCGACGTACCCGGTGCTCGCCAAGCTCGGAGTCCAGCGCGAGGATGAGGGTCTTGACGCGGGCAAGCCCCTTCGCGTGCTCGAGCGCGAGTTCCCCGATTGGGCGTCGGTGATCGCGGCGAACCTCGTCGTCGATGGGATCCTCACGACGTTCGTCGCGAGCGCCCGCGAGAGCAGCATCGAGCCGCTCGCGCAGCGCGCACGCAAGATCCTGCAGGAGGAGGGGTCTCATCGTGTGCACGCCGAAGCCTGGCTGAAACGAATCTGTCGCCAGGGTGGGAGCGACCGGGAACTGCTCCTGCAGCGCGTCGAGGAGATGTGGCTCCAAGCGGCGCGTTGGCCGGGCCCGACTGACGATCCTGGCTACCAGGCGGCGATCGCGCAGAAGATGGTCAGCGAAGGTCCGGATCGGACCCGCGCCCGTGTGCGCGCGTGGCTGAGCGATCTGCTGCACGCGCAGGGCGCGAGCGTCGGGCTTGCGGAGCCGTCGTCATGGTCGGACTGGGACGAGGTCGGCCGGCGGTGAGCGCGCAGCTTCACACGTGCCCGTTCTGCGGCTCGGACGACGCCGAGGTCGTCTCCCCGTGGGGTGGACAGCTGATCACGAGCCTGGTCCGCTGCCGTGCGTGCAACACGCACTTCGAGGCGATTCGCGACGCGTTCGAGCCGGTCCAGCCACCTGCGCCGTCGCGTTCGTGAACGAGCAGTTCAGAAAGCGGGCGATCGGCGTCCCCGCAGCGCGGTCGCTGCTGCTCACGGTGCTTGGCGAGTACGTCCTCCCGCTCGAACACGGCGTCTGGCAAGAGACGCTCGTCGGCGCCCTCACGACGCTCGGCTACAGCCACCAGGCCGCGCGCCAAGCGGTTGCGCGGAGCGTGCGCGACGGCTGGCTCACGACCGAACGCCAGGGGCGCCGAGCGCGGATGGCGCTGTCGAGCTCGACCGGCCTGCTGCTCGAGTCCGGAGCCGAGCGCATCTACTCGTTCGGCGCCGAGACCGCCTGGGACGGCCGCTGGCTGATCGTCGTCCTGCGAGTGCCGGAGGAGAGCCGGGCGGTCCGCCACCAGCTTCGCTCCGGTCTCGCCTGGGCCGGATTCGGTTCGATCGGGGGCGGGATCTGGCTCACGCCTCACGTCGATCGCGAGCGTGAGGTCAAGGCGACGCTCCAGCGGGAGCCGCTGGCGGACGCCGTGTCGTTCATCGCGCAGTTCGGGACGGTGGGCGACCCCCACCAGGTCGTCTCCTCGGCGTGGGAGCTGGAGACCGTGCGCGCGCAGTACGACGAGTTCATCAGGCGGTTTTCGCGCGTCAAGCCGTCCGGTCCGGTCGCGTGCTTTCGCGAGCTGACCCTGATGGTGCACGCGTGGCGCAGGTTCCCGTTCCTCGACCCGGACCTCCCCGAGACGCTCCTGCCCCCACGCTGGCCCCGCGCCCGCGCCCACACGCTGTTCGCCGACCGCCGCGGCCGGTGGAGCCGCGCGGCGCGCGGCTTCTTCGACGCACTCGAGGCCTCCGTCGCGGCGCAGAGGCGCACAGCCGCGTGACGCGGCAGGCCCCCACCCAGCGGACCGTGCCGGCGACGACGATCGATCGCCAGGCCCGCACACCCGTCGGCGGACGCTCGGCGCTGCTCCAGGTCGCCCGCGCGCAGACAATCAGCCACAGTCGCGCCGGGTCGGCGGACCGTGCGCGATCGCTCACCCCCGGCGGATACAGACCCCCACACCCTGACCATCATCGCGAGGTGGGGAAGATCGCTTCCGTGACACGCCCGCTTTCGTTGGCACGAGGGCAACCGAGCCACCGTGGCGGTGCTCATCTGGCAAAACGTTGAACGCGGCAGGCCTTTTTCACGTTTGCCGACCATCGATTGGCGGTTGCTCCACTACTATGGCGATCGTCCGGGGGCGGCACACGTGTTGCCACCGGCGAGCGCGAGGAGAGTCAGAGTGCACGGAACGTTCGGGTCCGACGAGCGCTACAACGCATCGGCGATCGTGGAACGACAGGTCGAGGCAGGCCGTGGCGCGTCGCTCGCATACGTGGCCGCTGACGCGACCCTCACCTACGAGGAGCTTCGCCGGCAGATCAACCGGGCTGCAGGTGTCCTGCGCGAGCTCGGCGTCCGCCGCGAGCAGCGCGTCCTGCTCGTGCTCGACGACACCACGGTCTTCCCGATCGCGTTCCTCGGCGCGATGCGGATCGGCGCGATCCCCGTGCCGGTCAGCCCGCTCGACAGGGACGAGAACTTCCGCCATTTCGTTGCGGACTCCTACGCCGAGCTCGTCGTCACCGATGCCGATTCAATCGACCGCCTCCAGGGCGTGCTCGCGGGACACGATCTGCGGTGGCTCGCGCGAGGTGTCGACGGGGACGGCGTCGTCGAGCTCGACGAGGCACTGCGTGCGCACGAGAGCGAGTGCCCGGCCGCCGTCACGCACCGCGACGACGCCGCCTTCTGGCTCTACAGCTCCGGCTCGACGGGCAAGCCGAAAGGTGTCGTCCACCTCCATCACGACATCGAGGTCACGTCCGTCAACTACGCCGAGCAGGTGTTGGGGCTCCGCCCCGACGACGTGACCTTCTCGACCACGAAGTTGTTCCACGCCTACGGGCTCGGCAACGGCTTGTCGTTCCCGCTGTGGGTCGGTGCCACCAGCGTGCTCATGCAAGGGCCGACGAGGCCCGAGCCGATCATCCGCACCCTGACCGAGCGCCGGCCGACGGTGTTCTTCTCGGTGCCCGGGCTGTTCAGCGCGCTCGCGCGCGAGCCCGCCACCGACGGTGCGCTTGCGTCAGTCCGCTTCTGCGTGTCCGCGGCAGAGCCGCTCCCGGCGGTGACCATCCGGCGCTGGCGCGAGCGCTTTGGCCTGAACATCGTCGACGGGATCGGCTCGACCGAGATGCTGCACATCTATTGCTCGAACCGCCCGGACCGGATCGAGCCCGGCACGAGCGGCTGGCCCGTTCCCGGTTATGAGATCCGCCTCGTCGACGACGCAGGCAACGTCCTACAGGGCGCGGCAACGGGCGCCCTGCACGTTCGCGGAGACTCGTGCGCGGCGTACTACTGGCACCAGCATGAGAAGACCAAGATGACGATGCTCGGCCCGTGGTACGCGACCGGGGATCTCTACACGCGCCGCGAGGACGGCGTCTACACCTATGTCGGCCGCGTCGACGACATGCTCAAGGTCGGCGGGCTGTGGGTCTCCCCCGTCGACGTCGAACAGGTACTGATGGAACACCCTCGGCTGACCGGCGCGGGCGTCGTCGGCATCCTGGTCGACGGCAGCACGCGCCTGGCCGCGTTCGCCGAATGTCCCGGCGGCGGCGACGACGGGCTCGCCGACGAACTGCGCACGCTCTGTAAAGAGCGCCTGCGCCGCTACGAATATCCGCACGTCGTCCGGTTCGTCGACACCCTCCCCCGCACGCTGACCGGGAAGGTCCAGCGCTTCCGCCTCCGCGAGCTCGCCGCAGACTCGGTCTCATAGCGGTTCGGCTGCTCGGATCGCGCCTCGACGGCAAGCGACAGTGCTCGCAGGAGAGACTTCGCTCGCTCGTCGTGCCCGTCGTCGCGGTAGTGAAACGGGAGTCCGAGCAGTCCGCCCGATCCGTCGAGGAGCCCATAATCGACCCCCCAGGCGTCGACGCCGATGCCATCGAGGGTGCCCGCATACGCAGCGGCGTGACCGAGTCCGTCGAGCATCTCGACGAACAGCTGCGGGAGATTCCAGTGCAGCCCGTCCGGCAGCCACACGGGCCGATTCTCAAGCGACGGACCACCTCAGTGTAAAGCCCGGCCCCGGATAGCCGTCCGAGCACGACCCGGCCACTCTCCGCGCCGAGATCGACGGCCGCGAACGCGCGCGCGCCGCTCATGCGCCCGGGAAGATCTTGATGAACGATGATGGCAGCGCGTTTGCGACGACCTGTCCGCTGCCGACGACGATCGTGACCTGCAGCCGTCGCGCCCACTCGGACGCAAATGATCGCTCGATCTTCGAAGACAGCAGACCGGCGCGACGCAGTCTCCGCAGCGACGCAAGCGCGATATTGCGCGCGGTTGAGAGCTCCATCACAAGGCACCGCGCAACCCAGCTCAGCGGCCCAGCGTCGATGCGCCAAAGGCCTGCAGACACGGCGGGTATCCTTCTCGCACGGCGATGAAGCTCGCCTCATGTGCGCCGTCTCGGCGCTGATGGCTTCTACGACTGACCCGGAACCTCGTGGCGCAGCGCCGCGCGTCAGGAACCTGATCACGACGACTCCACGGCCCGAGCGATGACCGCGCAGCCCACCTCACGCCAGCAGAGCGCGCAGCCCGCCCAACCCGGCAGCCGACTACGGAGCGAGTTCGAGCATCTCCTGCAGCACGACGGATGTCCGGTCTGCCGGCACGTCGCGGAGACCGAGCGGGCGTTCTTCGCGTGGTTCGTGATGGACAGCTTCGCCGCCGGCGAGGTCCAGGCCCAGATACGCGCATCGATGGGCATGTGCCCGCGTCACATGCGACGGCTGATCGACGCGACAGGCGGGGGTCACGTCATGACGATGGTCATGCGCCACGCCGTGCTCGGCGCCCGCGCGGCGGTGCGAGAGAGCGCCCCGCGCGGGCCGTGCCCCGCGTGCGTGGCCGCGCAGTCAGCCGTTCGCCGGGGCGTCGCGATCGTCCTGGACGGTCTGACCGACCCGACCCACGCCCGCCTGTATGCCGGCCACAGCGGCATGTGCGTCCGACACGTCGTCAACGCCGTCCAACGGGCGGATCCCGGGGCGCTCGCGCTCGTCGGGCCGCGGCTGCTCGACAGCCTGGCCGACGCCCCCGGTGACCGTCTGATCGAACTCGTCGCGGGCATCGACAGCGACGCCGAGCCCCGGGCGCGCAGCCGCGGCCAACTGCCGGACGAACATCCCGCGCGGTCCACCCTTGCCGGGCTCGCCGACAGACTCGCCACCGACACGTGCCCGGTGTGTCTGTCCGCGGGCTGGATGGAACGCCGCTACATCGTGTGGTTGGTGGAATCGAGCACCGCACGTGACGCCTCGATCCCGGACGACCCGGGCGAACTGTGCGCACGCCATCTTCATGACGTCGCGTTCGCCGACCGAGTGATCGCAGCGGAGGCCGCCGCACGCGCACGTGACGCCAGGCGGGCCGAACTGCACGCACTGCTCGATGCACTCGCTGCAGCACCGCCGCCGAGCCATCGAGGCCGGCAAGGGCGCTCCGAGCAGCTCGAGCACGCGCGCAGCGCGCTCAGCTCGGCGCACTACTGCCCCGCATGCCACGCCGTCGACGAGGCCGGACGCAGTCAGTTGTCGTTGGTCAGCACCTCGCTCGCACTTGCACCAAGCCGCGATCACTACCTCCGCAACCACGGGCTCTGTGTCGGTCATGCCGTGCAGGTGACCGACGAGGACGTGACGCAGGTTGTCAGACGCCACGGCGACGCACGCCTCGCGGTGCTCGGCTGGGAGCTCGAGGAAACGGCGCGCAAGTACGCGTGGAGCTACCGACACGAACCCGCAGGGCCTGAGCGACATGCGTGGCTGCGGGCCGCCGTGCAGATCGACGGACACGTCTTCGAGGGGAGCCCCGCGCCCGTTGGCTGAGACGTCCCAAATGACGCTCTCCGCCGAGCACCGTCAGGGCAATCGCTCGAGCGTCTTCACCAGCACCTCCCGCGTGGCGTCGAGCGCCTGCGGCAGCACATACGTGTCCGCGAGCAACGGCATGAAGTTCGTATCGCCTTGCCAGCGCGGGACGACGTGAAGATGCAGATGGTTCGCGATGCCCGCCCCGGCAACCACACCCAGGTTGAGGCCGACGTTGAACCCGTGAGGGGTCATGGCGTCCGTCAGCGCGCCGATCGCGCGGCGCGCGAGCTGCATCAGCTCGAGTGCCTCCTCGTCGACCAGCTCCTCGAGCGCGGCGATGTGGCGGTGCGGCACGATCATCACGTGGCCCGGCGCATACGGGAACGCGTTGAGCATCGTGAAGCACAGGCTCCGGCGCTCGACCACCAGGTGTTCGACTTCGTCGGCGGACGTGGATGCCGCGCAGAAGACGCACTCGCCATCCTTCGGTCCCGTCACGTACTCGATGCGCCACGGTGCCCAGAGCGGTCGTTCGGTCACGAGATCAAGCCCATCGGATGTACGGAGCGATCAGACCAGCGAGCTGCTCCATGTCAGCGCAGCCTAGTAGCTCCGCATGGAGACGGTCGCGGTCGTTCGCGCGAATCTGTCCACCGGGTGCGAGCATGTTGTCCCATTCATCCCAGGACGAGCGCGGGGCGATGGAACTGAGATCCGAAATCCTGACTGCAGAGATGATCGACCCGGCGACGGGCGACGTGATCCGTTCGCGGATCGAGGTCAGAGAGGACCCGCTGACCGGCCACACCTCGCGGATCCTGCCGGAGCGCGGCTTGATGCCCGCCAACGACTTCGACCTCGCCGCGTTCGCCGAGGAGAACCAGCCGCGCTGCCCCTTCTGCCCCGAGCGGATCCACGAGCTGACGCCGAAGCTGCCGCCCTCGATTCATCCCGACGGCCGGATGACCGAGGGCGAGGCGGTGCTGTTCTCCAACCTCCACGCGTACTCGTCGCACAGCTGTGTTTCGGTGTACTCGCCACGCCTGCATTACCTGCCGCTTGGGCAGATGACGCGGGAGCTCGTGGCCGACAACCTCTCGACGCAAGTCGCGTATGCCACGGCGGTGATGGCCGCCGACCCTGGCGCGCGGTGGGCGTCGATCAACGCCAACCACATGCTGCCGTCGGGCAGCTCGCTGTTCCACCCGCACTTGCAGGGGATCGTGGACTCCGAGCCGACGACGCTGCAACGGATGCTCGCGGACGTGCCGGCGGCGCGGTTCGACGCCTACCTCGGCGCGGAGCGGCGCAACGGCGAGCGCCACCTGACGGACACCGGTCGCGTCGAGTGGCTGGCGAGCTTCGCGCCGATCGCGCCTGCGGAGCTGCGCGCATTTATCAGCGGCGTGTCCTCCCCGGCGCAGCTCGACGAGGACCTGATCGAGGAACTCGCCGACGGTCTCACGACGACCGCCCACGCGTACGCCGAGATGGGGTTTGAGAGCTTCAACCTCGCGATGTACGGGGCGCCGCCGAACACTGCCGGCTATCCCCTCAACCTGCGAGTCGCCGCCCGCTCGAACTTGAAACCGTTCTACCGATCCGACTCCACGTTTCTCGAACGACTCCACTGGGAGGGCGCGATCGACCTACCGCCGGAAGCGGTCGCCGAGCGCATTCGCGAGCGGTTCCGGATCTGACGGACGGCCCGCTGCGTTAGCGTCGCCTGACCAGCCGCCCTCCCGCACGAGTTCCACAGCACGACATTCTCGGCCGGCGCCGCGAGGTACGCTGGGGACCGATCCATGAAGAGCAGTCTCGCGATCGCCCGAGAGCACCGACTGATCCCGATCGAAACGATCGCCGAACGGATCGGTCTGCTCGCCGACGAAATCGAGCCGTATGGGCGGTACAAGGCGAAGATCCCGCTCTCGGTTCTCGATCGCCTCAAGGACGCGCCCAGCGGCAAGCTCGTCTGCGTCACGGGCATGACGCCGACGAAGGCCGGCGAAGGCAACACGACCACGCTCGTGGGCCTCACACAAGGCCTTGGTGTGATCGGCAAAAAGGCGGTTGCGTGCCTGCGTGAACCGTCGGTCGGGCCGGTGTTCGGCGTCAGGGGCGGTGCGGCCGGAGGCGGCTTCTCACAGGTCGTGCCGATGGAGGATCTGAACCTGCATTTCACCGGCGATATCCACGCGATTGGCGCCGCCAACAATCTGCTCGCCGCGATGCTCGATGCGTCGATCCTCCATGGGAACCCGCACCACATCGATCAACTCCGCATCTCGTGGCGGCGGGCGGTGGACATGAACGACCGCGCCTTGCGCAAGATGGCGGTAGGCCTCGGCGGACGTGCCAACGGCTACCCGCGCCAAACCGGCTTTGACATCACCGCCGCCTCGGAGGTGATGGCGATCATGGCCGTCGCTCGTGACCTGCGAGATCTGCGGCAACGGATCGGCCGGATCACACCCGCATACTCGCATACGAGCGATCCCATCACGGCTGAGCAACTCGGCGCCGCGGGAGCAATGACGGTGCTGCTGAAAGAGGCGTTCAAGCCGAACCTCGTGCAGACGCTCGAAGCGCAGCCCGCGCTGATCCATTGCGGGCCGTTCGGAAACATCGACCACGGCAACAACTCGCTCGCGGCAGATCTGGTCGCGATGAAGCTCGGCGACTACGTCCTGACCGAGGCCGGCTTCGGCTCGGACATGGGGATGGAGAAGCTCTTCAACATCGTCTGCCGCGTTGGCGGCCTCGCTCCTTCGGCGGTCGTGCTCGTCACCAGCCTTCGGGCGATCAAGCACCACGCTGGTCCGACACGTGATCCGACCGAGGACCGTGCTGCCGACCTGCGGACAATCGACGCCGGCATGGCGAACGTACGCCGGCACCTCGCCATCATCCATACGTTCGGCATCCCGGCGGTAGTCGCTATCAATCGATGGGAGGGTGACGACAGCGAGGAGCTCAAGCTGGTCAAGCGGCTGTCGCTCGATGCCGGCGCGTTCGCCGCAGAGCTGCACGATGGATTCGCGCGCGGTGGCGCCGGCGCTGCAGACCTGGCCGGCGCCGTGGTGGAGGCTTGCGAGCAGCCGAGCGATTTTCACACGCTCTATGCGGACGACGCGCCGATCAAGCACAAGATCGAGACGGTCGCCACACAGGTGTACGGCGCCAGGGAGGTCTTCTACTACCCCGAGGTCGAGCAGAAGATCGATCAATTCGTCCGAGACGGACTGACGAACCTTCCGGTCGCCATGGCGAAGACCCATCTGTCGCTGTCGCCCGACCCGACGCTGCGGGGGGCACCCGTCGACTTCACGCTGCCGGTCCGCGACATCAGGGCATACACCGGTGCCGGATGGCTCGTACCACTCTGCGGGGAAATCACGCAGATGCCTGGTCTCGACAAGCAACCGGCGGCGATGAGCATCGACATCGATGCAGAGGGCCGCACGGTTGGCCTGTTCTGAGCCGGCGACGTTGCGCGCCAAGACGCCAGGTATCCTTAAACCTAAGGCGATGAAGCTCGCCTTACGCGCGCCTTGGGGCGCTGATGGCTTCTACGACAGACCTACGATCGTGGCGGACGCCACTGCCAGGAAGGTGATCATGACGAAGCCACAGGCGGACAGGCAGCGAGCGGTCTCGTTGATCGCTGGTTGGCCGCCTCCCACTGGGTCAGCAGCCGAGCCGGAGCGTCGCCGATGAGAGTGAAGGTCCGAGCGGTGATCGTGCGCGACGGCAAGCTTGTCGTTTCGCGCGAGCGGCGACGTGGCCGCGAGCACCTCCTGCTTCCGGGCGGTCGCGTGCAGGAAGGCGAATCGATCACGGCTGCCCTCGTTCGCGAGCTGAGCGAGGAGACCGGCCTCGATGTGATCCCAGTGCGGCTTCTGTATGTCGCCGAGGTTGTGGGTACGCACAACGTCCACGATCTCAACCTGATCTGGCTTGGGCAACTTCGTGATCAGGGTGTTGCGATCGATCCCCAGATGCTCCTCGAACTCGACTCGCCGATGGCGCACGCCGTGATGCCACCGATCGTCGAGCAGATCGCAGCTGATGCTGAGAGAGGCTGGCCGCCAGAGCCACGATGGCTCGGCAACATCCGCCGCTCCGCGCTCGACTGATCAGTCATGGCGCGAAGCGCCACCGGGCGATCTCGATCTCGCGAACGCCGGCGCTGGCTGACTCGGGGCGTCGGCAGTATCGGTCTCTCGAGCTTCTTCAGCGATTCCGGCCACGAGCTCGCGTTCGCCCTGGCAGGGAGCGGCATCGGCCTCGCCGAGACCGCGGAATCCGCGCTCGTCGCCCGGCTGCTCCCTGATCATCTCCGTGGCAGCGGGTTCGGCCTGCTCGGGGGTGTGCAGTCCTGCGGCGACTTCGCCGCGTCCGCCGCGGTCGGTCTGCTGTGGACCGCGATCTCCTCGACAGCGGGCTTCGTGTACGCCGCCACGTCGATGCTCGTCGCCACCGCTTCGGCACTCAGGACCGGAGCGATCACGGACGCATGACCGGACAAGGCAGCTGGCCACACCTACCGACGGAGTGCCCGCGGTGCCGGTACTGCGAGCAGTTCACCCCACCTTTGGTGGACGACTCGGGCTATGAGATCGTGGGATTCTGCCGTCACCCGCGCATCGCCATGGAGCTGTTCGCCCGCCGGGACTCGGCGATGGCGGAGTCCGAGCACTGTTCGCTGTTCATCGAATCGGGCCGCTCGTGACGCCGGACAAGGCGCGCGATCACAGCGACCACTGGACGAGGTCCGGCGAGCCAATGAGTGGACCACTCGTCACTAGGAGCGCAGCGACGACAGTGGCAAACCACGGACGCTCGTCAGACGCAGGGCTTTGCCGCCCGCAGTGCGTGCAGCGCGACACGGCTCACGGCGGGAGCACCGGTCTGCGCCAGCCGCTCGAGCAGGCCCCGCAGGTGCTCAACGCCGACGATCGCGATCAGGCTGCGAAGTGCCTGGGCACCGAGAAACGGATCGCCGGCGTTGACGAGAGTGCGCAGCGGAGCCTCCGCCGCCGGCTCGCGAAGCTCACCCAATACCTGGGCGGCGATCATCTGCCGTCCGGGAAGCGGGTGGCCGAGTGCCCAGATCAAGCGATCCTCGTATGACGCCTCCGCGGGAGCCTCGATCGCTTGCCCGCATTCGGTGCACAGCCCCGACGAGCGCACGTTGACGCCGTAGCAGTGCCAACAGTAGTGCGTGAGGCTTCTTGCCAAGTTCAACCCAGTCCACGAACGTCGCGGTTGCTCGTAGAGGCCATCAGCGGCTGTACCGCGGTTTGAGCGAGCCTCATCGCTCCGTGTCCTGAGTATCGCACCGGGGCTTGCGAACGGCAACGCCGGCCAGTGGCGGCCTGTGCGCGGTAGTAAGATCGAGCATGGCGATGAAGCCCGCCTGAACCGCCGCAGCGGCTGATGGCTTCTACCGAAACTTCGACCGGTGGAAGCCGAGGGTGTCCTTCCAGAGCATCCTGTTCAATCGCGACGCTGACTCCGACGCCTGTCCCGCGCAGCCAGGCTTTTTTGGCGATCTCCAGCTCGACCAGATCGTCGCGTCGCTGATCGAGGGGCGAGAGGAATACGACCTCGCGCCGCTGTTCTACACGCCCCTGCACGAGGTCGAGGCGGTCCGCGATCGCCATCACGTGTTTCGCGATCTCGAGCGAGCGGAGATCCGCGATGCGATTGACGCGTTCGCGGGCGGGATGCGCCGCGTGCGCGAATGCCTCGCACTCCGCGACACGCTCCACTACCGGCTCCAGAAGCAACGTTGGTTCCTGGAATCGGGCGCTGCCTACTGTGCATCGGTGCAGGCGTTCGACGAGCAGCTGAGTACGCTGGCGCCGGAGTCCAGCGGCCTCGTCGCGCTCCGCGACTACATCGCCGAGTATGCCCGGTCCGAGGCGTTCACCTCGCTGTGCACCGAGACGCACAAGGTGATCGAGGATCTCGCCGCCGTGAGCTATGCGGTGCACATCAAGGGCGCTCGCATCCGCGTGGACCGCTACGACGGAGAACCCGACATGAGCGAAGAGGTGGCGCAGACCTTCGCCAAGTTCAAGCAAGGCGCGGGCAGCGACCACCGCGTTCGGTTCCGCGACCACAGCGACATGAACCATGTCGAGGCCCAGATCCTCGATCTGGTCGCGAGGCTGCACCCCGAGACCTTCCGCGGTCTGGACGCCTACTGCTCGCACCACGCCAACTATGTCGATGCGACGATCGGGCGCTTTGACCGTGAGGTCCAGTTCTACCTTGCGCACCTGGACTACTGCCGGCGACTGAAGAACGGCGGCGTGGTCTTCTCATATCCCCGCGTGTCCGCACGCTCCAAGGAGGAACTCGTCCGCGACGCGTGTGATCTCGCGCTCGCGACGAAGCTCCTCTCCGAGGGCCAGCGCGTGGTGTGCAACGACTATCACCTCACAGAGCCCGAACGAATCCTCGTCGTGAGCGGGCCGAACAACGGCGGCAAGACGACCTTCGCGCGCATGTTTGGTCAGCTCCACTACCTCGCGGCCCTCGGCCTGCCCGTTGCAGGCAGCGAGGTTCGGCTGTTCCTCCCCGATCAGGTGTTCACGCACTTCGAGCGCGAGGAAAGCATCGCGACGCTCCGCGGCAAGTTCGAGGACGAGCTGTTCAGGATCCACGAGATCCTTCAGCACGCGACGGCCGGCAGCGTGTTGGTGATGAACGAGAGCTTCGCGTCCACGACGCTGCGGGACGCACTGCTCGTCGGCACCGAGGTGATCCGGGAGATCATCGACCTCGACGTCCTGTGCGTCTACGTCACCTTCGTGGACGAGCTCGCGTCGCTCGGCGACAGCACGGTCAGCATGATGAGCACCGTGGATCCGGAGGATCCAGCCGTGCGCACGTTCAAGGTCGTGCGTCAGCCGGCCGACGGGCTCGCCTATGCGGCGGCGATCGCCGAGAAGTACGGCCTCACCTACGACTCCCTGCGGACGCGCATCGCGAGATGAAGGCGTATCTCATGCACCGCGACCGCGACTTCGGCCTCGAGCACGAGCTGCCACCGCGCGCCGACGCGCTCACGGAGGACCTCGAGCTGCACACCGTGCTGGCCGCAATGGCCGCGGGCGACGAATTCGTCTACGAGGTCGCCAAGCGTGCGCTGCTCGTGAGCCTCCGGGATCCCGACGAGATCGTCTACCGGCAGCAGGTTCTGACGGATTGCCTCGAGAACGCGCCGGTCGTGCGAGCGCTGTATGAGCTCACCAGCGCCGCGATCAAGGCCGAGAAGAGCATCTGGGGCGGCTTGTACCGCGACTCTCCGAGCCGCCTGCTGTCCAACTCCGTCCAGAAGATGGAGTTGCTCGTCGGGTTCCTCAGGCAGCTTCGCGACCTGGCGGATCGAGCGGCGCCGCACTTTCACTCGCCCGGCTTCAGACGCTACTTCGCGATGCTCCGCGCCGAGCTCGACGACGCCTACTTTGCACAGGTCGAGAGTTATCTGAAGCAACTCAAGTTCAAAGCCGGCGTCCTGCTCAGCGCCCAGCTGGGCGCGGGCAACAAGGGCAAGAACTACGCGCTGCGCAGGATGCGCGACCAAGGCTGGCTCGGCCGGGTGTTCGACCGCTCCGGATACAGCTTCACGCTCCCCGAGCGCGACGAGGGCGGCTTCCGGGCACTCGGCGAACTGGAGGACAAAGCCGAGAACATCGTGGCCGACGCGCTCGCCCAGTCGGTCGAACACGTCCGCAGCTTCTTCGTGATGCAGCGGATCGAGATCGGCTTCTACCTCGGCTGCCTCAACCTCAGCGAGCGTCTGACGGCCAACGGCGAAGACACATGCCTGCCGACCGTACTGGCGCACAGCGACGTGGCCCTGACCGCCGAGGCGCTCTACGACGTCTCGTTGTCGCTCACGATCGAGGGGCGGGTGGTCGCCAACGACATCGATGCCGACCGCACGTCGCTCGTGGTCATCACCGGCGCCAACCAGGGCGGGAAGTCGACCTTCCTGCGGAGCGTGGGACTGGCCCAGGTGATGATGCAGTGCGGCATGTTCGTGGGCGCCACGTCACTGCGCGCCAACGTCTGCACGGGGCTCTTCACGCACTACAAGCGGGGGGAGGACGAAACGATGAAGAGCGGCAAGCTCGACGAGGAGCTCGCCCGGATGAGCGCGATCGCAGACCACATCACCCCGGCCGCCATGCTCCTCTGCAACGAGTCCTTCGCGGCCACCAATGAGCGGGAGGGCTCTGAGATCGCGCGGCAGGTGGTGCACGCGCTCGTGCACGAAGGCGTCAAGGTGCTGTTCGTCACGCACCTCTTCGATCTCGCGGACGGCTTCTATCGCGAAGCGCTTGACACCACCTTGTTGCTCCGCGCCGAGCGGGGCGAAGACGGGACGCGCCCGTTCACCGTCACGGAGGGAAGGCCGCTGCCGACCAGTTACGGCGAGGACTCCTACCGGAAGGTGTTCGGCACTCCGCTCGCAGCGGCCGCACCGCCCGAGACGGGCCGACCGTTGCGACCACGCTGAGATGCGCGATCGTGACGGACGCGAGCTCTCCGCGATCTTTGCCGGTGGCGCCGTCGGCGCGCTGGCCCGCGTGGGCCTGCTGCAAACCAGCGCCTCCGCCGCGCCCTCCTGGCCGTGGATCACCTTCAGCGTCAACATCGTGGGCGCGTTCCTGCTCGGTTACTTCGCGACGCGGTTGCAGGAGCGACTCCCGCTCTCGGCGTATCGCCGCCCGCTGCTGGGCACCGGCTTCTGCGGTGCCTTCACGACCTTCTCGACGATGCAGGTCGAGCTTTTGAAGATGATTGACGCGCATCGCTACGGGGTCGCACTCGGCTACACGGTCGCCAGCCTCGTGTGCGGCTACGTCAGCATGCACCTGGCGACGTCGTTTGTGCGTCGGGTCAGGACGATCGCGTGAACGTGCTCGTCTGGGTTGGCGTCGCGGCGCTCGGTGGGTTCGGGGCGCTGCTGCGGTTCTTTGTCGACGGGATCGTCGCGGGCCGATCCGCTCGCGACTTCCCCCTCGGAACGTTCGTCGTCAACGTGACCGGCGCGCTGGTCCTGGGATTGCTGGTCGGACTTGCGTTCGGCGGAGACCGCCTCACACTCGTCGGAACCGCAACACTGGGCTCGTACACCACCTTCTCGACGTGGATGCTCGAGACCCACCGCCTGGTCGAGGAGGGGGAGCTCCCGAACGCCACAGCCAACGTGCTCGTAAGCCTTGCGGTCGGCCTTGGTGCCGCGGCTCTCGGACGCGTGATCGGAGCACATCTGTGAACGAGGACTGCCTGAAGCTGACCACCTACTTCGGCGAGCGCCACCGCACCGACGACCGGTTCGTCGCCGACGCGCTGCTCGACCTCTACGGGCGCCGCGCGGTGGCGGCGAGCGTGATGCTCCGGGGCGCTGAAGGGTTCGGCCTCCGACAGCACGTGCGAACCGACCGTCTGCTCACACTGTCGGAGGACCTTCCGCTCGTGTCGGTGGCCGTGGACACACGCCAGCGGATCGAGGCGCTGCTCGACGACGTCATGGCGATCAAGCGCCACGGCTTGATCACGCTCGAGCGGGCCCGAATGCTGAGTGGCGAGGTCGCGCCGGCGGCGCTTCCCGAGGAGCTCCACGACGCAACCAAGCTCACGATCTACATCGGGCGCCAGGAGCGCGTCTACGGCGTGCCGGCGTTCATCGCAGTCTGCGATCTCCTGCACCGACGCGGCATCGCCGGCGCGACTGTGCTGCTCGGAGTCGACGGGACCTCGCACGGTGTGCGCCAGCGCGCTCGCTTCTTCGGCCGCAACGCGGACGTCCCGATGATGGTCGTCGCGGTGGGATCCGGAACGCAGATCTCCCGCGTCCTGCCCGAGCTTGGCGGGTTGCTGCAGCGGCCGCTGCTCACGCTCGAGCACGTCCGCGTGTGCAAGCGTGACGGACAGCTCCTGAGCGAACCCGCGAGCGTGCCGACGCACGACGAGCACGGCCTGGCGGTGTGGCAGAAGCTCGCGGTCTACGCCTCCGAGCAGGCACGGCACCGGCGGCAACCGCTGCATCTCGCATTGCTGCGAACGCTTCGGGAGAGCCGGGCGGCCGGGGCCACCTGCCTGCGGGGCGTCTGGGGCTTCCACGGCGAGCATGCTCCCCACGGCGACCGCCTGTTGCAGCTGCGCCGCCGCGTCCCGATCGTGACGATCATCGTCGACACGCCAGAGCGCATCGCCGCGACTTTTCGCATCGTCGACGAGCTCACGGACGAAGCAGGTCTCGTCACGAGCGAGCTCGTGCCCGCGCTCGCCGCGGTGAGCGACGGCGAGGCGCGACGCGGCGGTCTGAAGCTCGCCAGGCCTCCGCTCTGACCTGGTCTGTGTGTGGAGGCTACGTGCAGCGAACAACACTGCTCGCAAGGATCGATGAGCTGCTGTCGCTCGGCGCCGGCCTCGTTGCGGACAGCACCCACGACCATCTCGCAGCCGGTCGCGACCGTGTCGCGCAGGACCGCTTCAACCTCGTTGTCCTCGGGGAGTTCAAACGTGGCAAGAGCACGCTGATCAACGCATTGCTCGACCGTCAGATCCTGCCGGTCGGGGTCGTGCCGCTCACCTCGGTCGTCACCGCCATCGCAGCCGGCACCGAGGACCGTCTGATCGTCAGGTTTCTGGACGGTCACGAGCAGGAACTGCCGGTCGCGGACCTCGCCGGCTACGTCACCGAGGCGGGCAACCCTGGTAACCGGCTCGGCGTCGAGATCGCGCGGATCGAACTCGACCACGCGCTCCTGCATGCTGGAGTCGAACTCGTCGACACCCCCGGCATCGGCTCGATCCACAGCCACAACACCGCGGTCGCCCGCGAGTTCCTCCCACGCGTCGATGCCGCTCTCTGTGTGCTCGACGCGGGGCAACCGCTGTCAGAGAGCGAGCGCGAGCTCATCCGTGACGCGAGCGACCGCGTCCCGCGACTGCTGATGGTGATCAACAAGATCGATCACCTCGGCCATGCCGACCGCGAGGTCGCGGTGCAGTTCATCCGATCCGCGCTGGCGGACCTGCTCGGCACTGCCGAACCCGAGCTGTTCGCCGTCAGCGCACGCGAGCGGGACGGCATCGGATCGCTTGCCGCGCGCCTTCGCAGGCTCGCTGCGCAGGAGCGCGAATCGCTGCTGCTGCGGTCCGTCGCGGCGCTCGCCGCTGCCGTCGCCGCTGACACAGCGCAGGCGGCGCGGTTCGCCTCGCATGCGATCATGCTGCCGCTCGACGAGCTGACATCCCGCGCCGAGCTGTTCGAGCAGCGGATCGGGGAGCTCGAGACGGCCAGCGCCGAAGCAGGCGACCTGCTCGACCGCGGGACCGCGCGCGCGCTCGACGAGTTCGTGAACGAACCGCTCCGGCGCTACGCAGCCCAGCACGAAGCCCGTCTCCGCGCCGAGCTCCAGGCCTACATCCAGGAGCTTCCCCGACAGTCGCCACGCGAACTTTCGAGTGTCCTCGGAGTCTGGATCGACGCGACCGTCCGGACCGAGTTCGACGCGCTGCTGCCGCGCTACGAAGTTCTGATCGGCGATCAGCTCGCCGATCTCGAGCACCGCTACGCGGCTCGGGTGCAACGGATCCTCGAGCAGGTTCAGGAGACCGCGGAGGACGTGTTCGGCGCGCGCGCCGGCGACGTCCTGCCGGACACCGGCCTGCGTGGCCCCTCGAGATTCTCGTTCAAGCTCACGGACGTCGAGCACGCGCTCGACATCCTGGTCGGGTTCGGGAGAACGGTCACGCCCGGGGCACTCGGCCGCCGGCTCGTGATCCGCGACGCGGAGCAGCGCCTGATCGAGATGACGGACCGTCATGCCGGCCGGCTCCGTTCCGAGCTTGCCGACCGCGTGACCGCGGCCGCGCGCCTATATCGCCGGGAGCTGGCGGGCGCGGTCGACGGCGCGATCGAGGCGATCCGCCTCGCGACCGAGCGTGCCGTCGACGATCGGCGGCGCGGCGAGCGTCACACGCGCGAGCGGCTTCAACAGCTCGGCGAGATCGAGCGTCGGTGCGGAGAGCTCGCTGCGGAGGTTGCGCCCAGCGCGCTCGGCGCCTACCGTTAGGTGGCGTGACCATGAAGCCTCGTTTACGTGGCGTCTCGCACAAGTGGGCGTGCATCATCTCCGTGCCGTTCGGCGTGGTGATGGTCATTGCCGCCGCAAGCACCCGCGCCCGTGTCGCGGTCGCGGTGTACGCGCTCAGCCTGGTGGCGCTGTTCGGGGTGAGCGCGCTCTACCACCGAATCGATTGGCGGTCGGTCGCCGCACGGCGCTGGATGCGCCGGCTCGATCACTCGATGATCTTCGTGCTGATCGCCGGCACGTACACGCCCTTCGCGCTGCTGGTGCTGCACGGCCGCATCGGCACGGTGATCCTGATCACCGTCTGGGCCGGCGCGCTCGGGGGCGTCCTGCTCAACCTGGTGTGGACCCGAGCCCCGAGGTGGCTTGCCGTGACCGTCTACATCGCGCTCGGCTGGGTGGCTGTGGCGGCGCTGCCGCAACTCGCGATCGGACTCGGCGTCAGTGGCCTGTCGCTGCTTGTGCTCGGAGGCCTGCTCTACAGCGCGGGCGGGGTGATCTACGCGATCAAGCGACCGGACCCCGTGCCGACCGTGTTCGGCTACCACGAGGTGTTCCACGTTCTCGTCATCGCGGCGGCTGCGCTGCAGTACGCGGTGATCGCCTTCTGGGTCGTGCCGGGGTGATGCTCTAGAGCCGGGTCGGTGCGGACCGGGCAGTGGGTGCGGACCTGCACAACGTGAAAAAGTCCGCGCCGCACTCGAAGATTTGCCAGGTAAGCACCCCCAGGGGGCTTATCTGCAGAAACGTCGCGCGGACAACGGATCTTTTCACGTTGTGTCGGGCCGATCCGGGGGTCGGTCGGGGGGTCCGCGACGGCTCGGATCCGCCGAACCAGTCAGCCCGCTCCGCCGGGCCGTCCTCGGGGAGGCGGTGGCGGGGGTTTCGGTGCGTGGTGGGGCCTGCGTGGCGGCGGGGTGCCGGCGAGCAGCGCCTCGACTTGCGGTAGCGCGCGTCCGAGCGCGTCTGCTTCCGGGGGCGGTACGTCGGTCAGCAGTTGCGCGACGCTCTGCCGGAGGGATGCCGCGGCCGAGCGGTAGGCCGCCGCGCCGGCGTCCGTGAGCATCAGCGTCTGATGGCGACGATCATCGGGGTTGTGCCGGCGCTCGAGCATGCCCGCCGCTTCGAGCGTCGCAAGCAGCTGGGAGACCGCCGGCCCTGAGACCCCCGTCCGGCGCGCGAGCTCACTGCCCGTGAGTTGCTCGCGCGCGACTGCCCGCAGAGCCAGGTACTGCGAGACGGTCAGCGGAGGCTCGTGCGCCGCCAGCAGCCGCTCGATCCAGCGGCTGACGAGCGGGGCGACCGCGACGAGCGCCTCGGCCGCATTGGTTTGGGACTTGCGCGGATGGGGCATGGATAAGTAGACTTAACTGTTAACTATGCTTATCGTACATCTCATCTTGGCAGCGGTCGCGGTCGCGACGGTCGCGCTGCGGCCCCGAAGCAACCCCGCGGCGGCGGCGCTGATCGTCGTGGCCGCACTCGATCTCGCCCTCGGCGGATCCGCCGGGCCGGTGCTCCGCGTCGTCGGGCCTCTGGTGCTGTTCCTCTGCGCCGCGCTGTCACTTGCGAAGCTCGTCGCGCGGTCCGGGCTCGCCGAGCGTGCCGCGCGTCTGCTGGCTGCGGCCGCGCGCGGGCGTGCGCTCGCGTTGTACGCCCTCGCGTGCGTGCTGTGCGCGTGCCTGACGGCTGCCGTGTCGCTCGACGGCGCCGTCGTCCTGATGGTCCCTATTCTCCTCGTGCTCAAGGATCGCTTCTCCGCACCGATCAGGCCGCTGTTCCTCGGGGTGGTCGCCGTGGCGAACGCCGCGTCGATTGCCCTGCCGCAGGGTAATCCAACGAACCTGGTCGTGATCGCGCGCCTGGGTCTCTCGCCGGCGGCGTTCACAGCCCGCATGCTGCTGCCGGGGCTCTCGGCAGCCGCGCTGTGCGCCGTGTTGATCGCGGCGCTCGAGCGGCGGGCGCTCGCCGTTGCCTACCGGCCGCCGCGGTACGAGCGCACACCGCTCAGCCGCACGGAGCGCGGCGCCGCGATCGTGTTCGCCGCAGCGGCGATCGCGGCGTGGATCGCACCGATCTTCGGGATCGCCCCGTGGTGGCCGTTCAGTGCCGTCGTCGCCGTTGCCGTCGCGCGCAACCACCGGGAGCTGACCATCCCATATCGCATCGCGATCCAGGTGCTCGCGCTGCTCGTCGCGATTCACAGCCTCGGCCTGAACCCGCCGCCGACGCCCGACGGACTGCTCGGACTGCTCGAAGTGGCCGGCGCAGTCACCGCCGTCGCGGCCGTGGCGAACAACCTCCCCGCCAGCATTTGGGCCGGTTCGCTGCTCGCCGGACAGGCCGGCTATGCGGCATCGATCGGGCTGGCGATCGGCTCGATGGCCACGCCACAGGGCTCGGTCGCGACCCTCATCGCGGCCGACCTGGCAGGAGACAGCGCACCCGCGTACCCCACCGCCCGGTTCGCCCTGATCGCGGGAGGCGCGGTCGTGATCGCCACGCTACTTGTCTGGGCGGGTCTGTGAGCGATGCAGCCGGTGGCCGCGTCCGTGGGTACGCGGCCACTAGTCGTGCCGCTCCAGCTGCCCTCGCCACCGGCTGAACGAGCGCGCGAGCTCGGGCCGGCCGGCGGCCTCCAGGCGGGTGACCTGGTCGTCGATGTACTGGCGATACAGGGCGACGAGCTGACCGCGTAACAGATGTGCGGCCGCGCCGTCGTCGCGCGGCGGCGCCTCGCGCCAGGTGATGGCGGCGACGACGAGCTCAGCGGCCGGCGCGGCCTCCCGGGCGAGATACCACGCCGCCGCGTCCTGATTGGTGGCGACGTGGCCGGTTGCGGCGGTGAACATGAAGCGAACCGGGAACAGCACCAGCTTCGTCGCCCACCGGACGCCGCGGGCGAGCAGTCGCTCCGGCTCGCGGATCTCCGCAAGCGTTTGCGACCCGGGGGCATGCAGCGAGCCGAGGTCGCCGCCCAGCGCGGACCCGCCGGCGCGCTCGCCCGCGAGCAGCTCGAGCGCGAACTCCGCACCGCTGACGAGCAACTCCTCGCCGCTTGGCCGTGGCACCGCCGCGCGCACATCGACCCCCGCGAGCAGGCGGCCATGCTCGACGAGATCCAACCGATCCAGCGGCGGGAAGCGCCCGCCGTCGCTCTGTCCGCGCAGCGTCGCCGCCGTCCCCCAGAACACCGACAGACGCTCGGCGAGCGCCGAGCCGGTGCGCTTCTGGGCGTCGGCGACGGTTCGGATCGTCCCCGCGTCGCCCGGCTCGACGGGATCCGCGAGGATCAGCCCGAGATCGACGTCGCTCACGAGCGGTGCAAAGCCGCCGTGGGCCAGGCTGCCAAGCGCGTACGCCGCCACGAGTCGGGCGCCGAGCGCGGCCTGGTAGGCGCCGACCGCCTCGCTCAGAACCGACTCACCGTCCGCTCGCTGCACACGGTCCAGACTAAACACCGCAGACCGGGCTGTGGAGCGTACGATGGGCGTCGGCATCCTGGCTCTGAAGCAAACCCATTCGCAAGACTCTGCAATGTAGTGTGGCAGCCCAGATGGATGCGCCACGCCGGTTCAGCCCGCCAGACGGGGTTCGCATCAGATCAGCCGGGGCCAGCGGGCTGACCGCCGCTCAACGCGAGTTTGCCGAGCAGAACCAGATCATTGCCTGGCGCCGCAGCGCACGATCCCCCGGTGCCGTCTTCATGTACCGCGACGAGGGCCACCGGGCGTTTCGGTGGCTCGTCGACGAGGCTGGGCACGTCATCGAGAGCGAAGCGTTTCGCCGGGAGGGCTCCGCCGCCCCGGATGACGTCACGTAAGGCGATCACCATCGGTCGCTGAGTTGGTCGCGCACTCCCGCTGGAATCAACCCTCGCCGGAGAGCGGATCGTGCTGGCCGCGCCGGCGCTCGCGCCGATCGCCCAGCTGATCCGCTCAAGCCATGAGCGCTGGGACGGCAAGGGCTTCCCCGACGGCATGGCCGGCGACGCGATCCCACTGTTCTCGCAGATCGTCGCGGCGTGCGACGCCTACAGCGCGCAGCGGCACGGCTCAGATCGCGACGCGGCGCTGCGGCACGTCCGCGCCCGGACCGGAACGCAGTTCTCCCCGCGCGTCGTCGATGCGCTGGTCGCGGTCATCCTCGCGCACGCCCAGCGCGAGGCGGGCATAACGTGAAAAGGTCCGCGCCGCGCTGAACGATTCGCCACGTAAGCACCGCCACAGCGCTTATGTGCAGAAGCGTTGCGGCGAAGACAACTCTTTTCACGTTGTGTCGGGCCAAGCCGCGCCGGCCAGCGAAGTCGACTCAGCTAGTGTCACGGACATGGCTCGAGCGAGAGGAGGCCCAGCATGACCGAACACGCAGTCGTCACCCGCGAGGAGTGGCTCGCCGCGCGCGCGGAGTTGCTCCGGCGCGAGAAGGAGCACACGCGGATGGGAGATGAGCTGGCGCGAGCGCGGCGCGAGCTGCCGTGGGTCCGCGTCGAGCGGGAGTACAGCTTCGAGGCCGAGGGTGGCGCGATGACCCTCGCGGAGCTGTTCGACGGTCGCTCGCAGCTGCTCGTCTACCACTTCATGTTCGGTCCGCGCTACCGGGCCGGCTGCCCCGTCTGCTCGTCTAGCGCCGATGCCGTCAACGGGGTGATCTCGCACCTGAACGCGCGCGACGTGACGATGATCTACGTCTCGCAGGCACCGCTGCAGCAGCTGCTCGCCTACCGGCGCCGGATGGGCTGGAGCTTCCCCTGGGTCTCGTCAGCCGGCAGCGAGTTCAACTTCGACTTCGGGTTCTCGCACACCGAGGAGCAGACGCGCGCGGCGATCGCGCCGATGCTCGAACACGGGGTGCCGGCGGTCGTCGAGGAGCTGACGAGCGCAACGGGCACCGACGTGGCCGGCTACCTGTCGCAGGCACCCGGCTTCAGCGCATTCGCCCTCGACGATGGCGCCGTCTACCACACGTACTCGACCACCGCCCGCGGTCTCGAGTTCCTGATGGGGTACTACCCGATCCTCGACCGGGCGCCTCGCGGCCGCGACGAAAGCGACCAGAGCCCCGGATGGCTTCGCCGCCACGACGAGTACGACCTCGCGCAGCGCTGAGGGAACCGGGCGCCGCGGCAGGCGCGCAGCGCTGAGGGAACCGGGCGCCGCGGCAGGCGCGCCGCTCAGCGAATCACCCGGTCGCGCTGCAGCAGGCGCCGCTCAGCGAATCACCCGGTCGCGCTGCAGCTGCCGGCGGAACACGCCGGCGAGCACCTGATCGCTCGCGATCGAGAGGTGGATCCCGTCTGACTCGTGGATGACGAAGCCGCGCCCCCCGTAGGTCATGAAGTCGCGGTAGTGGCCGCCGGGCGTGAAGATCTCGTTCGCGTCGAGCAGGGCGGCACGGCCGGGGAACCGGCGTGCGGCCCAGCGGATGCCGGCGTTGACGGCGCCGAACAGGCTCTGGAAGTTCGCCGGCCGCGGCTCGGGGAGCACGGCCCAGTACACGCGGCCGCGCGTCCCCTGGAGATAGGTGGCCATCATCCCGGCCACGAGGTTGGCATACCCCCAAGCCCAGCCGGAGGAGCAGCACCCGACCGCGTGACCGTTCGGTCCGGTGACCGAAAAGCCGTCGTTGGCCCCCATGAAGATGACCGTCACGTCGGGCCTCAGCGAGGCTGCCTGCGCGCGGGCATGATTCGGCCAGTTGAAGAAGAACGAGTTGGTCAGCCCGGTACTGATCCGCGCATCGCTCGTCGTGCTGACCCCGAACGGCGCCAGATCCTGGCCCATGAAGTCGTCGAGGAGCTGCATCTCCGAATCTCCCGCGGCGAGCAGCCGGATCGGCCCCGGATGCGAGACCCACACTGTGCTGGTGCGCGGTTTGTCATACGGCGTGCGGATCGTGACGTTCCAGCCGCCGATCCGTGGTGTGCCGACGCGGATCGTGCGGCTGAACTGCTTGCCGCGGAGAGACCATCGGTGGCACCGCGGGCGATCGCCCGGCGCAGCGACACAGATCGAGGCCTGAAGGCCGCCCAGACGCCAGGTGTCGCGCAGCCCGACGGACGCCGAGCCGCCGGCCGGCGCGCGCCGCGCCACGCTGACCGCGAGACGTCGCTGGCACGACGGGGTCGTGATCGTGGCCGTCGCAGTCGCAGCAGGCGCGAGCGCCACCGCCGCAGCGACAAATGTCCGCCGGCGCGGCGAGCACAGCCAGCTCGCCGCCTGCGCAACCGTTGCGGTGCCCGCCGCAGACAGCGCGACGGTGCCGATCGGCATGGTCCTGCTGCCCCGCTGCTCGCCCAGTTGAACCGTGGCGCCCGGCGGGCCAGAGATCGCCGCGGCGATGTAGCCGATCTGGCGGCGCGTCAGCCGCAGCGACAGCGCGGGCGGCGTGGTCGGAGTCGTGCTCGCACCAGGAGCGGGGGGCAGCGCGGGATCGCGCCCGCGACGGCGGATGCGATCAGCCGCCCGACCGGCGGACGCCGGCGGGCACGGCTGGTAGGCGTAGGGCAGCGCGCGCAGGAGCAATGCGTTGAACGCATCCACGCCGGCGAACGTCAGGTGCAGGCCGTCGGGCTGAAACCACCCGGAGTGGCCGGCCGCGTCGGCGACCCAGTCGAGCAGCAGGATGTGGTCCCGATGGGCGCGCGCCGCGGCGCGCTCGATCGCCGCCGGCGCTCCGGACCCGCCGCCGAGCTCCCGCGGCGTGACGAGCACGAGGATGCGCCCGCAGCAGATCAGCCGCAGCGCATCATCGATGTCGCCGGCGGTCAGCCCGCCGTTGGATCCGAGCGCGATCGCCACCATGTGTGGGAGCGCGTGCCGGGCCCGCAGCTGCCCGAGGATGCCCAGAGCCTCGTGGATGTTGCGACACCCGTGCGCGTTGGCGGTCCAGCCCTCGGCGGACAGGCCGAGCAGCGACAGGAGCATCGTCGAGTCGCCGATCGCCAGCGGCGGCAACTGGCCGGCCGGATGCGTGCGGGCCTGCGCGGCCTGCGTGCCGCCGCACGCCGCGCGACTCGCCGCGGGCACGGCGAGCGTGATCAGCGTGACGAGCAGGACGCTGACGAACGGCACAAGGTGACGGTGCGGTGCCCACGTGCGCACAGGACTGCATACTGCCCGATCGCGCGGCCGCCAGCACCGTCACCCCGCCTGACTGGGGCGCACAGTACGATCCGCCGCTGAGAAACGAGTCTGACGGAGGGAGCTTGCGATGAGCATCGTGCGAGCAGGATGGGCGACGGTGGCAGTGCTGATATCAACAGGGACTGTCGCATGCGCCGGCCTGTCGTCGGCGGCGCTGGCGAGCGCGCACGGGCCGGTGGCCCATGCGGCCGGGAGCTGCAGCGTCGGTTCCGGCAGAGGCTACGGCTACACGTACTTGGATACGCTGTCAGTGACACGCACCAGTTGCGCAACCGGCAAGAGCGTGGCAAAGAAGCACGGTCACGTGACCGGTTGGCACTGCTCGACCAAGCGCCTCGCCACCAGTGCGGTGCAGTATCAGTCTCGTGTCAGTTGCTCGAGTGGCGCGCGTCGCGTGGTCTGGACGTTCACTCAGAACACCTGATTCACGAGCCCGATGCCCGGCTCACCGCGTGAAGTCCTGATCGATTGAGTCCAGCACGATCGTCGCTGCAAGCGAGGCGCCCGCACCGTTGAGGTGGATGCCGTCGGACTGCCGCACGATCGTCGGCTGCCCGTCGACCGTCATTGAGTCGCGATAGCGCTCCCCGGGTGTGAAGATCGGAACGGTGTCGATCACGCGGACCTGATCGCGCCATGGTTGCGCAGCAACCTCGACGGCCGCGTTGACGACGCGTGCGATCTTGGCGCGGGCGCTGTCACGCGGGGTCGGAAGCGTCAGCCAGTACACCCGCGCGACCCCGTTCTGGCGGTAGGTGTTCATCATCTCGCGCACACGGTTGGCATACGCGGACGCCCATGCGGCGCTACAGCAATTCACCTGCTTTCCGGACGGGCCAGGCATCGAGTAGCCGTCATTGGCGCCGATGAAGACGACCACGGCATCCGGGTGATACTGCGCGACCTGGTGCCGGGCCAGTTTGCCCCAGTCGACCAGCACCGTGTTCGAGATGGCGGTACCGATATGAGGGTCGCGCGTGACTGTCAAGCCCTGCGGCGTCAGCTGTTGGGCGAGGTTCTGGTCGAGCGGCTGCGACATCGAATCCCCGGTCACGAGCAGGTGGTGCAACGGCCGCTTGGGAGGCGGCGGCAGCCCGAGGTCGCCGGCCGCAAACGCATCCGGCGTGACCTCCGGGACTCCCCCGGCGCCGGTCGTCGTGAGCGACACCGGCTGGCTGAAGCCGGGCCCGCTGAGGTTGATGTCCGGCGAGAGCCACGCGGTCAGGACATGCGCCGCGTGGTGGGCGGGAAGCCGATCAGCGATCCAGCCGGCGGGGTATCCGACCGCCAGCACCGCCGTGCGGCCGATGCCGCTGCGCGTCGCGTGGCCGGCCTTGCGGATCGAGGCCCCTGCGCAGACGACGAGGATCGCGGCCGCGATGAACATCGACACGACCGCATCGCGAGCGCTGAAGCGGCGCGCTCCGGCGCGATCGAAACGCTCCATCAGGTTGTCGTCGGGATGCTTTGGCTGAGTCGACATCAGAAGCGGAAGTAGATGAACGGTGGCACGCCCTGGCTCGGAACCGTGGCGGCGACGAACAGTATGAGCACCGCCAACCCGGTACCGAGAAGCGCGGGGCTCAAGCGGCCCAGGTTCTCTTCGAAGCGTCCGACGGGACGCGGAGGAAGCAACTGCGGCACGATCGCCACGCCGATCGCGAGCAGGATGGGGAAGGTCCACAGCGTCGGCGCGCCGAACGCCACGAGCCGCGTCAGCAATGTCCACGCCAGACCGATGCCCTGGGCACGGAAGAAAATCCAGCCGAACACGATCAGGTGGAACGTGACGAACCACCGCAACCATCCGGGCAGCTTGATCTTGCCGCCAAGCGCATGCTCGATGATCAACGCCAGGCCGTTATACGCGCCCCACAGCACGAATGTCCACGCGGCACCGTGCCACAGGCCCCCGAGCACCATGGTGATCATCAGGTTTCGGTAGGTGCGCCACCGGCCGTGGCGGCTTCCGCCCAACGGGATGTACAGGAAGTCTCTAAGGAACCGCGAGAGCGTCATGTGCCATCGTCGCCAGAAGTCGCGGAAGCCGGTCGCGCGATACGGGCTGTTGAAGTTCTGAGGAAACACGAAGCCCATCAGCAGCGCGAGCCCGATCGCGATATCGGTGTAACCGGAAAAGTCGCAGTAAATCTGCGCGGCGTAGGCGTAGCAGGCGAGTAACACGTCCGGCGCGTGGTACGCCTGTGGAACGCCGAATACGGGGTCGACGATCGTGCGGCCGAGATAGTCGGCGATCACCACCTTCTTCACGAGGCCCATCCCGATCAGCGTGAGCCCGGCACTCACAGCGACGTGCTCGGGGTCGCGTGGAGTGGCCAGCTGAGGCAGGAACTCCCGCGCGCGCACGATCGGGCCCGCCACGAGGTGGGGGAAGAAGCTCAGGTAGATCGACGTGTCAAGCAACGTCGCCGGCTCGATCAGGCGACGCTTGACATCGACGGTGTATGAGATCGCCTGAAACGTGAAGAAGCTGATGCCGACCGGGAGCGCGATCGTGAGCAGCGGCAGGGGCAGGCCGAGTGAGACCGAGTGCAGCGCGCGGGCCAGCGCCTGCACGAAAAACGAGTAGTACTTGAAGATTCCCAGCGCGAGCAGGTCGCCGGCCACGGCGAGCGCGCACAGGCGTGCCCGAGTGCGGTCGTCGTCACTGCGATGGATCAGACGCGCGGCGCCGTGGTTCCACACGGTGACACCGGCGAGCAGCAGACAGAACGTCGGGCTCGCCGCTGCATAGAAGATGTAGCTGGCGATGAGGATGAACGGCTTCCACAGCCCGGGCCGTGCCATCAGCGCCCACGAGATCGCGAGCACGATCGGAAAGAAGATGCCGAACTGAACCGAGGGGAAGAGCATGAGAACCACCGCCCGCCGGTCTTCGGGCTGAGGTGCTGAAGTATCCAAGGTGCGTCGGCGAACCAGCGCGGACGCCGGCGTCTGCCGGCGCATCTAGGATGGTGCGATGAATCGGGCCGGTGGGGTGACCGCCCTGCTCGTCGTGGTCGCGGTGCTGTGCGGCGCCGGTCTTCAGCCTGCCGGCGCGCGGGCCCCGCTCGTGTTCGACATTCCGGGAGTGTCGGCGCCGACGATCGCCATCGGAGGGGTTGAGCGTCTGGATGACGGAGGCGCGCTGGTCGCCGCCACGCTCGGTCCGAGCAGGTCGCGCGGAGCCTCGCGGCTCGCGCTCGTCCGCCTGCGCCTCGACGGCTCGCCCGATCTCGCCTACGGCACACTCGGGATCGCCAGCGTGCCCGTCGGCGATGCCCGCGCGACCACGCTGGCCGTCAACCCGTCGACGGCTGAAGCCTGGGTTGGTGTCGCGCAGGGGCGCGGCGATCGGGGCGAGATCCTCGCCGTCGACGGCGACGGCCGCTTCCTCCGGGGTTTCGGCCGGCACGGCCGGATCGCACTACGCGGCGGGGCGCCGGTGGCACTTGCGTGGCGCCCGGGCCAGCTGTTCGTGGCGATGGGACGCTCACCGTGCGGGGGCTGCACTGTCGCGCTCGCGAGCAGCCGCTCCGGCAGGTTCGGTCCGGCGCGGCACCTGGTCCCGCACGCGCTCATCACGAACAACGCGCGCTGCTCGGCCCGCTCGATCTCGGGAGTGCTGTTTACGCCGGACAGCGACCTTCTGCTGGCGGTGGACGCGACGGGACCCGGATGCGGCGCGGGCGTGGTCCAGGCGAGTCCCGCTGCGCTGATCGCCTCGGGCTCGGGCGTCAGCGTGGCGGCGCCGTTCGGAACCGCAGCCGGCGCGGATGCGCTCGGGGCGCTCGGGTCGCAGACGTGCGTCGGCGGCGCGGGCCCGCGCGACACCGAGTTCGGGGCGCTGGACCGGCACAATGCCGCGCGGCCGATCTTCCGGGGGCCCGCGGGCGAGCTCGTGAGCGTCGTCGCGCTCGGGCGCGGGGGATGTGCGGTGCTCATCCGTGGTCGCGGCGGCACAGTCGTCCTGCAGGCGGCGAGCCGGGGACGCCCGACTCGCGACGCGGTGTCCCACGCCGTGGAGCCGCTCGGGATGGTCCGCTGCCACCAGCACCTGCTCGTGCTCGGCGCGCGACGCGCGCGCGGCGCTGCGGCGATGGTCGTCGCCGTCGTGCCCGTCAGGCGCGGCCCGTTCGCGACCGCGGCAGCGACGAAGATCCAGGCGGCGCCCGCCGGCGGTTCAGGGTGTCGGTGAGCGCGCGGCACCGCCGCGCTCACGTACCGAGCAGCGAGAGCTCCTGGGTCATGGCCGCGGCGACGAGCAGGCGCACGTCGAGGATGATTCGCCTGAGCTGATCCCGCTCCTTCGCGGTCAGCGTGCCGCGGCGCGGCGGCTGCGGCGCTGCGACGGGCGGCGGCGCCGATGAGGTGGCCGTGGGCGTGACGGTCGTCGTCGATGTCGTGGTCGTCGTCGGCGCCGGTGCGGTCGTCGTCGGGGCCGGCGCGGTCGTCGTCGCCGGCGACGGAGACGCGCCCGGCAGCGCCGAGAGAGAGCCCGCGACGAGCCGTGCAAACGCGTCGATCCCGGCGGCGCCACCGAGGTGAATCCCGTCCGGCGCGAACCAGTCAGGATGCCCGGCGCTGACCCGCTCCCAATCGAGCACGAGGATCCGCCCCGGGTGCCGACGCGCGGCCGCTCTGTACAGGTCGGGTACGGACGGGGAGTCGCCGCCTTTCGGCGTCACGAGCGCGAGGCCCCGGGTCGGCCCGAGGATCTGCAACAGCGTGTCGATCTGCGCGTCGGTGACGGTGCCATTGGTGCCGAGCGCGACGACCACGAGCTCGGGCAGCGACGCGGCCCGCGGCTGCAGATAGGCGATGCCCTGCGCCATCGTCCGGCAGACCATCGCATCGACGTGGAAGCCATCGCCCGCGAGCGGTGCAGCGGCGTCGTAGAGCACCGAGTCGCCGAGCGCAAGCGGCGCCGGGCCCGGCAGCACGGAGCGCTGTGGAGCGACGTCGACCGTCTCTCCGCACTGCGCGCCGGCGGGTGAGGCGCCGAGCCCGGCCGCGGCGACGGCACCGACGAGCGCGAGCGCGCCGAGGCACCGTCGGGCACGGACGAACCACGGCTGTCGATCGGAGCGGAACACGGTCCTGCGGGAACGGTAGCCCGACCGAGCAGTCCGACTCGCCGCCGGGCGAGGCTCGACGGGCGACGCTCGACGGGGCGCGATCGCGGCGCTAGATTCGGGCCATGAGCGACGAGAGCATTGCGGGACGAATCGAGACGCTGGTGGCGGAGGAGCACGAGCTCCGCGGTCGCGAGGAGGCCGACAGCAAGGACGCGGAGCTGCTCGAGGTCGATCAGCAGCGCCTGCGCGCGATCGAGGTCGAGCTCGACCGCTGCTGGGATCTGCTGCGTCAGCGCCGGGCGCTGCGCAACGCCGGCCGCGATCCCGACGACGCCCAGGTCCGCGACGCGGCGACCGTCGAGCGCTACCTGCAGTAGCCGCCGGGCCGCGTCAGCGCGTGCGTCCCCTGCGCACGCGGCCTCAGCGCACGCCGGTGAGCGGAGCGCGCTGGCTGACGAATGCGTCGAGCTCCGCCCGCAGCTCTCGCACGAGTGCCACGTCGGGCAGGCGCTCCTCGAGCAGAGCGAGTGAGCGCGCGTAGTGCCGGAGGCGGCGGCTGCGAAGCTGACGGGTTCGGACGCCTCGTGAGTTGTCGCTGAACTCGATCTCGCGCCGCAGCTCGCGCAGCTTCGAGAGCTTGTCCGCTGCGAACAGCATCAGCGCGTCCTCACCCGCGACGGCGACCTGCTGGCGCAGCGCAGCCTTCCGGGTCGCATACCCGGAGATCCGATCGTCATCGCTCACCGACGTCACGAGCTGCGTGACTCGAGAACCGAACCGTAGCTGCAGATCGGTCGCCTCGGCGCCGGCCTTCTCGATCACGTCGTGCAGCATCCCGGCCGCGACCAGGTGGTCCGGGGCGCCGGCGCCACGCAGGAGGCTCGCGACCTCCTCCGGGTGGTGGATGAACGGAGTGCCGTCGGGCCGCACCTGTCCCGCATGCATCCGCTCGGCATACGCAGCGGCCGCGCGGCTCATCGGGCGGAGGTCGCCAAACGCTTGATGCCCACCTGTCCCTGTCACGGCGCGACAGTCTAATCCAGGCCGCAATGTGCGACAAAAAGATGTGCCGCCCGCGCTTGACATCGCCCGCGGCGATGCGCGCGATCAGCCGATCACTCAGCCGACGGCGGCTCGGAGTGTGAGGTCTCGGGCTCGGGCTCGCCGGCGTGCCGGGCCTCCGCGAGCGCCCGCCGGGCCTTCGGACCGCCCGGCGTCGTTCCCTTGAGAACGGCCGTCGCGACCAGCAGCGGCATCGTCACCCTGGCCGCGCTCCGCGCACGGCTGTCGCGACGCGCCGCCACCGACAGCAGCACGATGATCGTCGTCACGATCCAGCCCTCGATCGAGACCGGCTCGAGCCCCCACCCGAGCCGCCGAGGGCCGAACCAGACCTTGCGCCCGATGATCGGTGTGGTTCGCATCCGGACAGCATAATCGGCCGCCGCCCTGTAGAGAGCGACCGGCGTCGGCATCGAGCGAGCGCTCAGCGGTCGGCGGTCACCGGGACTGAAAGGGATGTTGAGAGCACCGCCGGCACATCGCCGTAGACGACATACCCTCCCCCTGGGCAGCGACAGACGAGCCCCCGTGCGCACAGCGACTTCAGCGCGAGACTCACCGACGGGCGCCGTGCTCCGACGAGCTCGCCCAAGTGGCCGTGGGTGAGTCTCAGCGGGACGGTGACGCCGTCCGCGCGAACGCGGCCGTAATGACCGGCGAGGAACCGCAGCGTCGCCAGGAGCCGATCCTCCACGCGGGGGAGGTGGCTGATCGCGAGCAAATGGTTCAGGTTGCTCACGCGCCGTGACAAGCGGCCCGAGAGAGCGATCGCCAACTCCGGCCACTGCGCGATCTGTTCGCTGACACGCTCATCGAGCACCGCCAGCCGTGCGGCCTGCAGGACTTCCCATTCCGCTGCCGGCGTGACGACCTCCGTGAAGGCCGGTCTGTCGCAGGGTCGGAGCAGGTCACCCGGCCCGAGGATCTCGATCGCGACCGCATCCACGAGGCGTCCCCGGCGTGCCATGAGACCGTCGAGCACCAGCACGCCGAACTCGCGGCACGCCGTGATCGGCGGTGGAGCCCACTGACCCGGCGCAACCGAGATCACGCGTGCACACAGCACCCGCGTCGCAACTTCGCGCTCCGCGGCCGGCAACGGCGCACCAAGTTCGGGATCCTCATCGAGGATGTGCGAAACGGTCCCCTGCGCGGGAGGATCCATGCAGCCTTGCACCATCCCTCGTCCTTGACGCCTGCCGCTTTCTCGTTGTGTTGACGCGCGCTTGGAGCGCGGCGGAACGTGTCCGCCATGGGAACCCTAGCGGTGCCGACGGCGTGAACAAAGCCGGCGGGGCAACGGTCCGTCCGGCCTGGCGGGCAGAACCTGAACACACACGCCTTCGTCAGGCGTAGTAGAAGACCACTCCCAGCAGGACATAGACGCCGAGCAACTGGACGCCTTCAAACCACGTCGACTCCCCGTCACCGATCAGCATCGACGAGAGCAGCGCGGCGGCGATCAGTGCGGCGAGCTCGTAGCCGTTGAACACGAGTGCCATCGGCGCCGGACCGAACAGGAACGAAAGGAGCACGAGCACGGGCGCGACGAACAGCCCGACCTGCGCGCTTGAGCCGATCGCGATGTTGACCGCGAGGTCCATCTTGTCCTTCGCCGCTGCGGAGACCGCGACCCAGTGCTCGGCGGCGTTGCCGATGATCGCCACGACGAACGCGCCGACGAAGAACTGCGAGAGCCCGAGCTGGTGGGACGTGTCCTCGATCGCGCCGACGAGCAGCTCGCTCATCACGCCCACGAGTGCGCCCGCGCCGGCGAGCATCACGATCGACTTGCGCACCGTCGCGGTGTGCTCGCGCGAGTCGGGGTGGTGCGCCGGCGCGAACAGATCACGATGCGTCCACAGCGAGAAGAACAGACCGGCGATGTAGATTGCGATCATGACCACGCTGACCGCCAGCGAGATGTGCTCGATCTGGGTACCGAACGAATGGCGTTCCTCGCCGACTGCCGGCAGCGGCTGACCGCGCGAGAGCACGACCACCGCGGGAAGGATCAGCGCGGTCACGGTGACGAGCAGGAGCCCCGAGTTCGCCTGCGCCGCCGTTCGGTCGAACGTTTGGCGGGTTCGCCGCCTGCCGCCGGCGACCATCGCCGCACCGAGCACGAGCAGCGCGTTCCCGATCACCGAGCCGACGAGCGACGCTTTGACCACCTCCTGCAGGCCGTCGACCAGCGCGATGAACGCGATGATCAGCTCGGGAGCGTTGCCGAACGTGACGTTCAGCAGACCGGCGACCCCGGGGCCCGAGCGCGCCGAGAGCTGCTCCGTCGCCTCGCTCATCATCGCGGCCGCCGGGATCACCGCCAGCGCGGAGGTCACGAACACGAACGTCGGACCGGCGCCGGCGAGCTTGAGCGCTAACGCGATCGGCGCGAACGCATTCAGGTAATGGACCGGCCGGACACGGCGCACGTACTTAGCGATAGCTGTACAGACCGCGGCCGGTCTTGCGACCGAGCAGGCCGGCGGCAACGAGGCGCTGGAGCAGTGGCGGTGGGGCGTATTGCGGCTCGCGGTGCTCGTTGTAGAGCGTCTCCGCGACGCCCTGCACCGTGTCGAGGCCGATGAGGTCCGCAAGCGCGAGCGGGCCCATCGGGTGCGCGCATCCCTTGATCATCCCGTTGTCGATGTCCTCGGCACTGGCGAGACCCTGCTCGAACATCCGGATTGCCGCGAGCAGGTAGGGGATCAAGAGCGCGTTGACCGTGAATCCCGCGCGGTCGGGCGCCATGATCGGCTCCTTGCCGAGGCGGTCGGCCACGAGCGTCCGGGCGCGTTCGACGACGGCTTCGTCGGTGAGCAGCGACGGGATGATCTCGACGAGCGAGAGCACCGGCACCGGATTGAAGAAATGGAGGCCGAGCACATTCGCGCCGCGGTCTCCCGCGGCGGCCGCCAGGTCAACAATCGGGATCGACGACGTATTCGAGGCGAGGATCGCGTCGCGGTCCTCGACCTGCGCGGCGAGCAGCTTGAAGATCGCGACCTTTGCCTCGCGGTTCTCGGTGACGGCCTCGATCACCACCTGGCTGTCGGACACGGCGTCGAGCCCGGTCGTGCAGCGCAGGCGCTCGAGCGCCTCCCCCGCCTGCTCGGCGTCGAGCTTGCCTCGCCGCACGGCCTTGTCGAGCGACTGGGTGATCTGCGCCCGGGTCGCCTGCGCCCGCTCCTCGTCGACCTCGACGAGCGTCACCTCGAGACCCGAGCGGGTGCACACTTCGGCAATGCCGCTGCCCATCATCCCGCCACCAACGATCCCGATGCGCTCCGGCAGCTCGTGTGAACCATTGGAGGTGCTCATCTCAACGCTCCTAACCGGGATGACAGGCGATCCAGCATGGTATCGAGGGCGGCCCGCTGGCCGCTCACGCCACCGGAAGGCCGGCGGCGAGCATCTGTGCCCGCACCGATGCGACCAACTCGGCGCTCGGCACCGGGTGCTCCGCGAGCCGGAACGCTTGCCCGCGCCGAGCGTGTGGAGCGGCAGGATCTCGACGCGCTCGACGTTGCGCAGCGGGGGGACCGCGTCGATGAAGCCGCCGAGTTCGCGCTCGTCATCGTTGTACCCGGATACGAGCACGTAGCGCACCCACGTCGGCCGGGCATCGACGGCGAGCCGTCGCGCGAACTCGAGCGCCGGTGCGATCGGCCGGCCGGTGAGACGCCGGTGCCCGGCGTCGGTACCGGACTTGATGTCAAGGAGGACGAGATCGGTCGCCTCGAGCAGTTCGGCGTCCGCCCGGCGGCCGAGGAACCCACTCGTGTCGAGCGCGGTGCGCATGCCCGCGCTCTTGGCCGCGCGAAGCATGCGCCGCGCGAACGCCGCCTGCTGAAGCGGTTCGCCGCCGGCCTGCGGCGCGGCCACCTCCGCCCACAGCGCGGTGGTCCGCTCGGTCGCAGCGGCGAGGAAGCTCGCGTCTCCCTCGTACGGCGTGTAGTTGCGCTGGATGAAGTCGCGGACGTCGATCGTTCATATCGACGTTTCAGCCGTCGCCCTCAGCGCGCCGGCGGCGCACGTGCCGGCCGGGCCTGCCGAGCCCCTCCGCTTCTTGTCCGATGTCTGACGTTACCGGCGCCCCGCGCTTCGCGACACGCGGGTTCACCGGGACCTCCTCCCCAGTAACTACGGGTTTGCCCGGCTCCCGGTGAGTTGATATGAGTAGCCCGAGCACCTGCTGAACTCAACCGGGGGCCGTACCGTGCTCAAGCGGTCCGACTGAGGAGGTCTGGATGTCAGGAGCATCCCGTCGGCGGCCGTCGGCCGCTCTCATCGTCGCTGTGATCGCGCTTGTGGTCGCCCTCACCGGCACCGCGGTTGCGGGCCCCGATGCGCAGTTCGCGCGCAAGCTGGTCATCGACGGTGGATCGATCAAGCTGCACAGCATTCCCGCGAGCGCGCTGAAGAACCACTCGATCACGGCACTCCAACTCGACGCGGCGAAGCTCGGCACGATCCCGCACGCGCGGCTCGCGGACCTCGCCACCCGCGCGACCAACGCGACCACCGCCGTCAACGCGACCAATGCCATCAACGCCACCAACGCGACGACAGCGGCAAACGCGGGCCAGCTGGGCGGGGCACCGGCGAGCAGCTACCTGTTGGGATCGAAGCTGCTGCGCTGGAATTTCCACATGAACAAGGGTGATGCGCCGCATCCGTTCGGACCGTTCGGACCGGTCACGTTCACCGGGACGTGCGCAGCCGACGGAGCGAAGACGAAGGCCGCGCTCGGTGTCACGACGAGCCAGTCCGGCACGTTCGTGACCACCTCGCCCGACTCGCTGCCCGGCACCGGAACGACGATCAACGCCGGCGACCCGCCGTACACGATCGTCATGCAGGACACCACGACGGCGAACGACGGGAACTCGACGGGGCTGGCGCTGTTCAGCCCGGATGGCTCGCTGGCCGTGTTCAGCACGGCGCAGACGATCGGCGTGGCGATCAATACGACCGGAGCGGACTGCCGCTTCTTCGGCTTCCTGATCAACGACGCATAGCACTCAGGTCGGAGCGACAGCGACGATCACGTCGCTCTCGCGCGGCGCGGTTGAATCTTGTCAGTGTCGTGGCTTCGCCCTCGTGAGCTTCGGATCGGCCTCGGCTGCATGCGCCTGCCGGCCGACGAGCAGCTCGCGCGCGACACGATCGGGGCCGCCGCGCGCGCCGGCATCACGGTGTTCGACACCGCGCACGCATACACCTCGGACAGCGGCGAGCGCGGACAGAATGAGCGCCGGGTCGCCCGCGCGCTGCGGGCGACCGGGCTGCAGCGGGGCGCTCGAATCGTCACCAAGGGCGGGATGACGCGATCGGGTGGCGCGTGGGTGCCGGATGGCCGCGCGAAAGCGATCGCGGCGGATTGCGAGGCGAGCATCGCGGCGCTCGACGGTCTCCCGATCGACCTCTACCTGATTCACGCGCCGGACCCGCGAACGCCGTGGCGCACGTCGGTCCGCGCGCTGGCCCGGCTCGCCGACGACGGATCGGTGCGGGGCGTCGGCCTCGCGAACGTGAGCCGCGCCCAGCTCGACGAAGCGCTCGAGCTGGCACCGATCGCGGCCGTCCAGGTCGCGTTGAGCCCGCTCGACGATCGGGCCCTGCACGGCGGCGTGGTCGCGCGCTGCGCCGAGCTGGGCCTGACGCTGATCGCTCACTCCCCGCTCGGGGGGCCGCGCCGGGCAAGCACCCTGGATCGCCATCCGGAGCTCGCGCAGATCGCTGCGCGCCACGATGCCTCGCCGGCGGAGGCGGCGCTCGCCTGGCTGCTCGGCCTCTCACCGGTGGTCGTCGCGATCCCAGGCGCACGGCGGCCCGAGAGCGCGCGCTCGGCCGCGCGGGCAGGCTCGCTCGAGCTTGACCCCGAGGACCGGGCGACCCTGACGGCCGCGTTCGCCGGCGTGCCGCACCGGGCCCGTCGCCCGACCGCGTCGAACGAACGGCGCGGTGACGGGGAGATTGTGATCGTGATGGGTATCCCCGGTGCGGGCAAGAGCCGCCTCGCCGCCGACTACGTCGAGCGAGGCTATGTGCGCCTGAACCGAGACGAGCGCGGCGGCTCGCTGCGCGCGCTGGCCGGCGAGCTCGACGAGCGGCTTGCAGGCGGCGTCCGCCGCGCGGTCCTCGACAACACCTACCTGACACGGGCGGTCCGCAGCCGCGTCGTCGAGACGGCCGAGCGTCATGCGCTCGCGGCACGCTGCGTCTGGCTCGACACCCCGCTGGCCCAGGCGCAGGTCAACCTCGTCGAGCGGCTGCTGCAGCGGTTCGGCGCGCTCCCGACTCCCGAACAGATTCACGCCGCAGCTCGGCGGGAGCCGTGGTTGATGTTGCCGACGTCCCAGATGCGAGCGCTGCGCGACCTCGAGCAGCCCTCGCTCGACGAGGGCTTCGCGGCAATCGAGAAGGTGCCGTTCGCTCGCGCCGCGGTCGGTGGCGGACGCTCCGGCGTCTTCGTCGGCGCCGCCGCGATGACGCGCGACGGGATCGCTCAGGCACTCGCGAGCGCCGACCCGGCCGCACCCCACCTCGTGTTCGACTGGTCCCCTGGCGGCGACGCCCACTCGCTTGGCGAGCGGGCCGCCCGCGTCAGCGCCGCGGTGCGCGGACCGGTCGAGGTCGCCGTCTGCCCCCACCCCGGAGGTCCGCCACGCTGCTGGTGCCGGCCGCCGCTGCCGGGCCTACCGCTGGCGTTCGCGCACGCCCACTCGATCGACCCGTCGCGCTGCACCCTGATCGGCTGCTCACCCGCGCACCGCACGCTCGCGACGACGCTCGGCGCCCGCTACGTCCCGGTCTAGGACCGCGCGACGATCCTCAACGGTGCGGGTGTCGAGTCGCGGGCCTCATGCGTGATCGTCTCCGGCTACTTGGGGCGCAGCCGGACGGTGGCGATCTCCCCCGGACCGACACGCAACGCCCCTCCGGGCTGCGCTTCCTCGCCCGTTTCGTCGAGCCGCACGCGGGCGACCGCCACGGCACCGCGGATCCGCGCGCTCGCCGGAGCGGCTGACGGGTTAAAGCAGCGAAGGATCAGCCCGTCGCCATCCTCCGCGCCCTTGAGGCACGAAAAGACGACGTCGCCCTCGAGTCGCAGCGACGGGTCGAACTGCGCGGGCTCGGCTGTTGTGAGGAACCCCGCGCGGTAGTGCTGGGAGGCGCGGAGCAGCGCCACGTCATCGAGCGCGTCGGCGCCCGGCAGTAGCGCGTACTCGCATTCGTGGCGGCCGAGGCACTGGCCCTCGGGCGTCGGGACTGCGGGGCCCGCGTGGCGCGGGCGTGTCGACAGCGTGCCTCCCGGTCGGGCGATCACGCCGACACATCGCAGCAGCGTCAGGCACAGTTCGGTGCCGGCCGCACCGGTCCGCGCTTCATACTCGGGCAGGCCCTTGGTCAGCAACCCGAGCCCCCCGAGGGCCACCGCGCCGAGCGTGTGGTCGGTCAGATCGGGCGGCTCCGCCCACGCCGTCCGCGGCTGCGGCCGCGCCACCAAGCGCCGGATCAGTGCGAAATGTCCTTCGGCTCGGACCGAGCCGAATGCGGCGCCGGCGGGGAACACGAGGCGGAGGCGATGGTCGCGCGCGGCGTTGTCGATCGTCGTGCGAAACGCGACGCGGCGACTCCCTTCGACCAGGCGCACGACCGTCGTCACCCGGAGGGGCACCGTCTCGCGCAGCGGCCGGAACGCGTCGCCGAGCCCTGCGGGCCGCTCGCCCTCCCAGCGAAGCTCGAGCTCGGACACGAGCGGTCCATCCGAGAGCACGAGGACCCGCGCGGCGCCCGGACGCCAGACCGGGTCGCCCGCCACCGGGCAGAAGGTGTAGAGATCGCCCATGTCGGGTTCGTCCTCGAGCACGTGCAGGCGTTCGAACCGCGCGCCCGACTGCTTGTCGATCAGCGTGAGCGTGCCGTCGGACGCCGCTTGGACCCGGACCAGCGCGTTCTCGATCGACGCGCCCGCGCGCGGCCGGCCCGGGCGCCGGGGTGTCAGCTCGACGGCGCGGGCGGAAAAGCCGTCGAGTTCCACCACGATCGGCTCGGCGCCTAGCAGCTCGACGAGCTCCCGTCTGCGGTCCGGCAGCGGATTGACCACTCCGACCCGGGCCGCCCCCGCGTCCGGAACGGAGGAGCCGCCAAGCGCGCGCTCCTCGAGCACCGACAACGTCCGCCCGAGCGATGCGTAACGGTTCAGTGCGTCGCGATGCACCTCGTCACACGAGCAACCGCAGATCGTGTCGTGCGGATGGCACCTCAGCAGCTCGCGCCACGCGAGCGTGAAATCCCCGGTCGGGAACGGCTCCCCGTCGCGCAGCGTGCGCAAGGCGGTCAGCGTCTCGACCGCCAGCAGGCGGCCCTGCACGCGCTCGTTCGCCTGCTTGATGTACAGACGCGCGGAGTTGACGCCGCGCAGCACGTTCTGCACGCGGCTGCCGAGCAACTCCCCCTCCCACGCCGGCACCTCGACCTCGCCGACGGCGCGCACGTAGTCGGCGAACCCGGCGATCGCGAACCGAGTGCCGTCGAGGCGGCGCTCGAGCTCGGCGCACAGCTCGGGCAACTGCGGCACGACCGGCAGGTGATCGGAGCCGTTGCACAGCAGCACCTCGTCGACGCCCGCAGTACGGAGCCGGTCGCCGAACTCGTCAACGATCTCTCGGACCCGCATCTCGGCCGCCTCCGCCGTCAGCGCTCCGGCGAAGTTTGAGTAGTCGGCGAGCTGCTGGAACGCGAGCACCTCGCTCCCGTCGGGCGCCCGCCAGCGGAACACGACGCCGACCTCGTCCAGCTCGTCACCGAGGCCGCGCGAGAAGATGAAGCTGCCGATCCCGAACCCGCGGAGCAGCTGCGGGAGTTGGAGCGGATGCCCGAAGCTGTCAGGCATGTAGCCGACCGGCGAGGGCTCGATCCCGAACCGCGCGCACACCGCCCGCCCGATCAGCAGATTCCGAACGAGCGGCTCGGCTCCCACCAGGAACTCGTCGGGGAGGATGTAGCTCGGGCCCACCTCGATCCGGCCGGTCGCGAGCAGGCGGCGCAACCGCACTTCGTTCCCGGGCCGAACGTCGACGTAGTCCTCGAGCACGATCGCCTGGCCGTCGAGCGTGAACGAGGCAAACGCCGGATCCCGCTCGAGCACGTCGATCACCCCGTCGACGACGTGGCCGAGCGCAAGCCGGAAGTACTCGAATGGCCGGTACCACTCCCGATCCCAGTGGGTGTGTGGGACGACGAAAAAGCGCAGAGGGCTCACGCCCAAAGGATCCCGCAGGGCCCGGCGGCGGCGCTCGAAACTACGGATGGCCCCCTCGCAGCACTACGGATGGCAGCCATTCCACGCAGGCGGACCATGTGAGATATGAAGTGTCTCGGTCGCATCATTTTGGGTGTTTCCTTGGGCATCGCACTGCTGACTGGTGTGTTAGCAGCGACAGCGAACGCAACACTGGTGTACGTCACCGGAGGCTTTCCGACCAGTCCGCCGGCAACGCCGAAGCCCGAGTGGATTTGGGTCGCGCGCGATGATGGCAGCGCTGCTCGCCGTCTCGTTCCGGGATCGGGCGCGCGGATCTCACACAACGGCCGGGAGGTGCTGTACTCGTTGTATCAGTCGGGACACGTGAGGTTGATGGTTGTGCCTGCCGCAGGCGGCCACAGCCGTGTCGTGCTCGACAATTGGCAGGATGGCGTCGGTGTCTGGTCGGCCGACTCGCGGACCGTGGCCGCCGTGACGGGCAAGGAGCTCGGGACGAAACGCCTGATCGTGATCGACGTCTCGTCCGGAAGGGTGATGCATACCGTTGCGACCGGTCGCGATTTCTCGAATGTCGGGTACGCGCCCGACGGCACCCAACTGATCTACACGCGCATGCCGAGCGCAGGGCCTGGCAGCGATATTGACATCACGAGTGTCAAGACGTGGAGGACGTACGCGCTCACCGACGATGACCACAGCTTTGGCGCCGTCTGGGGTCCGCAGTGGATCGTGTTCTCGAGGTGGCGTGCTCCAGCGCGCTCGAATGATGCGCCGAAGGTCGACCTGTACCTGGTCAAGTCCTCACGAGCAGGGCTCCATCGGTTGACGCACACCCATCCCGGGTTCCTGCTCTCCGGCCTGACCGCGACGGCCTGGTCGGCCAGCGGTAGCCGGTTGCTCGCCGAATTCAGTGGACAGGACACGAGCTACGCCTGCAAGGTCAATCCGGCGACGGGCGCCGTCTCGCGGGTCGGCACTCCCGCGCAAGGGTTGCTCGGCTACGGGCTCTCGCGCGATGGACGGACGATCCTCGCCACGACGGGCGGGCCAGACCCGGACGACAGCGACGTCGTCGCAGCTCCCTACAGCGGGGGCGCCATGCGCATCCTTGCGCGCCATGCGCACTTCCCGGACTGGAACGCCGGGATGCCATAGGCAGACGGAGAGGCCTCCCGCGCCACGCGCGAGAGGCCTCATCGTCGGGACCTTGTCAGAGACGAGCATGTTGCCGCCGCCGAGCGCAGCGCGGATCCGTGCCCGCTACGGATGCCGACGGGTGGCTCGGCCCGATGTGGCATCCGGATGCGCGCGTTAGCGTCGAACACGTCCGCGATAGGAGGAGGCTCGCCATGACCGATGCCGCCACAGGCGCTGTGTCAACCACGCACGTCAGCGCGATTACCGAATTCCTCGATGGTGCCCGGATCGCTCACGAGGTGATCGAGCACGATGAGGTCATGAGCGCGGCGGCCGAGGCCTCCGCCACGCACGTGCCGCCCGATCAGGTTGCGAAGACGGTTGTGCTACTCGCCGGCGACGCGTACGTGATCGCTGCGATTCCTGCGTCGGAGCGCCTCGATCTGCACAAGCTGCGCGACATCCTGGGCGCCCCGCGCGAGCTCCACCTCGCGACCGAGGATCAGATCGCTCGGGAGTTTCCGGCATTTGCAGTCGGTGCGATACCGCCGTTCGGACCGATGGTTCCGGCTGCCGAGGTGATCGACCGCAGGTTGCTCGAGCACCCGCGGGTCCTCTGCCCAGCCGGTGACCATCGCCACTCGGTGTTCGTCGATCCGCGCGACGTGATCACGGTGACGAAGGCTCACACGGGAGACATCTGCCAGGACTGAACGGTGCGCCGCGGACCGGCGTCAGCTCGCCTTCGATGGTCGACTGCCCGCGAGCCGGTGGACTCCGGTTGTGCGCGAGCCGTAGAGAGCCGCACGAACCTCGAGCTCGACGTCCTCGCTCGTCCGCCGCGTGGAATCACGGGAACCCGGATCGCGTCGGACACTGTCGCGCGGCGTACGGTCAGCCCGCCTGGAGCTGTCGGTCTCTCTCGTCCTAGCCGAGCGCATTGCTGCGCGAACGCGCCGCTCCTCTGTCTTGCCGAACTGTAGAGCCATGAGTCGCTCCTGTTCAATCGCGATCGATCAGCTCGATGATCCTCGCCCCGACGGCGAGCGCCATCAGCAGCCTGGGCGGATACGCGATGGTTGACAACTACGCATTACGATCGTGCGGCCGATGCACAACGACCTTGCGGCGGTGCTGATCGATCTCGACGGCGTCCTGTACGTCGAGGACAAGCCGATCAGCGGCGCCGCCGGCGCGATCGAGCGCCTGCGGTCCGCCGGGCTCGCGCTGCGGTTCGTGACGAACACGACCGCGCATTCGCGCGATCGCACGCTCGCCAAGCTCGACCGTCTCGGGTTCGCCGTCCCCGAGCACGAACTGGTGACGCCGGCCGCGCTGGCGGTGAGCCATTGCCGCCGGCAAGGCCACCGGCGCGTTGCACTCGTGATGAACGAGGAGGTCAAGCGCGATTTCGCCGGCTTGCAGGAAACGGCCGAGGGTCCTGAGGCAGTGATCATGGGCGACCTCGGCCCGGCATTCTCCTACGACGTCCTCAATCAGGCGTTCCGCTGCGTGATGGACGGCGCCGAGCTGATCGCCCTGCAGAAGAACCGCTACTGGCTGCGCGCGGACGGTCTGTCACTCGACGTCGGCCCGTTTGTCGCCGCAATCGAGTACGCGACGGGCGCGCACGCGTACGTGGTCGGCAAGCCTGCGCGGGGCTTCTTCGACCAGGTGATCGCCGAGCTCGGTGCCGTGCCGGGTGCGACGGCGATGGTCGGCGACGACATCCAGTCGGACATCGGCGGAGCGCTCGATGCAGGACTTCAGGCGATCCTCGTGCGCACCGGCAAGTACCGCGAGGCACTCGTGCGTGCATCCGGCATCACGGCGACGGCCACCGTCGACTCGATCGCCGCGGTGCCGGATCTCCTCGGCTGCTGAGAGATCGGCCGCGAGTGAGCACGAGCAGCGGCGAGCGCGCCCGCACGGGCGAGGTGGTGCGAGGCGCTTCCGTGAATGAGGCGGCGTTGACGTAGTCCTCGATCGACGCGTCGAGAGAGATCGAGCCGTCCCTGAGCAAATACTGCGGCATGGACACGACCTCGAGCACCGACAGCTTCGCGCCGAGGTAGGCGGCGAGGTCCCGCGCAACGTCGAGCGCATGGTCGCTCTCGGGCGACTCGTCGTAGCCGACGCCGATCTCGCGCATGGCGACGTGCTCGCTGCCGTATCCGGCAGGCGCGATTGCGACCGCGCACGAGGCGCCGTTGAGCGCGTCGTGGGTGTCGTTGCCGATCAGGACGCGTCCGACCAGGCTGCGCCGGCACGATCCGAGCACCAGGAGATCCGCTTGCTCTGTTTCGGCGAGCTCGTGCAGACCCCGACCAACCGAGCTCGATCCGATGAATGTCAGCGTCGCTTCGACGCCGGCCGCGTCGCGGCCGCGAGCCGGTCGAGCACCCGCTCGCGCTCGGTGGCCTCGTGCGCGCTGCTCGCGCCGCGGCTGACGTGCGGGTCCCCGCAGTAGACATACGCAAACGTCAACGCGCCGTCGGGCGCAACGAGCCTCTTTGCCAGGACGATGGCGTCACGATCGCCCTCGTGCTCGTCAACGCCGACCACGATCTGTGTGAACATGACGGTTCCTCCTGGCTGCTCGCCTCCGATGGAGTTGCGTGCCGGTCAGTCGACGATGTGATGCTCCCGCGCGTAGGAGAAGAGTTCCGCCCGCGTCGCGATCTCGGTCTTGTGCTGGAGGTGAGAGCGGTGGGACTCGACCGTCCTGACGCTCAGACCGAGCTGATCGGCGATCTCGGTGTTCGTGTAACCACGGGCGATCAGCCCCAGGACCTCACACTCGCGAGCCGACAGATTGTCCGGTCGTGCGACGCCCTCGGGCTCCGCCGCGGCGCGGGCCCCGAGGTGCGGGTCGAGATACCTGTGGCCGCGAGCAGCCGCCTGCACGGCGTCGACCAGCTCGGTATCGGCCGCCTCTTTGAGCACGAAGCCGTGTGCCCCTGCCCGGAGCGCTGCCCGCGCGGACGGCAGCGAATCATCGATCGTCACGACCACGATCGCGGTTCGGGGCGACATCTGCCGCAGCCTCGGAATCGCGTCAAGGCTCGATCCTCCCGGCATGTTGAGGTCGAGGACGAGCACGGCCGGCTTGTAGGCGCTCACCTTGCGGACCGCGGCACCGATGTCGCCGGCTTCGGCGACGACCGTGAATCCGCCCTCCTCCTCGAGCACGGTGCGCAACGCGCTGCGGACGATCGCGTGGTCGTCGGCGAGCACGATCGTCACCCCCGAGTTGCTCAGTTGTTCCGTGTCATCCATGAAGGTGGTCGAGAGTCTCATGTCGTTCTCCTCGTGAGGGACGTCCCGTCGTGCGAGCAACTCTCCCCCTGCCGGTCGGTGTGGATCACCGCCGCCATAGCACGATCGTCCCACTGGGCGGACTCGGCACATCCGTGCTTTTCCACACGACGAAGGCGGTGGATCCGCACATTTCCGGCGAAATGGCCGGGCCCCCGGTGTGACCGCGCGCGCCGACGTCGTCGAGCCTATGTCGCTGCGTATTGGCGATCTCGGCCGGCGATCATCACGCCGGCGCGCCAGAGCTGCCAGCGCCAGTGGCCCGCCGAACGAGGTGATCGCGACGCCGGCGAACGCCCATGGCCCGATCGGCTGAGCGCCCCCGGGCTCGCCGCGGGGGCCCAGCCGCTCGCGGCGCCCGGCTGCGCCGGTGCCCGCGTTGCCACGGGCACCGGCAGACCTTCGTGAGAGAAGTTCGGGCAGATCAGCCCCAAGCGTGGCTGCCGCTCGACGAGCCGCCCGAGGATGAGCTCTGCGTGGACGCGGCTGCCGCTGATCCGCCGGCGGTGATGGCCGCACCGGATGGGGCAACCAGCCACCACTTCGCTCCGAACGAGTTGCTTCCCTGACCCTTGATCACGCCGGGAGCGGAGTCGGCGATGAAGTAATACAACGGGTGTCCCTTGTAGGTCACCTGCGTGGCGCCGTCCGCCCGCGTGATCGTGCCGAGCTCCGCCTGGCTGACACCGCCCGTGGCGCTCGGCATGCCGCTGGTGGTCAGCGGCGGCCACGCCTTGGCGCAGGCGCCGGCACACGCCGACTGTCCGCTGCCGTCAGCGACCCACAGATACAGCGCGCGACCCGAGGGACCGATCAGGTAGGTGCCATCCGCACCCTTGGCTGTACGAATCGAGATTCCGGTCGCCGCTGCCGCTTTGACCGAGGAGGTGGCGGCCGGCGCGCTCGAGCTCGTGCTCGGACTCGAGCCACCGCTGCTGCCGCAGCCCGCCACGATTAACACTGCGCCGAGCAGCGCAGCCACACCAGTTGCGCGGAAACGCGCTTCTCTGCAAAAGACCATCGTCGTTGCTCCACGTCGGGGGTTTCACTGGACCCGTATGTGCGGGTCACCCACTGAGACCGCGGTGTCCTCGCAAACCTTCCCGCGGCGCGAACGTGCGTGCCCGGCTCGCCGATCACGGGGCCGCTCAGGTCGCCGAGCCCGGGGCCGATTACGAGAGCATGAAGCCCAACGTGGGCGGTCGTCGCCGTGTCTCGCGCGAGCGCCGCGAACGTTTGCGAGGACGGTCGCCCGCGCGAGCGCGTACCCTGCCTGCTCCTCCGCCGTTCGAGCGGGCGTTCGACGACGCGGCGATCGGGATGATCATGCTCTCCCGTGACATGCGCCTGCTGCGGGTCAACGGTGCGGCGTGCGCGCTGCTCGGACGCCACCCTGTTCAGCATTCAGCCGGGCACGCCGTCGCAGACTGCGTACACGCTCGGCGTCACCGAGCCCGTGATCTGCAACGACCTCGGCGCCGAGACACGGTTCTCCGTCCCCGCCACGGTCGTGGAGCACGGGTTCCGCCGCGGTCTCAGTGTGCGGGTGGCCGAGCGGTCGGGGTCGTGTCACGTCATTCTGGCCCAGCGGCGCGGCGACGATCGTCCCTTCACGGCGGACGACGGCCGTTTCCTTGAGGCCGTCGCCTACGTCATCGCGGGCGCCATCGACCGTGCGGCGACCGAGGAGACCCTGCGCCGACGCGCGCTCGAGGATCCGCTGACCGGCTTGGCGAACCGTGCCCTGCTCGCGAACCGGCTCGACTCAGAGCTCCGGCATGCCCGGCGCATGGGCGATCGCGTCTGCCTGTTGACGCTCGACCTCGATCGCTTCAAGTCGGTCAACGACACGCTTGGCCACACGGTCGGCGACCGGCTGCTCGCGCAGGTGGCCACCCGGCTGCTGGCGTGCGTCCGGGAGGAGGACCTCGTCGCGCGTCCGGGCGGTGATGAGTTCGCCGGTCGTGATCGCGCTGCGCGCGCTCGGCGTGCAGCTCGCGCTCGACGACTTCGGGACCGGCTACTCGTCCCTCGGGAGCCTTCAGCGGGTTCCCGCTCGACATCGTCAAGCTCGACCGTACGCTCGTCTCCTCGCTTCCGGGCGGGCGCGGCATCGCGGTCGTGCGCGCTGCCGTCGAGCTCGGCCATGCGCTCGGTGTCGATGTGGTCGCCGAGGGGATCGAGGGGCGCTCGCAGCTCGAAACCCTGCGGGAGCTGGGCTGCGGCATCGGCCAGGGCTTCCTGTTCGCGAAGCCGATGCCGGCGGCGGAGACCGAGCGTCTCCTGCGCGCATCCGGCGGCGGTCCGTCGACCCGCAGCGAGCAGGCGGCGTAACCGCCGGTTCGCTCGGTTCAGGCGGGGGCCGCCGGTGCGAGGGCTCGTGCCGCCGCGCCGACGAACCCGTTCGCGATCGCGTCGCCGATCCCACCCAGGGGAAGGAAGCGGGGGACGTCGAGCGTTGCCCGCAGGTCGAGCGCGAGCCGAGTGCCGCGCTGCTCTCCGAGCCGCCACGCGACATCGAACCGCTGCTGCGACGGGGCGTCGCTGACCTTCGTGAGGCTCACGGCGGTCGACGGCTCGAGCGCGACCGCAAACACGAGGTCGAACTCCTTGACGACCGGACCCCAGGACAGGTGGAGATGGGTGCGCGCCTTCTGCGGCCGACCGGCCGGATCGCGCTCGAGCACGTCGACGTCACGCACCGCCTCGGGGTACCAGTCGGGATAGCGATCGACCGCCGCGAGTAACGCGAAGCACTCCTCGACCGGTGTCGGCACGACGCGGGTCGCTGCGCCGCGTAGATCCGTGAACACCCCCATGGAGATACAGGAATTCTCGGCGCTGTCAACCGTGCACGCGGACGAGGCGGGCGTCACCTGATCGGGGTGATGACTTCGTTCGGCGCAGCCGCCACGCTCGCCGGGGATTCGAAAGGAGCGACCGATGTGCCGCTGGCTTGCCTACTCGGGCTCGTCGCCCGTCCTCATCTACGACGCGCTGTACACGCCGGCCCACTCGCTGATCGACCAGAGCTTGCACGCGCGGATGGGGGCCGAACCGACGAACGGCGACGGGTTCGGCGTCGGCTGGTACGACGATGAGCCAACCCCGGGGGTCTTTCGCAGCGTCGAACCCGCGTGGAACGATCAGAACCTGCGGGAGCTCGCCAGTCACGTGCGCTCGCGCCTGTTCTTCGCGCACATTCGCGCCGCGATCGGCTCCGCGGTGCAGACGACGAACTGCCACCCGTTCCGTCACGGGGGCTGGCTGTGGATGCACAACGGCTTCATCGCCGAGTTCGCGCGAATCAAGCGCGACATGGCGCTGGCCGTTGACGAGTCGCTGTTTGCCGACATCACCGGCCAGACGGACTCCGAGATGCTGTTCTATCTCGCCCTGACCTTCGGTCTGAAGGACGACCCGCCCGGCGCGGTGGAGCGCGCGATCGGGCACGTCGAGGCGCTCGGTCGCGACCATGGCGTCACGTATCCGTTCCAGGGCACGATCGCGACGACCGACGGCGAGCGCCTGTGGGCGTTCCGGTACTCGACCGAAGGGAAGTCCAGGTCGCTGTTCCTCTCACGCAGCATCCATACGCTGCGAGAGCTGTACCCCGAGCGGACTATTCTGCGCGACCTGCCCGACGACGCCAGGCTGGTCGTCTCCGAGCCGGTCGGCGACCTGCCCGGCGCCTGGAACGAGGTGCCGGAGTCCTGCTACGGCGTTGTCGGGCCCGGCGAAGATAAGCTGCTGCCGTTCACCGTGAAACCTCCGTCCACGTCGCTGCTCTAAGGGGACGAACGATGCTCCGAACGTCGTACAAGCGCGCGCGCTCCGTGCTCGCCCTGGCCCTCCTCGCAGTCGTCGTCGCCGTGGCGCTCGCCGCGTGCGGATCCGGCGGAGCGGGGACGATTGCGAAAAAGGCCGAGTCCTCCGCGTCGAGCGTCGTCTCGAAGGCCGAGAGCACGATCGCAAGCCTCACGAGCAGCTCCGCGGACCCGCCGACCACCTCGGATACGACGACCACCACCCGACCGACGAAGACGACGACGGAGCGGACCACCACAACCGTGACGACGACAGGGAAGCCGAGCACGGTGACCTCGACGACAACGTCGGCCACGACGTCGACCCATACGATCACCAATCAGACGACGAAGATCACCGTGTCGCCGACGACGACGAACGGGAAGGGATCAAGCAGCGGTCTGCCATGGTGGGGGTGGCTTCTGATCGGACTCGCGATCGCCGCGGTCGTCGTCGGGATCTTCCAGTTCGGCCGCAAGAAGGGCGGCGACAAGGACGGGTCTCAGGGCCCGCCCTACGGCCAGGGCCAACCCCCCTACGGCCAGCCGCCGTACGGCCAGACGCAGCCGCCGTACGGCCAGACGCAGCCGCCGTACGGCCAGACGCAGCCGCCGTACGGGCAGGGGCAGCCGCCGTACGGCGAGGAGCACCCCGGGCAACATCCGTACGGTCAGCCACCGCCCGGTCAGCCGCCGGATGGAGAGCCCCCGCACGAGGAGCCTCCGTACGGCCCACCGTCCGATCAGTACCGCTAGCACAGGCCGGCGCGTGCTCGGCGAGCCTGGGCGGGGTCGTGGGATCTCCGTAACGCATAGCGATACGGAAATCCCAGAACACCTGCGATCGTGAAAGATAGGGATAGCGCGCCCGCCGATTGTGGGAACTTTCCGGATGCGCACACGCGGGTCGGCCCGTACCGTGCGCATCGGGATGAGTACCGGGAGGGGCACGTTGCCGGCCCGACTGGCAGCCTGGGGGGTGGCGACCCTCGTCGGTCTGCTGCTCAGCGGGGGACCGGCGCTGGCAGCGGCAGGTGACCTCGATCCGACGTTCGGCAGCGGCGGGACGCTGATCGCGCTCCCGTTCACGGGCGGAATCACGACCGCCGTGTGCTGCGCCACCGCGCCCTACCCCGGTGGCAAGGTCGTCGCCGTCGCGACGTTCAGCGGCAGCCCATCGGTGACCGTCGCTCGCTTCAACGGCGACGGAACCCTCGACTCGAGCTTCGACCCGAAGGGTCCGACCCCGGGAGTCGCGACCGTGACGTTCGGGGCCGATGCGACGTCCGCGTCAGGCGATGTGGCCGTCGATTCCCAGGGGCGCATCGTCGTCGAGGTCCCGATCGCCGGGGCCACCGCCAACATGGTCGGGCTGGCGCGGCTGACCGCGGCCGGGACCATCGACGTCGGCTTCAACCACACGGCCGGGCAGCTGGCCAGCACGCTCGGCTTCACCGACGCCCGGCCCGGCGGGATCGCGCTCATGCCCGACGACAGCATCGTCGTCTCGGCCGCCGTCGTCGATGCGGGCGTGGGCAAGGTCGCGGCCGTGCGGTTCGACAGCACCGGCACGCTCGACCCCAGCTTCGGCGGGGCGTTCGCGGTCGGCTCCGGGCCGTCAGCACCCGTGATCGCCTCCGATGGGCAGGGCCGGTTTGTGCTGGCAGGCAGCACAAACGACAACGACGAGTTCGTGGCTCGATTGAGCTCGACCGGGCACCTTGACTCGACGTTCGACGCATCCGGCACCCCCGCCGGGACGTTCCTCACGACCCTCGGCTCCGCCGCGGAGGCGACCGCGGTGACAGCCACGACCGACGGCCGGCCGCTCGTCGCCGCGCTCATGTTCCCCACCGGCCAGGGAATACCGGTGATCGAGCGCTTCACGACCGCAGGGGCCCTCGATCCGACGTTTGCGCCGAACGCGGCCGTGCGCGGTGTCGCCGTTCCCACCCAGACGTTCGGGACGATCCTGACGCTGTCCCGTCAGCCGGATGACAGCATCCTGTTCGGCGGAACGCAGGATGCGAAGTTCCTCGTCGGCCGCCTCACGGCGGCCGGTGCCCAGGACACGGGCTTCTCGCCCTCCGGCAGCGTCACGACCGCGATCCCGAACACGACGTCGAGCGACGTCACCGGGCTGGTCCTCGACCCGGCCAACCGGATCCTCGCGGTCGGCGACGCGTCGGACACGTTCAGCAACGGCATCGCGATGGCGCGGTATCAGGGGGGAGGTGGAACCTCCGGAGGCGGAGGCGGAGGCGGCGGAGGAGGCGGAGGAGGCGGCGGTGGCGGAGGGGCGGGCGGGTCCCAACCTCCCGCGACCGCAACCTTCACGTCCCCATCGAGCGCGAATACCGGAGCAGGCGTCACCTTCAACGCCTCCGCCTCGACCCTGGCGGGAGCACTCGTCACGAAGTACCAGTGGTCGCTCAACGGCCGACCGAGCGCGGTGTGCGAGGGCAACACCTCGCTGCTGCAGACGCGGTTCCTCTCACCGGGCAGGTACACCGTGACCCTGCAGACGACCGACAGCACCGGCACTATCACGACCGCGACCCACACGATCACGATCCTCGGCCGACCGGGGCTGCGCGCGCATGACGCGTCATCGCGCGCGACGGCGCACACCATCGACACGCAGCAGGTGTTCGCGTGCGCCCACGCAGCCGGCGACCCGGTCGACGCCCCGGCGAACCCCGGGTTGCGCGCGTGCGCCACCCATGTCGACGCGGGGATCATTGACGCCGTTGGCTGCATGACCGAGCACTACGAGCAGATCCACGTCACCGTCAACATGCTTCAGGTCGTCCCACAGGAGGTCTTCTTCTCGAGCGTCGATGAGTCACAGGCGCTCCCCGGCAACCCGCTACCCGAGTCCGAGCGCGCGACGCTGATGGCCGACCTCGAGCACTACTACGGCAAGAACCCGTTCGCGTGGATCTGCCTGCACGGCTCGGCCGAGCTGAAGGCGAAGTACTGCCAGTTCGTGACCCCGTCGGGCGGCGGTCCGCCGCCGCCACCGCCTCAGCTCGCGCGCGATCGGGCTTCGGCAGCGGCGACTCCCGGCGGGATCCCGACGTCGGCGAACGCGGGCGCGAACATCGTGCTGCAGAACCCGTGCTCGAGCGAGCTCGCACTCCCGAACAGCACGGGCCTCTCCCAGCTGCCGGTGTGCCTGGATCTGTACGTCTCGAGCGGACCGGTACAGATCAACGGCCTCGAGTACACGCCCGCGCCCGGCTCCGTGATCGTGATCGCGCCGCAGTTCAACTGGGTGATCGCAGCGAGCGCCGCGGTCGACCTCGGTCCCGTTCACCTGAAGCCGTTCCAGGACATCAACTACTCGCTTCCCGACCTGAGCCAGGGCCCGCAGGCAGACTATCCCGCGCTCGACATCCCGAACGTCCAGACGCTGCTCCGCGGCCAGTCGCCGGCCGCCCAGCAGGCACTGGGCAGCGTGGGCGGCTTCCCGACCACCGGCGGCCTGCACGTGAGCTTCACCGACTTCAAGGCGGAGGTCACGTTCCAGACCGAGCTGCCCGAAGCATTCAGCGACGCCGGCGGCGGTCCCGTCACCGCGACGATGCACGGCGAAATCTCCAACAGCAGCGGCTTCCGGGTGATCTACGGCTATCTCGGCGGCATCGACGGCGGTTTCAGCGTCGACCTCGGTCCGGTCGAGCTCCAGCACTTCGGCGTCTGCTACCGGGCGCATGCGAGCAGCGACCCGAACGTCGACCCCTGCCCACGCATCACCGGAATCGCGGAGGACCCGAGCTTCGGCGACGGCTTCTGGGACGCGAGCGGCGAGATCGACGTGGGGCCGTGGGCGCTCGTCTTCCGCGGGAACGCACCGAGCGAATGCAGCAGCGTCGGACGGCTGGGCATCGGCTTCAGCGGCACGTCGTTCGAGTTCGCCGGAGCCGGGCTGAAGACGCCCGGACTCGAGATCGCCCCGGGGGTCACGTTCGACAGCGCGTTCGCGAGCCTCACGACCGCGTCCGGGTACGGCAAGTTCGGCGGCTGCGCGAGCTTCTCGGCCGGCTTCGGACTCGTGTCACTGAGTGGCGACGTGTTCGCCGTCTGGACACGGAACGGGAACACGTACCAGTTCGACGGGAGCGAGCTCCCGGGCCTGGTCAGGTCGGGCAACCCGCCGTCGTTCCCGTACACGAACGACTTCGCGATCGGCGCGGGCGGAGTTCTCGGCGTGCAGCTCCCGGACGTCGGCCGGATCAACGTCGGCGCCGGCTACCTCCTCTACACCGACAGTCCGCCCGCGAT
>DATKOY010000190.1:0-2740 GCA_035524415.1 Solirubrobacteraceae bacterium | reverse complement strand
GCTTCGCCGCCCTCTTCGAGGTCGATGCGGACCAGATCCTGCGGATGGCGGTGTTCCTCGACCGTCAGGCAGCGCTCCGCGCTCTCAAGAACGAGGCGCACGAGCTGGCGTGAGCCCGGCCCGCCTCGCCCGCTCGGCCGGTGAAGCCGCGCCGCGCCCGGCAGCCGCGCGGAATCCCGAGCCAGGATCTGAGATGATCGTCGTGTGGGATGGGGTGATGAGGACCTTGCGCGCCGAGCGGCGGATCTCGCGGACCGGCTCCCGGAGGCGCTGGCGCCGTTGGCGCGGATCGCCTACAACTATCGATGGGCGTGGTATCCGCGTGGCAAGGAGGTGTTTCGCGCGATCGACGCGGGTCGCTGGCAGCTGTGCGGCGAGAATCCTGTTCGCCTGCTCCAGGAGGTCTCGAGTGAGGCCCTCGCCCGGGCGGCCGGTGATCCTGGCCTGCTCGCCCACGCCGCGGCGCTCGAGAACGCCTTCGCAGCTGATCTCGGCCGTCCAGCCGTGGGGCCGATCGCGCCAGAGCGGCCGATCGCGTTCTTCTGTGCCGAGTACGGGGTGCATCACTCGCTGCCCGTGTACTCGGGCGGACTCGGCGCCCTGGCCGGCGATCTCGTCAAGGAGGCATCCGATCAGGCTCTCCCGCTGGTCGCCGTCGGCCTGTTCTACCGCCAGGGCTATTTCCGGCAGCGTCTGGATACATCCGGCTGGCAGCAGGAGTACTGGATCGATAACGATCCAGAGCGGCTCCCCATGGCGCTGGTGCGCGCTCCGGACGGCGAGACGCTCACGATCACGGTTCCGATCGGTGGGAGCGAGGTCCACGCACAGATCTGGCGCGTGGCGGTCGGTCGCGTGCCGCTGTTTCTGCTTGACGCTGGTCGGCCCGAGAACGGCCCGTTGGAGCGGTGGATCACCTCGCAGCTCTACGTCGCCGATCCGATCACCCGCCTGTCGCAGTACGTGCTACTTGGCGTAGGCGGGTTCCGTGCCCTGGCGGCGATGGGGATCGACCCGGCGCTCGTGCACCTGAACGAGGGTCACGCGGCGTTTGTGGTGCTCGAGCTGGCGCGCGCTGAGGCGGCGCAGGGGCGCACGGTAGAGACGGCGCTGCAGGCCGCGCAGCAGCGCACCGTGTTCACCACGCACACGCCCGTGGCGGCGGGCAATGAGACCTACTCACCCGACGACGTGGTCGCCACACTCGACGGTGTGGCCGCCGAGCTGGGTGTCGATCCAGAGGCAATCGTGCGGCTCGGCCGCCAGCATCCCCAGGACAGCGCCGAGCCGTTCGGGGTCACGCATTTCAGCCTGCGGATGTGCCGCACGGCGAATGCGGTCAGCCGCCGGCACGAGGGGGTTGCTCGGGAGATGTGGCACGGTCTGTGGCCTGAGCGGGCGTTGGACGCTGTGCCGATCACGCACGTCACCAACGGCGTGCATCTTGCGAGCTGGGTGGGGCCGACGATGCATCGCCTGCTCGACCGCTATCTGGGTGAGGGCTGGTGGCGGCGGGCGAGCGACGTCGCGACCTGGGAGCGCCTCGATCAGGTGCCCGACACCGAGCTGTGGGACGCCAGGTGCGAGCAGCGCGCGGATTTGGTCGCTTTCGTGAAGGAACGTAGTGGGATCGACCGGCTGGCCGAGCGCCAGCCGCGGGCGCTGATCGAGTCGGCCTCCCGTGGGTTTGACCCGGACGTGCTGACGATCGGGTTCGCGCGGCGCAACGCGACATACAAACGGATCGGACTTCTCGTTCACGATCCCGGACGGGCGATCGCCCTGCTGTCCGGGCCCGCCCCGGTTCAATTCGTTCTGGCTGGCAAGGCCCACCCGGCCGATGACGAGGCGAAGCGCGTCGTCCAGGACCTGATTCGGATCAAAGATGTGCCCCAGGTCTCGGAACACGCGGTGTATCTACACGACTACGACCTGGCGATGGCCAAGCTGCTGGTACGCGGCTGCGACCTCTGGCTCAACCTACCCAGGCCGCCACTGGAGGCGAGCGGCACGAGCGGGATGAAGGCCGCCATCAACGGGGGCCTGAACCTGAGCGTGCTGGACGGGTGGTGGGCAGAGGCCTACGACGGCACGAACGGCTGGGCGCTCCCAGGCGAGATTCAGCCCGACCCCGGGACGCAGGACGCGCGTGACGCTGCCACCCTCTACCGGCTGCTCGAGCAGGAGATCGTGCCCACCTTCTATGACCGCGACGGCGAAGGACTGCCGCGGGCCTGGCTCGACCGGATCCGCGCCTCGCTGCAAACGCTGGCCCCGGTCTTTTCCGCCGGACGAATGCTCGACGACTATGTCGAGCGGATCTACGCTCCGAAGAAGCCCCGGACATGAGGACGGAGTTGCCGTCACCGCTCGCGCCCCGGTGACATGCCTTTGCCCGTCGACCCGAGCCGAGGAAGGGGCAGCTGAGGACACTCGCGTTGGAGCTCCCCGGACGGGGCCCAACAGAAGGAATCGCGCTGCTGCCGCTCGCGCATGGGTGGATCGGCGCTCGTTGGTTTTAGCTTGAGGTTGCCGCGGGCGGACGCCGGACGCGGGGCGATCGCGGTCGCGCCGGCGTGACCAGCCCCGAGGACTGCCAGGCGCTGGTCGACGGACGATCGAGGCGTTCGGCCGGGTCGACGTGATCGTGAACAACGTCAGCGCCTCCGAGCGCTACGCGCTGGACGAGATCCGGCTGCTGGCCCCGGTCCTGCCGCGGAAGTTCCTGGCGATCGGTCTC
>DATKOY010000189.1:0-7607 GCA_035524415.1 Solirubrobacteraceae bacterium | reverse complement strand
CCAATGCAGTGTTTGCCGCAACCGGGAAGCGGGTCCGCAAGCTGCCCATCGCCGTGTGATGCGGGCGGATTGCGGCGGCGCCGCCCGCGAGCGGCGGAGCGCTAGATTCGCCGTTCTGCGGCCACTCGCGATGGAGAACTTCATGAAGATGTCACTGCTGGCCTCGGGCGCGGCGGTGCTGCTTGCCGCATTGGTACCGGTGGCACGCGCGCAGGTCGCGGGCTCGACGTTGATCGGCGCCGCCATCTCCGAGATGAACGTCGTCGCGACGGTCTGGAGCGCCAGGAAGCAAGTCCTCGGACGCGCCGTCTACAACGAGAACGGCGAGCGCATCGGACGGGTCGACCATCTGATCGTCGCTCCCGACAAGTCCATGTCGTTCGCGATCGTTGGTGCCGGCGGCTTCGTCGGCGTGCGCCGGCACGATCTCGCGATCCCCGTCAGCCAGTTTCACGAGCGAGACGGACGGTTGGTTCTCGACGGGGCGATCAGGCAACCCATCAAGGCGCTGCCGTCGATTGAGTACGCAAAGGCGGTCAGGGACGTCGTCGTCGCGCCGGACGAGTAGCCGGAGCGCTTGCCGGTCGTTTCAGTCGCCCGAACGGAGCCCAACATGTCCAATCTCGCCGACGTCGGCCACGTTATTCAGGTGTCGGTCGCCCCGGTATTCCTGCTGAGCGGCATCGGCGCCGTGCTATCGGTCCTGGTTGCTCGCCTCGGCCGGATCATCGATCGGGGACGCACGCTAGAGGATGGCATGCAGGCGGCACTCGTGGAACGCAAGGACCGGGACCAATCTGAGCTCGTCACGCTCGCCCGTCGCTCGAAGCTGATCGAGCGAGCGATCATTCTGTCGACCGCAGCCGGGTTTCTCGTCTGCCTCGTCATCATTTTACTGTTCGTCGACTACCTCATTGGCTTCAACATCTCGGTGCCCGTGGCGCTGTCGTTTCTGGTCGCCATGCTGTGCCTGATGGTCGCGTTCATCCAGATCCTGCGCGAGGTCGTGCTGGCGACGGCGCCGCTGCTGCGCGACGCACGGCGCTGAGCGTGGCCACCGAGTCGCGTTCGACCGCGATCCGATCCGTGTGCCACCTGCGAGCGCGAGCGCTCTAGTGTGAGCGTGCGCTCTCGGACGGTCAGTGACTACGTCGCGCGTCCCGGTCGATCGGTCGCAGCCTGTGGGAGCTGGCACATGTACCGCGGTGCCGAGTGGTTTGTGGTCTTCGTCGCCGGCGTCCGGACAGCGACGCGTCAGATTTCGGTGGTGCGCCGTGCGCTCCGCCACCGGTCCCCCCCTTCCCGTCCCCCTCGGGAAGTTGCGCGGCGGGCAGCGCCCGCCGCGCTCTTTTGTCACCAGTGCAGCCCGGCGTGGCCGAGAGCAGTGCGCCCCGCCTGGCAGCCGCAATGACGTTGCATGAAATGTGTGAATCACGTGACGCCTCGGCTGGAGCCGCTTGCGCGCCGCGTGCGCACGGCGTCGCTCGCGTACTCGCCGTGCTGCTGGGCTTGGCGCTGCACCTTAAGGCCGGCGCCGTGGAGCCGACCGCCCTGTCGTGGGACGAGGCGCGCTCCACGCTGCAGGAAGTGTCGGACAGCCGGCACGCCGGCGAGGCTGCGGTCGACCGCAGCCGAAGCGAGGCGCGCGTTGCCGACGCGCTTGGGCTGCCGGACCTCTCGGTTGACGCAATCCAGGTATTCGGAATCAAAGACGGGACGATCCCCGGTACGCCGCTCGGGGACATTTCCTTTCGGGACAACTTCAAGGGCCCACGGTCATCGGTGAACACGACCTGGTCGATCTACTCAGGCGGCCGGATCACTGCGACGCAGAAAGCGCTCGCGGCCGGAGTCGAAGCGGCCAGGGCCGAGCTCAGCCACACCGATGAGGATCTCGACGTCGTGCTCGCCCGACTCTACTTCGGGCTCGAGCTGGCTGCAAATGTTGAGCGCACCCGGAGCTCGGTCCTGGAGCAGGCCAATCGCCAGCTCGACCGTGCGCTGCGCTTCGAGCAGCAGGGCCTGATCGCCCGCGTTGAGCGCCTGACCGCTCAGGTGGCGCGTGACGAGGCCGCCCGCGAGCAGGTTCGTGCACAGCGCGACCGTGAAATCGCGGAGGCGAATCTCCGGCGCTTGCTCCATCGCGACGGCCCGATGACCACGCGGACGCCACTGTTCGTCTGCAATGCGCCGCTGAAGCCGCTCGCGGACTGGCTGCAGCTAGCCGAACACGGCAACCCTACACTTGCCACGCTGGCCGCACGTCTCGGGCAGGCGGAGCAGGGCGTCGCGGTGGCGGAGTCCCGTTGGAAGCCGGAGATCTTCGCTTTCGGCACCTACAACATGATCCGCAAGTACCAGACGTTGATTGAGCCGGACTGGATCGCCGGCGTCGGCGTGAGCTTCAAGCTCTTCTCGCACGAAGACCGGGCGAGCCAGGTGAGCGCGGCGCGCGCGTCCGTGCGGCAGGTCGAATCGTTGCAAGCCGCAGCGAGCACCGGCATCGCGACCGAGATCGAATCGGCCTACCGGAAGGTCGACCAGGCGCGCGAGCAGTTCAAGCTGCTGGAATCCTCGATCGCACTCGCCGAGGAATCGCAGCGGCTGCGCGTGCGCGGCTTCGAGGAAGGCCAGGCCACGAGCCTCGATGTCAGCGAGGCGCGCGACGCGCTGGCGCGCGTGCAAACCGCGCGCGCACTCGCCGCCTACGAATTCGTAATCGCGCTGGCCGAGCTGCTGCATGCGGCCGGGCAGACCCACACGTTCACTGACTTCATCCAACAAGCGGACGTCCGTCTACCCCCATGAACCAGCCAAGCACTCCCGCTGTCAAACCAGCGACGCCGATCGCGAAGCGGCTGCTCGCGCCGGCGGTCATCGTCTTCCTGATCGTCGGCCTCTATCTCGCGAACCGCGAGGTCGTGCCGCCGCTGCAAGGGCAGATCGACGCCCGCTACATCGACATCTCCCCGAAGATCGTCGGCCGGGTTGCGAAGCTGGAGGTCCACGAGGGCGATGAGGTGAAGCCCGGCGCCCCACTGGTGCTCCTGGACAGCCCGGAGGTGCAGGCGAAGGTCTCGCAGGCTCAGTCGGCGCTTGCCGCGGCGTCAGCGCGGCAAGCGTTGCTCGACGACGGCGTGCGCCACGAGGAGATCCGTGCCGCCAAGGCCACCTGGGAGCGGGCGGTATCGGCGGCGCAGCTCGCCGGTACGACCTACCGTCGAGTGCACGCGCTCTACCAGCAGGGCTTGACGTCACAGCAGCACGACGACGAGGTTCAGACCGCCGATCAGACCGCGCAGGACGCGGTGAACGCCACGCGGGCACAGTACGAGCTCACGCTCAACGGCTTCCGGCACGAGGAGCGTGCGGCTGCCGCGGCGCTGACGCGTGGCGCGGGTGCGGCGGTCGAGGAGGTCGGCGCACTCGCGGCGGACATTTCGCTGAAGGCGCCGATCGCCGCCGAGGTCGACAAGGTCATCCTGCAGCCCGGCGAGCTTGCGCCGCCCGGCTTCCCGATCTTGACGCTCGTGAATCTCGACGACATCTGGGCGGTGTTCAACCTGCGGGAGACCGAGCTCGCGAAGGTGAAGATCGGAACGGCGCTGGAGGGGAAGGTGCCGGCGCTGGGCGGGCGCGTCGTGAAGTTCTCGGTGTATTACATCAGCCCGAAGGGCGAATACGCCACGTGGCGCGCGACGCGGCAGTCGAGTGGCTACGACATCAAGACCTTCGAGGTCCGAGCCCGGCCGCTCGCCAAGGTGGACGGCCTGAGGCCCGGCATGTCCGTGCTCGTTGACCGGGGCTGATGCATGTGGTGGGCCGGCATTCGCGGCGCCTGTGTGCGTGAGGTGGCCTACCTCAGGAGCCATCCGTGGGACGTGGCGCTGATCAGCTGGGTGCCGGCGCTGACACTCGCCGTGATCTGGCTGATCTTCTCGGCGGGGGTCAACACTCGGCTGCCGCTCGCGCTCGTCGACGACGATCATTCCGCGGCCTCGCGGCACCTCGCGATCGCGCTCGACGCGGTCCGGTCGACGGCGGTGGTTGCGCTGCCGGGTTCGCTCGATGACGCCTGGTCGTTGGCCCGGCAACGCCGCGTGTACGCGGTCCTGCACGTCCCGCGCGACTGGGAACGACGGGCGCTCCGCGGTGATCCGCTGCCGGTCGTGCTGTATACGGACGAGCAGTTCCACGCCGCGACGACTTCGATCTCGACGGACATCGTCGGCGCCCTTGCGGCTGTCGCCGGCGAGCACGCGATGAGCCAGCTCGCCGCGCTCGGCGGCGGCTTCGCTGGTGCCGAGCGGCGCGCGAACCTCGTGCACGCCGAGCTGCGCACGTTGTATGCGCCGCAGCTGTCGTTCGAGCGGGCACTGGCCGGGGCATTTCTGCCAACTGGCCTGCACCTGTTCCTGCTAGGGGCGGCGGGCTACGCAATCGGTCGTGAATTCCGCGACCGGACGGCGGCCGATTGGCTCGCGTCCGGGCACGGCAACATTGCTGCTGCTCTGGCGGGCAAGCTCTTGCCGCTCCTCGGCTGCTTCGCGACGCTTGCACTTGCCAGCATGGTCTGGATGGCCGGCTACCGCGGCTGGGCGGTGAACGGCAGCCTGCTCGTGTGGGGCGCCGGGTTCGCGAGCCTGATTCTGGCCTGTTGCGCGATTCCGGCGATGCTGGTCGGCCTGACGGGCACCTTGCGGATGACGCTTGGGCTGTGCGCTGTGACCAACGTCACTGCGGTTTCCTTCACCGGCTTCACCTATCCGCTCTACTCGATGACGACGGCTGCGAAAGTCTGGAGCTCGATGCTGCCGGCCCACTACTTCTACGAGATCCAGCAGCAGCAGTGGAACATGGGCGCACCCGTGAGCATGTCCATGGTGCCACTCGCCGTACTGTGGATCGCGTTCATCACCGTGCCGCTTCTGATTGCACTACCCCGTCTGGCGGCGCGGTGCAAGAATCCGGCAGGGTGGGGACTGCGATGACGGCGCTGGACGCGTTCCGGCACACGCTGCGAAGCGTGATCGGCGACAAGGGCGCCCTCGTTCCGGCCGTGATCGGCGGGATCGCCTACTGCTTCTTCTATCCGCTGCCGTACCTGCCGGAAGTCGTACGCAACCTCCCGGTCGTCGTCGCCGACTACGATGCGAGTCCGCTGTCGCGGCAATTCGAGCGCAACCTCGACGCCACGCGCGAGGTGCGGGTCGTGGGTGTCGCGCGGACCGTCGAGGACGCCGTCCCGCTGCTCCAGGATGGTGAAGTCGGCGGCATTGTGACGGTCCCGCCGAATTTCGATCGCGACGTACTGCGCGGCACGCCGACCGGCGTCACGATCATGGGTAACGGCGGGTACATTGTCGTCGACGGCACGGTGCTGGCAACGTCCGCCGAGGTCCTCGCGGGCACGGTCGCACCCGCGATCGCCGCGCGCCTTGTTGAATCGGGGGTTCCACCAGCGGCGGCTATGCAGGCCTCCCGGGCAGGACCGGCGCTCGTCAAGCAGCCGATGTTCAATACGGTGCAGGGCTACGCGAGCTACGTCGTTCCCGCGTCCACCGGGCTGATCGTGCACCAGCTGCTCGTGATTGCGATCTGTGTCGTCATCGGCACGTGGATCGAACGGGGACGCTGGGCCATCGCCGAGGACGGCAGGCTGTCGATCGCCGCGTTCGCGGGGATGCTGGGTGCGTTCTGGGTCGTCGCGCTGTGCGCGGTGATGTTCTGGATCGGATTCGTGTTCTGGTTCCACGACCTGCCCCGCGCGCGCAACGTGCTCGGCGGAATCACGGCGGGTGCCTTGTACGCGCTGGCGATCGCCGCCGTCGGCGTGTGCCTCGGCTGCTGGATGGCAGAACGTGAGCGGGCATTCCAGGTCGTTGGGGCGGTATCGGTGCCGCTGCTGTTCCTGACGGGGTTCGCATTTCCCGCGGAGTCGATCGGGCAGCCGCTGATCGGGCTGTCGTTCCTCCTGCCAACCACGAGCGGCGTCCAGACGCTGCTCAAGTTCAACCAGATCGGTGCAAGTTTCCGGGAGGCGGCGCCGGAGCTTGCACGCTTGCTTCTGGTCACGGTCGCGTACCTCGCCATCGCCTGGGTGGCCGCGCGCCGCCGGGCGGCCGGCAAGGCATCGGTCGCCGCCACGGCTGCGTCGGTCTGAGGCCGGTAGCGGTAGCCGTGTGCCTGCGGCGAGTTTGCTCTCAGTAGATTCGAGTCGACACCGACGGCACCACGTGCGACTCGACCTCAACGGCGGAACTGCACCATGGTCTCACCACAGATAGCGATGCGTGGCGCTACTCAACTCGGGGTCGCGGCGATGCTCGCGCTCGGCGCGAGCATCGCGCGGGCCGAATTGCGCTTTGACTTTCAGCCGGCGCAGACCGAAATCGCGCGGCAGATCTCCTCGCTGCACGCGTTGGTGCAAGTGGTCTGCGTCGTGGTCGTTCTCGTCGTCGCCGCGGTACTCGTGTACTCGATCGTCCGGTTCCGGCGTTCGCGCGGCCACAAGCCCGGAACGCTGACCACGTACCGGCCGCTCGAGCTCACGTGGACGGTGATTCCAATCCTGATCGTGGTTGGTCTCGCCATTCCGGCGACGAGCACGGTTTATGCCATGAAGGACACGTCCAATCCTGACATCACGATCAAGATCACCGGCTACCAGTGGAAATGGCGCTACGAATACCTGAACGAGGACCTCGGCTTCTACAGCACGCTCTCCACTCCGCGGGCGCAGATCGAGAACCGCGAAGCCAAAGGGGAAAATTACCTGCTCGAGGTTGACCGGCCGATGGTGGTCCCGGTCGGCAAGAAGGTCCGCATTCTCGTCACCGCGAACGACGTCATCCACACGTGGGCGGTGCCGGCGTTCGGGGTCAAGCAGGACGGCATTCCGGGCTTCGTCCGCGACTCCTGGTTCCGCGTCGACAAACCGGGAACCTACCGCGGGCAATGTTCCGAGCTCTGTGGCAAGGACCATGGATTCATGCCCATCGTCGTCAACGCGGTGTCGCTCCCCGACTACACGGCGTGGGTCGACGAGCAGCACGCCACCAAGCGCGCGTCGGTCGACGCGGCCACCGCGGCGGCGGGCCGGGTCTACACACTCGACGAGCTCAAGGCGGAGGGGGCGAAGGTCTACGCACAGAATTGCGTCGCCTGCCACCAAGCCAATGGGCAGGGCATGCCACCGGCGTTTCCCGCGCTGGCAGGCGGCAAGACCTCGGCCGGCCCGCTGCCTGGAGCGGTCAACATCGTTGTCAACGGCAGCGCAAAGAACCCGGCGATGGTCGCGTGGAAAGGGTCGCTGTCTGACCTCGAGATCGCCTCGGTCATCACCTACGTGCGCCATTCATTCGGCAATGAGCTCGGCGACACGGTCCAGCCGAAGGACATCGCGGCCGCACGCCGCTGACCACTGCGAAGCGCCCCCCAACCCGATGCCGAAGTGAGACCGTCATGCATGCCGTAGTCATTCCCTCGAGCGCCGGTCGCGCTCACGAGCGCTCCGGGCTGGTCCGCTGGCTCACGTCCACGAATCACAAGGAAATCGGCACGCTGTATCTATGCTTCAGCGTCGCGATGTTCTTCGTCGGCGGGGC
>DATKOY010000188.1:0-17092 GCA_035524415.1 Solirubrobacteraceae bacterium | reverse complement strand
AGCTCGATGCTGTCGGCCTTCGTCCTCCCGAACACCTTCTCTTGCTCGTCGACGGGCAGCCGCCAGAGCTTGGCGAGGTCATGAACCCAGCGCATCACGAGCACGTGGCTGCCGCCCTCCCCCGGCCGGTCGGGCGGGACTAGTGCGACGTGTGGGGCGAGCCGAGTCGGCGGGTTCGCGGTGCCGTCGACGAAGCCGGTCATGTCCCGCCCGTCGTGGTACGGGAACCCGGGCTGCTCGGCGACGAGCTCTGCGACGTCGGAGACGCCGAGCGTTGCGGCGCGCGCGTGATCCCACGTGATGTCGGCCGCCGCGCCGCTGATCCAGACCCACGCGTGGTGTTGCGTGGCCGGAGCACCACGACCACCGGCGGCAGAGATCGGGCGAAAGTCGGCGAGGTCGTGCGGCGCGTGCGAGGGCGCGACCGCTCGCCAGATCTCAGCCGAGATGCCGAGCACGATATTGACCCCGCCCGAGGAGACCTCCGGCGCGCGGAGCCGCCGAAACGACCCGATCGCATCGGTCGGCTCGACCCCAGGTCGGAGGTCGAATTCGAGGAAGTGATGGGCGGCGGTGCCTTGGGCGAAGATCCCGAGCTGCGGCACTATGAACTGCAGCTCGCTCATGCCGGAGATTCGTCCAGCGCACGCATGAGCCGTACCTCGGCCTCGTCCCGCTGCCGCGCGAGCTCGACCACGCTTCCGTCGAAGTCCTGCGCTTGCTTGGACAGGAGATCGGTCGTCGGTGGGTCGAGTGCGGGCGTTCCGAGCTGCGACCACAGCGCCTGCAACGCAGGCCCGAGATGGAGGAGGAAATCGGGCAGACCGCCCTGGCCGCCGCCGAGGTGGAAGGTGCGGAACGGACCGGCAACGGCCCAGCGCATCCCGATCGAAGCCGTGACGACCTCGTCGAGCGCCTGTTCGGTCACGATCCCCTGCGACACGAGGTAGACCGCCTCGCGGAAGAGCGCCGCCTGCAGCCGGTTTGCAACGAAGCCGGGGATCTCGCGACCGAGGACGAGTGGCCGCTTGCCGATCGACCTGTAGAACGCCACGGCCAGCTCTACGACAGCGGGATCGGTCGTGGGCGACGGCGCCACCTCGACGAGAGGGACGAGGTGCGGCGGGTTGAAGGGGTGGCCGACGATCAGGCGTTCCGGGGCCTTCATCCTCTGCGCCATCTGCGACGCCGGCAGGCTGGACGACGACGACGCGAGCAGCGCGTGCGCGGGTGCGCCGCGCTCGATCTCCTGCCAGAGCTGCTGCTTCACGTCCAACCGCTCGGGCGCGTTTTCCTGCACGACGTCGGCGTCGTGGACGGCTGTGGCGGGCTCCGCCTCGAATCGCAGCATCGGCGAGGACTCCTTGAGGGTCGCCACCGCGTAGCCGAGCGCGGCGAGCGTCGGCGCGATCTCCCGCAGGCCGACGCGGACGCGATCCTGCACGTCCGGGAGGGGGTCGGAGACCGTCACCTCGAGCCCGTGGGCGAGGAAGAGCGCTGTCCAAGAGATCCCGATCACGCCGCCGCCCACGACGGTCGCCCTGCGGAACCCCGATGCGGACTCGGCTGTGGTGTCGTGCGTCATGGGCGCTCCTCTGCCGGTCGGATGGCGCGGGGAAGAACCGGTGGTCCTCCCCCGCGTCAGGTGGTGATGGACTAGGTCGAGGGGTGCGGCTTCGGCCGTGGCGCGAAGGAGCGCTTCAGGTCGCTTTCGAGCAGTCGCTCGCCACCGATCGCCACGACGACCTCGGTGATTCCCGTGATGAGGGCGAACGCTGCGATGAGGGCCAGCGTCACGAGGACTCCAGTCCCAGGCTTGGCGAAGATCACGATCCCGAAGAAGATCGAGATCAGGCCGCTGAGGATCATCAGGGCGGTGTCGCCGCCGCCGATCGGGAGCCAGAACGCGCCGACGATGGCCAGGATCCCGAGCGCTACCGCGTAGACGCCGATGACGTACAGGAGAGCGAGTGCAGAGATGCCCGGCCAGACCAAGACCATCACGCCGACCGCGATCCCGAGCAGGCCGGAGAAGATCAGCCATCCCCGCTCGTCCTTCGCGTCCGAGCTGAAGGCCGTCGCCAGGCCGACGATGCCGGACGCGAGCGCGTAGGCGCCGAAGACGATCGTCAGGGCATACACGCTGATGCCGGGCCAGACCAGGATCAGCACGCCGAGCGCGATGGCGAGCACGCCGTTGATCCCGAGCGCCCACCTCATCTTCGTCAGCTGCGTGCTGGCTGTCTTCTCTGCCTGTTCGAACATGGACTCCATCAGGTACCTCCCGGTTGGGCTTTGTCGGCTCGACTCTCCTCGCCGATGGCGCCTGTGGGAATCGGCGATGCGGCTGATCGCGTGCGTGAACTCCGCACGCCGCCGTAGCGGCGGCGAAAGAGGAGGTAGGCGACTCCGCCGGCCGGGAGCGGCAGCCAGTAGGCGACGAGTCGGTAGAGGAGGGTGGCGGCGAGGGCATCGCGGCCGGAGACGCCGGCGAGCGTGAGCGTGCCTACAAGGCCTGCCTCGACGAAGCCGAGGCCGCCCGGTGTGAGCGGTATGAGCGCGAGCACCTCGGCGGCGGTGTACGCGAGCAGCACGAGCGAGGGCCTGGGGTCGGCTCCGACCGCACGCAGCGCGCAGAGCAGGGCCAGGTAGTCGAGGCCGGTGTTGGCTGCGGCCGCTGGGACTGCCGAGTGCCAGCGCTCTCCCAGGGTCGTGCGGATGAAGTCGCGATCGGCGAGCAGCTCCTGTGGCAGGTCGGTCAGGTGGTGCCGTCTCCGCACCGTGGCGTTCAGCACCCATTGGAGTGCGCGCCCCGCGAGCTGCAGTGGCCGGTCCGTCGCGAACGCGAGTCCGCCTGCGATGAGAAGCAGCAGTAGTACCGGGAGGCCGAGATAGGCGGCCGTGGCAAGGCTGTGACTGATCGGAGCGCCGCCGAGGATGGCGGGCAGCGCGAGCAGCGGCAGGGCAAACGTTGTGGCGATCTGCAGGGCCGTCGAAGCCGAGAGCGCGGCCGCAGCCTGTCCGGCATCGATGCCCGCTTGTCGCAGCATGCCGATGGTGAACGCCGCTGCCGTGGCGCCGCCGCCGGGGACGACCCGGCCGAAGGCGTTGCCGCTCAGCTGGGCGGTGGCCACGGCAAACCAACTCCGCGTCTGCAGCGCGATCCGGTCGAGCTCCCACACCGCGACCGTGCTCGCCGCCTCGCAGATGAGGACGAGGACCGCCCAGGGCAAAGAGTCCTGCGTCAGCGAGTGGGCAGAGGAGAAGACAGCCAAAAGGCTCGGCAGCAGCAGGTAGAGCGATACCCCGGTCACGGCGAGGAGCAGTCCTCGGCGCGTGAGCTTCTTCACGGTCACGCGAGATGTCACTCACGCATCCTCCGCTGCAATACCGGGGTCAGCATCCGTCGGAATACCCAACGACTGCGTCTTTGCGCAGCCCTTCAGCGAGATCGCCGATGTGGTCTTGTCCAGCCCCCGGCAGCCTCCGCCCGATGGCCGCGCGAGGCGATCCTCGGCACGCTGTGAGCCCCGCAGCCGCGGTGCGCTCCGACCGTGACCTCGTCCTGCTCGCAGCCAAGATGACCGCCGCCGTACTCGGAGTAGCGGCGCTCGCTGCCGGCTTTTGGCAGGTACGGACGATGGTGATCCTGCTCCTTCTCGCGCTCACCTTCGCTGCCGCCATCAGACCCGGCGTCGAATGGTTGCACGGCCACCGCGTCCCGGAGGCGATGGCCATCCTTGTCTTCTTCGTCGGCGTCGGCGCGATCACCGCCGTTTTCTTCTGGCTCGCGGTGCCGCCACTCATCCACCAGGTGACGCAGGCGCTGAACCAGGCCGGCAGCGGCAGCGCGGCCATTCACAACTCGACGGGGATCCGGCGCGACGTTCTCGTCTGGCTCGATCAGCATCTCCGGCGCCTTCCCTCCGGCGCGGCCTTGCTCCACCCGGTCGCGGCATACGGACACAAGGCGACGACCGCCATCGTGGCAGTGTTCTTCACGCTTGCCGCCACCTGGTACTGGATCGCGGAGCGTGACACGATGATCGGGCTCCTGACCGCGCTTGCGCCGGAGGAGAAACGCGAGCGCGCGCGACGGACGTACCTCGCGATCGACCGGCGACTAGGCGTCTACACGCGCATCAAGTTCCTCATGGTCTTCGCCATCGGGGCCGTCCTTTCGCTCGGCTTCTACCTCGTCGGATTGAACTACTGGCTGCTGCTCGGCGGCTTGGTCAGCCTGCTCGAGATCGTCCCGGTGATCGGACCGCTGATCGGCGCGATCCTCGTTGTGGCCGTCGGCCTGCCGCAGTCCCTCCACACCGCCGCGTTGGGATTGCTCGTGTTGGTAGCCGTACGGGAGTTCCAGAGCTACGTCGTCAACCCCCATGTCGCCGGCCGTTCGGTCGGCCTCTCACCGCTCGTCACGCTTGTCTCGGTATCGGCGGTCGGGCTCATCTTCGGGGCCTTCGCCGTCGTCCTCGCGATCCCGGTGACCTCGGCGGTGGCGACTCTGATCGACGTATTCGTGCTCGACCACGAACCACCGCCCGAGTCCGCGGCCAAGGTTCTCCAGCGTCGCGCCGCCGCCGGCTGACGTCTCGTCGTCTTTCGCGCAACCGCTCAGCGATCGAGCCGATTCCGCACGCGGGAGCCGAAGGGAAAGTGCGGTCATGCTCCCCCTCTCCGACGGCCTCAGGGCGCGCAACTTCCCGTTCGTCAACACCGCGCTGATCGTCGCGAATTTCGCCGTGTGGATCTTTTACGAGCTGCCGCACCTGAACTCGGCGGTCTTCCACGCCTCGTTCTACCCCTGCACAGTCGACAACGCCTGTCATGGGCCGGAACCGTGGGGGGTCAGCTGGATCACCGCGATGTTCATGCACGGGAGCTGGGACCACATCCTCGGGAACATGCTCTTCCTGTTCATCTTCGGCAAGAACGTCGAGGACGCGTTCGGGCCGCTGCGCTACCTCGGCTTCTACTTCGCGGGCGGCTTCGTCGCCATGATGACCCAGACGGCGATGACGCTCCTCTTCGGCACGGCGGCCGACGGGCGCCTTCCGACCCTCGGCGCGAGTGGCGCGATCGCAGCCGTGATGGGCGCGTACTTCGTCCTCTATCCGAACTCGCGCGTGCTCACGCTGATCATCGTCATCCCGGTGAAGATCCCGGCCTGGTACTTCCTCGGCCTCTGGTTCCTCTACCAGCTGATCGAGGCGAACTTCGGGCTCTTCTCGGCTGCGGCGAACGGCGGCGGTGTCGCGTTCTTCGCCCACGTCGGCGGCTTCCTCTTCGGCCTCCTCGTCGCACGCGGGCTGCTGAACGCCGGCCGCGTCGTCCCGCAGGACGGCTCCGCGGCGTTCGGCGCCGCCTAAGGGGTCGAGGCATGCCCGTCTTCCCTCTGGACGACGAGCTACTCACTGCCTGCGTCCGCTGCGACGAGCAGCCGGCCGTCGACGAGCTCGGCTACTGCGGTCACTGCCACTGGATCTCGCTGCTCGAGGTGCACGTCGGTCTCGAGGAGCTCAGCGCGTACCTCTTCAACTGGGCGCTGTTCTCGGAGTGGTGCGACCGCAACGGACGCGTGGCTCCGGGCGGCTGAAGCCCGGTCGCTCAGCCTTGCTTTCGTCCCGGCGTTGCCTCGACCGGAAGGTCGTGCTTACGCGCCCGAAGACGTTCGTCGCGAGGCCGAGACGATTCGCCTCAATAGATGCCAGGCCGCTCGTGGCGTGATCACCATCGGCGCCTCGCGGCCTTCTTCGTTCCGCTGCTCCATTTCCGCGATCGTGGCACGGGGGATCCGCGGCGGAATCCGAGCCGCGCCAGATTCTATGCGGGAAACCTGCGAGGTTCGCGCAATCGTTCGGTGCCGTCGCCGATCCCGGCAGGCCCCGGCGAGTGCAATTGTGCACGGATGGCCGATCCGATGAGGAGGACAGCTCATGGCCGCTGAGCTCGCTCACCGTCACCGCGATACCCTCGACAAGGTCTTCGGACATGCCTCGAGCGGCAACATCGAGTGGCGCCAGGTGCTGTCGCTGCTCGAAGCGCTTGGAGCGACGCGGCGCCGGTCGAATGGCAAACTCGAGGTCACCCTCGGCGCCGAGACCGAGATCCTGCAGCCGCCGTCCGGCAAGAACATCGACGAGCAGATGCTCGTGGATCTGCGGCGCATGCTGACGAACGCCGGATTCGCGCCTCGGCGGGACTGATTGCGAGCTTCCGCACGCGATCCGCGGGCGCCACTGATCGCTCAGCGGGGCGCCGGCTCTCCCCAGCGACTGTCCCCGAAGTCCCGCGGGGCTGGGCCGGCGAAGTAGTACTGGGCAAGCCGTAGCACCTGCTCGTCGTCGAGGTGGTCGATGTCGACGCGCACATCAGCGACCACCTTGGCGGCAACGTCTCTGCGGTGCTTCTCGACCCAGGCGATCCAGTGGTGGGACGCATTCGCCTTGCCCTTGCCGTGTCCCAGCAGCAGGATCGCACCTGCCGGGACCAGGGCCTCGGTGATCTCCTGCCAGTACTCCGGGCTGTCGGCTTCGTAGATGCCTTCCGGGTTTCCGGCGCGGTGATGAACTTTGTGGAAGTGGCCGTGCGGATCGGTGGGGACGACGTGCTCGGGAAGCTCGCCCGGCGGTGCGTCGGTCGGGAAGATCGAAGTCTGGTGGAAATCGATGACCGCGACGACGTTCTTGCCGCGGACGAGCTCGATGTCGGTGGCCATCGCCTACGCACTCCACATGCGGCTAGTCGAGGAGCCGGTCGAAACCTCGGACCAATCCGACACGTTTCGGGGCCGTCCGGATCGCGAGCAGCGTTCCGGCGATGTACGGCTCCGGAGTGTCGCCGGCGTCGTGACGAATCGAGAGCCGTTCTCCTTCCGCGGCGAAGATGATCTCGGTCGAGACGACAAAGCTCGGGAGGCGGACTGAATGCACTTGAGTGCCGGCGACGGTCGCCCCGCGGGCCTCTCGAGCACCGACAATCTCATCGATGGGAACACCGAGCGTCGGGGCCCGCACGGCCTCGACTCGCTCGACGAGTTCCTGGGCCGTACCGCTCGGCGCATCCTGTTTCCCCGCACTCGCATAATCGATTACTTCCCATGCCTTCAGGTGGCCTGCAGCTTCGATGGCGGCACGGAGTAGCAGCGCTGCCGTCAGCGAGAAATTGCCGGCTGCGATAACACCGACCTGCTGCTTGCGCGCCAGAGCGTCGATCTCTTCGTAGTCCGCGGCCGAGAGGCCGCTCGAACCGACTACGACATTGACTTTTCGCTCGATGGCTGCAAACACGTTCGCCCGAACGGAAGCGGCACTCGTGTAATCGACGAGCACATCTGCGTCGACAGAGTCGAGCGCCTTATCGACTGAGGAGTAGCTCCCTGGATCTGAGAGTGCGACGCCCGCTACGAGCTCGAGATCGCTCGCAGCGGTGACCGCCGCGGCAACAGGACGACCCATCCAACCGGTAACGCCGGCCACACAGACCCGAATCATGTCTGTCTCATGTTCATCTTGAGCCTCCTTCGCCGTATCACCCCATCCTCGGCGCGAGCCGGCGACCGCGAATCGGAAGAACCACCCAACCGGTGCGGAGTTCGCGCATCGCAAAGGGGGCGAGTGCTCAGGCGCTCAGGCTGGCCCGCTGAGCCGCGGCCGGTCGATTCGGCGAACGCTGGCGGCGAGCCATTGCTCGAGCTGGGTGCCGCAGAGAACGCCGAGGGCAACGGCGAAGATCGACCCGATCGCAGTGAGGAGATCCCGACCAGCCGCCGCGTTTGTACCACCGGCGATCGTCGTCAGCCCGCTGAGGCTCATGGCTCCCGGTACCAGCAACCAGAACCCGGGGAGGAACGAAGCGCGGGCCGGCATGCCCCACGAAAAGCGCGCGACGAGCGCGGCCACCGGCGTCATCACCAGCGCGCCGATGAACCCGCCGCCATACCCGCCGAAGACCTGGTCTCCCATGACTTGTCCGATCCAGGCCGCGTAAAGGACAACGAGCAGGCCGCCGAGCGATCTTCGCGGAGCGGAGTGCGCAACGTACGTGCCGATGGCGTAGATGAAGACGCCGACCCACGGCGCCCATCCTCCCAACAGCGGTTCTGCGCTCGACAAAGCCCTCGACAACGGCACCCCGACGGCTCCAACGCCCGCAAGGATCCCGAACACGAGTAGGGCGAGCTGTACGCCTGCCCAGACGAGTCGACTCGATCCGGCGATCATGTCTCCTGCTGAAAGCTCCATGACGGACGTGGTCAGTGCGGCGCCGGGCAGGAAGACGACGAGCGCGGCGATCATCGCGCGCAGGCCGGGATCGGCGAGGTGCTGCTCGACCGCGAGCCCTGTGAGCGCGGAGACGGAGAACGCGGCGATCATCGGAAGAAGCATCCGGAGCGTGGGAGTCCTTCCTGCAACGAGACGCAGAACGCCGACGATTGCCCCGAACACGGCAGCGGCTGCGACGTCCCTGAGCGCCGGATGGAGGATCAACGCGAGCCCGACCGTCAGTACGGCGTACCCCCCGATACTCGTGAGCGGGCCGAACCGTGGCGCGAGGTCGAGAATCTCCTGAAGCCGCTGGATGCCGTCGGTGGGCGCAGGTGTGTGCTGTTCGACATCGTCGACCAGGCGATCGAGTGCTGCGATCCGGTCGAGTCGAGCCAGGCCGTCGAGTCGCATCGTGGGTTCGAGCGTGGCAGGCTTGCCATCGCCGAGGCTGACGAGCATCGACGTAGGGAACGCGCTGACCCGCGCATCGGTGACCCCGTAGGCGGTCGCGATGCGTTGCAGGCGTTCCTGGATCGAGTAGACCGGATCGCCGACGGCGTTGAGTGCGGCTCCAAGGCGGACAAGGAACTTCGCGAGGTCGCGGGGCTGCGCAGACCCAGCGCGGGGCTGCGCAGACCCGGCCTCGTCCGGCACATACTCAGGCGGCGGCGGCGGCGGCTTGGCTTTGGTTTGCGGCTGCATAACGCCCAAGGAACGCTGCCTCGGTCACCGCCATGTTCTCGATCTCGGACGGATCGACGCTCTCGTTCGGTGCATGGATCAGACAGCGAGGCTCTTCGACGCCGATGAGCATGATTTCGGCGTCCGGATACGTCTCCCGGAGGACGTTGCACAACGGGATCGAGCCGCCTTGCCCGAGCGTCATGGCCTGGCGACCGTAGGCGTCCTTCATCGCGTCGGTGAGCGCTGTGTATGCCGGCCCCTCGGTTGACGCCGTGAAGGGTTGGCCGTCGGCTTCCCGCTCGATGTCGACCTTTGCGTGCCATGGCGCCACAGCCTCGAGGTGCGCGACCAGTGCGTCCTGCGCCTGTTTCGAGTCCACGCCGGGCGGAACACGGAGGTTGAGTCGTGCACGGGCCATGGACTCCAACGCCGCCGAGGAGCCGACGACGGGCGGGGCGTCGATGCCCAAGATGGTCAACGCGGGACGCGCCCACAGGAGATCGGAGACAGTCCCGTCGCCGACGAGGTCGACGCCGCTGAGCACGTGCGCGTCGGCTCGGAACTGCTCCGGCGGGTAGGCGGCACCGGTCCACTTCTGGTCGTTTGAAAGGCCGCGAACCGTGGTGTTGCCGTCCTCGTCGTGCAAGGTCGCGAGCATCTGAACTAGAGCGACGAGCGCGTCGGGCGCGGGACCCCCGAACATTCCCGAGTGCATGCTGCTCGAGAGAGTGCGCACGGTGACGACAACGTTCGCGAGCCCGCGGAGCGTGGTTGTCACCGAGGGCACACCAACTGCGAAGTTCCCCGTGTCGGCGACGAGGATCGCGTCGGCACGGAGCAGATCCCTATGGTTGGGGATGAAGGCCTCGAGCCCGCCGGTTCCCTGCTCCTCCGACCCCTCGGCGACAAGTTTCACAGTGCAGGGAATCTGGTCGCCGAGGGCACGCAGCGCGGCAAGGTGCACGACGATGTTCCCTTTGCAGTCGGCAGCGCCGCGTCCGTACCAGCGTCCGTCCTTCTCGGTGAGCTTCCAGACGGGCGTCTTCCAGGCCGCGTCGTCGAGCGGCGGCTGCACGTCGTAGTGGCAGTAGAGCAGTACGGTCGGCGAACCTTCCGGCCCGGGCCGGTGCCCGACGACCGCCTTCGAGCCGTCGGGCGTCGGGTGCAGTGCCACGTCCCCGAAGCCCAGGCCCCGGAAGGCATCGACAACCCAGGCGGCTGCGTGCTCGCACTCGTCGGGCGGGAACTGCTTGGGGTCCGCGACCGACCGAAAGGCGACGAGCTGGGCGAGATCCTCCCTTGCCTTCGGCATCAGCTTGTGGACTCGTGTTCGCAGCGTTGCTGTATTGATCGAGGAGTTCATCCTCGCACCACCTCCGCATAGTTGAGATCGTTGGCGAACTTCCGGAACTCACTGAGCTTCTCTGGGCAGTAGGCCTTGATGATCAGCAGCTCGCCCTTCAGCGTCTGAGCCGCGACCCGAACCGGCCGCTGACCGGGACCCGCTGCGCCGTTCGAGAGCTGGAGTGTCAAAACTGATCGCGCGAGTGTTTTTGGCGTATCGCAGACCGCGCCGCCGTCGGTACCAAGCGTGCGGGCGACCTCGCGGGTGTCCGGGTACGTGGGAAGGCGTGCCGCCTCGAACTCGTGCTGCAGCTGCTGGGCCTTCTCTTGCGCCGCCTGCGTATCCTGGTGGCCGCGGTAGGCGATGACGCCCCAGGTTGCGAGTCCTACGGCGACGACGCCCAGGAGGACATAGAGCCAGGTCGGGTGCGTGTGCGCGGGGCTCGGCGAATGATCGTGCGGCATGACTAGGCCGTCCCTTCTGGTTGGGCTTGCGCGGTCTTCCAGCTCGGGCGCCGGAAGTGGAGGAGCGCGAACGGCGCGAGGAAGCCAACGATGAGCACACCGGCGCCGATGAGCAACACGTAACCGACACCGCCGCCGCCGAACTGGGACGGCGGGACGAACCCGATCAGGAACGCGGCGACCGAGGCGAGGCCGCCGACGACGCACAGCGTCTTCAGGAGCGGGGCGCGGTAGCCGCGGGGATGGTCGGGCTGCGTGCGCCGGAGGCGCATCGCTGCAACGAACATCAGCACGTACATGATCAGGTACGTCTGCGTCGTGATCACCGAGAAGATCCAGTACGAGGTCGACACGTCCGGAACGAACGCGAACAGGAGCGCGATGAGCGTTACCACCCATCCCTGAGCGACGAGGATGTTCTGCTGGATGCCGTTCTTGTTCAGCTGTTGGAAGCGCGGCGGCAGGTACCCCTCTTGCCTGCCGATCAGAAGGAGGCCTTTCGATGGCCCGGCGAGCCAGGCGAAGAAGCCGCCGAGCGATGCGCAGATGAGCGCGATCGCCATCACCGGGGTCATCCATTGCATCCCGAAGTGTGCAAAGACGGCGTCGAACGCCTGCATCACGCCGGCGGTCAGGCTCAGCGTCTGGCTAGGGACGATCCAACTGATCGCAAGCGCCGGGAGGATGAAGATCGCCAGCACCATCGGGATCGAGACGAACATCGCGCGCGGGAACTCCTTCGCCGGGTTGCGAAGCTCGTTGACGTGCACCGCGTTCATCTCCATCCCGGCGTAGGCAAGGAAGTTGTTGACGATGAGCACGAGGCTCGCGAGCCCGGCCCAGGCCGGCAGCAGGTGCGCGGTGTTCATCGGTGCCGCCGGCGAGTTCCCCTGGCCGAGGAAGAGGATGCAGAGAACGACCAGGATCGTGCCCGGGATCAGCGTGCCGATCCAGAGCCCGCCCGAGGCGAGGCTCGCGACCGCCTTCATCCCGTGTGACGAGATGAGCACCCCGACCCAGTAGAGCCCGATGATCATCAGCGCTGTGTATGTCCCGTTCGCCGCGAGCTTCGGGTCGATCACGTACGCGAACGTGCTCGCCACATAGGCGAGCAACGCCGGGTAGTAGAAGATCGTCATCGCGAACTGATTCCAGATCGCGACCAGTCCCGCCTGCGGCGAGATCCCCTCGGTGACCCAGCGATAGACACCGCCCGACCAGCCCGAGGCGAGCTCTGCGGATACGAGCGATGTCGGAAGCAGGAAGACGATCGCCGGGACGATGTAGAGGAAGATGCATGCGAACCCGTAGACCGCCATCGTCGGTGCAGAGCGCAGGCTCGCGACCGAGCTGACGGTGAGAAAGACGATGGCCCACCACGAGAGGTAGCCGGACTTCGCCTTGGTCGTGGAGCTGGTCTTCGCAGCCGTCTTGGACGGCACGGCAATGGTTGCTGACTTTGCGGTTGTTGCTGACTCTGCGGTCGACATCGGTGCCTGCCCCTCGGTTTGGTTTCACCGATAGTCGGCCGAGGATGCGGAACCAGCGTCGGCGCAATCTCGGAACCTCTGCGGAAGATGGCCCAATTGCGAGCGGCGGCTCTTGGTCGGGCAGCTCGACTCCCCCGACCCGCGGGGTCAGTCGATTACGCAACCGGTCAGTCGTACCTCCGATGCCGCCGCTCGAGTTCATCGCCAGACCGGGGCTCTGCGCGGAGCTACGCGTCTAAGGGAACGGCCTCGAACGCGTAGTGGCCACTACTGATCTCGAAGCGGACGAGGTACCGGTTGCCTTCTTGGCTCTCGACCTGAAGCAGCATCCCGCCCACCGCATAGTGATCCACGGCGATGAGCTTCACCTCGCCGCTCTCGGGGACATAGAAAACCACCCCACCCTCTTCGGCAAGCGACCCCTTGAACCGCTCCGTCGCGACCGTCGCGATCTCGTCCGCGATTTCTTCGATCAGTCGCTGCTCGAAATCGTGCAGCTCCATCCGGTGCCTCCCTCCGGTTGCGGCTCCACCAACCTCAGCATCCGCCGTTGGTCTCTAGCGAAAGGCCGCAGCTCGCGACCCGGTACTCGTCGTGCTCCGCAAGGCCGGACCTCTTCGCGATCGCCAGCAGATCCGGATCGGCGCGGAGGCAGGCGATGCCGGCGATCTGCGCCTCGCGGCTTTCCCAGCCAGCAATCACGGTGACCCGTTCGACGCCGTAACCGATGAGAACCACGGTGTCGCGGAGCCCATGCAGGTGAGCCTGCCGCTTCTCGAAGAACGCAGCCAGCTCGTCGGCGAGCTCGTCGCACGGCTGCTCGTCTGCCGAGAACCGGTGAATCGTCACGGCGCGGAGCAGTTGGTCGTCCATCGTCGCCAGACTCACAACGCGGCCGCGGGCAGTCATCGGTGCTTAGGCGGATGACGTGCGGAGTTTCTGCACCTTCGACCGTCGTCAGTGCTGGTCATCGAGCCGATCCGTGCGCACCATGCGGGCCGTCAGCCAGGACCAATGGGTCGCCGACATCGAGTGGCAGCTCGACCTGGATCGAGGTCCCCGCCCCCGGCGGGCTCTCGACGAGGATCCCGCCGCCAAGCGCTTCGACGCGGTCCTTCACCCCGACGAGTCCCGAGCGGCGGGCCAAGACCGCCCCGCCGACCCCGTCGTCCCGCACGCTCACGCGCAGGGCGCTGTCAGCGATCTCGACCTCGACTTCGACGACCGACGCTTCGGCGTGCTTCGCAGTGTTCGTCAGTGCCTCGGACACAACGTAGTAGGCGGCCACCTCGATCGGTTCGGGCAGCCTCCCGTCCACACGGACCTCGAGCTTCGCCGGGACCGACGAGCGCCGGGCGAGAATCCTCAGCGCGGGGCCTAAGCCACCCTCCGCCAGGGCGGCGGGATGGATCCCCTGGGCCAACTCGCGGAGCTCCTCGACGGCGTCCGTAAGCCCGACCGCGGCGCGCTCGAACTCGGCCGCGAGCTCTCCTAGCTCGGGCGGCACCGTGGCCCGCGCCGAACGCAACTGCAACGCGAGCGAGACGAGTCGTTGTTGGGCGCCGTCATGGAGGTCACGCTCGATTCGACGCCTCGTCTCGTCGGCCGTGGTGACAATGCGCGCGCGCGACACCGTCAAATCGGCTTGGGCCTCCGCGTTCGAGATCGCCACGGCGAGGAGTTCGGTGAACTCGGCGAGGCGTCGTTCCGTATCGGGATGGATGTCTCTCCCGCTAGTCACCGACGCCACGACGACACCCCAGAGGTGGCCGCCGACCATGATCGGAGCCCCGACCCCGCTGGTAATGCCGCGTGCGTGCGCAGTCGCGATTGAGAGTCCGGACGCGTCCTCGTAGGTGTCGAGGCGCGCAGGCCGGCCGCTCTCGTACACCGTCGTCGTGAGGTTGCGTCCGCCCAACGGGAGTGTCACCTCGTCGCCGAAGGCACGCCCGCCGTCCCAGGCGGCGACGTACGTGACAGTGCGATCCTCGTTGTAGCGGCCGATATAGACGAACTCGGACGGCACCATCCGTTGTACCTCCTTCGCGACGGCAGCGAAGACCTGCGGAGGAGGTGCGCCGCCCGCGGCGAGGGTCGCCACCCGACGCAGCGCCGTTTGCTTGTCCGCGACCTCACGCAGCTCATCACGCGCCGCCGTGTTCGATAGTGCCGCCGCGACGAGTTCGGTGAACTCGGCCAGCCACTGCTCCGTTCCTGCTGGAAAGGCGTCCTCGTCGCGCGCGTTGACGATCATGACCCCCCAGAGTCGGCCGGCGACGCTGATCGGTGCGCCCAGTGCGGACGCCATACCCGTAGCCTGCACCGCTTCCGCGATGTCGCTCGCGTCGGAGTAGCGATCGATTCGCACCGGCTGTTGGTGCTCATAGACGAGGGTGCTCGCGTTTTGCCCTCCGAGGCTCAACGTGGTGGGAGCAACGATCTCCCCGCTACGGCTCCAGGTTCCTGCGAACGTGACCGTACGGTCGGCGGAGTACCGTCCTACCGACGCGAACTCTGCGGCCGGCAGCAGTTGGCCCACCTCTGCGGCGACCGCGCTGAAAACTTCTTTCGGGAGTGCCCCCTCGGCGACGAGCGTCGCCACGCGTCGCAGCGCCGCCTGCTTGTCGGCAAGCGCCGTCACCCGCTCGCCCGCCTCGGCGTTCGCGATCGCCGTCGCGACGAGCTCGGTGAAGGCGGCGAGCCGACGCTCGACCCCCTCAGGGAGTCCGTTCTCGCGCACGGACGCCGCGATGACCACACCCCAGACCCGGCCTGCGACGGTGATCGGCGCGCCGGCCGACGAGCGTGCGCCCAGCTCGCGCGCAACGACAGTGGCCGTAGCGTCGTCGTCGAGGCGATCGACACGAGCGGGTCGCTGCGTCTCGAACACGAGCGTGTGCAGGTTGTGGCCGCCGAGCGGAACCTGCCGGCCGGTAGTTGGAGGCTCACCGGCGCGACTCCAGGTTCCGACGAACTCGGCTGTTCCATCACCGTGATAGCGGCTGACGAGCGCGAAATCGGCACCGGGAGTCACCCTTCCCACCTCCTCCGCGACAACGGCGAACACGGCACTCGGCGTCACGCCGCCAGCGACGAGCGTCGCCACACGGCGGAGCGCCGCCTGCTCCTCCGCCAGTACGCGGTGGCGTTTCTCCGCCGTGCGCAGGTCCGCCTCGGCCTGCCGCCTCTGCGTCACGTCGCGGCCGACGCCGTAGATCTGCCGCTCATGCTGCACGCGAGTCGCCGTCCACTCGGTCCACCGATGCGAGCCGTCCTTGGAGAGGTAGCGAATCTCGAACGGCACGGTCGGCGCTCCTTCCTGGAGGCGGCTGATCTCGGCCTCGGCTCGGGCGCGGTCGTCGGGGTGGACGAACTCGACGTACGGCCGGGCCAGTGCCTCCTCCTCGCTGTAGCCGAGCAGCTGCACGAAGGCCGGGTTGACACGCTTGAAGTAACCGTCGTACCCGGCGACGACTATCAGGTCCGGCGTGAGGGTGAAGAGCCGGTCGAGCTCGGCCGTAGCCTTCTCCCGTCGCGCGGCGAACACGCCCAAGACCCATGCGAGCGCGGCGAGCAGTAGCCCGACGCCGAGGATGATCCAGGGGAGCGCCGCCGCGGCGCCGTGAACACCGACGCGTGGGACCGAGACCTCGAACGGGAGCCCAGCCTCGGTGAACCGGCTGTGCGCCGGAGCAGCTCCGTGCAGATTGCCCGCCGACCCTCCTCCCGCCCTGATCTGGAGGGACGGGAGCGCAGACGCGTTGACGTGGCCTGTGGGGGAAGCCGACTCGAGCAGCCACGACGCCGGAACGAATAGGACCGCATAACCGGGATAGACACCCCGCTCGTCGACACGCTGGGCCGACTCCACGAGGAAGAGGCCGGGCGTCCCGTCGGCGAGCCGCAGGAGCGGCGTCGCAGTCACACCGAACTCCGTCTGCGGGCGGGTCATCGCCTTGACCACGTCCGCGTTTCCGCCGAGATCGATGCCCTCGGTGCTCAGCGGGGGGCTGCGCGTTACGAACGTCGCGGGGTAGTACGTCCTCTTGCGTCCGGCGGGAGGAGGCGCGCCGGTCGAGAAGGGAGTGACGATCTGGTGATGGATTCGTCGCTCGTAGGCGGCGCGCGCGGACGCCGGGACCCGCTCCACCCACGCCGCGGCCGGGAGCCCGCTCGGCGCGAGCCAGAGCGCGCCGACCTGGGCGAACTCGGCCGGCGTGAGCGGGGTCGGTTCACTGACGAGAAGCCCTCGCACACCGTCGACGAGCGTCGTTGCTTGCGTGACGCTGTCCCGCACCCGTACGGCTGCGATCTCGGCCCGGTGATCCGAGTCGCGCCGCGCGTTCGATTCGCCGAGGGCTCGAGCGACGAAGAACCCGACGACGCTCAGGACGAGCAAAGCGCCCACAGGACCGAACTGGCGAAGTCGCGTGCTCACGTGGCAGCTCAACATTCTCCGCTTTACACGGCGGGTCCGCCAGAGTAGTCTCGGCGGGTCGTTCGGGAGGGCGCGTGAAGTTCCTGACGTTCGTTACCGTCGCCGCAGCGGCGCTGCTCTTTTCGGGAGCCGGTGGGGCCAGCCAGCCGCCACCGCATATCGGGGTCGTCCTGAATGGCCTTGACAATCCGTACTTCGTCGCGATGTACCAGGGCGCCAAGCACGAGGCGGCCACGCGGCATGTGCCCGCGTCCTTCCGGGCGCCGCAGAGCCACGCCGACGTGTCCCGCCAGGTCGCAGAAGTCCGGTCGATCGTGGCGGAAAAGAAGGACTGCTACGCGATCTCCCCGATCGACCCTACGCATCTTGTGGGCGCGCTGCACGGCGTCCGCCGC
>DATKOY010000187.1:0-19434 GCA_035524415.1 Solirubrobacteraceae bacterium | reverse complement strand
CGGGCCCGACGGGAAGTTATGCGAATAGCTCCCGCGAGCGCGAATAATCAGCGAACGGGCCTAATGCGACACGCTTCGGGACTGCAGACACCAGACGCCAGATCCAAGCGAGCGCGGTGGGGTTCGGAGGTGGATCGGTATCTGCGACGAGCCTCGTCGTGGTCAGCCCACCAATTGAGCGAGCTCACCGCCGAGCAGTGCGATGAAGTCGAGGTCGTCGGCTGCGAGGTGCTGGCAGATGACGCGACTGACGCCTGCTTCGCGCAGTGCGATCAACTGTTCCTCGACGTCCTCGACGACCCCGATGACCCATCCTGGCGGACGCTCAGCCATCATCGCGTCGGGCCCGTCTCAGCGCACTCGGGCGACGCGCGTGAGTCGATCTCGAACGTCGTTCTCGTCGGCGCCCGCCATGACGGCCGTCATGATTGAGAACGGGATTGGCTCGCGACCAGCACTTTCGTAGGCCGCCAGGAGCTGCTTGCGCCGTTGACGTGCGTCTGAGACGGTTGGGTAGACGGTGTTGTACTCGTCGGCAAATTGGGCGGCCAGCGCGCAGCTCCGCGGCCTCGCGTTCCCGCCCATGATGATGAGCGGCGGGTGCGGCAGCTGGATCGGCTTTGGCTCGGGCGTCGAGGTCGCGCAGCCGGTAGTGCTCGCCTTCGAACGGATGCGGTCCGTCAGACCAGGTCCCGAGGATGACCTGGAGCTGCTCTTCGAGCATGTCCATCCGCGTTCGGGTGTCGGAGAACGGAAAGCCGTACGCAGCGTGCTCGTGCTCGTTCCAGCCAGCGCCGAGTCCGAGCTCAATCCTTCCGCCGGAGCTCTGGTCGGGGCGGTCGTGACGAGCTTGGCGAGTGTCGAGGGATGGCGGAATGTCGCGGGAGAGACCATCGTGCCAAGCCGCAGCGTTGAGGTCACGGCGGCGAGTGCGTTGAGCGTCCCCCATGCGTCAAGCGATCCCCGCTCCGGGTGCATGCTGTCGAGGTAGTGGTCGGAGCGGAACAAGGCCGCAATCGAGTGCTTGTTCGCACGCGCGCGCGAGTGCCTGCCACTCAGGCCAGGTCACGCCTTCCTGTCCCTCGATCATCACACAGAGTTCCATCGCGTCAACAATAAGCTCCGGCGCAAGAGCTCGCCCCACCTCTTACACCCCGGCGCGGAAGGAGATCTGTGAGAGGCTTAGCGTGTGGGGCGTGCCGGGGCTGTTGATGAACAGGAGGTTCACATCGCCCGCTGCGGTGATCAGGATCAGAGCGCTGCCGGCGGTGTCGAGCACGGCGCTGAATTCCTCGGTCGCCGCCGGGCGGTAGCCCGCCGGCAGCGTGAAGATCGTGGTCGTGCTCCCTCCCAGGGCGACGCCGCCACGGAGGTGGACAACGTCTTCCTCGTCGCGGTAGAAGCCGGCGACCTGCAATCCGCTCCCGGCGTTCTTCCAGCCGGCACCAAATGCCGGCTCGCCCGCAGTGCCGATGACCTTCTCGGGCGCGATCCGGATCTCGGCTGCCGTCAATGAGTGGCGTTTCAGGCGATTGGCGGGCAAGCTCCTCGGCATGATCGTGCTGCCGCTAATGAGCGTCCCGGCGGCCGCAATGCCGCCGAGCGCTAGGAACAATGCGAGCGTCGCTGTCACGTTCGCGTAGGTCAACCGCCTCGTCAGCCGGTCGATGCTGGTCATTGCCGCCTCTTTTCTCGCGGGACATCGTTCGACCCCTTGCAACACCGCCACGCCGTCCGAGGTGCGCATCACGATCCTGCATTCCTCCTTTGGGGATGTCTCGACGCGGTCGCGTAAACCCGCTCGTCGCGGCAGGCTCGCTACGCAATCAACTCGTTCGAAGCACGGCCGGCTGGCGAGTCCGCGGCGGGATAGGGCAGCAGGTTGCCGAACGCCTCGGCTGACTGCAGGATCCACCCGCTGTTCGCTGAGGCTTCCCCAGTCAGGGGACCGTCGATGTCGGCCTCGAGCTCGTCTCGACCTGCGATCTGACGCAGCAGCGATCGGCTTGCGAGCGCGGCACTCTCACGTCGTCAACGCACTCTACATGGCCATTAGGAGGACCTTGCCGACCGGAGTCTTGTCTGTCCCCGCCTTCGTCCCAATGAGCAGCGATGCCCTGACCGTGTGACGCGCGCGCACGAGATGGGCCCCGACCGGGTTGAGACTAATCGTTGAATCGGTGTACTCGCCCGCAGCCAGCCTGATGCTCGCGCTCCCGATCGTTGTCGCCCGCCTGCCCCGTTGCGCCGCCAATGTCAGCCCGATCGAACAGCCGACGCTTTTTGCCTTCAGGCAGAAGACCGGCGCCTGAACCGACAAAGGAGCGCCAGGCGCGGAGACTTGTGCCGGTAACGCGACGAACACTGTCTCGCCGGGAAGATTGACATCGGGGAGGTGACCGCCCCAGTAGATCTCTCCTTGCCCGTCCTGAGGGATCAGGCCGCTGTTGACGGGCTTGGAGATTTCGCCCCGCGGGGAGTACGAGGAGCCGCCGCCCCCGCTACCTCCACCGCCAACGTCCGGAGTCGGGGCAGAGCCGGTCGTTAACCCACCGCATTCGTCGATGCCGCCGCTGCCACCGCCGCCTCCACCGAGCAAGCCGCCGCTGCCACCGCCGCCGCTCGCTCCGCTCGCAGCGCAGCCCGGGCAGGGCAGCAATTGCGCACCACCGCCGCCTACGGCGCCGCTGCCAAGGACTCCGTCAGCCCCGGGTTACCCGGAACATAGAACCGATTGTTGGCGTTGCTGGCGCCGGCTGCACCGCCGTGACCGCCGCCGCCCCGAGTCGCTGCCGAGCCGCCTTGGCCGCCAAGCGGCGCCTGGGGGATACCGCTGTGGCCACTCGTTCCGTTGTCCCCGCCGTCCCCACCCTGTCCGCCCTGAATATCAAACGGCACTCCAGAGCCGCCCGCCCCGGCGCCACCGGCGCCCACCAGCAGGCGCGAGCGAAGCGCTGCGCCGCCGGCCCCGATCGGCATCGTCTGCACATCAGACGCGCCCCCACCGCCGGCACCACTTTGTCCCCCACCGATGCCGGTACCGCCGGTGCCACCCCCATTGAAGCCGCCCGGAGCATACCTGCAGCCGGCAACGCCAGGGCACGGTAAGGCGTCGCTGTTCGACCCCCGGCCGCCTACTTCCACGTACAACGTCTGACGGGGGCGAACCAAATCGTTGCCCGAACAGCAACACCTACGCCGCCCGCGACGTGCTCACCACCTCCCAGCCCGCCATTGGCGCCTATCGCCACCACATCGAGGAAGTTCACGGCGGGCGGCACCACGAACGTCTGCTGGGCGCCCGTGTAGCCAAAGATCCTGCTCGTGGCCGCCCAGTCACGCGCACCGCTCGACGCTGGCACGCATTCCAACACCAAAAACACCGATACTGCCGCCCGGAGGAAGGTCCCGAATCGCCGTTCCATGACCGCTCCACGATTCTCGCAGCGCACAGCACGCCGATCAACCCGCCGGTCTGTGCCCGCAGACCCGCCCGAACGGAGTGGCGGCGATAGCCGTCGGCCTGCCAGGAACTCGAGCTTGGGGACGCGTAGTGCCGGAATCCAGAGCTCCTCGAACGAGGTGATCGGAAACCGCGGCGGTTCGCAGCGAAGGCAAGCAGAACGAGTGTGGTGTCGCCAGAGGCCGTTCCGGCTGCTAGATTGCCGGGCCGGACTGGCGTACACCCGGGGTGAGGGAACCGGACGTGGGGCGAGAATCAAAGAGCCGCAGGCCGCAGAGCGTGCTGGGTTGTATTCCCGGCGCACTGTTCGCAGACTGGCGCGCGGCCCCCGCCTTCGTCCGGCGCTGTCTGCCGATCGCACTCCTGATCGTCGCCGGTTGCGCGTGGCAGGCCCCGGTCGCGGCGGCCGATATCACCCAGTCTGACGCGGTGGTCAGCGTCGTCCTGTCGGGCGCGGGGTCCGACCAGACTGGGGAGGCGATCAGCGGCGATCGCGTTCCCGTCTTCCGGATCCAGGTGCTGTTGCCCGACGTTAGCGTTCAGTGCAGCCTCAACTTGGCCACGAGCACGGCCTGTGGCACGCAGCAGACCTCGGGCTGCCCGGCGTATCAATGTTGGACCTACTCGCCCACGGCCCCCGACGGCGGGAACACGATCGACATCGGGGAGTTCCAGCAGCGCTACGCTCCAGGCGGCCTCATTCTTGACTTCACCACGTACGGGGAGGCGCCGCACGCGACGCTCGCGACTCCGCCGGATCCGAATGACAATTACAGCGGGGCGCAGGCATGGGAACGGCCCGTGTTCGACATTGAGGCGCCGTCGGACCTGCTTCCGGTCACATTTCAGTGCTCGCTCTCGACCCTCTCGGCCGCTCCCGCGCCGTGGGGCTCATGCCACCTTCCGCGCCTGAGCCTGACCGGCATCTACCGCCTGCGCGCGCGAGCCGTCGACGTCGTCGGCCGTGCGGATCCGGCACCGCCGCAGTACGTCTTCAGCCCGACCCCGTGCCGCGCCGCGGTCCGCGGGCGCGTGCCGAGCTTCTCCCGATTTCGCCGTCACGGGTTGCCGCTGACGGTCACCTGCGTCCAGCCGTCCCGGTTCGAGACCGAACTCGCGGTGCCCCCGTCGTGGCAGTACCCCTGCCACGGCGGCGAGGAAACGGTGCTCGGCAGCGTCGGCGGACGCACGACCCGCACCCTGCAAACCCTGAGACTCACGCTGCACACCTTCAGCTGCGTGCCGAGCCCCGCCTCGCGCACCACCCGAATCCCGCTCCTGCTGCAGACGATCCCGAACACGGCCTACGGAACGGGTCAGTCGCGCAGCTTCCGAGTTGACCCGTGAAGGCGAGTCGGCCGGACGTCAGCGTTGTCGTTGCGTTCGTACCGGTGACGCAGAATTGGAACGTCGGGGCGAGAAGGGGGTGTTGGGAAGGGGGCGTCGTTGCGGTTCGTGGCGGTTGATGCGCGTCGGGGCGGCGCTCGGATGCGCGCTGCTTCTGTCGCCGTCGCTCGCGCTCGGCGCGTGGGTGCAGCCCGTGCCGGCACCGCTGAACGTGGATCCGACCAAAAGGCTTTCCTGTCGAGCATCACGGGCAGGCGACCAGCGCTGGTACGTCGATCTCGAGCTTGGAACGGTCGGTCGGGTCATATCTGACTGGGACCGGGTCCCTTTGTAAAGCCTGCCGATTTCGTTACGCTTGGCGTCCACGGACCTCTCCGCGGTCGACCCATCGTTGAACGTCACCCTAACCTTCACGCGGTATTTGTTCGCCTCGTGGCTCTCGTCGCTTATTCCGCCCAACCCAATGTTGCCAACGGAGCGGTAGTCGGCTTCCAGCACAACTCCGCTCGCCTTGGCACCCTCGTCAAGCAGCCTTCTCTTGCCGAACACTGGCACTCTCCGCTCGTTTGCTAGGCCCACTCAAGGCCAGAATCCTGTGGCGCGCTCTGCGAAGGAGCGATCAAGCCGAGATGATCGCCAACGGATTGACCACCATGTCGATCGTGCTCAGGATGGTCGCGCCGTCTTGCATCGGTGGCGGGAGAGGTTTCTCAGCGCTCGCGACCAGAGCCGTCCCTCGGGGGGATAGGGCGCCTCAGCGGTCGCCGGAAGCTCGTTCGTCGCCGCGATGCGGCCGGCGTTCGCGCTTGCCGCGCATAGGAGGGCGCGTCGCCCCTCCTCCCTGCTGAGCCGGCGAGTTCCTCGACTCCACCGCTACCCCATGGTCGTATCGGGCATCGTCGCGACGGTGGCTTTCTGCGGGGTTCAACTGACTCGGCTGCGGGCTTTTCCCGGTTACGAACCGCCGCCGGCGGCGTACGGTGAGATGGGGGCCATATGCGTTGATGAGCAGTGGCTGAATGGAGGTGCCAGATGCTGATTCGAGGGCTGTATCGAGCGTCCGGAGCGGTGGTTGTGACGGTGGCGGCGGCCGCGGCCTTCGCGGCTTCGGCGGCGACTGCTCGACCGGCGTCTTCCGTGCTTGTCTACTCGTGCGGTAGTGGGTTCGCGAACCTGTGCCAGATCAACGCGGATGGCAGCGGCCAGAAGCGGCTGACGAGCGACGGCAGTTCGTCCAAGTATGTGAAGAAGTACAACAGTCCCTCGCTGTCGCGCGATGGCAACAAGCTCGCGTACCTGCGCGGCTACCAACTGCACGTGTTGAACCGTGTCACCGGTCACCAGACCGGGTTCATCACGAACGACGCCTTTCTTGCTCGGATCAGCCCCGACGGCACCAAGGTGGGCGACTTGGAGGAGTTCCCCGAGCCCTCCGCCCCGCACAGCTGGGTGATGACCGCATGCATATTCAACAGCAACGGCTTGGGGCCCAAGGCTGGGCGTGATTGCGAGGGGTCGACGGGGAGCTTCGGCTTCACCAACAGCAATCGCTTGCTCGCAAGCGTCAGCGACCGTTTCGACCCGACCTCCGGCCGCTGGGAGAAAGGCATCTGCCTGCTCGATCCGGTCACAACCGGCTGCGACAGCTTCGTCGCGTTCGATCTCGGGCACGACCTGTCCGATCCGGCGCTCTCACCAAACGGGAAGCTGTTGGCGGTCACGCGCGCGGTGGCCGGCCAGACCCAGGGGGCGATCGCGCTGTACGACTACCGCACGGGCAAGCTCGTGCGCGCACTGACAAGCGCCGCGGCGGACTCCGGACCAGTGTGGTCCCCCGATGGATCTCGGCTCGCGTTCGTGCACGGCGCGACGACGAGCTCGCCGCGGATCTACACCGTCTCTGTCAACGGCGGCGCCGCTCGGCGGCTGGTCGCGAGTGGCCGAGCCGTGACCTGGGGCCGATAGAGATTGGACGCCAAGGAGTTGTCATGATCCGTGCTCTGAGATTTGGACCGGGTGCTCCAGACACGCAGCGCGCATTTCGGGTCCGTGACCTGGGTTGCGTGTCACTCGTGCTTGCCGCGATCGCTGTCTCGGGCACGACTGCGACTGCCGGCGCCAGCCCTCCCAGGGCGCATGCGGCACTTAGCTGGGTGATCAATTACTGCACCAACAGCTCGGTCAATGTTGGCCGATGGATCGAGTTCGGCCTCAGTCTCAAGAAGTACAGCACCACCGATCTCGACGCCTTGAGCACAGCGGTAGCGGGAGCGACGATCGCGCTGAGTCAGGCGGACGCGGATGCGAACAACGTACCGGCGATGATCGCTACCGCCAAGCCGGCGCTCGGCTACATCGCCACCGCGAGCAAGGCCCTGGACAGGCTCGGGCTGGACTACGACGCGATGAAGCGCGCGCATCCGTTCGGCGACAACAAGAACACCGAGACGTCGATCGGCGCTGCCCTGGCCGAGCTGAACGCGCGACTCAAGGACACGTTCACGGCACTCGCCACGCTGAAGTCGGCGGCGAGCGCGTATGTCGCGGGGGACAGGAACACCGGTTTCATCCTGTTCCAGCACGCGCAACAGCAGCTGACCCAAGCGCTGCAGGGGCTGGCCAAGCTCTCCGTGACGATCAATCAGGCGCTCACGCAGCTGCGCACGGAATGCCCGAGCGCAGCCGCGCCAGTTCCAGCGATGTCCGCAGGACAGATCAGCGCCGAATCGGGTGGCGGCGGCAGTCAGCGCAAGAGCACACAGGGGTTCTCGGCACTCGCTCCGAAGCGGATGAAGCTCAACCACCGCGGCACCTCGAGGCTGCCGCTCACCATGACGATCCCGACCACCGGCTCTGTGGAGATCGCGCTATCTCGAGGAAAAACGCTGATCGTGGCCCTGGACGTAAGCTTGGGAGCGCGCCACGGGACCGCCGGGCTGCTGGTGAGCCTCCCTCGCAACACAGCGTCGGGTAATGCTCAGTTGACGGTGACCTTCACCCCGGGCAAGTCGCTCTCGTCGCTCGCGATCAACCTCCCGATCCAGCTCGTGTGAGACGACCCGCCAGACCACCGGAGAACAGCCGCCCCATGCTGTTGTGCCGTGCGCGCCCGTGTCACAAGGCTCCTCACCTTTGAACGCCGGGACGAGATGGCACTGAGCAGGTCCCGGCCAGCCATCGGTAGGTGGGGCGCGCACTCAACGTGAGCACTATGTGAGCAGACGCGCTTTGCGCGGAAACCGCGCAGCGCGCTCGCGCCCGAGCCGGTGCCTACAGTCCGCTACCCGATCCGCTCGTCGATCCGGACGTGGACGGTGTCGCCCGCCTCCTTGCCGATCGTCTTTCGCAGCCCCGCCTTGACCGGGAGTCTGTGTGTGCCGTCGCCCTGGGCCATCAGCGCGCCGTCGAACGGCTCGCCGTCGATCGCGCCGCGGATCTTCACGAGCCCGCGGGTACCAAAGAGCTGGGCGACGTCGTGCATCATGACGCAGGTCCACGCACCTGGGTTGTCGCCCTTCTGAAGCCGGGCGTCGAACTCTCTCAGCATGGTTCTTCAGACTCTCGCACGTCGCAAGAATCATCGCCGGGGAGGGCCGCTCGAGTCGCTCTCGCTTTCGCGCGGCGACGAGCCTGGACCGTGTCGAACGAGAACCCGCATCGCGCGGGAAGCGCGGGTCCGCTCACGCGCGACCCTCAGCCGAGAACACTGTCCCGAGATTTGTCCCGAACTCGGCAATTCTGACCCTCTAGAACCTCACCTAACTCGACTGGACAGCCCGTAGTCACAGCAATTGCCCTGCAAATGGGTGTTGCGAAGGTAGGTGCTAGGGGTTCCTTGAGCAGACCCGACGCGGTCATTGATCACCGTTCCGTAGCTAGTACGCAGCCTCGTCGGCTATGTCGGCGGATGCGCTGCTTGTCGCGGCGGTGTCAATGGCCATCGAGTTCTCCCCCAACGGCGGCCACGAATTTCCCCGCTGACTTTCTGGAATCATTACTCCCAAGCTGAGCTCAGGTCGACCAGCCGTATGACGCCGTCTCAGTGAGAATCGTCGTGTCGCCTCGAATGACGACCAAGACTGGTCCGGTATCGACGGCTTCGAGGGTCTATGACATCGTCGATGAGTTGGAGGAGCTCTTTTCCGAGGCGCCATTTCATGCCGGACTGTCCGCAGCTCTGGGGATGCGATGGAGCGCTCGCGGGCTGCCTCTTCTGCGATCAGAGCAGGAGTCCGTATATCACCGTCGATCTGTGAGCCGAACTACGAATCGGCTTTTCCCTGTCTTACCGATGGCAGACCGGACATTCGGTACGAACATGTGTTTGGGTGTCGTGTAGCTCACTCCACCCCTCGACGCCCCGCCCGTTCGACGGCCGCACCATGAGGGCTGATCTCAGAAGGAGGTCACCATGTTCACCAAGGTATCGCGGTTTGTACCGGCGCTGGTGCTTGCTGCCGTTCTCGCGGCCCCAGCCGCGGCCTCGGTCCCGCCGCCGACCGTGACGCAAGTCAAGTCGATCATCACGATTCTCCCTCCGATTTACCATCCCGGGGGGTACTGGCTCACCGGAAACGTGACGACGACGAAGGAGCCCGGTGGCTCGAAGGGCCGCTACGTGGCTCTGTTCTACAAGAGCGACAATCTGGGGATCGACTACACGGGAACGACCCGTGGTCACAGCGCGGGCTACTGGCAGGTTCGAGTGCCGAATCTCGTGAGGTTCCCCTTCGACGCCTACGTGATGGACAGGTTCAACTCGCAGCTAGCCCTCGATGAGCTGCCAGCTGCGACTCCAGGCGTCCGGTCTGTGGCTCAGGACAAGTCGACGATCACGATTCTCCCTCCGAAAGCTACGTCCAGCGGCTTCTGGTTCACCGGCAAGGTGACTACAGGAGCCGAGGGTGCCGCGCAAGCGGGCCGTGAGGTGCTGCTGCTCGGCCGGTACCACTTCGGCGCGAACACCACTGGGTCAACCCGTGGCCACAGCGCCGGTTACTGGCAGGTCAAGGTCACCGGATGGGCAGGCATCAGCCTGTCCTACTTCAACGCCTACGCGGTGGATCGGTTCTGGCCGGCCCTGCGGATAGACAGTCTGCCCGCTCAATCCGCAGTAATCCCGTTCAGGTGAGGACACCATGGAACCGACGTTTTCAGGGCGCTATTGCTTACTCCGGCCGCTACGGGACGACGAATGTCCATTGGACGAGTCCAGGGCGACACACTGGCGGTCCCGCACTCCGATAAATCCCAACTCCGGGCATGTGCTCAAGGATCGGTGCCGGGAGCTTCCCCACAACAACAGAAAGTAGGGGGAAATGCGCAAGCTTATTGCCCTTATGACCACTGGCCTCGTACTCGTGCTCGCCGTCATTGCGGTGCCAGCGTCTGGTGAAGTCGTGCCGGTCACTACCGTCAGCGTCCACCAGATCCCGTCAGCGGTGTCGATCCGCAGGGCAAACGAACCGATTGCCAGCGTCATCTTTGTTGGCAAGGTCACGGCGGCTAACGGTGTGCCCCAGAGTGGTCGCAAGGTGTATGTGTACAGCACCTACGACAGGCTGCTGGGCACGAGTGTCACCGGCGCCTACGCGGGTCATAGCCAGGGGTACTGGCAGCTTCGCGTGAATGGTTCGCGCGAATGGATGGCCGGTATCACGACGCATCACTTCGATGCGTACGTGACGGATCGGTTCTCAACATGGATCGACTACCTGCCCGCACAGTCGCCGGTAATCCCGTTCTAGAGACCGCCTCCGGGGTGCGGACTCATAGGCGTCGTCCCCGGAACTGACCCAGGCATGGTGCCTTCGTGTCTGGGGAGATCCCAGAACGGGGTTGGTCTGAATCTTTCCTTCCCTCCAGCGCTAGACGGCGGCTCAGGCCCGTCTGATCGTGGGCAGGAGGTCGTCCGGACGTTCGTAGAAGTTTGAGGCGGGACCGATCACGCGGGGCGCCGTCACCGGCGCGATCGCTTTGCCACGAACGCGAGGACGCCGACGTCGACGTCGCGATGGTCGCCTTTCTCGACGGCGCGGCTGTCTAGCTGACGATCGCGTCGCGCTCTCGTTCGCGCAGGCACGCTCCCGCCCGTCTCCTAGGTCCGGTAGCGTCGCTCGGGTGCTACTGCGCTGCACCGCGCCTCATCTCGAGCTTCTCGGCGATCCGATGGTCGAGGAGCGGCCTGCATCCGCAGACGACTGGTACGCCAACGTCTTCTGGGTCCAGCGCCGCAAGTGCCTGCTCGTGACTCACGCCGGCACGCTGTTTTCCGTCTTCGCGCCGGTGGTGCGCGCCGCCAGCCTGCGTCCCCTGGCCGCATTCGTGGTGCCGCTCATCACTCGCCAGCTCGCCGCCGAAGGATTCCCCGCCGGGGCTCTGGGACCCAGGCGAGCATCGCCAAGACCGCCGACCGGCAGGTGCTTGGCTGCATGAGCGACCTCGCCCCGCCCTGCCAGCTCGCCGCCGCTGACGCCGGCGGGCTCGCCCGACTCGATCTCACAGAGCAGCACTACCGGCTGCAGCGCAACATCGCCTCGGCTCGCGACTACGTCCCGGCCATCGACCTGCTCGCCAACCAGCTCCAGCAAACGCGCCGATACCAAGCACTCAGCGAGGAGGCAAATCAGCGACCCGAACAGGACTCGACGGCAAAGGCGTTTCAGCAAGTAAGTTAAGGAGGCGACCATGAAGATGGAGTCGGCAAAGGGCGACTCGATCGAGCTCCTGAGGGAGTCTGGGGCGCTTCTTGAGCGAGTGAGCCCTAACGCCGCTGCTGGCTTTGGGCAAAGCGCAGCAGCACATCCTGCACGCGCCGGCCGAGTCGGGCGCGACACTCCTGCTGCTCGATCAACACGACAGCGCGTGGCATTGGACGGAACGCCTCTCAGGCTGCAGCTTATTGGTGAAACCCGACCTGCGCCGCGAGGCGCCGCATGACCGGGTAGGGTGAGAGACCTCCCCTTACCGCCGTAAACGGTCGAGCGAACTCGGATCAGAACCGCACGGCGACGAGCGCGATAGTCCCAACCGACAGCGCCACGCCCCCGGCAGTGAGCCACAACACGAGTGGTGACGAGAGGCCCCGGTAGGTTCCGCGTCGGAGCGCATCAGCCGTACGATGCTGCCGTACAGCTCCAGCAATCAACGCTGCGATCGCGAGCACGCCATAGCCGATTCCGAGGGCCCTGAATGGCCAGCGCGCTCCGTGGGTCACCGAAGGGACAAGCCGCCCGACGGCGATGGCAACAGCCGCCGCCGCCAAACCGGTTCGCCACCACGCAAGCCAGGTCCGCTCGGCGGCGAGCCACGTCCGACGTGACGCGTCGGTAGAGGCAGCTGCAGGAGCGTTGTCGTCGACATCCATGACCGCCATGCTACGGGTCACAGGAGGACGGACTCGACTACGACGCTGCGGGGGCCCAGACTCATCGGTGTCCGGCGGCGCGCTCCTGGTTTGTCGCAAACCGCAAGCAACGACCAGGACTGTTGCTGCGGGCTAAATGGAGCCGTCTCCCCGGAAGCCCGATCGCGACGCCGAGACTTCTGCAGCGAACGCCCCGCACAGCGGGCCCCGCTAAGCGCCGGCTGCCGGATCACCCCCGGCGAAGCGGACGTCTGTTCCCGGATCGCGGCCGATCCGGCACCAGAGTCCTCCACTGCGAGTGAGCGGTAGCCCGCGGCGATTCCCCTGCCGGGGCTCAGGATGCTCAGGACCTACAGCACCCCGCGTCGTGGAGGCAACGGGTCAGGGCGTCGGGTCCGCGACGGCGGCCCCGTAGATGTCCGAGTTGCCGAACGTCGCTGGGCAGTCGCTCTGTGGCGTGGGCTTGGGGACGGCGGTGCCCGTGCGCGGAGATAGCCGCCAGGCGTCCAGCGCTGGGCAGTCAGCCGCGTTGCGGACGTCGTTCCAGACGCCCACCGCGCCCGTGCGGGTGGCAGCCGTGTACACGTAGTCGCCGAGGAACTCGGCGGTGAGGTCGTTTTGCGAGGAGGCGCGGGGGTCACCGACATCCCCCCTGGCAAGGGTGCCGAACGGCCCGATCGTCCGGCCGGTCACGTCCGCGTGCAGGATGGCGCCCACCAAACCCCGCGGCGAGCTCGTGTCGTCGCGATACGGAGTGGTGAACGCGTTATAGGTGATGTACACGTCGCTGCCGTTGGGTGAGATGGCCGGTGCGGTGTAGTACGGCCGGCACGGGGCTTCTCGGACTCCGCGGCGCCAGCCCGATTCGGCGGGTTCGGTTTCCGTAGTTTCGACGGATGAGGTGCCGGGCGGCTGTGCCGATAAATTTGGTGCTCGATAAAGGCAAACTCGTCGTGAGGCGGGGGCGCAAAGCCAGGGGTCTCCTTGGAGACGGCCCAGCTGCCGATGCACATATTTGCATCGAGACAGACATGGAGGTCTGTTATGCCCTACCTGATTCGACGGCCGCGAGTGCGCCGGAGCGTCTGTGCGCTGGTCGGCGCGTTTCTCCTGACGGTTCTGATTCCCGCGGTCGCCAATGCGTGCACCGTCAGCGCCGGTGGTAGCCAGGTCTTCACGTCTGTTGGGGACATGGGTTACTACACGCTGGTGCAGGGCGGGTCATTCGAAGCTGGCGCGCCCGGCTGGTCGCTGACGGGCGCGACCGTCACCGCGGGCGGCGCGAGTGGGTCGCGCTCGTTGACGATCACGCCGAACGGCAGCGCGGTCTCGCCGCCGGTCTGTGTCAGTGTCGCGACCCCGACGTTCCGGTTCGTCGAGCGCCGCGCGAGCGGCACGTGGGCGCAGATGAACGTCAACGTGCTCTGGACAGATGCCCAGGGCGTCGCGCATAGCACGACGGCCGGCTCAGTCAGTGGCATGACGAGCTGGACCGCCTCGCCGGTGATGCTGCTCGGCGCGATGCTGCCGCTGTGGGAGTCGGGCAGCACGCTGTCGGTTCGCCTTCAATTCCTGCCGGCGCAATACGGCGGTAGTTGGGCGATCGATGACGTGTACGTCGATCCCTACAGCCGGGGCTAGCCCCCGTCGATGAACAGCGTGGGGGCAGCGACGATCTGACGATTGCTCCCACGCCCACTCACGACGGCGTTGAGGATCGCCGAGGATGGATGACAGAGCACTTGAGGACGTTCGCGCCAGCGACCCTGTTGAGCGCCTCCTGGAGGATTCCTGGGCGGCGCGGTCGCGTGCGGCGAGCCGTCGCGAGCTGATCGTCGAAGGCGGAGCGGCCGCCCTGTTTCTGGCGGTCGCGGTGCCGTTGGCCGTTCCAGCCGTGGCCCGCGGCCAGTTGCAGCCGGGGCTGGCGGTGCTGTTCGTCGGGCTCTACGCGCTCGTCTCGCGCGCGGTGAAGTTCCCGATCGGGGCCGGGTACGTGGTGCCGTCGTACCTCGTGCTCGTGCCGATGCTGCTGATGCTGCCGCCGACGACGGTGCCCTTGCTGGCAGCCGCTGGTCTCGTGCTCGGCACACTGGGACGGTGGATCGCGCGCCGCGCGACGCCGCAGCAGCTGCTGTTCTCGATCCCCGATGCGTGGCACGCGGTTGCTCCCGCGGTCGTGCTCGCGCTCGCCGGGTCGGCCCACGGCGTCGCTCGCGCGGGCGTGTACATCGCCGCGTTTGTTGCCGCGTGCGTGCTCGATCTTGTGAGTTCGGCGCTGCGAGAGTCGCTCGCGGCCGGTATCGCCCCGCGACTCCAGGGTCGCGTGATCATGCTGGTCTGGTTCGTGGATGCATGCCTCGCGCCGCTCGGGCTGCTCGTGGCGGCCGCTGCGAGCGATACGCCGGCGATGCTCCTGCTCCTGCTGCCGCTGATCGCGCTGCTGATGGCGGCTGACCGCGACCGCAGTACGCGGATTGGCGAGGCTCAGCATCGCCTCGACGTCGTCGCGCGCGAGCGGGCGCGATTGCAGTCGGCCGTGTGTCGGCTGGGCGATGCCTTCGCCGCGAGGCTCGAGCTGAGCGGGCTGACCGATGTGCTGCTGCACGGATCGATCGACGCGCTCGATGCAAGCGCCGGTCGCCTGATCTTACGCGGGCTGGCGACAGCGCCCGTCATCAAGTCCTCGGGCTCCCGCGAGTTCGAGTCTCTGCTCGCGCGCGCGGACTCTGCTGTGCAGAACAGCGGGCAGCCGTGCCAGCTCGAGGAAGACGGCGGGTGGGTGCTGGCGGTTCCGTTCAGGCTCGGCACAGACCGTCTCGGAGTACTGTCGGTCGCCAGAAGCGGCCGCGCATTCCGCGACGATGAGCGGGCGCTGATGAGTGCGCTGGTGGACCGCGGCCAGATCGCAGCCGCGGAGATCCTCGCCCACGATCAGCTGCGCGAAGAGGCAGAGACCGACCCCTTGACAGGGCTCGGGAACCGCCGCAAGCTCGCGGAGGTGCTCGGCGAACGGGCGGTCAAGGCCTCGCGTCATGCACCGCTGGTCTTGATGCTGTTCGACTTGGACGGTTTCAAGGCCTACAACGACACCTTCGGTCATGGCGCCGGTGACGCGCTGCTCGCCAGGCTCGGCGGCAAGCTCGATCAGGCAGTCTCGCCGCACGGCTCGGCGTATCGCCTGGGCGGCGACGAGTTCTGCGTGCTGCTACCGGCGCTCGGACCGCTACAGGACATGATCGCGAGAGCCGCCGGTGCGCTCGAGGAGCACGGCGAACGATTCTCGATCACCGCATCGTGCGGCAGCGTTCTCCTTCCGCACGAAGCGACCACCGCCGACTATGCCCTGCAGCTCGCCGACAAACGAATGTACTCACACAAGCACCGCCGCCGCTCGGCGGCCGGGGAGCAGGCGCACGACGTTCTCGTCCACATCATGCGCGCCAAGCGAGACGGCCGGCCCGATCACTCCAGGCGCATGAGCCAGCTCGCGGTCCGGGTCGGGCGGCGCCTGCGGATGAACGGCGAGGAGATCGACGAACTCGCCCGCGCCGCAACGCTGCACGACATCGGCAAGGTCGCCATCCCGGACGCAATCCTGACGAAACCCGGACCGCTCGAGCCCGAGGAGTGGCAGTTCATCCGCCAGCACACACTGCTCGGCGAGCGCATCCTCAGCGCCGCCCCAGCCCTGCGGCCGATCGCAACAATCGTCCGTGCAACCCACGAACGTTGGGATGGACAGGGCTATCCCGATCGCCTGCGCGCAAGCGAGATCCCGCTCGCAGCACGGATCATCGCCGTCTGCGACGCATACGACGCGATCATCACCGACCGCTGCTACAGCCCCTCCCGCACACCGACAGCAGCGCGCGAGGAACTGGCGCGCGAAGCGGGCCACCAATTCGATCCAGATGTCGTGGCCGCCTTCCTCGAAGAGCTCGACCGAACAGACCCAGACGCGTCCGGTGCCGACGCGCCCGACCGGCACCCGCCGGCCGAGGACAAGCACACAAAGCTCGCCGCGCACGTCGTCACTCACGTACGCGAGCTACTCGAGCAGCGAGGCTGAGCCCGCCGTGGACCCGGCATCGGTCCTCGCGCCCGCATGCCGAGTACCGTGTTTGCCGGCCTGCCGGGACCACAAGCCCGACCGCAGGGACGCAAATCGCCAGCGTTCGTGTCTGGGCGCCGCTGCTCCCTTGGGCTAGCAGCATCGATGAGGGGTGGCTGCTGCTTGGCTTGAGAGCGGGGGCGGGAGCGCGGGGTGCGCTCCCGCGATTGCCTGCTACAGGAAGAGGCCGGCGCTGGCGTGCATCATCGGCGCGCGCCTTGCGTGGACGGTCGAGATGATCTCTTCGTTGTTGATCCCCTCCAGGTAGGTGCCGGTCGTTGACAGGTGCGAGTGGCCGAGTTGGCGCTGGATCAGCGGCAGCGGGATGCCCTCGTGCATCAGCTCGACGGCGTGCGCGTGGCGCAGCTGGTGGGGCACGAACCGGCGCCTGACACCTGCCATGAGCGCGAGGTGGCGAAGCTCGACCCGGGCTGCGGTGGCTGACCACGCCCTTCCGCGGGTCGGACTGTCGATCACGCAAAACAGCGGACCGACCGGCAGCTGCAGGCGGTCAGCGAGCCGTGGCTCAATTCGCTGACCATGCCCAGGCGTCCATGCCGACCTCGCGCCGGCGGTCGTTCTTGCCGTGCCTGACCAGAATTGAGCCGCGGCGCCGGTCAAGGTCGGTCTCGGTCAGCGAGAGCGCCTCGTTGATCCGCAGACCGGCGCGCCAGAGCACCACGATCAGCGCGCTGATGCAACGGCCGTGGCGATCGTGGCCGGCTTGGCGCATGACGGCCACGATCTCGTCGACGGTCGGCGGGTCGGCTGGGTAGCGCTGGCCCTTGTTGCGCGGGGCGATCCCGGTGCGGAAGCCGGGTGTGGTCGCCGGCGAGCGACGGCGCCCGGCAGCGTCAAGCAACGGCTGGACTGAAGACATGACTCCTCCTCTGAGAGGTGGACGATTACGCGCCAAGCTCTACCGTTCACGCACTGCCGCAGCCAACACAAGCAGCAGCGCGGCTTCAGCGTTGCTGCTCGATCAACGCGACACTCTCCGCGGCCGCCGTCGGAGCTACCGCAAATCGCGTCAATGCAGCAGTGATCGCGCTAGCCATCGTGGGCTCGGCTCCACACGCGAATGCCGCAAGCCGGATCCGTGGCCTCCCGTGTCGTCTTTGGCGGCGCCGGGGTCGGCAGGAGTTAAGACGATCGACAGCCTGGTGGCCGCTAACGACAGCCGATAATCTCGCCCTGACCTGCAAACCCCGGGCACCCCAATGCACCAGGGTGCCCGGAGGTTGGCTGGCGCGGTTTAGCGCCGATGCAGCCGATTGCGGAGGTTCGCAGCCATCACTGTCAGCCGCTCTCCCCGACTCCTCGTGCTGGGCAGAACGCCAAGCTGGCGCAGGAGTTCCGCAACGTCGTAGACCACGCGGTAACGACAGAGCTTGCCGTCGCGGAATTCAAGGAACGCCCCGCCGTGGAAGCTGACCTGCCGGCCGCTGGGATTAAGGCCTGGCGGATCCCAGATCCCGGTGTGGGTGCCGGTCGCATGCCAGTAACCAGCGGTGCTGGCTGCGGCCGGATCGAGCATCACGCCCTCGCTCGTGATGGTCAGGTCGGGAAACGCGGCCCACGTGGACTGAAGGAACGCTCGCACGTCGGCCTGCCCGCGCATCTCAGTGGGCCAGCCGGCATGGTCATAGACGACATCGTCCGTCATCAACGACAACACCGTTTCTGGCTGATGCGAGTTCCACGCGGCCACGAGCTTCTCGTTGAACTGCTCAGCAAAGGACAACTCAACCCCGCGCCATTCGGTGGATGCAATATCAGCCATCATGCATCCTCCCTTTCTTGTGGGTTTCAACGAGACCATAAGCCCCCGGCTATGCCCTCGTCATCGGACCAGACTACTGCCGAGGCTCCGGACGGAACTACTGACTCTGCGCCAAGAGTACGGACGGCTGGTGCTGGAGAGGACGCTGACAACGCGCTATTCCGTGGGACCCAACGACCTTCTCGCTCTCCAGCCACGCTCGACCGACGACTCGCGTTGCTTCTGCTATCCGCGGGGAGCAGCGGGCCGCTGAGCCAGTCGCCGTACTGCCGCTTCGGGCTAGCAGCATCGGTCTCATCGCGAGGGCGACACCGCTGCGTCGGCCCGGCGCTCCAGAAGTCGACGCGAGCAGGCGGCCGCGCGACCGGGCGTTGAGCAGCAGCGTCGCTACGCCAGGACAAGCAGCAGTGCCTGACGAGGCCGTCGGTGGTTGCTCACGCTCGTGCCGGCCGGCACCAGCAAACCCGTCGCACGCAGCTCGGACGCCGCAGCGCGCAGAGCGACAGTCAGCGACCCCGACGTCGCGCTGCTGAGTTCGCCCAGCAGCAGTCGTCAGACCGCCGCGGAGGGACGACTGCTATGGCCACGGAGGCGATCGTCGGCTCGTCTACTTGGCGACGACTGCTGGGGCGAGGGCGGGATCGCAGCCGGCGTCCGAGTGTGCAACGAGACCAGGCACGGCGAACGCCCACGCGACGCCGGGCGCAGAAGATGGACAACATTCCTGTCAAGGCTGCGGGTTGCGTCGCGGTAGGGTGCGCCCGATGAGAGCGCTGGTCACAGGCGGCGGCCGCGGCATCGGCGCTGGCATTGCCCGGGCGCTCGCACGCGATGGCTGGGACGTCGTCGTGGGCGCGCGCAGCCGCGAGCAGGTGGCGGCGGTCGCGGAGGAGATCGGCGGTCAGTGGGTGCAGGTGAATGTGACCGATCGTGGCTCGGTCGAGCGCGCCGTCTTCGCTGCCCTCCAGCGGCACGCGGGCTAAATATGGGTCCTGCCGGGCGGATTTCTATCCTGGTTCAACCGTGCGAGCTGGCCAACCGCCAGGCGACGCGTTTCGGGTCAACCCTCAGCTCGCGTTCCGGATAGACGTGATTGCCGGTTGTGGCGGGGGCGCGCTGGCCGCGCTGAACTTCAACCGCGCTCGCTCGATCGTCGGCGGCGTCCTCGCGTCTCCATCCTGTCAACGGCGCAATTCATGCGGCAAAGCAATCGAAGCGCGAAATGACAACCCCAGTGGGTGTGACCGCATTGGTCATCGGGGAGTCGGAGCGCTCGGTGCCGCGGGGATCGTCAGAGACCGCCGCCTCCGCAGCCGCGGGAGGGCTCGCCGGCGTCGTGGTCGGAGTCGGGATCTCCGCGGTGC
>DATKOY010000186.1:0-3634 GCA_035524415.1 Solirubrobacteraceae bacterium | reverse complement strand
GCGCGCGGATGCGACGCGACAACCTCACGGCGGGCGAGCGTGCAGAGCTGGCGGCGATCGTGGCCAAGACGAACCCCCGCCTGTTCGTCGGCTCGGCGGCAGACAAGCTGTCGCCGGTCCGCTTGCCCCGCCGGGTGCTCTCCGGCAAGCGCTCCCGCCGCCGGCGCTGACCAGCGTTTCGGGCCGTTGTCAGCCGACAACGGCCCGAAACGCACAACGGCAAGACAATGTGCGCCCCGCGCCCGACCCTTGAGGCAGCGCCCCCTCAGCCCCGCCCGATGTAGGGCATGTTCGTCGCCATAACGGTCAGGAACTGGACATTCGCATCGAGCGGCAGCCCGGCCATGTACACGACTGCCTCGGCGGCATGCCGGACGTCCATCGTCGGCTCGACGAGCGTCGATCCGTCCGCCTGCAGAGCGCCGCGCTCAATTGCGGTGGTCAGCGCGGTCGCGGCGTTGCCGATGTCGATCTGTCCGCACGCGATCCGGTAGGCGCGACCCTCGAGTGCGATCGCCTTCGTCAACCCGGTGATCGCGTGCTTGGTCGCCGTGTAGCCGACGGCGTGCGGACGCGGGACGTGTGCGGAGATCGACCCGTTGTTGATGATCCGGCCGCCCTGTGGATGCTGGGCCTTCATCGTGCGGAATGCCTCCTGGGCGCAGAGAAAGCTGCCGGTCAGGTTGGTGTCGACGACCGCGCGCCACTGCTCGACCGCGACCTCGTCGACGGGCGCCGGCGCACCGAAGATCCCGGCGTTGTTGAACAGCAGGTCGACGCGACCGTATGTCTCACGGGCGCGCTCGAACAGCCGGCGCACCGCGTCCGGATCGGTCACGTCCGTCGGCACCGCGAGGGCGTGCGTCGGCGCGACGGCGGCTGCCGTCTCAGTGAGCGCGTCGGCGCGGCGCCCGGCGAGCACGACGCGATACCCCGCGCCCAGCAGCGACCGCGCGACCCCCCGGCCGATGCCTGACCCGGCGCCCGTCACGACGGCAAAGCGCTGGGGTTCAGCCATCCGCTAACCGTTCCCGGCGTTCGCGCCGAGGCTGTTGAGCCACGCGCGGATCGACCGTCCCGCCGGCGTTACCTGGCCTTCCGTGTAGCCGGTGGTCGCGCGCGCGAGCGTCTCCCCATTGAGGATCGCCCAGCCGTATTCGATGTCCGTCCCGGACGACGCAAACCGCGCGATCGGCTGACCCTGCTGGACGATGCCGACCGGCGCGATGTCGGTGATCTGCTCGGCGACGTACTGCACCTTGCCGGCATCGGGCCCCTCGAGCAGCTCGAAGTAGACAAGCGGCTGGCCGGCGAACCAGTTCGGAATGACGGCGAGCACCTTGACCCGGCACGGCGCGAGGATCGGTGCGCCGACGGGCATCGCCGCGTCGACGCCCTGGTCTGTCCGGCCCCAGACGGTGACGGAGCTGAGCGGGTTGATATAGCGGGCACTCGACACGCGCACCGCGATCAGCTGCAGCCGCAGCTCCTGCCTGACCTCGGCAAGCGAGGGGGCGTGTGCATTGGGATCGCCGATCGGATCGGACCCGCTCGCGGCGACGGCCTGCACCCCCGCCGTCGGCTGGATCGCCTGGGGATGCGCCTGCGGCATCGCGTTCGGTGCCCCGCTCGCGTTGCCGTTGGAGTTCGCTGCGGTTGTTGCCCCGCACCCGCCCAGCACGAGCGCGATCAGCAGCGGTGCGAAGCGGCGCATCGGCTAGGAGGCCGGCTGGAGTGCGCCGAAAACGTTGCCCTCGGTGTCCTTGAAGTAGGCGACCGTACCGACGCCCAGGATCTCGTTGGGCGCCAGCACTTGCTCGCCGCCGCCCGCGCCGATCCGGCGGGCGGTCTCGGCAAGATCCGCGACCTCGACGGTGTTCACGTAGGCGATCACGCCGCGACCGCCGATTTCACCCTGACGCGCGGTCAGGGCACCGTTGATCCCGGGTTGGTCGTCCGGGCCGGTCGTGATCAGCCGGTAGTCGACAGGCGCTCCATCCCAGCGGTCGATCCGCCAGCCGAAGACGTCGATGTAGAAGCGCTCGGCGCGATCGAGATCGGCGCAGTGGATCTCGAAGTGGATGACGCGACCCATGGCACGAGCGTACCGCAGAACCCCGAGCGGCCCGCCCGGCTCTCGGTGCCGGACGGGCCGCTGGACCGTGCCCCCGTGTGGCTCGACGACTGCGACTACTTGCCGAACTTGGCGTCGCAGGCCTGAACCTTCGCGACGTCGGTTCCGGCCGCGGAGATGCACGCGGTCAGCTGCGACGCGGCGCTCAGCTGCTGCTGCGCCTGGCCGGCGGCCGCGCCCGCCTGGCCGCCGGCGCTGCTCACCTGACCGCTCGCGGTGCTGAGCTGCTTCTGCGCCTGGTTGAGCGCCTGCTGTGTCTCCTGCATGCCCGACTTCAGAACCTGGTTGGCCGTGTTCTGATTCGGCTGGATCACGGCGAAGTACACGACGGCGAAGATCACCAGGGACGTTGCCATTCCGACCAGCCACAAACGCCAATTACCAGTGACGAGAACCATGTTTGCTCCTTGATGAATCGAGGTTGATGTGTGTCTACGAAGTGCCGCCTTGGATCAGGCGGTCGTGGTTGCCAGCTGGGCGAGCGCTGCCTCCCAATCGATCACGAGCTCGCGATCGTCTCCGTCGGGCATGCGCTTGGCTGGAACGGTGTTGCCCGGGTAGAGCAGCGGCAGGGCCGCAGCCGGGACCGGGTTGCCGACCTGGATCTGGTACGGGGGCCGTCCGTCGGCGAGGACGGTGAGCATGAACGCGTACATGTCGTCGCCCTTGGGATTGCGCATCCCGAGCGGCTGGCTCTGCACGATCACGGCTTTACAGGGGGCACCCTGCTCGAGAATCCGCGCCGCCGATCCGGTGTTCGGATCGCCCGAGCTCGCCATCGTCACCGTCGGCGGCTCCTCGCCGAGCGACAGCGCGAGCCGGCTGTGGTCGGACGGATCGACGCGGACCGCGACGGTCGCGCCGGGCATCATCAGCTGCGGGAGGATCGTCGCCCGAACGGCCTGGCGGCAGGTCGCCGTGTAGCGCGGCGTGTTGTCGAGCGCGACCTCGAGCGTGAACACGCAGACGTGGGCGGGATCGAAGTCAGCACCGGTGCTGACGCCCGTCTGCTGGACGCTCACGATGATCCCGCGACCGAGCAGGCCCTGCTCGAGAAGCTCCTTGGGAACCGACCCCGTCAGGCTGCGCATCTTGTTCAAAAGCCCCATCTGCTTGTCCCTCCTGTTGGGAACGTCGAGTTGATGCGGGCAGCCTGAGGGGGGGCGCCTAAGCCGGACCAAAGAACCGCCAAAAGCCCCGCGGGAGCTGGCGATAGCCTGTGCGGCGGTGGCCGGCGGCAGCTGTTGTTTTGGCGTTCTTGGCGAGCGGCCGCCGGCGAGCGCGGTATCCGCGTTGCACGTCCACCTGTCCAAGCTGCGCACGCTGCTGGGCCACCTGCTCGTGCTCCAGCCCGCCGGTTATTCCCTGAACACCGGCGACTTCGAGCTTGAGTCTGGCGCTTCGACGAGCTCGTCGAGCGGGCACGCGTCGAACCGCAGCGAGCGGGGCCGCTGCTGTGCGAGGCGCTCGAGCTGTTCCGGGGCGAGCCGTTGTGTGATG
>DATKOY010000185.1:0-14153 GCA_035524415.1 Solirubrobacteraceae bacterium | reverse complement strand
CGAGCAGCGTCACGCTCTGGTCGTAGCCCTTGCGCAGCGCCTGAAACACCGCACGGCGTTGTGGCGAGCGCGAATCGCCCCAGCTGAGCAGGAGCTGTTCGCGCTGCGCGCGAGGGAGCTCGCTGAACCGGTGCAGACCGGCGCCGCCGACGGCGCCGAGCGTGCGGCTGTCCCACAGCGACAGCAGCAGCGCAAGCTGGCTGCGCTCCGACTTGCGCGGATTGAGCGCGACGGCTGACAGCACCGCGTCGGCGACCCCGAGCTCGCGGGCTGCGGGCGCACCATTGCCGGGCGGGCAGAACGTGTCGCAGATGTCTTCCAGCGCTCGGCGCTGCCGTGCCGTCAGTGTCATCACGCGCTCATCCTCTCAGGTTCCGGTGGCACTAGGCCACCCTGTATTCACCCCGCGCCACGACCACCGCGCAGCCGCCGACGGCGACGCGGTCGATCCGCTCGGGAGCACCATCGACGCGGGCGTACAGCAGCGAGGGTCGCTGGATCTCCGCGCCCTGGCTGATCTCGATCTGCTGACCGAACGCGATCCGGCCGTGACGAGCGAGGTGAACGGCGAGCGGGCCGGCCGCCGAGCCCGTCGCCGGATCCTCGCTGACGCCGAGCCCGGGGGCGAACATCCGCGCCTTGTAGCGCGTACCGCTGCCGGCAGAGCAGAGGACGCCGACGCCGTCAAAGCGCGATAGCGCGCGGAGGTCGGGGGTCAGCTCGGCCACGGCTGCCTCTCCGGCGAGCGTCACGTACACGAACCGCGGCCCGTTCCGGTACATCTCGAGCGGGAGCTCCGAGCGCTCGACGCCGAGCGCCGCGAGCAGCTCGTCCTCGCGCGAGAACGGCTCGACCGCCGGGATCGGCTGCTCCATCTCGCCGAACGTGACCTGCGCCCCCTCTCGCGTCAGCGCGATCGGAACGAGGCCGGAGCCGGTCTGCAGGCGGATCTGCGGCGCGGGGATCAGACCGCCCAGGACGAACGCCGTCCCGAGCACCGGGTGCCCAGCGAATGGCAGCTCGGTGAACGGCGTGAAGATCCGGATCGTGGCGTGGGTATCGCCTGGGGCGGGGAGCACGAACACCGTCTCGGACAGGTTCAATTCGCGCGCGACGCGCTGCATCGTCTCGTCGCTCAAGCCCTGACCGTCGGTGAAGACGGCCAGCTGGTTGCCCTCGAGTGGGGCGTCGGTGAAGACGTCTGCGATGACGTAGCGGCGCGTATCCATCTACCCCTCGAGCGCCTTGATCAGCAGGCGCCGCAGCTGCTCGCGCTCGTCGGTGTCGAGCGCGCCGAGCACCTCGTCCTCGATCGTCTCCCGCGCGCGCTCCGCGCGCCGCAAGGCCTCGCCGCCGTTGTCGGTTAGCTCGACGATGTGACGGCGCCGATCCTCCGGGTCGCGGCGCCGCCGGGCGTAGTCCGCGGCCTCGAGCTCGTTGAGCAATAACACGAGGTTGTTCGGGTCGATCCCCATGACCTCGCCGAGATCCTGCTGGGCGACCCCGTCGCGCTCGGCCAGGTAGGAGAGCACGAGGAACTGCCGCCAGCGCATCCCGAGCAGCTCCTCCGGGGTCTTCCGGTGCACGACCTTGGAGAGGCGCGTGAGCAGCGTCAGCGTCCCGGGTGCCGTCGTCGGCTCCATGGCGACGCGATCGTATCGGGAGTGTCGATCGCCCTGCACGGGGTCGGCGACGCCTACGCGTCGGCCATCGACAGCAGCGTCGTGACGGTCGTCCAGTTGCGGGCCGTGGCCGTGACCCCGAGACTCCTCCCGGCAAGGCGGCCCCACAGCTTGGACCGGGCGACGCCGTCCGGATGCCACGCGTATAGCTCGCGGCCGCTGGCGACGAGTCGCTCGGACGGCGCCGCGAGCGATCGGAGGTTCTCGACGGTCGCCGGCGCGAGCGGTGCTGAGAGAAAGCTCACCTGGTAGCGCTTCGGGTTCTCGGCGACCTGGCCGAGTGGGTTGAGGGCGACGATCTCGGCCAGCTCGTCACGGGTGCGCACGACCACAGCGATGTCGAGTCCGAAGCATGCGGTGATCAGGCTCTGGCACTGGCGCGCCAGCGCTTCTGGAGAGAGATGGCTGCTCAGCACGACATTTCCGCTCTGGACGTACGTGCGCACATCGCCCATCCCAGCGCCGCTGAGAAGGTCCCGCAAGTCCGGCATCGAGACCCTGTTGTGCGGGCCGAGGTTGATCCCGCGAAGCAGCGCGATCTGGCGTTCCATGTGGCGGGAGATTACGGTCCTCGCTGCGGAATTGCGGGTTACTACTGTCTCGAACTGTGGGGCCTGGCGGATACGTAAACAGCGTGTCAGGTCGATGCCATCTACGCCGGAAGATCCAGCAACTGAAGCTCAGAATCCCGGTCACAGGTTCTTCAACGGACGGAGTATTTGTCATGGGAAGAGAAAGAGGGCGCGCGGGGCGTTTATCAGCCGAGGAGACCCTCGAGCTGTGGCGCGCTTACAAGGACACCGGCGACTCTCGTCTGCGCGACAGGCTCGTCCTCACGTTCGCCCCGATGGTCAAATACATCGTCTACCGCAAGGTTCGCGAGATCCCTGCCCGGTGCGAGGTCGAGGACTTCATCTCCTGCGGTCTCGAGGCCCTGATCCGCTCGATCGACCGCTATGACCCCGAGAAGGGCGGCACGCTCGAGCAGTTCGCGTGGATCCGGATTCACGGCGCGGTGCTCGACGAGCTCCGCCGCAACGACTGGGCCCCCCGTTCGCTGCGGCGCTGGGAGCGCGATATCAACCGCGCCCGCGAGCAGTTTGTCGCGCTGTACGGCCGGCCCCCGACCAAGGTCGAGCTGAGCGACGCCGTCGGCATCTCGGTCTCGGAGCTGAGCGCACGTCAGGCCGAGCTCGCCCGCTCGGACGTCGGCTCGCTGAACACGGTCGTCCTGTCCGACGACGACACGACGATCGAGCGAATCGACACGCTGCCGAGCGTCGATCGCGACAGCGATCCCGAAGCGGCGGCGATGCGCGAGCGCGCCAAGGAGCGCTTCCGCGCCGCCTTCGCCCGCCTGTCAGAGCGCGATCGTAAGGTTGCGGTCCTGCTCTACGTGCACAACCTGACGCTGCGCGAGATCGGCGAGATCCTCGGCGTCACCGAGAGCCGGGTCTGCCAGATCCACAGCCAGCTCAAGCGCAACCTGCGCGAGCAGCTGCGCGCCGACGAGGCCCTGCTCAGCGAAGTCGCGTAGCTGGTGGAGTCCCCGCCGGCGTTCAGCTAGAACAGCGCTTCCTGGCCGGCGATCTCCTCGTGGCGGCCGCGGGGGCCCGCGTGGCCGAGCGCGACCGCCAGATCCCGCGCGATTGCGATCTCCGAGCGAGACGCGACGAGCGGAACCTCGATCCCTTCGACATGCACCAGCGTGCGCCGGCCGTCACCCCGGTCTGGTCCCTCGAGCGGGACCAGCGCGTAGATCCGGTCGGCCCGGACGAACTTCCCGTAGCCGAGCGGGATCATCGGTGCGCCGCGAGCCATGACGTGGGCACATCCTAGTCCCCCCCAAGGCCACGTTCGGCGCCACCGGACCGCGCGCCCCGCCCGAGGACGGCGCGCGCGATCGCAGCGGGCCGTCAGGCCGTCACGACCTGACCGGCTCGCCCGGCTGGGGCACGATCCGGATGTAGGGCTTCGGCGACTCCCACTCGCCGAACAGCTCCTTCGCCTGCTCGTCCGACACCGACCCGGCGATGATCACATCGTCACCGGGCTGCCAGTTCACCGGCGTCGAGACCTTGTGGCTCGCCGTCAACTGCAGCGAGTCGATCACACGCAGAACCTCGTCGAAGTTCCGGCCGGTCGTCATCGGATAGACGAGGATCAGCTTGATCTTCTTGTCCGGGCCGATCACGAACACGTTGCGGACCGTCTGGTTGTCGGCAGGCGTGCGCGCGGCCGGGTCGCCCGAGACATCGGCGGCCAACATTCCGTACAGCTTCGAGACCTCGAAATCGTGGTCACCGATGATCGGGTAGTTGGGCGCGTACCCCTGCGTCTCCTCGATGTCACGAGCCCAGCGCTCGTGCTGTCCGGTGGGATCGACCGACAGGCCGATGATCTTCACGTCGCGCCGATCGAACTCCGGCTTGATCTTCGCCATGTACCCGAGCTCGGTCGTGCACACCGGCGTGAAGTCCTTCGGATGCGAGAACAGCACCGCCCAGGAATCGCCGATCCAATCGTGAAAGCGAATCGGACCTTCGGTGGTCTCGGCCACGAAGTCCGGTGCGGTGTCGCCAATCTGAAGACCCATGCGTGGTCCCCTTTCCCTTTGCAGATGTAGAGGGCGCGCCCGCCGGCTGGACGCTACAGCTCACCGCGGCCGCTATCAACCTATTTCCTGATCGGATTTTAGTAGAAACGATTGTGCGGCTACTCGCCGAGGATCAGCGCGAGGCGGTGCTCGAGGGCGGCTCCGAGCACGTCCCGGACGGGCCCCTCCTCGAAGCGCTCGACCAGCGCGGCGAGGAATCCCTCGATCACCAGCCGCTTGGCGACCTCCTCGCGCAGGCCGCGCGAGCGCAGATAGAACAGCTGCTCGGGGTCGACCTGGGCGACCGCGGCGGCATGCGTGCAGCGGACGTCATTCGCTTGGATCTCGAGTCCGGGGATCGCGTCCGCGTGAGCCCGCTTGGACAGCAGCAGGTTACGCGACTCCTGGAAGGCGTCCGTCTTCTGCGCGCCGGGGTCGACGATGATGTTGCCCTTCCAGACCGCAGTCGAGCGACCCTGCAGGACGCCGCGGAACGCCAGGTCCGAGGTCGTGTTGGGGGCGGCGTGCTCCTGGGTCGTGTCGAAGTCGATGTGCTGGCGCGCGTGGCTCGCGTACGCCCCGGTGACCCGCGCCTGCGCGCCCTCGCCGACGAGTCGGGTCTCCATCCGAACGCGGCCCCGGGCGGACCCGAATCCGAGCGCCACCCAGTCGAGCGAGGCGTCGCGGGCGACCTGCGCACGCTGGGCGCCGAACACCCAGCTGCGCTCGCTGAGGTCCTGCCCGCAGACGTACCGGAGCTGCGCGTTGTCTGACACGACCAGCTCGGTGATGACGTTGAACACGCCGTCGAGATCCGCTGAGCCCGACAGGTACTGCTCCCAGACCTCGGCCTGCGCACCCTCCTCGAGCACGATCAGCGTGCGCTGGTGCAGCAGCGTGCCCGACTCCGGCTGGACCGTGCGCAGCGAAATCGGCTTCGTCACCACCACGCCGCGCGGGACGTACACAAACGACCCGCTGCGGTACTCGGCCGCTTCGTTGAGCATCGTGAAGACGTCGTCGGCCGTGACGAGCGAGCCGAGATGGCGCCCGAGCAGTTCGGTGTGGTCGCGAGCCGCGTCGGCGATCGTCGTCACGATCACGCCGTCGGGAAGCGCCGCCGCGCCGTCGAGCTCGAACAGCGACGGGGCTGCCGCCGTGCCGTCGGCCGGCGGCGCCGTCACCGGCGCGTAGGCGGCGAGATCGAGCCCTGAGAGGTCCGTGAACTCCCAGCCGGGCCGCCCTTTGAACTGCGGCAACTCGAGCTGGGTCCCGCTCGCCGGGCTAGCCAATCGATCCCTCCATCTGCAGCTCGATCAGCCGGTTCATCTCGACGGCGTACTCCATCGGGAGCTCCTTGGTGATCGGCTCGATGAAGCCGTTGACGATCAGCTTCGACGCCTCGTCCTCGGGGATACCGTGGGACATCAGGTAGAACAGCTGATCCTCGCCGACCTTCGAGACCGTCGCCTCGTGGCCGACGTTGACGTCGTCCTCGCTGATTCGGATCGTGGGATATGTGTCCGAGCGCGAGTGCTCGTCGAGCAGCAGCGCGTCGCAGACGACCTTCGAGCGGGCGCCGTGCGCACCCTTGGCGATCTCGAGCAACCCGCGGTACGAGCCACGGCCGCCGTCCTTGGAGATCGACTTGGCGAAGATGTTCGAGGTCGTGTTCGGGGCGACGTGGATGATCTTGCCGCCGGCGTCCTGGTGCTGGTCCTTGCCCGCGAACGCGATCGACAGGATTTCACCGTGGGCGCGCTCGCCCATCAGATACACGCTGGGGTACTTCATCGTCAGCTTCGAGCCGAGGTTGCAGTCGACCCACTCGACGGTCGCGTCCTCATACGCGACGGCCCGCTTGGTGACGAGGTTGAACACGTTCGTCGACCAGTTCTGGACGGTCGTGTAGCGGATCCGCGCGCCCGGCTTGGCGATCAGCTCGACGACGGCCGAGTGCAGGCTTGACGAGCTGTACGTGGGGGCCGTGCAGCCCTCGACGTAGTGGACGTAAGACCCAGGCTCGGCGATGATCAGGGTCCGCTCGAACTGACCCATGTTCTCGGTGTTGATCCGGAAGTAGGCCTGGAGCGGCATCTCGACGTGGACGCCCTCGGGGACGTACACGAACGACCCGCCAGACCACACGGCGCTGTTGAGCGCCGCGAGCTTGTTGTCGTTCGGCGGGATCACCGTCGCGAAGTGCTTGCGGACGATGTCCTCGTGCTCGCGCAGGCCCGAGTCCATGTCGAGGAAGATCACGCCCTGCTTTTCGAGGTCCTCGCGCACTTGGTGGTAGACGACCTCGCTCTCGTATTGCGCTCCCACGCCGGCCAGGAATTTCCGCTCGGCCTCGGGAATCCCGAGCCGGTCAAATGTGCGCTTGACGTCCTCGGGCACGTCATCCCATGAGCGGCCGGGCTTCTCGGACGCGCGGACGAAGTAGTGGATGTCGTCGTAGTCGACCTCGGCGAGCATCGGCGATCCCCACGTCGGCTGCGGGCGCGCGAGGAAGTGGTCGAGCGCCTTCAGCCGGAACTCGCGCATCCACTGCGGTTCGCTCTTGAACTCCGAGATCTTCTCGACGATCTCGCGATTCAGCCCCTTAGGCGCCTTGTAGAGGTAGTTCTCGGCGTCATGGAAGCCGTAGCGCTCCGTGTAGTCGGAGTTGATCTCGCGGAGCCGCTCGTTGTCGGTCACAGCCACTACTCCACCTCCAGCTTGATCGTCTCGTCTTCGATGATCACCGGGAAGGTGTCCACCGGAACATACGCGGGCAAGGTCAACGGCTTGCCGGTCTTCAGATCGAACAGCGAACCATGCCGCGGGCACTCGATCGTGCACGTCTCTTGGTCCATCTCGCCCTCCACCAGCGGGCCGTCGTCGTGCGAGCACCGATCCTCGATCGCGTAGACAGTGCCGCCGCAGTTGAACACCCCGATCTCGAGATCGTCCCATTCGACCAAGCGCATCTCACCGGGCTGTAGCTCGGAGAGAGGGCAGACGTCGATGACCTGGGGCACGGCAGAAGTCCTAGCGGAGAGATCGGATTTGCCAGCTGGATCATAGCGGCTGGTGGCGCGGGCGTTCGTGCGTCCGCAGGCGCCTCTCGGTCAGCATCAGCGTCGCCGCGTTGTGCGCGTCCCGGCCGAACTTTGGCGATTCGCCTCGTACTGTCCGAAGGCCATCGCCAAAGTTCTCGTCCTGGGATGGAGATGACCGCTACGACTTCTTCATCCGGTCCGAGACGTCCGGCAGGGTCGCGCCGGCCGCCCGCGCAGCCGCCTCGTTCTCGCGCTTGACCTCGAGCCAGATCTCCTCGCGATACACCGGTACCGACCGCGGCGCGTCGATCCCGAGCCTGACGGTCTGCCCGCGGATCTCCATCACCTCGATGATCATGTTCTCGCCGAGAATGATCCGCTCGCCCGCGCGCCGGGTGATCCTCAGCATGCGGTCATGCGATGTCGGCGGCGGGCTCGGTGCAGGAGAGCGATTCGAACAGCGGAGCGCGCAGCACGCACCCCGGGGACTGGTTGATCACCTGGTGCCCGCGGCCGGACCAGACGAGAATCGGTGCCTTCAGGTTCGCGGTGAAGTCCTCGAGTGCCTTCGCCGCGCGGACGGTCACGTACACGGCCACGGCGGTCATGTCGTCGAGGCCGAGGCGCTCGGCCTCCTGATCGTCGAGCTGCACGGCAAACGACGGAAAGAACTGGTGAGGGTCGGTCACGGGCAGGGCGAGCTCGGGATCGTCGAGCGACTGTAGCCAGAGGAACGGACTGTTGACGTCGGCGGCGAGCAGCGCGTAGCGCGAGCCGCCGAGCCCGATCAGGCCGTCCGGAAACTCGACCACCGTATCGGGGTCGATCCGCACACGGCCAAAGCGAGAACTCTCGATCTCGAGCGACGACGACAACCGAACTCCTGATTCGAACCTTCGACTAATGCAGGAAATCAAGCAGCGAGGACTGCACGATATTCGCACTGGCACGCAACGCGGCGTTATATGCGTTCTGGGCCGTCGAAAAGTCAGTCGCGGTCTTCGCAAAATCGGCGTCCTGCGTCTGCGAGAGCAGCTTCGTCTGGCTCGTCTGGAGGTCCTGAATCCGGGTCGATGCGAGCTCGAGCCGATTGAGCGTGGACCCGATTCCGGCCTGCAGCGTGGTCAGCGTGTCGAGGTTCGCATCGAGGTCCTGGAGATCGGTCGTGCGCAGCGCGTTTGCGTCCGCGGCCGTGCCCCCCTGAAGATGCTGGGAGATGTCGCGAAGCGTGTTGAGCAGCTTGCCGTCGGCGGCTGCCTGGCCACTGCCGAGCAACTGTGAGATGTCCGTGTTGATCTGAACGCTCGCGCCGGGGCCGATCTGCCGCGTGATCGCGGCCCCGTTCCCGCCGTAGGTGTCGACGGCGCCGGTCTGATACGGAGCGGTCGCGTTGGCGGTCCCAGCGAAGATGTACTGGTCGCCGTACTTCGTGTCCGCCTCCTGTTTGATCGCGTCGGTGAGCTGGTCGATCTCGGCGGCGATGTCGGCCCGCGAGGTCGGGTCGTTCGAGTCATTGCCGGCCTTCACGAGCAGTTCCCGGACACGCTGGACCATGTTGCCGATGTCCATCATGGCGCTGTCGCTCGCCTGGCCCCAGGCGGTGCCGTCGTTGACGTTACGCAGGTAGGAGGTGAGTCCGGCCAGGTCGCCGTTGAGCAGCACGGCCTGCCCGGCCCCGTACGGATCGTCCGAGGGCTTGTTGATCCGCTTGCCCGAGGACAGTTGCTCCTGAGCGGTACTGAGTCGGTTGAACGCGGCCGACAGGTCGTCGAGCGTCCGCTGCTGCGTCATCAGTGTGGTGATCCGTTCCATGGCTACAGACCCACTGTTCCGGTGTGGTTGATCAGCGTGTCGAGCATGCTGTCGATCGTCGTCATCATCCGGGCCGACGCCTGGTAGGCGCGCTGGAAGGAGACGAGGTTGGTCATCTCCTCGTCGAGTGAGACGCCCGAGACGCTTTTGCGCTGGTTGTCGATCGAGTCGAGCACCGCTTGCGAGGTCGTCTGCGTGCTCTGCGTCGACTGCACGTCGCTGCCGACGCCCGAGATGAACGCCGAGTAGGCCTGGTCGATGGCGCCGCCGGCGAGCCCCGCGATCGCCTGGGCGACATCGTTGGCGCCGGGGTTGCCGGTCGTGGTCGTCTGGATCGTCGCCGTCGTCGCGGCGACCGCGATCGTGCCCGCGGTCGTGCCGCTGAAGAACGGCGTCGCGGCGTGGATCGCGTTGACCGAGGTGACGAGTTGGTTGGCGATGTTGTCGAGCGTCGAGCGGTAGCTGGCGATCTGGCCGGTGGCGCCCGAGAGGTTCGTGAGCGCTCCGAGCTCGCCGCCAGGCGAGGTGCCGATGCTCGGCGGCCAGTTGACGGTCGTGCCGCTGACCAGCGGCGTCGAGCCGCCGCCGAAGGTGATCTGGAGCAGGCCGTTCCCCGGGTCGACGACCGACACGCTCCCGAGCGAGGACAGGTCGTCGATCAGCGCATCGCGCTTGTCCATCAGGTCGTTGGGCTGCTGTCCGGCCGCGAGCGCCTGACTGATCGAGCCGTTGAGCGCCGCGATCTGGTTCGCGTCGTTCTGGAGCTGGCCGCCGGCACCCGTGAGCGTCGCGTACTGCGTCGCGGTCTGCGTCTGGATCGTCGAGAGCTGCTGGTCGATCGAGTTGAACGTCTGCACGAGCGAGTTGGCAGCGTCGATCACGGTCTGCTTCGCGGCGACGCTGGTGGGGGCGTTCGCGAGGTCGCTCCACGCGCTCCAGAACGCCGACAGCTGGCTCTGGAGGCCGTGGTCGGATGGCTCGGCGAGCCCGGTCTGGACCTGGTCGAGGATGTTCGCCTGGGTCGACGCGTAGTTCGACGTCGTGTTCTGCGCGCGGTACTGGATGTCGAGGAAGGTATTGCGAATCCGGTTGATCGTCGTGACGTCGACGCCGGTCCCGAGCTGGACGCCGCCGCCGGTGACGTTCGAATAGGCGGGGATCGTCAGCGCGTAGCTCTCGGTCAGGTTGGCCTGCTGGCGGGAGTAGCCCGGGGTGTTCGCGTTGGCGATGTTATGGCCGGTCGTGTCGATCGCCTCCTGCGAGGCAAGCAGGCCCCGCAGCGCCGTCTGCAGTCCCATGAACGAGGAGATCCCGGACATCCGCGCTCATGCCTCCAGATCGAACACGCGGCGGGTGGCGCCCAGCGTGGGCATCGCGGTTGGCCGCTCGCCGATCACGTCGTAGCCGGTCGCGGGAGCATCGTCCGCGAGCCGGAGCAGATGGTCGAGGAACGCGAGCTCCTGGTTCATCAGCGCGCGATTGACGGTGTGCTCGCGCTGGACTTCCTCGAGCAGGCCGCGCAGCTCGGAGCTGCGCTCGGAGGTGATCTGCGCGGTCTCGGGCATCATCAGGCCCTCGAGCAGCGTGAGCGTCACCGCGCCGGGCGCGACGCCGAGGCGGGCGCCGGCGCGCTCGAGCAGCCGGGCGCGCTCGGCTTCGAGCAGCTGGCGATGCTGAAGCTCCGCCTGCAGCAGCCCCGTGAACTGGACGACCGTGTGCACGTCGCGCTCGCGGATTGCGGCGCCTTGCCCCAGCACGATCTGCAGGAGCCGGCGCGCGGCGGTGAGCTGCGCGTCGAGATGAGCGACGACGTCCCGCGCGAGCAGCGAGTCCTCGGTCGAGATCAGCGTGCTCATGCCCCGTCCTCAGCCTCGGCACCCTCGGCGCTGTCGGCGGAGCCTGTTGACGCAGAGGTGGTGGGTGCGGTGCTCGACGTGGGTGACGGCGCGACGCCGCCGGTCGCGGTCGTCGCGGCGCTCGAGGTCGGCGCGCTTGCGCTGACGGAAGCCCCGCCGGACACCGGGCTGACGGCGGCCCCGCCGGACACCGGCACCTGGGCGCTCGCGGCGTTCGCGGCGTTCGCGGCGTTCGCGGCGTTCGCGGTCAGCGCCGGGGCGATCGCGCTCGCGAGCTGCAGCGCCATGCCGGTTCCGCCTGACCCCATGACCGCCGATGTGAGCGCGGTCGGCAGCAGCTGCGAGTACATGCTGCTGGCGGGATCGGACGTTCCCAGCAGACCGCTGGCACTGTCGGACCCGTCGCTTCCGTCGCTGCCGTCGGAGCTCGAGGATGTCGCCGCGAGTTCGGTCGTCAGCTCGTTGACGAGGATCTGCTCGAACGCCAGGCCGGCCTGGTACGCGTTCTTCGCGGTCTGGTCGCCGTTGCGCACGCTCGCGGGCAGCTGCGCCTGATCGATCGGTGCAATCGCGGATGTGTCGAAGAAGCTCATCGCTTGATCTGGTTGGCGATTGACAGCATCTGATCCTCGAAGTTGACCGCTTTGCTCGACATCGAGTAGCCCGTCTGGGCATCGATCATCCCGACCATCGTGTCGGCCACATCGACATTCGAGGCCTCGACCGCACCCTGCTGCAGCGTCACCCCCGTCGCCGGCCGGATCGCCCCACTGGCGGCCGTCGCGCTGAACACGCCGTCGCCGTCGGCCAGGAGCTGGTCTGGAGCGGGGACGGTGACGAGGCTGATCTTGCCCAGCTTGTGCGTGCCGGTCGCGACCGTGCCGTCCGGCCCGATCGTCACCTGGTCGGGTCGGACGCCCTTCGGCAGCGTGATCGGCGGCTCGAGCAACATCCCGACGTTCGTCGTCAGGTGGCCCTGTGCGTCGGTTTGCAGCACGCCGTTGCGGGTCAGGCCGATCGAGCCGTCGGGGCGGCGGACCTGGATGTAGCCCTCGCCGACGATCGCGACGTCGAGCGGCTGATCGGTTCGCTGGATCGACCCCTGTAGCTGGCTGCGGCCGATGATCTGCGCCGCGGCACCGGCGCCGGTGGCGACGGTGCTCCCGGTCGCCTTCCCGCCCGTGGTGTAGAGCAGATCGTGAAACCCGACGCGCGTTGCCTGATATCCGGGCGTCGACATGTTCGCCATGTCGTTGGCGAGTGCGTTGAGCTGCTCCTGCTGAGCTTCCATCCCCGTCGCGGCCATGTACAAACCTTCGAGCATCAGGCGCTCCCTCCAAGCGTGCCGACCTCGGTGGACGCCTTCTGCAGCGTCTCGTCGATCGTCTGGATTGTCTTCTGGCCGGCCTCATAGGCTCGCAGAGAGCCCATCATGTCGACCATCGTCTGGATCGGGTCGACGCCCGACTGCTCGAGCTCGCCCTGTTTGACCGTGCCGGTTGCCTTGCCGGCGGCGGTTCCGGTGAAGTAGTTGTAGCCCTGCTTCGTGACGCCGGTGACGTTGTAGACGCCGAGCGCCGAGGCGGGCACGGTGCCCTTGGCGCCGACCGTGATCGTCGCGCCGGATTGGCTGAGGACGGGGTTACCCTGCGCGTCGACGAGCAGTCCCTGCGCATTGGAGCTGAACTGGCCGTCGCGGGTGTAGCGCACTCCGGCCGGCGTGCGCACGGCGAAGTAACCGTCGCCGGCGATCGCAAAGTCGAGTGGCTGGCCGGTCTGGTGCAGGCCCACCGGGGTCGTGTCAGTGACGATCTGGTTGATCGTCACGCCGGTCGACAGCGGCCCGATCATCTGGCCTGTCGACTGGTTGGAGAGCAGCAGATCGCCGAAGCTGCGCTGGGTCGAGCGGTCGGGCTTGTAGCCCGGGGTGGAGCTGTTCGCGAGGTCGTTCGCGAGCTGATCCTGGCGGACCTGCTCCGCGAGCATCCCCTGCGCTGCGATGTAGAGGCCGACATCCATCGCCCTGGGTGGTCGGCGGTGGTGCATGATTCTTGAAGAGAGGACTAAACGGATAGTGGAGCCGCTCGCCGTCGATCTGATGCTGTTGCGCTCGGTGCTCGGCACCGAGATGAAGATCACGCCCGGTCGCGGCCTGATGGCTCACGTGATGCGCGCGGACGGTTCGGGGCGGGGCGCGATCAGCATCGCCGGCGCAGTGCTCGAGGCGGAGCTGCCCAAGCACGTGCGTGCCGGTCAGGACGTGCGGCTGGTCGTCCGCAGCGTCAGCGCGGAGCGCGTCGTGCTCAGCTTGTCCGATCAGCTTCCCCCGCCGGCGGCGCCGCCGTCGATCCCGCTGCCGGGTGGAGGCAGGCTCCGCATCCTCGACGGCGAGGAGCATGCCGGTGGTTCCGCGAGCGCGCGCAGCGCTCGCCAGGTCCTGACCCTGCGCTACGAGACCTCGGCACTCGGCGCGATCGACCTGCGGTTCGATCTCGATCCGGCCTCGCTGCGCGTCGCGGTGACAGTCGACGACGGTGAGCCACTGCGCCGCGCGCAGGCCGACGCGGTGACGCTCCGCCAGGCGCTCGAGGACAACGTCGAGCGCACGGTCGGCGTCAAGCTGATCCCGCGACGCGAGCCGTTCAACGTCTATGCCTGAGCCGCCCCCACAGCCGCCGCGACGGGCCGTCGCGCTGCGCTACGAGCCGGGAGCACCCGCGCCGAAGGTCACCGCGACGGGCGCAGGCCTGGTCGCCGAGCGGATCGTCGCGGCCGCCAAAGAGGCGGGCGTTCCGATCCGCTCGGATCCCGCGCTCGCCGAGGCGCTCGCGCGGCTCGAGCTCGACGCCGACGTGCCCGAGGCCATGTGGGTCGCGGTCGCCGAGACGCTCGCGTGGGCATACCGGCTGGACGCTCAGGCGCGCGGCCGCCGGCGCCCGGGCTAGAACACCCAGGCGACCGGCTCGCCAGTGTTGGCCGGTGTGCGTTTCGTGCCGTTGTCGGCTCGCGCCGAGTAGGGGCCTTCGGCCCGGCCTAAGGCCCCTACTCGGCGCCAGCCGACAACAGCCTGACCATCGCAACCCAAAACCCCACTAAGGATTCCGTGCCTTCTGCCGATGACCCGGCTGCCTGCATTTGTTCGCGCGGCAAGGTTCCCCGTATG
>DATKOY010000184.1:0-85074 GCA_035524415.1 Solirubrobacteraceae bacterium | reverse complement strand
AGCCGGTCTACCACGACCGGTTCGCGACCCAGCGCTATCCGGTCGCCGAGGACCTCGGTCGCCGCGGCCTGTACCTGCCGTCGGGCCCGGGCCTGAGCGACGATGACATCGCCTACGTCGTCGACGCCGTGCGCGCGAGCCGCGAGCCTGTCGGGGCGATGATGCCGAGTCCGGCGTAGAGCTCTGCGATCGCCCTCGCCGCCTGCTGCGCGGTGAACCGGCGCTCGAACGTGGCGCGGGCGCGGGCGCCGAGCCGGGCCCGTCGCTCCGGGGATGCGAGCAGCAGCTCGAGCGCGCGGGCGAGCGGCTCCGCCTGCCCCGGGGGCACGAGCAGCGCGTCATCGCCGTCGGTCAGATCCTCGGGGATCCCGTCGACCGCGCTCGCGACGATCGTGGCGCCGCACTGCAGCGCCTCGAGCACGGACACCGCCCCGCTGCCCTCTTCGATCGAAGGCAGCGTGTAGACGTCGGCGTGCGCCAGGTAGGGAAGGACGGCCGGGACCAGCCCGGGGAGCAGCACGTGCTGCTCCAACCCCAGTGAGCGGACCAGCCGACGGTGCGGCTCGAGCATCACCCCGGTCCCCACGAGGCATGCCCGGAACGGCCGGCCGGCATCGCGCAGCCGCGCGAGCGCGCGGATCAGCACATCCAATCCCTTGCGCCCGTCGTGACGGCTCGTCGACACGATCAAAGCCGCGTCGGGATCGCCGAATGAGACCAGCGGCTCGGGAAGCGGCGGGGTTGGGAGCGGATCCGCGAAGGCGAGCGGGGCAGCGTAGGGGAGCCGGGTGATCGGAAGTCCGGGGCCCACGGCCTGCTCGAGCAGGGCACGCACGCTGTCGTAGTTGATGATCACGGCGGCGGACGCGCGATAGGTGCGGTGCTCACACGGCGCGGCGACACAGCGGACCCATGCGTACTCGAGCAGATAGCGGGCGAGCGGACGGAGACTGGTGCGAACCATCGGATCCCTGACCTTGCCCCATGCCTCGTGCTCGACCGTCGACCACACCGTGACGACCGGGACGGCCGTGATTCCGCGGCGGCGCAGGCGGCGTGCACCGGCGACGGCCGCGTCGGCCCAGCCACCGAACCCATGCAGGACATGCGCCCCGGGCTCGCCGCCGAGGAACTGCGTCATGGCCGCGACGAGGCTCTGACGGTACAGCCGGGCGCCCATCATCCGCGCGGGGATCGGCGAGCCGATCCGGTGGATCACCCCGAAATCAGTTTCGAGCACCGCCGGGTGGCGGGCCACCGTGAAGAGGTGCGGCTCGAACCCCGCCATGATCGCCGCCTTGGCGTGCGCGGTGACGTAGCTCTCGCTTCCCCCCTGTTTGGCGAAGATGTCGCGGCCGGGCAGCAGGATCAGCTTGCCGGCGCCGGCAGTTGCGGCGGGCCGCTGGGATGCACCTGCATCGGACATCGCGAGAGCGTATAGCGCAGGTGACCGCGAGCGCGCGACACTAGACTGACAGCGTGGCTGACGAACTGACAGAGCGCGCCGAACTCGACGAGCGGGTCGAGGACGTCGACGGCGAGGACCCCGAGCTTGACCCCGCGGTCGCCGCGCGGCGCGCTGCGGCGCTCGCGCACGTGCGCAAGTTCGGTGACCCCGTCCTGCGAACCAAGGCGAGGCGGGTCGAGCGGATCGACGACGCGTTGCGAACGGAGATCGAGCGCATGGGCGAGCTGATGATCGACGCGCTCGGCGTCGGCTTGGCGGCCACGCAATTGGGCACGCTGCATCGCGTGCTCGTCTACCGCGTGCAGCAGCAGGCACCCGTCTCGGCGCTGATCAACCCGGAGATCGAGTGGCGCGGCAACGACGAGGAGATCGCCGAGGAAGGGTGCCTGAGCCTGCCGGCGGTGCTCGTCGACGTGGAGCGCCCGGTCCACGTGCGCGTGCGGGCGCTGAACGAGCACGGCGAGGAGGTCGTCGTCGAGGCCTCGGGGCTCGAGGCGCGCGTGATCCAGCACGAGATCGACCACCTCGACGGCGTGTTGATCCTCGACCGGACCAGTCGTGAGCAGCGCAAGGAGGCGATGCGCGCCCTCCGTGAGGCGCAGCAGGCTGCGTGACCTCGGCGTGCGACCGGAGGCTGAGCGTGCGCACCGTGTTCCTCGGGACGAGCGATTTCGCCGCCGGAATCCTGCGCCGGCTCGTCGACTCGCGCCACCGCCCCGCGCTCGTCATCACGCGCCCTGACCGGCCGCGCGGCCGGGGGCGCAAGCTGGCCGCACCGCCGGTCGCGGAGGCGGCGCGGGACCTCGGCTTCGAGGCCTATCAGCCGGCTTCGGTCAACGACGAGCAGGCGCGCGCCCGGATCGCTGAGGCCGCGCCCGAGGCGATCTGCGTCTGCGCGTTCGGCGCGCTCATCAAGGAGCCGCTGATCTCCGATCACCTGATCCTCAACGTGCATCCCTCGCTGCTCCCGCGCTGGCGCGGCGCCGCGCCGATCGAGCGGGCGATCATGGCGGGTGACGCCAGTACCGGGGTGTCGATCATGCGCCTGACGGCCGGGCTCGACAGCGGGCCGGTCTGCGCGCAGACGGCCGAGCCGATCGGCGCGTTCGACACGTACGGAAGCCTCGCGGCGCGGCTGGAGGGCCTCGGCGGCGAACTGCTGCTGCGCGTGCTCGACACCACGCCAGCATGTACGCCTCAGAACGACGCGCTGGCGACCTACGCCGAGAAGATCGGACCGGCAGATCGCGAGCTCGACCCGGCCAGGCCGGCGGACGAGCTCGAGCGCGCGGTCCGGGCGCTGACACCGCACATCGGCGCGCACGTCAAGCTGCCCGACGAGACCTGGCTCGGGGTCCGGGAGGCCCGGGCGCATCCGCACAGCGGCCCGCCGCCGGGCACGATCTCCTGGGACGGGCCGCGACCGGTGCTGGGCTGCTCCGAGGGGGCGCTCGAGCTGATCACCGTCCAGCCCCAGGGGCGGCGGTCGATGAGCGGCGAGGACTTCCTTCGTGGGCACCGCCGGTAAGGCGAGGGGGCGCGCCGCGGCGGTCACGCCGGCCCGTGCCTGCGCGTTCGCGGTCATCAGGCGCGTGTTCGAGCAGGGCGCATACGCCGATCGAGCGCTGCATGCCGAGGCGAGCGCGCTCGGGCCGCGCGAGCGAGCACTGGCCACCGCCCTTGTATACGGGACGATCCAGCGGCGCGCGACGCTCGACTACGTCGCGTCCGAACTGGGCACGCGCCCGCCGGGGCGGCTCGATCCGCCCGTGCTCGCGGCGCTCCGGCTCGGTCTGTTCCAGCTGCTGTTCCTCGCGGGGATCCCCGAACATGCGGCGGTCAACGAGAGCGTCGAGCTCGTCAAGCGATCGCATCGGAGCGCAACGTCGTATCTCAACGCGATCCTCCGTCGGGCGGCGCGTGACGGTCCCGGGCTGCTCGAGCGGCTCGACGACGAGACGCCCGCGGGCGCCGCGATCGCACACTCGGTCCCGCACTGGCTGGCGGAGCGCTGGTGGGCGGAGCTCGGCGCCGCCCAGGCACGGGCGCTGCTCGCACGCATCAACGAGCCCGCGGAGTCCGCGATCAGGGTCAACGAGCTCGTCGCGACGCGCGAGGAGGTGATCGCCGCACTGCCGGTGCCCGCTGCCCCGGCGCCGGAGCTGGCGGAGGGCCTGATCCTCGGTGGGCCGTTTGACGCCCATGGCTCGGAACTGTTCGCGGCCGGCGCGATCATGCCGCAATCGCGCGGGTCGATGCTCGTCGCCCGTGCGCTGGCGCCGCAGCCGGGCGAGCACGTGCTCGACCTCTGCGCCGCACCCGGCGCCAAGACGACCCATCTCGCCGCGCTGATGCGTGACGAGGGGACGCTCGTGGCGGTCGAGCGCAACGCCGGCCGAGCGCGTGCGCTCGAGCGGACCGCCGCCCGGATGCGGGCGCGCTGCGTCCGGGTCGTGCACGGGGACGCCGCCGCCTTCGTGGGCGAGCAACCGTTCGATCGGGTGCTCGTCGATCCCCCCTGCAGCGGGCTGGGGACGTTGCAGTCGCGCCCCGACCTGCGCTGGCGCGCCGGCCCAGACGCGATCCTGGAGCTCGCCGCGCTCCAGCTCGCGATCATCGAAGCGGCCGCCGCGAATACGGCGCCCGGCGGACTGCTCGTGTACTCCGTGTGCACGATCTCCCGCGCCGAGAGCGAGGATGTGATCGACGCATTCCTCGCGCGACATGACGATTTCGAGGCGCTCGGCCCGCCCCGGCAGCTGCTCCCGCACCTCGACGGCACGGACGGCTTCTTCATCGCTCGCGTGCGACGCGCGAGTTAAGGCGTGCATCCCCGATACCCTTCACAGGGACCGTGAGCGAACCTGCGATCAAGCTCGGTCCTGAATGTCCCGCCTGTGGCGAGCCTTGGCTGCGCCCGACGGCGGTGCCTGGCCGCTATCGCTGCGTCAACTGCCTACAGCGCTTCGAACTCGTGTCGGTGTGTCCGAACTGCGGCGAGCATTCCACGATCGTGCGGATGTCGAGCACCGCGATCGTGGCGTGCAATCACTGCAAGGGCAGCATGCTCAGGGCGGTGTAGGTGGCAGCGGCGAAGCGGGAGCCGGCAGCGGCGAATCGGGAGCTGCTGCGCGAACGGCGCGTGGCGCCGTCGATCCTGTCCGCCGATTTCGGCCGCCTGCGAGAACAGGTGGCCGACGTGCTCGCGGCCGGAGCGCGCGTGATCCACGTCGACGTGATGGACGGCCACTTCGTGCCGCCGATCACGTTCGGCGCGATCGCCGTGAGCGCGATTGCCGACGCGGTGCACGCCGCCGGCGGGATCATCGACGTTCATCTGATGATCGAGCGTCCCGAGCGCCAGATCGACGAGCTTGTCCGCGCCGGGGCGGACAGCATCACGATCCACGTCGAAGCGACCCCGCACGTGCACTACGCGCTCGCTGCGATCCGCGCGGCGGGGTGCACGGCCGGGGCGGCCCTGTGCCCGGCAACGCCGGCCGACAGTCTCGCCGAGGTGGCCGACGACTCGCTCGACCTGGCGCTGTGCATGAGCGTCAACCCCGGCTGGGGCGCCCAGGAGCTGATTCCGGCCTCGATCGGAAAGCTCGAGCGGATGCGGGCCGCGCTCCCGGCCCACGTCGCGCTCGAGGTCGACGGCGGCGTGCACAAGGGCACCGCGCCGGCGGTCGCGCAGGCGGGGGCGAACCTGCTCGTCACCGGGTCCGCCGTATTCGGGTCCAAGGACCCGGCCGCCGCGTACGCCGAAATCGCCGCCGCGGCCGGCGCGACCCACTGAGGCCGGGCGCATCGCGCCGCGCTTTCCTGTAGGGTCAGCGCGATGCTGGGAAGGAAGGTACTGGCGCTGCTTGCGGCGCTCGCACTCTCGGTCGCGCTCGCGTCGTGCGGCGGATCGAGCTCGTCCGGCGTCAGCGCCGCCGACTACGTCAAGTCGATCTGCCAGGCCGTGGGTCCGTTCGAGAAGGACGTCCAGGCCCGCAGCCAGGCGATCTCGAACCTCGGCAGCGGGGCCAGCGCGGCCGAGGGCAAGAAGGCCCTTCAGGACTTCCTGACCGCCGTCGTCAACGACACCGATCAGGCGATCACCAAGCTCAAGGCGGCCGGTACTCCGAACGTCAACAACGGCAAGCAGATCGAGACCGCGATCGTGCAGGCCTTCACCACGCTGAAGACGGCGCTCCAGACCGCCAACACGTCCGCCGCGTCGCTGCCGACGAGCAGTCCGGATGCGTTCAAGACCGCGGCTCAGCAGCTCGGCTCGAAGATCACCTCGTCGATGAGCAACATCGGCTCGAGCCTGAACAACCTCAAGAGCGCCGATCTCGAGGCCGCCGCCAAGAAGGAGGCGGCGTGCCAGAGCATCGGCGCCTAGTGCCCTAGCATCGGCGCCTCGCTAGCGTCGGCGCCGAACCTTCGGACGAGATCCGGGGTCGGGCGGGTCGGGCGGGTCGAACCGCCTGCACAACGTGAAAAAGTCGGCGCCGCGCACGACGTTTGTGCACATAAGCACCGTGGCGGTGCTTATGGGGCATACGTCTGAGCGGGCCGGCGACTTTTGCACGTTGTGCCCGCGCTGCCCGCCCTGGCGATCAGCCGATGCCGCCGGCGGCTTTTGCACGTCGTGCCCTCGCTGCCCGCCCTGGCGATCAGCCGATGCCGCCGGCGGCCGCGGTCGCCTGCTGCGCTGTTGTCGTCCCGGCGGGCCCGCGGCGGTACACCGCCCGTAGCAGCCCGCACAACACGAGCGCGGCGACGAAGTAGCCGACCTCGACCCGGGTGACCTCGGAGCTGATCGCCGGCGAGGCCACAAACGCGACGAACAGGGCCGCCGCGAACAGCCACGCGATCGAGGCGAGCTTCGCACGCCCCCGGGCGAGCGCGGCCTGGTTGAGCGTCCCGGAGACGAGGTGCAGGCCCATCCCGATCGCCACGACCGCCAGCCCGATCCGTCCGTAGTGGAAGCCCTTGTTGCCGAGCAGGGTGGTCATCACAAACGGTCCGATCAGCAGCAGGCCGAGCGCGACCGCCCCCGCGAACCCGGCGATCGCGAAGACCGTGAGGCGGATCGCGCGGTGGAACTCATCGCTTGACTCGCGCGCCTCGAGGCCGGCGAGGTGCGGCAGGATCGACGTCTGGATCGCCTGGAACAGCTGCAAGGGGGCCCGCACGATCAGCAGCACGTTGAAGACGAAGCCGGCGAGTGCGCGCCCCGAGGTGTGGTTGACGATCAGCACAGCGGCGTTCATCAGGGTCTGCTCCGCGAGCATGATCCCGACGACCGCGACCGCGAACCCGGTCCCGACCTTCATCGAGAGGTCCTCGGCCGCCTCCTCGACGGCCGCGTGGGCAGGGCCCTCGCGGGCCGCGTCGGCGGCGGGGAGGCCGGACAGGCGCGCGGATCCGGGCAGCCGCACCCGCGAGAACGCGAACGGGATCACCGCCAGCGACACGAACGGCGCAACCGCCATGCCGAGCGCAACCGCCGCCTGCCCCGAGGCGATCCCGACCGCGACCGCGAGCGCGAACAGGAACCGCGACGTCGACTCCAGGAACACGAGCCCGCCGTACAGCGCGAACCGCTCGTGGCCAGCGAGCCAGCCGCGGGCGAAGTAGCTCGCCGCGTACGCGAGCACGCCGATCACGAGGATCCAGTAGAGCGCGCTGGAGCCGTCGAACAGGTTGTGCTCGATCTGAGGGCGCAGTGCCAGCGCCGTGGCCAGGAACAACACCGCGAATCCGAGCTGGATCAGCGCCGGCACGCGCAGCGGATGGCCGTGCAGCCCGCGGGCGCGACGGTCGGCGATCGTCCGTGAGAGCAGCTGCTCGACCGGCCGGTAGATCACCGACAGGATCACGAACATCACCGCCCAGCACAGGGACACGCGGCCATAGGCACCGGGCGTAAGCACGTGGCTCGCGGTCGCGAGATAGGCGAACGTGAAGATCCCGGTCGATGCGATTCCGATCGACAGGACGCGGGCGCCCGACGCGTACGACTTGGCGCTGTCGGCAGGGGGCGGACCCCCGTTGCTGCCGGCCCCGGCCGGCTGCGGCCCGCCAGGACGCTGTGCCGCGACTTCCGGCACGCCGCCGGGACCACCTGGCGCGGGGGACACTACGCCACCCGCACCAGCAGCATCGTCCACGGGAACGGGGAGCGCACGTCGATCACCTCGCCGTGGCGCCCGAGCAGTCGCACGAACGCGCGCTTGGTGAAGTGGTTGACATGCCCGGGCGTGTTTCCGAGGTCCCGCAGATAGGCGCCGCGCGCCATGTTCAGCATTCGCCACAGCGGCTCGCGGGGAACGGACACGAGCAGATGTGAGCGGGCGACCCGTGCCATCTCCGACACGGTGGCCTCGGGGTCGGGCACGTGCTCGAGCACCTCGATCGCGGCGACGAGGTCGAACTCGCCGGAGCCGAACGGCAGCGCGCCGGGCTCGAACGTGCGGAACTCGAGATTCGGCCGTCGGCGCGCGGCCCACTCGGCCTGGAGCTTGGGGTCGTCGAGGTCGATGCCGACTACTTGTCCGGTCCCGAGCCGCGTCGCCCACCGCTCGGTCAGAACCCCCTCACCGCAGCCGACGTCGAGAACGGTGTGTGGTTCGGCCGTGCCGAACAGCTCGTCGAGGGTCCGCTCGAAGCCCGCCATCAGGCGGCGGACGACCGGATTCGTCGAGCCGTACTTGTCGAACGTGTTGCCGGTCGGTACGGCCTCGGTCGCTCCCGTCATACCTCGAGTGCCTCGCGATCGGGGTTGCCGCCGGGCTCGTAGTGCGAGGGCTCGACGCCGAGCTGCAACTCGATCCTCCGGATCCGCTCGAGCGTGCGTTGCGAGAGCGTCCGCTGCGAGGACAGCAGGTCCCCGATCACGCCGAGCGCGCCGAGCAGCATCGCGCCGAAGAACAGGACGGCGCCGAAGATCAGCGACTGGACGTGGCCGGCCCGGCCGCCGTTGCCGATGAACGCGACGACGAAGCGGATGAACAGCGCGAGCGCGGGAACGCCGAGCACGATCGCCGCGCCCCAGAACACCTTGAGCGGCTCGTACTGCGAGTAGATGCGGAAGATCGACAGTGCGTTGCGGCGCACGTACGACGCCGTGGACGGGAACAGCCGTGACTCCCGCGTCTTGGGATTCGTGCGGATCGGCACATGGTCGACCGCAACGAGTAGCTTGCCGGCCTGGATGATCGTCTCGAGCGTGTATGTGAACTTCGACACGACCTGCATCTGCAGCGCTGCCTCGCGGTTGTACGCGCGGAAGCCGGAGGTTGTGTCGGGCACCCGCGTCGAGGATGCCTGGCGCACGACCCACGAGCCCAGGCGCTGGAGCAGCTTCTTGGGCGCGGAGAAATGCTCGATCGTGGTGACCTGGCGGTCGCCGACGACCATGTCCGCCTCGCCCCGCAGAATCGGTGCGACGAGCTTCGGAATGTCCTCGCCCTCGTACTGGTTGTCCGCGTCGGTATTGACGATCACGTCCGCGCCCAGCTTCAAGCCGGCGTCGATACCCGCCTGGAAGGCGGCCGCCAGACCCTTGTTATTGGTCAGGCGGACGACGTGATCGACACCGTGCGCCCGCGCCACCTCTATCGTCCGGTCGCTCGAACCGTCGTCGATCACGAGCCAGTCCACCGCATCGAACCCGTCGACGTGGCGTGGGAGCTGGCTCAGCGTCAGCGGCAGCTGCTGCTCTTCGTTGAAACATGGAATCTGGATGATGAGTTTCATGACCGCGTACTCGGCTCCCGCCGGTGCGATGGCTGCTGGGTGCGCTGAAGCGACCGTGCGGAAGGCGCTGTCGATAACACGGTAGCGGGATACTCGGCACGAGACATGGACATGGCAATCGATACGAGGCGGGTGCCCAGCCAGCCACTGACGGCCCGGACGGCACCACCGGGGCGCGCGCGCCACCGCGCCCACGCGCTCAGCCAGCTGCGGATTCGCAACCCGCATGCCGTTGTGCTCTGCTTCATCCTGATCGCGACGCTGCTTCTGCGCCTGTGGGGGATCAAGCAGGGATTGCCCTACAGCTACAACGTCGACGAGGCGACCCACTTCGTCCCGCGTGCGGTCGCGTTCTTCTCCCAGGACCTCAACCCGCACTACTTCCTCAACCCGCCGGCGTACTCGTATCTGCTGCACATCGTGTTCGAGTTGTGGTTCGGCAGCGGGGACGCGGTGTCGCGCGCGTACGCCTCCAACCCGACCGACGTGTACGTCGTCGCGCGCGTCGTCGCGGCCGTGCTGGGGACCGCGTCGGTCTGGCTGACCTACCTCGCCGGAGCGCGGTTCTTCAACAAGAACGTCGGGCTCGCGGCGGCCGCGATCTTCGGGTTTGCGTTCCTGCCGATCTTCTACAGCCACCTCGCGCTCAACGATGTCCCGACGCTGGCGCCGGTGGCGCTGTCGCTGTATGGCACCGCCTGCGTGCTGCGCCGCGGCCGACTGCGCGACTACGTGATCGCGGGCATCGGGCTCGGCCTGGCCGCCGCCACCAAGTACACCGGCGGGATCGCGCTGCTGTGCCTGCTCGCGGCGTTCGTCAGCGACGGCGCCGGCGGCGCGTTCTGGGTCGCCCTGCGGCGGCTCGCGATCGGACTGATCGTGGCGTTCATCGCGTTCGTGATCGCGAATCCATACTCGCTGCTCGACTTCCACGCGTTTACCTCGGGCGTGTCCTCGCAGGCGTCACTGGCGGCCGGTCAGGATCCGGTGAAGCTCGGAACCCGCCCCGGCAGCGGCATCGACTACTACCTGTGGACGTTCACGTGGGGGCTCGGGTGGGGTCCCGTCCTTGCCGCGATCGGCGGTGCCGTGTTGCTGCTCGCGCGGCGCCGGTGGGCGCTCGCGATGGTGCTGATCCCGGCGCCGATCACGTTCATCATCTTCATGGGCAACCAGCAGCGCTACTTCGGCCGCTGGCTGATGCCGATCTTCCCGATCGTCGCGATCCTCGGCGCCTACGGGGCGATCGAGCTGATCGGCTGGCTGATCCGCGCGCGCCGGATCCCGGCGCCGGCCGCCGTCGCGCTCGTGACGGTGCTGCTGCTTGCCCAGAGCCTGGTCGCGGTGCTGCACGACGACGCCGTCCTCTCGCGGCCCGACACGCGCAACCTCGTGCGGGCGTGGATGGTCAACCACGTGCCGGCCGGGGCGAAGGTCGTGATCGAGCCGGTCGTGTCGGACAATTGGGCGACCGATGTCGGTGTCTCGCTGCCGTGGACGCCGACCGGTGATCGCTGGTACCGCTACCCGACCTGGCTGACCGACCTCGACCCAAACGGCAACCCGCTCGCGCCCGGACAGCGGCGCTACGTGCTCGTCGATCAGTACGAGCGCACGCTGCGTCCGGCCCTGCTCGACCAGTACGCCGGGAGCGGTTACTGCTGGATCGTGATCGGCTCGGAGCAGGCCGGGCGGGCGTTCGCTCAGCCCCAGCTCGTGCCGTCGGCAATCGCGTACTACGCCGCGCTCGCGAATCGCGCGCGCCTCGTCTACCACGTGAGCCCGTTCTCGCCGGGCACTCACCCGGTCCCGTTCAGCTTCGACTGGGCGATCGACTACTACCCCCGCCAGTACCGCCGCCCGGGACCGGAGCTGAGCGTGTACCGGCTGTCGGGCGGGAAGTGCGGGGCGGCGTAGCCCGCATTCGCGACTATCCTTGAGGGGACCCCATGCCCCTCAAGACCGATACGGATCGTCGGTTGCTCGCACGCGCGATCGAGCTGGCGGAACAGGGGCGTGGGCGCGTGAGCCCCAATCCGCTCGTCGGCGCCGTGATTGCGCGTGACGAGGAGCCGGTCAGCGAGGGCTTTCACCGGGAGCTCGGGGGACCGCACGCGGAGGTCGAGGCGATCCGGGCAGCCGAGGACCAGGACCTGACCGGCGCGACGATGTACGTGTCGCTCGAGCCGTGCTGCCATCACGGTCGGACGCCGCCGTGCACCGACGCGATCCGGCATGCCGGGATCGTGCGCGTCGTCGTTGCCTCCGACGACCCCTCCGAGCATGCGTCCGGCCGCGGTCTCGGCATCCTGCGCGACGAGGGGATCGAGGTCGTGATGGCCGACGGCGAGCTCGCGGCGCGCGCGCGGCTGCTCAACCAGCCGTTCCGCAAGCACGCGCGCACCGGGCGCCCGTGGGTCCTGTTCAAATCCGCGATGTCGCTCGACGGCAAGGTCGCCACTCGCGGCGGCGACTCCAAGTGGATCTCGAGCGAGGCCAGCCGCTACCGCGCACACCACTGGCGCGCGGAATGCGACGCGGTCGCCGTCGGGATCGGCACCGCGCTGGCCGACGACCCGCAGCTCACCGCGCGCGTCAAGGGCGCGGTCCGCCAGCCACGCCGGATCGTGTTCGACTCGCTTGCGCGCCTGCCAATCGCGTCCAAGCTGATCAGCCAGGCTCGCCAGATCCCGCTCACGGTCGTCGTCTCGCGGGCGGCGCCACGCGCCGCCACCGACGCACTCGAGGCCCACGGCGCCGACGTCATCGTCGCGACCGGAGAGAACGAGCCCGCGCGCGTGCGCTCGGCGCTCGACCAGCTCGGATCGAGCGGCATCACGTCGATCCTGCTCGAGGGCGGACCGCACCTCTCCGGGGCGTTCCTCGACGTCGGCGAGGTCGATGAGATCCGCCTGTTCCTCGCGCCGCTGATCCTCGGCGGGCGCACCGCGCGCGACCCGCTCGAGGGCGAGGGCGTCGATTTCATCTCCGACGCAGTCCGTGCGCTGACGCTCGACTGCGAGCGAATCGGCGAGGACGTCCTCATCTCGGCGCGCGTCAAGGAGTGGTGATGTTCACAGGGCTCGTCGCGGATCTCGGCACGGTCACGTCTGCGGAGCGCTCCGCCGACGGCGTCCGCCTCACGGTCACGACGCAACTCGCGGCCCAGCTCGGCGCAGGCGATTCGATCGCGGTCAACGGCGTCTGCCTCACCGCGATCGCGACCGACGCGCACGGCTTCCGCGCCGAGGTGATGAACGAGACGCTCGCGCGCTCATCGCTGCGCGACGCCCGTCCCGGCGCGCACGTCAACCTCGAGCTGGCGCTGCGCGCGACCGACCGGCTTGGAGGCCACATCGTCCAGGGTCACGTCGACGCGACCGGCACGGTCGCGAGCGTTGCGGACGACGGGTTCGCGCGCCGGGTGCGGATCGACGCTCCCGACGATGTCCTGCGGTATCTGGTCGAGAAGGGATCGATCACCGTCGACGGGGTGTCGTTAACGGTGGCGGACGTGGATAGCGATTCCTTTACCGTCTCTCTGATACCAGAGACGCTCGAGCGGACCAACCTGAACACCGCGCAGCCGGGAACGATTGTGAATCTGGAGGTCGATGTGTTGGCGAAATACGTGGAGAAACTGATAGGGGTGACACGGACGTGAGCCCGGTGAAGGCGCCCTTCTCGACGATCGAGGAGGCGATCGAGGACATCCGGCAGGGAAAGATGGTCGTCGTCTGCGACGACGAGCACCGCGAGAACGAGGGCGACCTGACGCTCGCCGCCCAGTTCATCACGCCCGAGGCGATCAACTTCATGGCCAAGGAGGGTCGGGGCCTGATCTGCCTCGCGCTCACTCCTGAGCGCTGCGACGAGCTCGGCCTCGACCTGATGGCTGCGAAGAACGAGTCCCCGTTCGAGACCGCCTTCACTGTCTCGATCGAGGCGCGGACCGGCGTCAGCACCGGCATCTCGGCCGCCGACCGGGCGCGGACGATCCAGGTCGCGATCGACCCGAAGACGAGCCCGCGCGAGCTCGTCCAGCCAGGACACGTGTTCCCGCTCAAGGCCAAGGCCGGCGGCGTGCTCGAACGCGTCGGGCAGACCGAGGCGGGCGTCGACCTCGCCAGGCTGGCCGGACTGATCCCGGCGAGCGTGATCTGCGAGGTGATGAACGACGACGGCTCGATGGCGCGGGTCCCGGATCTCGAGCAGTACTGCGCGCGCCACGACCTGAAGATGATCACGGTCGCCGACCTGGTCGCCTACCGCCGCCGCCACGAGAAGCTCGTCGAGCGGGTCGTCTCGACGAAGCTCCCGACCGGATTCGGTGATTTCGTCGCCGTCGGCTACCGCTCGCTCGTCGACAACAAGCATCACGTGGCACTCGTGAAGGGCGACGTCGAGGGCGAGGAGGACGTGCTCGTGCGCGTGCACTCCGAGTGCCTCACCGGCGATGTGTTCCACTCACTGCGCTGCGACTGCGGCGAACAGCTCGAGTCCGCGCTGTCGATGATCGAGCAGGAGGGCTGCGGCGTCCTGCTCTACCTCAGCCAGGAGGGTCGCGGCATCGGCCTGCTGAACAAGCTGAGGGCGTACAAGCTCCAGGAGGAGGGGCTCGACACCGTCGACGCGAACCTCCGTCTCGGGCTCCCGGCCGACCTGCGCGACTACGGGATCGGCGCACAGATCCTCGTCGATCTGGGTCTGTCGTCGATCCGGATCCTCACGAACAACCCGAAGAAGATCTCCGGCCTGGCCGGCTACGGCCTGTCGGTCACCGACCAGATCCCGATCCAGCATGTGCCGAACCCGCACAACGAGGCGTATCTGCGCGCCAAGCGCGAGAAGATGGGCCACACGCTGCATCACCAGGGGTTGGCGCTCGACGAGGAAATGATCCGCCACGAGCAGTCGCAGGATCGAGAGCGCGATGGCTAACGACAGGGCGGTCGCGCTGTGCATCGCGACCTTCTACGACGAGCTGGCGAACAAGCTCGAGCAGGGTGCCCGGGCGGCGCTCGAGCAGGCGGGAGTCGCCGAGATCGACCGCTTCGAGGTCCCCGGCGCGTTCGAGCTGCCGATCATCGCCAAGTACGCGGCCGAATCGGGCCGCTACGCCGCGATCGTGTGTCTCGGCGCGGTGATCCGCGGCGAGACCGACCACTACGACTACGTCTGTGGCCAGGCCGCGCACGGGATCCAGCAGGTCCAGCTGGAGACACGCGTACCGATCGGCTTCGGCGTGCTCACGGTCGACAGCATGGAGCAGGCGCTCGCGCGGGTCGCGGATGGCTCCAAGCGCGACAGCGGCCGCCACGCAGCGCAAGCAGCGCTCGCGTCACTCGCGGTCAAGGAGGAACTGATCGGCCGCAAGGGCCGCGCCGGGTTCTCGGTCTGACGCAGCTGACCGAGTCTGAGTTCGTGCCCGTGCCCCTGACCACGGACGGGCGATCCGGTAAGGATCTCAACCCCGGCCCGTCTCTTGCGCCAGACGGCCGTCTATACTCGCCCGCCATGCCCAAGGTCTGCCACATATGCGCAAAAGGCCCGTCTTTCGGCCACAGCCGCAGCCACTCGATGGTGGCCACCAAGCGCAGGTTCGAGCCGAACCTTCAGCGCGTCCGGATCGACGACGGCGGGACGCCGCGTCGTGTCTACGTCTGCACCCGGTGCCTAAAGGCCGGCAAAGTGACCAAAGCGCGCTGAGCCCCGTGCTCTCCGTGGGGCCTAGTTGTGACCGGCGGCCGGTGACCGATCCCAGCATCGTCCGCTTCCGCGCCGTCGTCGAAGCCGGCCTGGCGTCGCTCGAGGCACGGCGGGAGGAAGTCAACGACCTGAACGTGTTCCCGGTCGCCGACGGCGACACCGGCGACAACATGGTGCTGACGCTGCGCGCCGTCCTGCAGGAGCTCGACCGTCTCTCCAGCGCCAACGAGGAGCGCACGATCGACGACATCGGGCGCGACGAGATCGTCGCCTCGGTGGCTCGCGCCGCGCTGCTCGGAGCCCGCGGAAACTCCGGCGTGATCCTCTCGCAGCTGATCCGGGGCGCCGCCGAGGAACTCGCGAGCCGCCCCGGCGAGCTCGTCGATCCGGTCCTGATCAGCGCCGCGCTCGCGCGCGCGGCCGACCAGGCATACGGCTCGGTACGCGAGCCGGCGGAGGGCACGATCCTGACGGTCGTGCGCGAGATGGCCGCACGCGTCGCCTCCGAGCTCGCTCACATGCAGGATGCGCGCCTCGGACCCGAGGCGAGCGCCGAGGCGCAGAACGCGGTGATTGCGCAGGTCATCGAGCAGGCGCTCGAGGCCGGCAAGGAATCGGTCAGCCGCGGCCCGGACCTGCTCCCGGTGCTCCGCGAAGCGGGCGTCGTCGACGCCGGCGGCTACGGCCTGACCGTGCTGCTGGCGGGGATCGTCGGTGCGTTGCGCGGCTCCGAGCCACCGCCGCTCGAGCACCACGCCGCCGCGCGCGTCACCCATCCGCAACACTCCTCCTCGACCTACCGGTACTGCACGAACTTCGCGGTGACCGGACGCGGGCTCCAGCAGCGGCGGTTCGTCCAGGCACTCGAGCAGCTCGGCGACTCGGTGCTCGTCGTCGGCGATCCGACGACGCTCAAGGTCCATGTCCACACCGATGACCCGAACGCCGCGACAGCGCTGTTTACCGACGTCGGCACGGTCTCCCACCTCGACGTCGCCGACATGCGCGAACAGGTGCGGCGCCGCGACGAGCGGCTGACAATGCCCGTCGGGAACGCCGTCTGCGGCGCGTTGGCGGTCGTCACCGGTGACGGGACGCGAGAGCTGTTCGAGAGCCTCGGCGTCCGCGTCCTCGACGGCGGGCCGACGCTGAACCCTTCGACCTATGACCTGCTCGCGGCGATCCACGCGATCAGCGCCGAAGAGGTCGTCGTGCTCCCGAACAGCTCGAACGTGGTGATGGCGGCCGAGCGCGCCGCGGAGCTGTCGGACAAGACCGTGCACGTCGTGCCGTCCAGGTCGCTGCAGGCGGGACTGGCTGCGGCCGTCAGCCTCGACCCCGCTCGCAGCGCCGGCCAAAACGCGGCCGCGATGCTCGAGACGCTCCAGCGCGTGCGGACCGGCGCCGTGGCCCCGGCCGCGCGCGACGACGCGCAGGGCCGCTTCCGCGAGGGCGACGCGGTCGGGTTCGTCGAGGAGCAGATCATCGCCTGGGGCCGCCCCCGCGAGACGCTGCGCGGAGTGCTTGAAGATCTCGCCGAGAACGCCGTGCTGATCACATGCCTGCGCGGCGCCGAGGCGCCGCTCGACGACGAGACGGTCCAGGCGCTCGCCGTGGGGGAGATCGAGTTCGAGCTCTCCAACGGGGGGCAGCAGAGCTACTGGTGGCTGCTCTCGGCTGAGTAGCACCGACCGCGACGCCCGCCATCATCCGATCCAGGATGACCGCGATGGCGTTCGGCAGCTCGCACCCGCTGGAGCCCGATGAGCTCGAGCAGGCCCCGGTGCACACGCCCCGCCCGTCGCGGCTGCGACGCACCCTTACGCTCGAGGGCGCCAAGGTGCAGCGGGCCGCGGAGACGCTCGGACTGCGCACCGTCGGCGATCTGCTCGATCACCTGCCGCGGGACCGCCGCGAGGCGCGGGCGATCGCCGAGCTCACCGCGGGGGAGAGCGCGACGGTCCTCGTCGAAGTGCGGAACATCTCCTCGCGCTCGGTGCGCCGGCGGGGCATGCGACCGCTCGTCGAGGCGACCGTGGCCGACGCGACCGGCGTGATGAAGGCCACGTTCTTCAACCAGCCCTGGCTCGTGAACCGCTACCCGCCGGGCACGCGACTCGTCCTGCACGGCAAGTACGAGGCGCGCAACCGCTTCAGCGTTCAGGCGCACGCGCGCACCGCGGAGGCCGCGAGCAGCGGCGATGCGGTCGCCCACTATCCCGCCACCGAAGGTCTGTCCTCGACCCAGATCCTCGCGCTCGTGCGGCAGCACGCGGGCGCAATCGACGACGTGCTCGAGCCGCTGCCGGCGCACGTGCGCGTCCGCGAAGGTCTGCCGAACCGTGCCGCCGCCGTCCGCGCCGCTCACTTCCCCGAGCGCGAGACCGACCAGGAGCTCGGGCGCCGGCGCCTCGCGTTCGACGAGCTGCTGCTCGTGCAGCTCGTGCTGCTGCGCCGCCGTCGGGCGCGGCGCGCCGGGCGCAGCGCGCCGGTCCTGGACGGCGAACGCGCGCTCACGGCGCGGTGGCTGTCGTCGATGCTCCCGTTCCCGCTCACCCGCGACCAGCAGCTCGCGCTCGAGCAGATCGACCGCGACCTCGCGATGCCCATACCAATGCAGCGTCTGCTGATGGGCGAGGTCGGCTCGGGCAAGACCGTCGTCGCGCTGTACGCGATGCTGCGGGCGGTCGAGCACGACCTCCAGGCCGCGATGATGGCGCCGACCGAGACGCTCGCCGAGCAGCACTTCGCCACGATCCAGGCGCTGCTGCCGGGCGAGCTCGTCCGCGCCGGGCTGCTGACCGGCTCGACGCCCGCGCGCCGTCGCGCGGATCTCCTCGGCAAGCTCGAGAGCGGGGAGCTGTCGGTGATCGTCGGCACGCACGCGCTGATCGAAGAGTCCGTGCAGTTCGACCGTCTCGGCGTGGCCGTCGTCGACGAGCAGCACCGCTTCGGCGTCCGCCAACGGGCCGCGCTGGACGATAAGGGAATGGGGGCTAACAGCCCCCATATGCTGCACATGACGGCGACCCCGATTCCTCGGACGCTGGCCCTCTCCAACTACGGCGACCTCGACTTCACCGTGCTGCGCGAGCTGCCCCGCGGCCGCCGGCCGATCACCACGTTCGTGTGCTCGAGCGAGCGCGAGCGGGCGCGGGCATACGACCGGATCCGCGAGGAGCTGCGCTCCGGCCGCCAGGCGTTCGTCGTGTGCCCGCTCGTGTCGGAGTCCGAGGTTCTACAGGCGCGCGCCGCCACGGCCGAATACGAGCGCCTCCGCGGCACGGAGTTCCGCGACGCCCGAGTCGTGCTGCTGCACGGGCAGATGCGCCCGGCGCAGAAGCAGGAGGCGATGGCGGCGTTTGCCGGGGGCGCCGCGGACGTGCTCGTGGCGACGTCGGTGATCGAGGTCGGGATCGACGTCCCGAACGCGACCGTGATGCTCGTCGAGGACGCCGAGCGCTACGGGATCTCGCAGCTGCACCAGCTCCGCGGCCGGATCGGGCGCGGGGCGTACGCCTCGCTGTGCCTGCTGTTCGGGCCCAAGGAGTCCGCGCGGCTGCGGGCACTCGCCTCGATGAGCGACGGCTTCAGGCTCGCCGAGGTCGATCTCGCGCTGCGCGGCGAGGGCGAGCTCGTCGGCACCCGCCAGCACGGGCTCGCGCAGCACCGGGTCGCGGAGCTGCCCCGGGACGCGGAGTTGCTCGAGCGTGCCCGCGCGTATGCGGAGCGCCTCGCGGCTGAGGATCCGGAGCTGGCGCTCCCGGAGCACGCGCTGCTCGCCGCGGCGCTGGAGCTCGCGTACGGCTCCGAGGCGGCCGCGCCGATCCGGGCGTGATCGCGTGCGGGTGATCGCGGGGTCCAAGCGGGGCGCGCGGCTCGTCACGCCCCGCGGTCGCACTGTCCGGCCGACGTCCGATCGCGTGCGGGAGGCGCTGTTCTCGATCCTCGGCGACCTCACCGGCGCGCGCGTGCTCGACCTGTTCGCCGGCTCGGGCGCGCTGGCGATCGAAGCGCTCTCGCGGGGTGCCGACACGGCGACGTTCGTGGACTCCTCCGCGGCCTCGATCGCCGCGATCAAGCGCAACATCTCCGCTCTCGAGCTGGACGCCGAGATCCGCCGGCAGGACGCGCTTGCGTTCCTCAAGGGCGCAAGGATCGCCGCGCCCCAATACGATCTTGTCTTCCTGGACCCCCCATACCGCCATGCGAGCGGCCTCGGACGCGAGCTCTCGGCGGCGCTGGCACCGGTACTGGCGCCGGGCGCCCGCGTCATCAGCGAGAGCGACCGGCGAGCGCCGCTGGAGCTCGAACTCCCTCTGCTTGACGAGCGGCGCTACGGCGACACACTGATCCGAATACATGAATCCCGATAACCGCATCGCCATCTGTCCTGGCTCGTATGACCCCGTCACATACGGTCATCTCGACGTCATCACGCGCGCGGCCGCGATGTTCGACAAGGTGATCGTGGCGGTCGTCAACCTGCCGATCCGCAAGGGCAACACGCTGTTCACCGCGGAGGAGCGCGTCCGGTTCGTCGAGAACGCAACGAAGGACCTGGATAACGTCGAGGTCGAGCCGTTCCGCAACCTGGTGGTCGACTTCGCGCACGAGCGCGGCGCGAAGGCGATCGTCAAAGGGCTGCGGGCGATCTCGGACTTCGAGTACGAGCTGGAGATGAACCAGCTCAACCGCCGGCAGGCGCCGGACGTCGAATCCGTGTACCTGATGGCCTCGGCAAAGTACAGTTTTATTAGATCTAGCGGAGTTAAGGAGCTTGCCACCTTCGGCGGCAACGTCGACGACATGGTGCCCGAAGAGGTTGCCGCCGCATTGAAGGAACGGCTCGGCCGCTGACGAAGATAAGGAAACCTCGCGATGGACGTCCTGGTACTGATCGACAAGCTGGACGATCTCGTCCATAACGCCAAGCCGGTCCCGCTCACCGACCAGGTGCGCGTCGACAAGGAGGAGATCTACGACATCCTTGACCAGATGCGTGCGACGATCCCGGAGGAGATCAAGCAGGCGCGCTGGATCGTCAAGGAGCGTCAGGAGATGCTCGCCGAGGCCAAGCGGGAGGCCGAGCGAATCGTCAAGGAGGCGCGCGAGCGCCAGGAGCGCCTAGTCTCCGAAGAGGAGATCACCAAGCAGGCCGAGCGCGCCGCCGAGGACATCATCGAGGATGCCCGCGCTCGCGAGCGCGAGATCCGTCTCGGCGCCGAGGACTACGCCGACGAGATTCTGAACACGCTCGAAGTCAACCTGTCGAAGTTCATCGCGGCCGTGCAGCGCGGCCGCGACCGGCTCGCCGGCAAGGACGAGCCCGCTGAAGTGTCTTGACGACGGTCGAGGTCCTCGAGACGGACATCACGGCGCTTGACGTCGACGCGATCGCCAACGCCGCAAACACGGATCTGATGCATGGGGGCGGCGTTGCCGGGGCGATCTCGCGCGCCGGCGGGCCGGTCGTCGACGCCGAGAGCCGGCAGCGGGCGCCGATCGGGCTTGGGGAGGCGGTCGAGACGAGCGGCGGTGAGATGCCATGCCGCTGGGTGATCCACGCCGCCACGATGGATTTGGATCCCGCCCACCCCAGTCGGACCTCAGCGGACATCATCCGCACCGCGACCGCGAGCACGCTCCGGCGCGCGGACGAGCTGGGCGCGACGTCGCTCGCGCTCGTCGCGTTCGGTACAGGCGTCGGCGGGTTCCCGGTCGGGGAGGCGGCCGCGATCGAGGTGGAGGAGGTGCGCAGGCACCTCGATTCCGGCAGCCGGCTCGAGCGGATCGTGTTCGCGGTTCGGGGTGCGGCTGCGCGCGAGGCGTTCGAGCGGGCGCTCGCGGACACCGAGTAGCCGTCCCGAACGCACAGAAGCGATCTCCCACACCTCACGAGGATCCCGGGAGCGTGGGAACGTGCGCTCGTGATCGATGCGCGGTCCTCCACGCGTGCGCGTTCGACGCCGACTGAGGGAGATCGTGTTCGTGGTGGGGCACCTGGAAGACCGATTCCACGGTCGGGGGGGAGACGGCACGGCCCGACCCAGGTCCCGCCCGGCGGCGGGCGTTCGCGATAGGCGCCGGCAAATCAACCAACTCTCACCAACCCCGGATCTCGAAGCTCGCCAGGCCCTCCGGAGGCTCGTTCTCGATCGCGACGTCGTCGACCCGGGCGCGTGGCGGTCCGGTCCGCAGGAACCGGATGACGCGCTCGACCGCCTCGGGCTCGCCCTCGAGAACGGCCTCGACGCTGCCGTCGCTGCGGTTGCGAATCCAGCCTGCCACGCCGTGCGTCCGCGCGCGCTCGCGCGCGGAGTCGCGGAAGAAAACCCCCTGGACCCGGCCGGAAACCGTGACCCGTCGACGGACGCGCTCGTCGCTCACCGCAACGATTCTTGCAAGGGCGCGCAGGATCGGCTTTCCGTCCGCGACGCGCGCCATGCTCGGTGTCAGCGATGAGTGCACTGTGGTTGTTGATCGGGCTGGTCGTCGGCGGCGCCGGGGCGTTCGCGGCGCTGCGGCTGCGGGTGCGCGCGCTGGCGAGCGAGGCGGCACGGGCGGCGGAGCTCGAGCGCGAGCTCGTCCGGGCTCGGGCGGACCTCGAGCACGAACGGGCGCGCGGCGAAGAGCGGCTGGCGACGATCACCGACGCCCAGGAGCGGCTGTCCGCCTCGTTCAAAGCGCTGAGCGCCGAAGCGCTGCAGTCGAGCATGGCGCAGCTCGCCGAGCTCGCGCGCGCCCAACTGCAGGCGACGCAGGCCGAGGCGAAGGGTGACCTCGACAAGCGCCAGCAGGCAGTCGAGCAGCTCGTCGCGCCGCTGCGGGACCAGCTCGGGCGGGTCGACGCGCAGCTCGTGCGCCTCGACCAGGAGCGCCGTGAGCTCCGCGGCCGGCTCGAGGCACAGCTGAAGGCGCTCGCCGAGACCGGGGAGAAGCTACGCACCGAGACGGGCGCGCTCGTGACGGCGCTGCGCAAGCCCAACGCGCGCGGGCAGTGGGGCCAGATGCAGCTGCGCAACGTCGTCGAGCTCGCGGGGATGGTCCGCCACTGCGATTTCGTCGAGCAGTCGTCGATGACGCGCGACGAGTCGTCGTTGCGGCCGGATCTGATCGTCAGCATGCCGGGCGGCAAGCACGTGATCGTCGACGCGAAAGCGCCGCTCCAAGGCGTGCTCGACGCGTATGAGGCACGCGACGAGCAGGAGCGCGAGCAGCACTTGCGCGACCACGCCCGGCTGCTGCGCAAGCACGTCAAGGCGCTCGCGGACAAGGCGTACTGGTCCGAGCTCGACTCGGCCCCGGACTTCGTCGTGATGTTCCTGCCGGGCGAACACCTCTACGGGGCCGCGCTCGAGGCGGACTCGACGCTGATCGAGGACGCGATGGCGCGGCGAGTGCTGATCGCGACGCCGACGACGCTGCTCGCGATGCTGCGCGCGGTCGCCTATGGGTGGCAGCAGGAGCGCGTTGCCGAATCGGCGCAGGCGATCTCCGAGCTTGGACGCGAGCTGTACGCACGGCTGCAGAGGCTGTCGGGGATGCTGGGAACGCTCGGGAGCCGTCTCAACAGCACCGTGCGTGCCTACAACGAGACCGTTGGGTCCTACGAGGCGCGGGTCCTGCCTGGAGCGCGCCGGTTCGCCGAGCACGGCGCCGTGCCCGACGGACGCGAGCTGCCGCAGCTCGAGCCGGTGACGACCAGCGCGCGCAGCATCAGCGTCGCCGCGGCCGAGGAGACCGCCGGGGAGGCGGAGTTCACCGCGCGGCGCCTGTTCGCCGCTGAGTAGCGCGCCGGACGTGGTCGTGCGGAGGGGCGTGTCCGTATGTGCGGAGGAGGCCGCGACCTAGTAGTCCCGCGCGGCTTCGTCGGCCTGCTCGCGCACGCGGCTGTCCCACCAGGCGCGGAGGTCGGCTCGCTGGTGCCGCAGCGGATCTGCGGAGGGTTTGCGCTGCTGCACGAAGGCGAGCGCATCGTCGATGTCGAGGTTGTGCCGAACGGCGACGACGCCGGCGGCGACCGCCGCGGACCGTTGCCACCCGGCGCGGCAGTGGACGTAGCTGCGGATCCCCTCGTCGAGCCAGCCGTTGACCTGCTGGACGGCGGCCTCGAGCCGGTCGGGCGACAGACCTCCGTAGTCGACCAGCTCGAGGCGGAACTCCTCGATCCCGGCCCTCGCGAGTGCGGACCGAACCGCGTTGCGCTGCCCGCGGCTGTACTCGTCGTCCTCGACGAGATTGAGCACACGCTGGACCCGGATGAAGCTGAGCATCCCGACGTCGCTCGCGTCAAGCGGGTAGGCGCCGATCACGAGATCGTCGAGCACCTCGGCGTAACCGTAGGTCCGAAACCAGTTCGACACGACCCGAATCATCGCGTGTCCGTCGCTAATCTGAGTTTCATGCCCCCGCGCAGTGACACATTCGACCTCGGGGCACTCAGACTGACGAGCGGTGAAGGGCGCCGGCTCGAGCTCTCCGTCTCAATCGACCCCTACACGCTCGGGGGTGAGCGCTACCCGGTGGCGCCGGAGCTCGTGCCCGTGCGTCTCGACATCTCGCGCACAACCGGCGACGGCTACGCGCTGCGACTGCGGTTCAGCGCGACGCTCGCGGGACCATGCATGCGGTGCCTCGAGGCGGCCGCCCCGGAGTTCACGGTCGATGCGCGGGAGGTCTCACAGCGGGGCGAAACCGACGAGCTCGCCTCGCCCTATGTGGAGGACGGGATCCTCGACCTCCGCGGCTGGGCTCGCGACGCGCTCGCGCTCGCACTCCCCGCGACGCTCCTGTGCAAGCCGGACTGCCTCGGACTGTGCCCGGTCTGCGGAGCCGATCTGAACGCCGCCGGACCCGACCACCGCCACGAGCGCGAACCGGACCCGCGGTGGGCGAAGCTGTCCGAACTGCGATTCGACAACTGAGGAGCGGACGACCGGCCGGAAGGCCGCGGGTCATTGCCTCGCCGACGTCAGCGGCGCGCCCTGCTAGCCTCCTGGCCCGATGGCCGTTCCCAAGCAGAAGCAGTCACACGCGCGGACCGCGCAGCGGCGGGCGACGCACAAGATCACCGCTCCGTCGTACAACGCCTGCCCACAGTGCCACAGCCCCCGACTGCCACACCGGGTCTGCCCGGTGTGCGGGAGCTACAAGGGTCGCGAGGTTCTCGCCGAGCCCGACCAGCGAGCCGACTGACCCTCGCTCGATGGTCACGGTCGCCGTGGACGCAGGCGGGGCGGATCTCGGGCCTCGCGAGGTAGCCGCGGGCGCGGCGAGCGCGGCCGCATCGGGCATCGCTGTGCTGCTGTTCGGACCGGCGGGCGCGATCGGACCCGTGCCGAGCGGCGTCGAGGTCGTCGACGCGCCGATCTCGATCGCGAAGGAAGCCGACCCGGCGTTCGCGGTCCGATCGACGCCCGAGGCCTCGATCGTCCAGGCGGCGCGGGCCGTGTCGGAGGGGCGCGCGGATGCGCTCGTCTCCGGCGGCTCGACCGGCTCGGCGCTCGCCGCCGGACTGTTCAACCTCCGCCGTGATCGCGGCATCTACCGTCCCGCGCTGGCACTGCCGGTGCCGATGCCGGGAGCCGCGCCCGTGCTGCTGCTCGACGTCGGCGCGAACGTGACCTGCCGGCCCGAGCACCTCGTCCAGTTCGCGCACATGGGCGCGGCGTTCGCGCAGGCGGTGATGGGCATTGCCGCGCCCCGGGTCGCGCTGCTGTCCAACGGCGAGGAACCCGCCAAGGGCACGCCGGAGCTGGTCGCCGTCCACGAGCAGCTCGCCGGCGAGGCCGGCACGGGGCTGAACTTCGTCGGCAACGTCGAGGGGACCGATGTGACCGACGGGGCGGCGGACGTCGTCGTCATGGACGGGTTCGTCGGCAACATCACATTGAAGCTGATCGAGGGTGTCTCCGGGCGCACGATGCGCGCCACGCGCGACGCGGCCATGAGCTCGGCCCGCTCGAAGCTCGGCGGGTGGCTGCTCGCGCCGGCGGTGCGGCGGCTGCGCGATGAGATCGACCCGGAGACCACCGGCGGGGCATACATGCTCGGGCTCCGGCAACTCGGCGTCGTCGCGCACGGCCGGTTCACCCGGCGCGGGTTCGCGCGCGCGATCGAGGTGGCCGCCCGGGGCGTCCAGGAGGACGTGATCGGCCGCACGCGCACGGCGCTGGAACAGGCCGGCGCGCTGCGCTCCCACCGTGGGGACGCCGACGACGGGTCCGGGTCCTCCCCGTCCGAGCCGACGGCTACGGTGTCCAGCTCATGAATCGCGAGCAGATCTTCTCGCTGATCCGGGCGCACCTCGCCGACGAGCTGGAGCTGGACCCGGACAAGATCCAGGAGTCCACCCGGTTCAGGGAGGATCTCGAAGCCGACTCGCTCGATCTCTACACGCTCGTGCAGGAGCTGGAAGACAGCTACGGCGTGAAGATCTCCGACGAGGAGGCCGCCAAGATCATGACCGTCCGCCAGGCGGTCGACTTCGTGCTCGCGAGCGGCGCTGGCGCACAGCGCTCATCCGCGACCGCGAGCCAAGGCCCTGACGCTGAGTGAGCATCGAGCGAGAGCGGGTCAGACACGCGCCCGCAGACGCCGGGGGGCGCGCGCGGGCCGGTGGCGAGCCGTCGGCGACGAGCTTGCACGAGCTGCTCGAGCAGCTTCCGCCGGAGCTCGCGACGCCGGTGTTCACGCACGCGTCCTGGACGACGAGGCGATCGGAGTCCTACGAGCGGCTCGCATTCCTGGGCGACAGCGTGCTCGCGCTGGCAGTCACCGCGCACTTGTACCCGCGGCTCGAGGCCGAGCGCTTCGGCGCCGGCCGCCTGACGAAGATCCGCGCCCAGGCGGTATCCGGGCGATCGTGCCGGGCGGTCGCCGATCGGCTCGGGCTGCCCGACCGGCTGCGCGCCGCTGCCCCGCCGGAGGCTGTCTCGAGCGTCTCGGCGCTCGTGTCGACCGAGCGTGTGCTGGCTTCGGTGATCGAGGCCGTGATCGGCGCGTGCTATCTCGCGTTCGGCTACGAACGGACCGCTGCGGCCGTCGTCCAGGCGTTCGAGCCGGAGATCGACGATGCCCTCGAGCACCCCGTCGACTTCAAATCGGCGCTGCAGGAACGGCTCGCTCGGCGGGGCGAGCTTGTCAGCTATGCCGTGATCGACGAGCAAGGTCCGCCGCACGACCGCATGTTCTCGATCAGCGCGACGATCGACGGAGTCGAGGTCGGACGCGGCGCCGGACGCAGCAAGAAGGACGCCGAGCAGGAGGCCGCGCAAGCGGCGCTGGAGGCGATGGAGGAGTGAGCGGGCCGTGTATCTGAAGTCGATCACGCTGAAGGGCTTCAAGTCGTTCCCCGACCGGACCCGGCTCGAGTTCGGTCCGGGCGTCAGCGTGATCGTCGGGCCGAACGGATCCGGCAAGTCGAACGTCACCGACGCCGTGCTGTGGGCGCTCGGTGAGCAGTCGCCGCTCGCGGTCCGTGGCCAGTCGATGCAGGACGTGATCTTCGGCGGGGCCCCCGGGCGCCAGGCCGGCCGGAGTGCGGAGGTCGAACTCGTGCTCGACGACAGCGACGGCGTGCTGTCGCTCGGCGTTCCGGAGGTCTCGATCGTCCGCCGGCTTGACCGCGGCGGCGACGGGGAGTACCGCCTGGCGGGCGCGCGTTGCCGGCTTGTCGACGTGATCGAGGTGCTCTCGGACACCGGACTCGGCAAGGAGATGCACTCGGTCATCTCCCAGGGCCGGGTCGAGGCGATCGTCACGTCCAAACCACGTGACCGGCGGCTCCTGATCGAGGAGGCCGCGGGCCTCGGCAAGCACCGCAAGCGCCGCCGCCGTGCACAGCTCAAGCTCGCGCGCACGCAGGACAATCTCGACCGCGCGCTCGACGTCGAGCGCGAGGCCCGCTCGCGGCTGCGTCCGCTCAAGCGCCAGGCCGAGGCGGCGGAGTTGCACGCGCGGCTCGAGCGCCAGGCGCTCGAGGTCGGATGGGAGCTCGCGCGGGACGACCTCCGCGCGCGGCTCGGCGAGCTCGATCAGGCGCAGACCGAGGTCGCCGAGGCACGGGCGCGCCGGGCCGAGGTTGAACGTGAGCTGGAAGCCGTGTCCGAGCGGCGCGAAGCCGCCGAGGAGGCACTGGCGGCGCGCAGCGCCCAGCGCGAGGAGCTCTCGCGACGGTGCTTCGTCGCGCAGTCGGCCGGAGAGCGCGTCGGATATCGGGCCGAGGCCGTGCGCTCAGCGCAACGGGCGCTGGAATCCCGGCTCGAGCGTGAGCGCGCGGCCCACGCGGCACTGGCTGCTGAGGCTGCCGGCGACGCGCCGGACCCGGAGAGCGCAACTCGGATCGCGTCGTTGGAGCAGGCGATCGCGGCGCTCGACCGCGACCGCGAGGCGGAGCTTGCGCGCCAGCTCACCGAGCTCGAGCGGCAGCTCGGGTCGGCTGGGGCGCGGACTGCGACGCTGGCGGCGGCGGTCGCGGAGCGCGAGCGCGCCCGCCAGGCGGCCGAGGCGGTGGTCGAGCAGGCGCGCCACGCCGTCCGCGAGGCCGAGCGCGGGGTGGAGGCCGCGCGGCGCGAGGCGGCGCGCGTCGGCGGCGAGCTCGCGGCCGTCAACCAGTTCCTGCGCAGCCAGCAATCCGCGCCGGGCGGGGCCCCGACGCTGGCCGACGAGCTCGAGGTCGACACCGGCTACGAGCTGGCCGTGGCGGCCGCGCTCGACGGCCGGCTTCGTGCCGCGGTCGTGCCCGACCTATCGTCCGCCGCCGCGCTGCTCGACCGCAGCGGCGGCGACGGCGGCCGCGCGCTCGTGGCCGCGCGCGGCGGGGCCGAGCGGGTTGGTGCCGACTCGCCGGCGCCGGTTCCCGGCGCGCGGCGGCTGATCGATCACATCCGCGGCGGTTCGGAGACGCTCGCGCTCGTCGGCGCCCTGCTGGGCGACACGTGGGTCGTCGACGCGATTGAGGACCTGCCCGAGACGTTCGTCGGGATCGCCGTCACCCGCGGTGGCCGCGTGTGGTCGGCGCGGCTGCGCGAGGTGCGCCAGGCAGCCGCGATCGGCGAGGAGCGCGTGCTCGCGGAACGCAACCGCCGTGACGAGCTCGTCCGCGCGAGCGAGGGCGCCGTCCAGGCCGAGCACGCGGCGCGCGCGTCGCTGCAGCAGGCGACCGAGGCCGCCGCCGAGACCGAGGCTGCCGCCGAGCGCGCGATCGCCGAACACCGCGCCGCGATCCGGGCTCGTGACGAGGCGCTCGAGGAGGAGCGCCGGCTCGGCGCGATGATCGAGCGGCGGCGCAGCGCGCCCGACGACGGGCCGGACGCCGGACGGCGGGCGCAGCTTGCCGCAGAGCTCGCGACCGAGCGCGCGACGATCGAGCGGGCCGAGCGCGCGCGTGCTGAGCGCGCCGCGCGGATCGAGCGTCTCGCCGCCGCGATCGGGCGCGACGAGGCGCTCCAGCCGGCGGTGGCCTCGGTGATCGACGCGCTCGAGCTTGCGACCGAGGTGATTGCGCGGCAGCGCGCCGCGTTCGAGGACACACTTGTCGCCGACCGTGAGGCCGGTGAGCACGTCTCCGCCGAGTTGCGCAGCTGCGCCCAGCGGGAGGCGGCCCTGCACGCCTCGCTGCACGCCGAGAACGAGTCGCTCACCGCGCTCGAGGTCCGGGCGCAGCGCGTGCGCGACCAGGTCGACGACGCGCGCGAGCAGCTGGAGCGGATCGCCGGGCGGCTCGAGCTCGAGGCCGCGCCCGCGGCGGAGGCGCTCAGCGACCAGGATCGCGAGGCACTGAGCGCCCGCTTGGAGCGGCTCGCGCGCCGGCGCGAGCAGCTCGGTCCGGTGAACCCGCTTGCCCAGGAGGAGTACGCGCAGGCGGTCGAGCACGTGGAGGAGCTCGAGCGCCAGCGCTCCGACCTCGAGACCGCGCTGCGGGAGCTCGAGAAACTGATCGCCGACACCGACAAGCAGATCCGCGAGACGTTCGAGGAGACCTTCGATGCCGCCGCGCGCAACTTCCAGGAGCTGGCCGCGCAGCTGTTCCCCGGGGGGCGCGGACGCCTGCGGCTCGTCCACGAGCGCGAGGGTCCGGTGCGGGTGCTCGGCGGCCAGGCGGTCGAGTCGGCAGACGGCGACGGTGAGCGCGCCGCCGAGGGCGCCGACGACGCGCCGGATGCGGAGGAGACTCCGGAGGAGGACCTGCTCGGCGTCGAGATCGAGATCACGCCGGCGGGCAAGGCGATGAAGCGGCTGTCGCTCCTGTCCGGTGGCGAGAAGTCGATGACCGCGCTCGCCTTCCTGTTCTCGGTCTTCCTCGCCAAGCCGTGCCCGTTCTACATCCTCGACGAGGTCGAAGCGGCCCTCGACGACCTCAACATCGACCGCTTCCTCGGCCTGCTGCGCCAGTACTCCAAGCGTGCCCAATTCATCGTCGTGACCCACCAGAAGCGCACGATGGAGGCGGCCGACTCGCTGTACGGGGTCTCGATGGGTGGCGACGGTATCTCCAAGGTGATCTCGCGCAAGCTGCCGGCGCAGGACGTGGCGGCGTAGCGCCGCCGGTTGGTGCGGGCGGTTCGGGCTGCTGTCGGCTGGCGCCGAGCAGGGGCCTTCGGCCCGGCCTGGGTGGGAGCTCTGCTCGGTATGTGGCTGGGGAAGGGGTGGGTGCGGGGCGCCCACGGGCCTGCACAACGTGAAAAAGTCCGCGCCGCGTTCGACGGTTTTCACGAAAGGCACCGTCACGGTGCTTATGTGGCAAACCGTTTAGAGCGACGTGAACCTCTTCACGTTATGCCCGCCCCGGGCCGGTCGCTCGGGACGGTTGCGGAGGGGCGTGCGCCGCGGACGGGACTCGCGCTCACGGCCGACCGGACGATCGGGGCGGTCCGAAAGCGCCGGTCCCGTCAGGGCCACACGTGCCGCAGCGGCAAGACACTGCGCCACCCGCGCCCGGCCCTCGAGGCAGCGCCCAGACCCGACGCCGCTGATAACGTCGCCGGCCGTATGGCACGCGAGTGGCAGGACCTGTTCATCGTTGACGGCGAGCCGGCGCAGGTGGCCGCCGCCGAACCAGAGGAGCCCGGCGAGGAGCGCCGGGTGGGACGTTTCCGGCGACTGCGCGAGAGCCTCCGGCGCACGCGGCAGGCGCTCACAAGCGAGATCCAGGCCACCCTGTTCGAGGATCTCAGCGACGAGACGTGGGAGCGGCTCGAGGAGGCGCTGATCTACGCCGACGTCGGTGCCCGGACGACGGCCCAGGTCGTCGAGCAGCTCGAGCGGGAGGCGACCGCGGGCGACATCTCCGGCGGGCAGGCGCTGACCGACCGCCTGGTCGAGTTGCTCGCCGAGATCGCGCGCACGGGCAGCGACAAGATCGATTTGACGGCCAGGCCGACCGTGATCCTGATCGCCGGCGTCAACGGGACCGGCAAGACCACGACGGTCGGCAAGCTCGCCTGGCATCTCAGCAAGGAGCTGGGCTGCTCGGTCGTGCTCGGGGCCGCCGACACGTTCCGCGCGGCAGGGGTCGAGCAGCTCGAGCTGTGGGCGCAGCGGGCCGGCGTCGAGTTCGTCAAGGGTCCCCCCAATGCCGACCCCGGCTCGGTCGCGTACGACACGATCGCGGCCGCGCGTCGCGACGGCGCCGATGTCGTCATCATCGACACCGCCGGGCGCCTGCACACGCAGGACGACTTGATGGCGGAGCTGGCGAAGGTCCGCCGGGTGATCTCCAAGCAGATCCCGCAGGCACCGCACGAAACGCTGCTCACCGTCGATGCCACGACGGGTCAGAACGGGCTGCGGCAGGCCAAGTTGTTCTCGGAGGCCGTCGAGGTCGACGGGCTCGTGCTGACGAAGCTCGACGGGACCGCCAAGGGCGGGATCGCGCTCGCGATCGCCCACGAACTCGGAATCCCGGTGAAGCTGATCGGGATCGGCGAGAAGCTCGAGGATCTGCGCCCGTTCGAGCCGCAGGAGTTCGCGCGGGCGCTGGTCAGCTAAGATGGCTCGCGAGTGCGCTCGATTCCGTCGGACGTACTGAGCTGCAGCCGTACTCGCCCCCCACGACACCCGCCCCCCGCCGCGCTAAGCTCGCCGCCACATGTCCGGATGGGTTCTGTGGCTGATCGCGGCAGCGGTGTTCGGGATCGGGGAGATGCTCACGACGAGCTTCTTCCTCGCCCCGTTTTCAGTCGGGGCGGCGCTGGCAGCGGTCACGGACGCGGCCGGGGCGGGCGAGCTTGCCGCCTGGATCGTGTTCGTCGTCGTGTCGCTGCTGATGCTGCTCGTCGTGCGTCCGATCGCGCGGTCGCACACGAAGATGCCTCCGCAGATCCGGACCGGCGCCGCTGCGCTGATCGGCAAGCAGGCGATCGTGCTCGAGCGGATCGCGAACGACGAGGGAGTCGGCTGTGTGAAGATCGACGGCGAGGTATGGACGGCGCGCGCGCTCGACGACGATGAGGTGATCGAACCGGGCGAGCGCGTGCAGGTTGTGGAGATCAGGGGCGCGACAGCGCTCGTCACCCAATAACAGTTAGGAGTGGGGCATGGCTGGAGCCATCGTCGCGGGCGTCGTAGTGGTCTTCCTTCTGATCATGTTCGCGCGCACCGTCAGGATCATTCCGCAGGCGCGGGCAGGAATCGTCGAGCGTCTGGGGCGCTACAACCGCACGCTGACGCCGGGCCTCACGATCCTGATGCCATTCGTCGACCGGCTCAAGCCGCTGATCGACCTGCGCGAGCAGGTCGTCTCGTTCCCGCCACAGCCGGTGATCACGTCCGACAACCTCGTCGTGCAGATCGACACGGTTCTGTACTTCACGGTCAACGACGCGAAGTCGGCGACGTACGAGGTCGCGAACCCGCTGCAGGCGATCGAGCAGATCACGGTCACGACGCTGCGCAACGTGATCGGCAGCCTCACCCTCGAGGATGCGCTGACCAGCCGCGATCACATCAACGCGCAGCTGCGCGGCGTGCTCGACGAGGCGACCGGCAAGTGGGGGATCCGGGTCAATCGGGTCGAGATCAAGTCGATCGACCCGCCCGGCACGATCCAGGAGGCGATGGAGAAGCAGATGCGCGCCGAGCGCGACCGCCGCGCTGCGATCCTCAACGCCGAGGGTGTCAAGCAGTCACAGATCCTCACCGCCGAGGGCCAGAAGCAGGCGGCCGTGCTCACGGCCGAGGGCCAGAAGCAGGCGGCGATTCTCAAGGCCGAGGGTGAGTCGCAGGCGATCGCGACCGTGTTCAAGGCGATTCACGACGGCAACCCGGACCCGAAGCTGCTCAGCTACCAGTACCTGCAGATGCTGCCTCAGCTCGCGCAGGGCGACGCGAACAAGGTGTTCGTGATCCCGTCGGAGTGGGCGGAGTCCTTCGGCGGCATCAGCCGGGCGTTCACCACGGCGGGCAAGCCGTCCGAGAACGCCGGCGCGATCGGCGAGCATGCGGGGCCGTCCCACTGAAGCCCGCTGGACCCGGGCGCTAGCCTGAGATGCGGTAATTCCGCATGTTCGACTCACTGGCCGAGAAGCTGCAGGCGACGCTCGCCGAGGTCCGCGGGCGGGGCACCCTGACCGAGGACGACGTCAACGCCGCGATGCGCGAGATCCGTCTTGCGCTGCTCGAGGCGGACGTCAACTTCAAGGTCGTCAAGACCTTCACGAACGCGGTCAAGGAGCGAGCACTCGGCGCCGACGTGATCGGCAAGCTCAACCCCGGGCAGCAGGTCGTCAAGATCGTCTCGGACGAGCTCACCGAGCTGATGGGCGGCTCAGGCCGCGAGATCTCGTTCTCGCCGCGGCCGCCGACCGTCATCCTGATGGCCGGCCTGCAGGGGTCCGGCAAGACGACGGCGACCGCGAAGCTCGCCCGGTATCTGCGCGAGGAGCACGGATCGTCGGTGGCGGTCGCCGCCTGTGACGTGTACCGGCCGGCGGCGGTCGACCAGCTGATCAAGGTCGGGACGCAGGCCGGCGCCGACGTGTACGAGCAGGGGACGGACCGCGATCCGGTCAAGATCGCCGCGTGGGCGCGCGACCGCGCGATCTCCGAGGGCAAGGATGTGCTGATCATCGACACGAGCGGGCGCTTGCACGTCGACCAGGAGCTCATGGCGGAGCTCGCGAACATCAAGAAGGCCGTCAAGCCGCACGACATCCTGCTCGTCGTCGATGCGATGACCGGCCAGGACGCGGTCAACGTCGCCGAGCAGTTCGCGGAGGTCGTTCAGTTCGATGGCGTGGTCATGACCAAGCTCGACGGCGACGCCCGCGGCGGCGCCGCGCTGTCGGTCAAGGCCGTCACGGGAAAGCCGATCATGTACGCCTCGACGGGCGAGAAGCTCGACCAGTTCGAGCGCTTCCACCCCGACCGGATGGCGCAGCGAATCCTCGGGATGGGCGACGTGATGACCCTGATCGAGAAGAGCCAAGCCGCCTACGACGAGCAGCAGGCGGCTGACCTCGAGCGCAAGCTCCGCAAGCACGAGTTCGGACTCGACGACTTCCTCGAGCAGATGCGTCAGATCCGGAAACTCGGGCCGCTGCAGTCGCTGCTCGGGATGATCCCGGGCATGAGCAAGGAGCTACGCGGGATGAAGGTCGACGAGAAGGAATTCGATCGGATCCAGGCGATCATCCTGTCGATGACGCCGCAGGAGCGACGCCATCCCGAGCTGATCAAAGGCTCGCGGCGCCTGCGGATCGCCCACGGCTCGGGGACCAATGTCCAGGCCGTCAAGCAGCTGATTAAGCAGTTCGAGCAGGCGCGCAAGGTCATGCGGCAGGTCGCGCAGGGCCGGATGCCCGACCTCGGCGCGCTGATGCGCCAGGCCCGCTGAGCGCGTCGTCGCTCCCGACAGCGCCGCGACACGCTAACCTCGTCAACCGAAATGGCAGTCAGACTTCGACTCACCCGCATCGGCGGGCGCAAGAATCCGATCTGGCGCGTGGTCGTGGCCGACCAGCGCTCGAAGCGTGACGGTCGCGTGATCGAGACCGTGGGTCACTACAACGCACAAACAGAGCCGTCGACGATCGTCCTCAACGAAGAGCGCATTCGCGACTGGCTCGCGCGAGGCGCGCAGCCGAGCGACACGGTTCGCAAGCTGCTGCGCACTCAGGGCATCCGCTAGCCCGCCCGTTCATCGATGAAGGAGCTGCTCGAGTACCTGGCGCGGGGACTGGTCGAGAGGCCGGACCGCGTTCGGGTCGTCGAGGTGGCCGAGGATGACGGGACGACCGTGCTCGAGCTGTCGGTCGACGACGACGACTACGGCAATGTGATCGGGCGCGGCGGCCGCACGGCCGCGGCGCTGCGCACGGTGGTGAAGACCGCGGCGACCAAGGACAGGCGCCGCGTGTTCGTGGACATCGTCGATTCCTGAGACCTCGCAACCGGACGTGAGCGGGGGCGGGTCCGCCCGCAACTGGCTACGGGCGGGAGTCGTTGCACGGCCGCACGGCCTCGACGGAAGCTTCTACGTGTCGCAGCCCAGCCCGGCGCTTCTGACGCTCGGGACGATCATCGTGGTCGCTGGCTGCGAGCGCGCGCTCACGCGGCGTGCGGGGACGGATGCACGCCCGATCGTCCGGCTCGAGGGGTGCGAGGACCGCTCCGGCGCACACGCGCTCGGCGGCCAGGAGCTCCTGGTGGCGCGGGAGCGTGCGCCGGCGCTCGAGCAGGATGAGTGGTGGGCCGAGGATCTCGAGGGCTGCGCCGTGCGTGACGGCGAGAAGATCGTCGGGACGGTCACGAGGCTGCTCGCGCTGCCGTCGTGCGAAGTGCTCGAGGTCGCGCGCGCCGGCGGCGAAGCCGACCTGCTCGTCCCGCTCGTCGTCGACGCCGTCCGTGCTGTCGACCTCGAGCGCCGCGAGATCGAGATCGACCTGCGGTTTCTCGGCGAAGCGTAACGCCGGTGGAGATCGACATCTTCACGCTGTTTCCCGACGTGTTCGACTGGTTCGAGCGCCAGCGCCATGTCGCCAACGCGCTCGCCCAGGGACACCGACTCGGCTACGTCAACTACCGCGATCACACGCCGCTCAGCGCCGGCCAAGTCGACGACACGCCGTTTGGCGGCGGCGCCGGGATGGTGCTGCGCGTCGACGTGGTCGAGGCGGCGCTCCGCGCCCGCTACGGGGTGGACCCGGTACAGCTGCGCGGCACGCGGCGGGTGATCGCGCTCACGCCGGGCGGGCGGCTGCTCGACGATGCGCTTGTCGACGAGCTTGCCTGCGAGCCCGCACTCACGCTGCTGTGCGGCCGCTACGAGGGGTTCGACCAGCGGATCGTCGAGCACTTCGCGACCGAGCAGCTGTCGATCGGGCGCTACGTGCTCGCCGGCGGCGAGCTCGCGGCGATGGTCGTGTGCGACACCGTCCTGCGCAAGCTGCCCGGGTCGCTCGGACATGAGGAGTCGGCGCTCGAGGAATCGTTCAGCAAGGCCCTCGAGGGAGCGCCCGAGTACCCCCACTACACGCGACCGGCCGAATACCGCGGCTGGCGCGTTCCGGACGTGCTGCTCTCCGGGCATCACGCCCGGATCCGTGCGTGGCGGCTCGAACAGACCCGGGCCCAACGCGCCGCGGACTGACCGAGTGGCGCCGTTCGCGTTGCGTTTGTGTTGCGGCGCACAGCGTCGACGGCGCTGCTGCGGCGGTTCGCTACCATAGGCCGCCGACCGCGCTGAACCGAGCGCGCGCCGTGACGACGCGGCGTGTGCCGGACCGGGTATGGCCGGAGACGCACGGACCCCCCCAACTTCTCATGAGCATCGTGATCGACAGCCTGGAGCGCGCTCAGCTCCGCCGCGTGCCGGCGTTCGACGCCGGTGATCGCCTGCGCGTGCATTTCCAGGTGATCGAAGGCACGCGGCGTCGCACCCAGGTGTTCGAGGGCGTCGTGATCAAGCGCCAGGGCCACGGCGCCCGCGAGACGTTCACGGTGCGCAAGCAGTCGTTCGGCGTGGGCGTCGAGCGGACGTTCCCGCTGCACTCGCCCAAGATCGAGCGCATCGAGGTGGCCGCGCGGGGCGATGTTCGGCGCGCCAAGCTCTACTACCTGCGCGGCCGTGTCGGCAAGCGCGCTCGCGTGCGCGAGCGGCGCTCGACGGGCCCAGAGGTCGCCGTCGAGCGCGAGCTGCTTCACGCTCACGAAGCCGAGGCGCTCGAGGAGACCGAGGGAGAGGTCGCTGCGCCTGCAGAGGCGATCGCGTCGGAGCCCGACGAGGGCGAGGCGCAAGCGGCGGCGGACCAGGACGCCGAGCCGGCGGCCGACGAGGAGCCCGCCGGCGAAGAAACCGTGTGACCGCAGCCAAAAAGCCGTTGACGAGCTCGATTCTCGAGCTCGTCGTGATCGTCGCCAGCGCGCTGGCGCTGGCGCTCCTGATCCAGGCGTTCATCATCAAGCCGTACCGGATCCCGAGCGGCTCGATGGAGCCGACGCTCGCGATCAACCAGCGCGTCCTCGTCGACCGGATCGGGACGCACTTCTCGACGCCACACGTCGGCGACATCATCGTGTTTCACCCGCCCAAGAACTACGACGCCGGATGCCAGAACCAGAGGCAGGGCGAGAACCAGGCGGGACAGGACGAGTCGCAGGCGTGCGACTCGCAGGAGTCGACCGCCTCGAGCGAGACGTTCATCAAGCGGGTCGTCGCGATCGGCGGCGACCGCATCTCGATCCACAACGGACATGTGATCCGCAACGGAGCCCCAGAAAAGGACTCGTACATCACCCCGTGCGGCGACGCGGGCTCGTGCAACTTTCCGGGCACGATCATGATTCCGCGCGGCGATTACTACATGATGGGGGACAATCGTCCGAACTCCGAGGACAGCCGGTTTTGGGGACCGGTCCCAAAGTCCTGGATCATCGGTAAAGCGTTCTTCACCTATTGGCCACCAGGCCGGATCGGCTTTCTGTAAATGGCGTCCTCAAGGACGAAGTCCCCCAAGTCGACAGCCAAGTCCCTCGTCGAGCTGCTGATCACAGTGGCGATTGCGGTCGGGCTCGCGCTCCTGATCCAGGCGTTCATCGTCAAGCCCTACCGGATCCCGAGCCCGTCGATGGAGCCGACGCTGACGATCGGCCAGCGGGTCCTCACCAACCGCCTCATCAACCACCCGAGCGTCGGCGACATCGTCGTGTTCCATCCGCCGAAGGGCGCTGATCTGCTGACGCCCGTGTGCGGCAATCCGGCCCAGGGCGGCGCTCACGAGGCGGCGTGCGACACGCCGACGCCGGGGCAGTCGACGCAGACCTTCATCAAGCGCGTGGTCGCCGGGCCGGGCGACAGGATCTCGATCGTCAACGGCCACGTGATCCGCAACGGGGTCCAGGAGAAGGACCCGTACATTGCGCCGTGCAACGGCGACAGCTCCTGCAATTTCCGGCAAACGATCACGATTCCGCCCGGGCATTACTTCATGATGGGGGACAACCGTGGCGCCTCCGACGACAGCCGCTTCTGGGGACCGATCCCCGACAACTGGGTCATCGGCGTCGCCTTCTTCACCTACTGGCCGCCGGACCGGATCGGCTTCCTCTAGCAAGCCCCCGCGGCGGCGGCCGGGCAAAGCCAACCGCCGGCTGTTCGGATTCGACCGAGCGCTCGGCGTGCGGTTCGTCGCCGGCGCCGACGAGGCCGGTCGCGGCAGCCTGGCGGGACCACTCGTGGCCGCCGCCGTCCTGTTCGACCTCGAGCGGCTGCGACCCGCCGACGTGCGCGCGCTCGGCGCGCTCAACGACTCAAAGCAGCAGACGCCGCAGGCGCGGGCGGAGCTCTATCCGCTGATCCTGCGCACGGCCGTGAAGGTCGCGATCGTGTCCCGCTGCGCGCCCGGGATCGACTCCCGCGGTCTGCACGTCACCAATCTTGCTGCTCTGCGTGATGCGCTGCGCCGCGTGGCGCGCGAGGGATGCATCTGCCTGAGCGACGGCTTTCCGGTCGCCGAGCTCGGCTATGACCAACGCGCGGTGGTCGGCGGCGACGGCAAGAGCGCGGCAATCGCCGCCGCGTCGGTGATCGCCAAGGAAACCCGGGATCGCTACATGCGTCGCGCCGACAGCACCCACCCCGGCTGGGAGTTCGCCCAGCACGTCGGCTACGCGACGCCCGAGCACCGCGAGGCGATCGAGCGGCTCGGCGTCTCGCCGCTGCACCGGCTGTCGTTCCAATCGGCGGCCTACCAGCAGCTCGCGCTAGAAAGCACCTTCGAGGTGCTCGATGCTCGCCAGCCGGCCTGACGGGTCGAACGTCACGCCGATCGCGTCGAATCGGAGCGTCTTGGCATACGGCCGCTGCTTGCGCTCGGCCAGCCACTGCCCGGCCATCCTGCGGATCTGCGCGCGTTTGCGAGCCCGCACGGCCTCGAGCGCGTAGCCCTCGCCCGGCCTCATCCTCCGGGTCTTGACCTCGCAGAAGGCGAGCGTGGTGCCGTCGAAGGCGACGATGTCGAGCTCGCCCCAGCGGGTGCGGTAGTTGCGCTCGACGATCGTGTAGCCCCGCCTGATCAGATGCTCGGCTGCAAGCGTCTCGCCGGTGCGGCCGAGCTGGTGCCGGGGGTCGCTGCTCACGTCCCCGCACGGTACGCCGGGACATGTGACGCGTGGGTGTCGCCGTGTGCCAAATCAGCGCAAGCCCGGGGGCGTCACGTGCGCAGAATTGGCACACGCCGTGACCCACGTGTCACACGATTGTGCGTAGCGTCAGGTCCGTGCTCGCCCGAGCGACGACATTCGCGATCGACGGCGTCAACCCCCGCCAGGTGTGGGTCGAGGTCGACATCCGTTCGGGGCTGCCGACGTTCACGATCGTCGGGCTCGGCGACGCCGCGGTCCGCGAGTCGCGCGACCGGGTCCGCGCCGCGATCCTCAATTCCGGCTTCACGTTCCCCGAGAGCCGGATCACCGCGAACCTCGCACCGGCCTTCCTGCGCAAGGCGGGCCCTGGGTTCGACGCCGCGCTCGCGCTCGCCGTCCTCGCCGCGAGCGGGCAGGTGCCGTCCGCGGCGCTCGCCGGCTGCGCCGTCTTCGGCGAGCTGTCGCTTGGCGGGGAGCTGCGCGACTCGCCGGGCGCGCTGGCGGTCGCCGAGGGCGCCCGTTCGGGTGGGCTCTCCCGGCTGATCGTTCCGCGCGAGCGCGCACGGGAGGCGGGTCTCATCGGCGGGCTCGAGATCGCCGGCGTCTCGACGCTGCAAGAGGCGGCGGACGTGGTGCGGGGCAAGCGGGTGACGCTTCCCGACGCGCCGGTCCCGGAGGCGCGCAGCGCCGCGTCGGAGCCCGACCTGTCGGACGTGCGCGGCCAGGCCGTGCCGGTGCTCGCCCTGCAGATCGCCGCCGCGGGTGGGCACAACCTCCTGCTCGAAGGACCGCCGGGAACGGGCAAGACGATGCTCGCCCGCAGGCTGCCGTCGATTCTGCCGCCGATGACGCGCGCCGAGGCGATCGAGGTGACCCGGATCCACAGCGTCGCCGGGATCCACGCCGACGGCCTGATCACGAGGCGACCGTTCCGCGCACCGCACCACACGATCTCGCCCGCGGGGCTGGTCGGCGGCGGCTCGCCGCCGCGGCCGGGAGAGGTCACGCTCGCCCATCACGGCGTGCTGTTCCTCGATGAGCTCTCCGAGTTCGCGCGTCCGAGCCTCGAGGCCCTGCGCCAACCGCTCGAGGACGGCGCGGTCACGATCGTGCGCGGCCAGCGCGCGCTGCTGTTTCCGACCCGGTTCATGCTGATCGCCGCGACGAACCCGTGTCCGTGCGGGTTCGCCGGCGTCGGGGATGGGGACCGGTGCGCGTGCGGGGAGCCGGAGCTGCGCCGCCACCGCCGGCGCCTGAGCGGGCCGCTGCTTGACCGCATGGACCTGCTCGTGACGGTCACCCGGCCCGAGGAACACGAGCTGCGGGCGCCGCCGGAGACGGACTCGGAGTGCGCGCGGCGGCGGGTCGCCGCAGCGCGGGAGCGCCAGCAGGAGCGCCTCGCCGGCAGCGCGGCGCGCTGCAACGGCGAGATGAGCGGCCGGCTCGTGCGCACGCGGGTCAGGCTCGATCCCGCCGCCGCGCAGACGCTCGGGCGGGCGTACGCGGTCGGGGCACTCAGCGCACGCGGGCGCCATCGCGTCGTGCGGGTCGCGCAGACGATCGCCGACCTCGAGCGGCACGACCGGATCACCGAAGCGGACCTGCTGACGGCTCTGAGCCTGCGTCAGCGCGCCGGCGAGGAGGCGGCGCTCGCGGCATGAGTCGCGCGTGCGATCGGTGCCTCACGCGCACCTGGTTGATCGCGCGCCTCGCCGGGCACATCGAGCAGGCGCGTGGACGGAGCGCGGCGGTGCTCGGCCTCGATGACGACGCGTTGCTGGCCGCCGTCGGCGGCGAGCAGCGGGGTGCGGTGCGGGCCGAGCTCGAGCGCTTCGATCCCGCCGGCGCCCACCGCGAGGCGCTCGACGCCGGGATCGAGACGATCTGCCGCTGCGACGGCTCCTACCCGCCGCGCCTGCTTGCGCTCGAGCACCCGCCCGCGGTCCTCCACGTCGCCGGCGGGCTCGATCGGTTCTTGCGCCTCGTCGCCGAGGAGCCGGTCGCGATCGTCGGCGCCCGCCGCGCGACGATGTACGGGGTCGACATCGCCCGCGCGCTCGGGCGCGATCTCGGCGCCGCCGGGGTCACCGTCCTGAGCGGCATGGCGCTCGGGATCGACTCTGCTGCCCACCGCGGCGCGCTCGGGATCGCCGCGCCGACCGTCGCGGTGCTCCCGGGCGGTGCCGAGCGGGCCTACCCGGCCGCCAAGCGCGCGCTGCACGGGCAGATCCGGGCAACCGGCGCGGCCGTCTCGGAGCTGCCTCCCGGGGCCCAGGTGCGGCGTTGGACGTTTCCGGCGCGCAACCGGATCATCGCCGCGCTGGCGGCGATGACGGTCGTCGTCGAGGCCGGTGAGCGGTCCGGCGCGCTGCTCACCGCCGCGTCCGCCCGGAGCCTCGGTCGACCGGTCGGCGCGGTCCCGGGTCGCGTGACCTCGCCGCTCGCATACGGGCCGAACCGGCTGCTCGCGGAGGGCGCCTACGTCGTTCGCGACGTTCAGGACATCCTCGACCTCCTGTACGGCGCGGGCGCCCGGCGCCCACACCGCCCCGAGTCCGACGAGCTGGCGCCGGAACTGCGGGTGCTGCTGGCCGCGATCGCCGACGGCGCGGACGTGACCGGCGCGCTCGCGCGGGCGGGACTCCCGCCGGACCGGGGCCTCGCGGCGCTGGCGTCGCTCGAGCTGGCGGGATATGTGCAGCGAGAGGCGGGAGGGAGGTTTTCCGTGCGCGCGTGACCCCTCTAAGCTCGTCCGCGATGGCGGGCACCCGCACAATTCCACGCGTGCTGTCGATCGCCGGCTCCGATTCCGGGGGCGGCGCCGGGATCCAGGCCGACCTGAAGGCGTTTGTCGCCTGCCGCGTCCATGGGATGACCGCGATCACGGCGATCACTGCCCAGAACACGGTCGGCGTCACCGGCGTCCACACGATCCCGCCCGAGATGATCCTCGCGCAGGTTCGCGCCGTCGCCGATGACATCGGCGTCGATGCGATCAAGATCGGGATGCTCGGGAACACGCAGACGATCGAGGCGGTCGCGCAGGCGCTCGACGAGCTCGGCGCCGGGCCGCAGGCCGGGTCGACCCCGGTCGTGCTCGATCCGGTGATGATCGCCGAGTCCGGCGCGCGGCTGCTCGAGCCCGAAGCGCGCGCCGCGCTGATCGAACTGCTGCTCCCGCGCGCGACCGTGCTGACGCCGAACGTGCCCGAGGCGCGCGCCCTGCTCGACCCCGAGGAGGCCGGCCCCGCCGACGACGATGCGCCGGCACTGGCCCGCGCGGTGCGCCGGCTCGGCCCGGCGATCGTGATCGTCACCGGCGGTCACCGCGCGAGCGCCACCGACGTCTTCTTCGACGGCTCGACGCTCGTCGAGATCCCCGGCGAGCGCTATCCCGACGGCGCCGCCCACGGGTCGGGATGCACGCACTCGTCGGTCCTCGCAGCCCGGCTCGCCTGGGGCGACGAGCCGGTGCAGGCCGCCCGGCGGGCGAAGGAAATGGCCGCCGCAGCCGTCCGGCACGGTCTCGTCGGGATCGGGGCCGGGCCCGGTCCCGTCGACGTGATCGGCCTCTCGCAGGGGTCCTGAGCTCTGCTTGGGTTTTGACATAATCCCCGGTCGTGCGCTTTCTGCGGATGAAGCCAGGGCATGGTGAGGTGTTGATCGCGGAGGGCGACGTCGAACGTGTCGAGGACGAGGAGCGCCTGATCGACGAGTTCCGACGCCAGCTCGACGCGGGGCTGTGGGCTGCAGTGCCGACGGCCGGCGCCGACGGAAAGCGCGAAGCGCGGCTGGTTCGCTCCTTCGACGATGTCCCACGGGACGCCGAGCGCGTGATCTTCTTCCCGCGCGCGGCCGGCGGTAGGTAGGCCGCGCCGCCGGTGCTGCTCGCGCTCGCTGCCACCGCCCTGGTCGCGCTGGCGCTGCTCTCGGACCTGATCGTCCCGCGCCTGGAAGAGGCCTGGTCCCGTCATCGGGCACGTCGGCGGCGCGCGCCGACGCTGTCGTTCGACCCGGGACGCGAACGCCGCGCCGAGCAGCGCGCGCGGGAGCTGCTGCGCTCGTGCGTCAACGACGAGGAATGGGAGATGTACCGCGACCTCGGGTTCATCCGCGTGTGGGGGACCCAGACGACCGGACCGGACGAGGTCGGTGGCATCGGCGGGGCGCCCTACGCGTACCTCATCTACCCGCACCGGCCGATCGTCGCGTATCTCGCTCAGACGCATCGCCTGCTCAGCGAGTATTGCGTCACCTTCCCCGATGACACGCGGCCGTACGGCAGTGCGCGTCTGCCCGATTCCGACGACGTGCTCGCGAAGTGGATGGCGCTCACCGGCGACGAGCGCCGCTTGATCTCCACCGCCAACATGCACCTGCCGGGCCGCCAGATCGATCCCGCACAGGTGACCCGCGATCTGTGGCGGCTGTCCCAGTGGGAACGTGCCCGGATGCGCACGCTCGCCGAGCGCAGCTCGCCGCAGGCCGACAGCGCCGGCTGAGGCCGCCGCCCGCTACAGTGCGGGCCGCGATGACCAGCTCAGACGGCTCGTTCGACCTCAAGCACCGCAGCCGGGCGCTGACGGACGGCCCCGAGCGCGCCGCCGCCCGCGCGTACCTGAAAGGGATCGGCTACGACGATGACGCGCTGAACAAGCCGATCATCGCGATCGCGAACACGTGGATCGAGACGATGCCGTGCAACTTTCACCTGCGCGCGCTCGGCGCCAAGGTCAAGGAGGGCATCCGCGCGGCCGGCGGGACGCCGATGGAGCTCAACACGATCGCGATCTCCGACGGGATCACGATGGGTACCGCCGGGATGAAGGCGTCGTTGGTCAGTCGCGAGGTGATCGCCGATTCGATCGAATTGGTGTGCGACGCACACCTGTTCGACGCCGTCATCGCCATCAGCGGCTGCGATAAGACGATCCCCGGCACGGTCATGGCCCTGTGCCGGCTGAACGTGCCGAGCGTGATGCTGTACGGCGGCTCGATCATGCCCGGCCATTACCACGGCCAGCAGATCACGATCCAGGAGGTGTTCGAGGCCGTCGGCGCGCACGCTGCCGGCAAGATCACCGACGCGGATCTCGCCGAGATCGAGAATGCGGCCTCGCCGGGCGCGGGCGCCTGCGGCGGCCAGTTCACGGCGAACACGATGGCGATGGCGTTCGAGGTTCTCGGGATCTCGCCGGCTGGGTTCAGCATGGTCCCGGCCACGCATCCGCGCAAGGCCGAGGTCGCCAGCGATGCCGGCAAGCTCGTCCTCGACGTCCTGCGGCGCGGCCAGCGCCCCAGCGACATCATCACCCGCGAGAGTCTCGAGAACGCGATCGCGGGGATCGCCTGCAGCGGCGGCTCCACGAACGGCGTGCTGCACCTGCTCGCGATCGCGAAGGAGATGGGCGTGCCGCTGTCGATCGACGACTTTGATCGGATCAGCGAGCGCACGCCGCTGCTGTGCGACCTCAAGCCGGGCGGCCAGTACGTCGCACCCGACCTCTATGAAGCCGGCGGCGTGCCGCTCGTGATGAAGCGTCTGAAGCAGGCCGGGCTGCTCCACGGCGACGCGCAGACCGTGACCGGCCAGACGATCGGCGAGATCGCCGACGCGGCGCAAGAGGCCGAAGGCCAGCGCGTCGTGCGCCCGCTCGATGATCCGATCAAGCCGACGGGCGGCCTCGCGATCCTGCGCGGCAACATCGCCCCCGACGGCTGCGTCGCCAAGCTCGCCGGGCACGAGCGCCGCCACCACGTGGGACCGGCACGCGTGTTCGAATCGGAGGAGCACGCGATGTCGGCTGTCACCGCCGGTGCGATCAGCGCCGGCGACGTCGTCGTCATCCGCAACGAGGGCCCAGCCGGCGGGCCGGGGATGCGCGAGATGCTCGCGGTCACCGCGGCGATCGTTGGGGAGGGACTGGGTGAGGAGGTTGCCCTCCTCACGGACGGCCGCTTCTCCGGTGCAACGCACGGACTGATGGCCGCCCACGTTGCGCCGGAAGCCGCTCGCGGCGGGCCGATCTGCGCGATCCGCGACGGCGACGAGATCACCTTCGACGTGAACGCGCGCCGCCTCGACGTTGCCCTCTCCGACGCTGAGGTCGATGCGCGGATCAGGGAGTACACGCCCCCCGAGCAGCAGCACGTCGGCGTGGCCCTCGCGAAGTACGCACGGCTGGTCTCGAGCGCCTCCGAGGGTGCGGTCACGCGCTGAACGCCTCCGAGGCACGTCGAGGGCTGCCTCCGGGCCACGTCGAGGGCTGCGAGAATCGGCCCAAATGTCAGATGATCCCGACGGCAGTGAGGTCGACACCGGCGCGACCGTCGAGCTGGCGCTGAGCGACCTGGAGGCCGCGCCTGCCGTTCGGCGGTCGGACCTTCGCGACCAGCTGCCGGGGATCGAGCCCGAGCGCCACGTGACCGATTGGGGGCGCTCCGAGCGCGTCGAGGGCCTCGTCGACCGCACCGTCTACGACTTCTTCTATCGCTACTGGTTCAGGGTCGTCGTCGAGGGCATCGAGAACATCCCCGCGGACGGCGGGGCGTTGCTCGTCGCCAACCACTCAGGAGCGATCCCGACGGATGGCCCGATGATCGCCAAGGCGGTCAAGGAAGAGCATCCGCGCCCCCGCCCGGTGCACCTCACGTCCGAGCGCCCGTTTTCCGGCTGGCCCGGCGTCGGCATGCTGCTCACGAAACTCGGAGCGGTCGCCGCGCACCCCGCGAACCTCCATCGTCTGCTGTTCGACGAGCGCCAGCTCGTCCTCGTCTTCCCGGAGGGACCAGGCGGTTCGCGCAAGCCGGTCAAGGAGCGCTATCGGCTGCGGCGGTTCGACCACGCTCCGATCGCCGCGGCGCTGCGCTCGTCAGCCCCGATCGTCCCGGTCGCGGTGCTCGGAGCCGAGGAGGCGCTGCCGGTGCTCGCACACGTCGGACCGCTGCGGCGCCTCACGCACCTGCCGCGAGTACCGGTCGCGCCGGTCTTTCCGCTGCCGGCGAAGTTCAAGATTCGGTTCCTCGAGCCCGTCGCCACAGATGAGACTGACGAACTGATGCTGCGCGACCCGGAGCATCTGCAGACACTGACCGCGGACCTCCGTGCCCTGATCCAGGAGAACCTGCTCGAGATGGTCGCCGAGCGTCGAAGCGTGTGGCTCGGGTAGCGCGATTGTGTGACATGGGATCGCGGCGCATTCTGATCACCGGCCTGTCGTCCCACTGGGGAGGACGGCTTGCCCAGGCGATCGAGCGCGACCCCCGCGTCGAGACGATCGTCGGCATCGATCTCGAGGATCCCCGCCACGAGCTGCATCGAACCGAATTCGTCCGCGTCGAGGTCGACGACGTCCTGCTGCGCAGGATCATCGAGGCGGCCGCGATCGACACCGTGATCGACACGCGGCTGATCGCCGATCCCCTCGCGGCACCGCTCGACCGAGCCCACGAGGTCAACGTGTTCGGCACCCGCAATCTCGTCGCAGCGTGCAGCGGAGTGCGCTCTCCGGTGCGCAAGCTCGTGTTCAAGTCCTCGGCCCAGTACTACGGCTGCGAGCACGACGATCCGGCCTTCTTCGGAGAGGCGCAGCCCCGCGCGCGCGCGCCGGCGACCGCGATCGAGCGCGACATCGTCGCCGCCGAGGACGTGCTTGCGGAGCTCGCCGCCGCGCGACCGGAGGTGACCGTGACGATCCTCCGCCTTGCCGAACCTGTCGGGCCGGCCGTCGGCGGCTCGTACTCCGCGCTGTTCGGCCTGCCGGTCGTGCCGTCGATCCTCGGGTTCGATCCTCGCTGCCAGTTCATCCACGAGGACGACGTGATCGGCGTGCTCGAGCACGCCGCGCGCCACGATCTCCCGGGCGTCTACAACGCGGCCGGCGACGGGGTGCTCGCGCTCTCGGAGGTCGTGTCGATCCTGGGAAAGCCGCAACTGCCGGTGCTGCCTCCGTGGGGAACGGTGCTCGCCGCTGCGCAGCTGCGCCGGCTCGGATTGCGCATCCCGGTCGAGCTGCTCCGTCAGCTGCGCTTCGGCCGGGGCCTCGACAACCGCAAGCTGAAAGCGGCCGGCTACACCTACAGGTACACGAGCCGCGAGGCCATCCTCAAGCTCCGCGCGCATCAGCGCATGCGCCCGCTGCTGCGCAGCGGGAGCGAGACCTACCGCTACGAGCGCGAGGTCGAGGAGTTCCTGCGATGGAGCCCGAGCGTCAACGCGGTGCGGGCTGCCGGGGCCAACGCCGATGCGCACGGCGCCGCGCCGGTTGCCGAGACGAGGACCGACGAGCGCCAGTCTGGGCACGCCGTTCGACGACGCGGCAAACACGACGAGCCGGCCGATGAGTACGACGATCTCGCTGAGGGGGAGCTGATCGAGCTGATCGCCACGCTCGACGCGGAGGGCCTGCGGGCGCTGCGCAGCTACGAGCTCGCCCGCCGCCGGCGAGCGCGCGTCCTGAGCGCGCTTGACCAGAATCTGGCGCGTCGAGGTGCGCCGGACGGCGGAGGATTTCAGCCGTGAGCGAGGAATGAAAGAGCGCTTGCAAAATCCGCTCTCTTTCCGCGTGGATGCTTGAGCCGTCCACCGTGTCGGTACCATGTCGACGCTAAAGGAGGCATTGGTGGCGCGTGTGTCATATCTGAAGCCTGCGGTCACACCGCAACGAACGGCGCCTCGGGCGCAGCGCGGCGTAGCCGGCGAGGTCCGACGCCCACGTCGGGGCCGGTTCATCGCGGGCGGTCTGCTCGTGGTCGTGGTGGCCGCTGCCGCTGCCGCCGCCATCATCCTCGTCTCGGCGAAGGCGAGCCTCAGTGCCGACTCGAACGCGCTCGCGAAGATCACGATGCCGCTGGGCGGCGGCACTATCCAGAGCGTCACCGTCGTCACCGGCCCACACAGCCGCCCCGTCGCGGTCGAGTTACGCGGCGATCAGATCTGGCCCAAGCACCTGATCAAGGCCCACCAACTGCTGCAGATCGACGTCGTGATCAAGCGTCCCGGATGGGTGGCCTGGCTCGCGGGCAAGACACAGCATCTGCACTTGAGCCTGATGACGCCGAGCGCGAGCTTGCGCCAGCACTACGTCACCTTGCGGCCCGGGCAGCCGCTTGTCCTGAAGTTCAAGGAGCCGATCAGGGTGATCGCGGTCGCGACCGCCTCGGGGCATCTCGAGCGCCGCGTGCTTGCGAGGCCGCTCAGCGAGATCCGGCTGCATCGGACTGCCGCTGCCGGGACCGCCACCGTCGCCGCGCAGATGCGCAGCTGGGAGACCTCGCCGCCGACCGTCGTGAGCTGGTTCCCCGCCGGCGCGTCAGCGACCGCGCTCGCAACGCCGGCCCCCGGCAGCCAGATCCTGCCGAGCACGCCGATCACGCTCACGTTCAACACGTCGGTCGCGAAGGCGCTCGGCTCGAGTCGCCCGCCGGTGTCGCCGACGACGCCGGGCACGTGGCACACGAAGAACAGCCACACGATCGTGTTCGAGCCCCAGGACTATGGCTACGGACTCGCCGCCACCGTGTCGGTCGCCCTACCGAGCGGCGTCCGGCTCGTCGGCGGCCAGCAAACGGGCACGTCGAGCACGGGAACGTGGAGCGTGCCCGGCGGATCGACGCTGCGCCTCCAGCAACTGCTCGCCCAGCTTGGCTATCTGCCGCTGTCGTTCAAGGGCGCGCATGTGGCGCTGACACCGCAGGCGCAGGAGGCGGCCGCCATCAAGCCGCCCTCGGGCAACTTCGGGTGGCGCTATCCGAACGTGCCCGACGCGCTGAAGAACATGTGGGCGCCCGGTACGGCCGGCACGATGACGAAGGGCGCGCTGATGGCGTTCCAGAACGACCACGGCTTCACGACGGTCGACGGACTCGCGGGACCGGCCGTCTGGCGGTCGCTGATCACGGCCGTCGACGAGAACAAGCGCTCCACGTTTGGCTACACGTTCGTCAACGTCAGCCTGAGTGGGCAGCAGCTGACCCTGTGGCACAGCGGGAAGACCGTGATGAGCACGGCCGTCAACACCGGGATCTCGTCACGCCCGACGGATCCGGGCACGTTCCCCGTCTACGAGCATCTCAGCGTGACCACGATGAGCGGCACCAACCCGGACGGCAGCCACTACGACGATCCGGGGATCCAGTGGGTCAGCTACTTCAACGGCGGTGACGCGTTGCACGCGTTCACGCGCGCCCAGTACGGCTTCCCCCAGAGCCTCGGCTGCGTCGAGATGGCACTCGGCCCGGCCGGGCAGGTGTGGCCGTACACGCCGATCGGAACGCTCGTCCACGTCGCGTAGCGTTCCGGACCGCGGGAGTCGGCTTCGTCGTGAAGAGTCGCTCGTTCATCGCGGTTGCGGCGTCGATCGTGCTGCTGCTCGCGTGTGCGGGTGCGGTGCTTGCCTACGACTCGGCCCAGCGTCACACGATCGCACGCGGGATCACGGTCGGCGGCGTCGACATTGGCGGGCTGAGCGACGCGCAGGCGCGCGCCCGACTCGCCGCCGCCTACCGGCAGAGGCTCGGCCACCCGCTCGTGCTGCACTTCGGCCGTCAGCGGTTCGTGCTCTCGCCGCGGCGAGCCCGGGTGACGGTCAGCGTGCAGCAGAGCGTCCAGCAGGCGCTTGACCGCACCCGCTCGGACAACATCTTCGTCCGCGTGTTCCGCTCCGTCACCGACGGCGAGATCCACGCGAGCATCGACCCCCAGATCTCCTACTCGAGCGCGGCGCTCGATCGCATGGTCGCGCACGTCGCGCGGGTGCTGAACCGCTCCGCCCACGACGCGAGCATCTCGTTCGCGGGCGACTCGATCGGCCAGGTCACGAGCACCACCGGGATCGCTGTCCGCTCAGCGCGGCTGACTGCGATGATCACGAGCGCGCTGACCGACCCGGCCCGCTCCCGCTCGATCGCGATCCCGGTCACGCGCACACGGCCGGCCGTGACGAGCGCTGCGCTGGCGGCGAAGTACCCGACGATCATCACCGTCGACCGTTCCACGTTCAGGCTGCGGCTGTGGAAGGGCCTGAGGCTCGTCAGGTCCTACACGATCGCCGTCGGGATGGCGGGCCTCGAGACCCCCGCGGGGCTCTATCACATCCAGGACAAAGAGGTGAACCCGTCCTGGCACGTGCCCAACAGCGCCTGGGCAGGATCGCTCGCGGGCCAGGTGATTGCGCCCGGCCCGGCCGACCCGATCAAGGCGCGGTGGATGGGGATCTACAACGGCGCCGGGATCCACGGCACCGACGAGCTCTCCTCGCTCGGCTCGGCGGCCTCGCACGGTTGCATCCGGATGGCGATTCCGGACGTGATCCAGCTGTACGACCAGACCCCCGTCGGCACGCCCGTCTACATCGCGTGACGCCGGCCCCGAAAGCAGGGTGGCGGGACCCTGACGGCGAATAGCACAGCGCCCCATATGCCTGCGCAACACGCCAGTCCACCACCAGCTCCGACGATCAGCCCGTCGTGGCACAGCGCGCTCGAGGAGTTCCAGGCTGATCTGCTGCGGCGCGCGGTCGCGGTCAAGACGCGCCACGCCTACGCGATCGACAGCTCACAGTTCGCCGCCTGGGCCACCCACGCCGGCCTCGAGCCGGGCTCGATCGACGTCCGCGCGCTGCGACGCTACGCGGCCGGGCTGTCCGAGCGCGGTCACGCCCCGTCGACGATCGCCCGCAAGTTGGCCGCGCTGCGCGGGCTGTTTCGGGCCCAGGTCGAGCTCGGGGTTCGCGAGGAGAACCCGGCCGAGCTCGTGAGCTCGCCGAAGAAGCCCCAGCACCTGCCGCGCGTACTGAGACCCGACGAGGTCGCGGAGCTGCTTGACCGGATCCCTGTGACGACGCCGCTCGAGCTGCGCGACCGAGCGCTGTTCGAGCTTGCGTACGCGTCCGGTTTGCGAGCGGAGGAGCTCGTCTCGCTCGATCTCGAGTCGATCGACTTCGACGCGGAGACCGTGCGGGTCGAGGGCAAGGGCGGCAAGACGCGGGTCGTCCCCGCCGGCGAGCCCGCGCTCCGCGCGATCGAGCGGTACCTGGCCCGCGGGCGGCCCGCACTCGACCTCGATTCGGGCCGGAGCCTGTTCCTGTCGAAGTCCGGCCGGAGGTTGGGGACATCGGACGTCCGACGGCGTCTGCGCACGTGGGCCCGCCAGGCAGCGGCCCACGCGCCGGCCCTGGCGGAGGCGCATCCACACGCTTTGCGGCACTCGTTCGCGACCCACCTGCTCGAGGGCGGCGCGGACCTGCGGGCGATTCAGGAGCTGCTTGGCCACGCAACCATCTCGACTACTCAGGTCTACACTCGGGTAGAGTCGGCGCGCCTTAGGTCTGCTTACGCGAGTGCACATCCCCGCGCGTAATGACTGCCACCTCGGGGGAGAAACTGGAAACCAACGTCAAAGCGATCGAACTCCAAGACCTCTGGAGGCGGTACAAGTCCTCAGGTGACGAGCGCGCCCGCGAGCGATTGGTGGTCGCGTACTCGCCGCTGGTCAAGTACGTCGCCGGCCGGATGAGCTCGGGTCTGCCCGCTCATGTCGAGGAGGCGGACCTGATCTCGTACGGGCTCGGCGGGTTGATCTCCGCAATCGAGCGGTTCGATCTCGCGAGGGAGATCAAGTTCGAGACCTATGCGATCACGCGCATCCGTGGAGCGATCATCGACGAGCTGCGCACGCTCGACTGGGTGCCCCGCTCGGTGCGCGCGCGGGCACGCGAGATCGAGCGCGTGAACATGAAGCTGGAAGCGCGGCTGCAGCGGGCACCGACCGACGAGGAAATGGCGAGCGAGCTGCAGGTCAGCATCGAGGAATTCCACGAGGCGCTGCTGCACATCTCCAACTCGACGATCGTCGCACTCGACGAGCTGTGGAACGTGTCGGACTCGACCGGCGACCAGGTGTCGCTGCTCGATACGCTCCCGGACCGTGGCGCGCCGGACCCGCAGATGCTCGTCGACCAGTCCGAGCTGCGCGACCGGATCGCCGACGCGATCGCCGCGCTACCCGAACGCGAGAAGCTCGTGGTGGCGCTCTACTACTACGAGAACCTCACGCTGCGAGAGATCGGCGAGGTGCTGGGCGTGACCGAATCGCGTGTGTCGCAGCTGCACACGAAGGCGGTGCTGCGCCTGCGCTCGAAGCTGGCCGGCGAGGTCGATTGACGATTACAGGGAGCGCCTGAGGTCGGCCGCCACGAGGGCCGGCGTCTCGGTCACCTGGCGCCACGTATAGCGCAGCACGATGTAGCCGAGCGCGCGCAGTTCCAGGTCGCGCTGATGATCGTTCTCGAGCTGGCCGCGGGTGCGGTGGCCTTGCCAGCCGTCGACCTCGACGATGATCCGTGCGTGTGGCCAGTGCGCGTCGACGAGCTTGCCGTGCACATAGACGTTGACCTCGGGGATCGGCAACCCGTCGGCCTGGCAGAGGGTCAGCAGCAGGAGCTCGAGATCGCCGCGGGTGAGCGCGAGCGCAAGCGGATGCGCCCGAACTGCCGCCGGGCGACGACCGCCACGCGACGTCTGGCACCGGAGTGCGACATACCATGCGTGAATTGGCATTCACCGCCCGGGGCCGGGATTGGGGCTGGGGCTGGGGCCGGGTCGGGGGTCGGGTCTGGCTCGGCGGCGGGGCGGTCGGGGTCGAGCACAGCGTCAGGATGCGACGAACCGCTGTGACGGAACAAGACGCATTCGGGCCAACATCGCAACAAACCCGTCACGCGATATCGTCGGTCTTTCGGCGTCTGAGAGAGAGGAGCACAGGCATGCACAAGGCCGCGGATCGCATTCGCAACGTGGCGCTCGTCGGCCACAGAGGCAGTGGTAAGACCTCCCTACACGAGGCGCTGCTGTTCCAAGCGGGAGTCATCAACCGGCTCGGCAACGTGCTCGACGGCACGACGATGTCGGATTCGGATCCCGACGAGAAGTCGCGGCAGATGTCGATCTCCGCCGCGCTTTCGAGCTTCGAGTGGCAGGACCGCAAGGTCAACCTGATCGACACGCCCGGCGACTCGAGCTTCGTCGCCGACGCGCTCGGCGCGCTCCGGGTGTGCGAGTCCGCGATCTTCGTCGTCAACTCCGTGATGGGCGTCGAGGTCCACACCAGCCGCCTGTGGCAGCGCGCACAAGAGCTCGACCTCGCCCGCCTGATCTTCGTCAACATGCTCGACCGCGAGCGCGCCGACTTCTACCGCACGCTCGAGAGTCTCAAGTCCGCCTTCGGCCAGCACGTCGTCGCGACCGAGATCCCGATCGGCGCCGAGCACGAGGTCCGCGGCGTGATCGACCTCGTCGATATGAAGGCCTACGAATACGACGGGGCCGGACGCGAGAACTGCAAGGAGATCCCGATCCCGGACGAGCTGCAGGCGCAGGCCGACGAGTACCGCGAGAAGCTGATGGACGAGGTCTCAGAGTCGTCCGATGCGCTGATGGAGCGCTACCTCGAGGGCGAGGAGATCTCCCACGATGAGATCGTCAGCGCGCTGAAGGAGGGCACCAACCACGGCGCGATGTTCCCGGTCACGTGCGGGATCGCCACGCGCAACCTCGGCACCAACCGCCTGCTCGATGCGATCGTCGAGGACCTCCCGTCCCCGGTCAAGCACGGCGCGCTCGAGGTGGGCGACCAAACGCTCGCGCCAGAGGAGGACAGGGAGATGTTCGCCTATGTCTTCAAGACTCGCGCCGACCCGTTCGCCGGTCGGATCAACATGTTCCGCGTCTACCAGGGCGTCGTGAAGCAGGACAGCCAGGTGCTCAACACGCGCACCCACAACAAGGAGCGGATCGGTCAGCTGGTGACGTTCGAGGGCAACCAGACCGGCCACGCCACCGACTTCGGCCCCGGCGACATCGGCGCCGTCGCCAAGCTCAAGGAGACGAAGGCCGGAGACTGGCTCGCCGAGCGCGACCAGCCGATCGAGATGCCGAGCATCAAACTGCCGGCGCCGGTGATGGCGTTCGCCGTCGAGCCGAAGACGAAGGGCGACGAGGACAAGGTGTTCACCGCGCTCCGGCGCCTCCAGGAGGAGGACCCGACGATCGACCTGCACCGCGACGCGCAGACGGGCGAGCAGATCGTCGCCGGGCTGAGCCAGGTCCACGTCGAGGTGATCGTCGAGCGGCTGAAGTCCCGGTTCGGCGCCGAGGTCAACCTCAAGCCGCCGCGCGTCCCCTACCAGGAAACGATCAGAAAGTCCGCCAAGGCGCACGGGCGCCACAAGAAGCAGTCGGGCGGCCGCGGCCAGTTCGGCGACTGCCACATCGAGATCGAGCCGCTCGAGGCCGGCACGGGGTTCGAGTTCGTCGACGCGATCAAGGGCGGCGTGATCCCGTCCGGCTTCATCCCCGCGGTCGAGAAGGGCGTGCTCGAGGCGATGCAGGAGGGCGTCGTCGCCGGCTACCCCGTCAAGGACGTCAAGGTCAGGGTCTACGACGGGTCCTACCACACCGTCGACTCATCCGAAATGGCCTTCAAGATCGCCGGCTCGATCGCGATGAAGCAGGCGATGGAGCAGGCGGGGCCGGTGCTGCTCGAGCCGATCATGCTCGTCACCGTCAGCGTGCCCGAGGACGCCGTCGGCGACGTCATCGGCGATCTCAACTCCCGGCGCGGCCGTCCCCTGGGGATGGAGCCGACCGGCGGTGGGATGAGCGAGGTCAAGGCCGAGGTGCCGATGGCGGAGATGCTCTCCTACGCGCCCGACCTGCGCTCGATCACCGGCGGCCAGGGCGAATTCACGATGGAGTTCCTGCGCTACGAGGAGGTCCCCGCACACCTCGCCGGCAAGGTCGTCGACGAGGCGAAGGCGGAGCGCGAAGCGGTCAAGGCATAGCCACCGAGCAAGACGTACTGTGGGCGTACCGGCCGGTCGCTGGTACGCTCGCTTCGGTGAGTACGCGCGACATACGCACCTCCCACGAGTATTCCGTGTGCGACGTGTGCGGTCGGACACTGCTTCGCGGGGAAAAGGCCGAGGTCTATCTGAACGGCGGCACGCGGCGGTCGGTGTGCGAGCTGTGCAAGGAGCGCGCCATCCATGAGGGATGGGTGCGCGAGGGCACAGTGCCCGCCTTCAGCGACAGCGACACGGGCTCGGATCGCCGCCGGTCATTGCTGAGCCGTTTCCGGGCCCGCCGCGAGCCGGCCGACTCCACGACGAGCACGGTTCTCGGCGACGAGCTCGACGCGAATGCATACGCCGAGGCCCGGCCGCCGGGGCGCGCCCGCCTCGACCGCACCGGCGAGCGGGCCCGCGAGCCGCGGCACGTGCGCGCGGTGCCGACGAGCGTCGAGCAAAAGGTGGCCACTGCCGTCGAGCTGTTCAACGGCTCGGAGCACCCACGGACGGTCGCCGGCGTCGCGCGGTCGCTCGGCGTGCCCACGGTCTCCGTCGCCCCGTCCGCGGCGCGCGCGAGCGTCGTCAACATCGTCGTCTCCTGGGAGCTGTGCTGGTACCGCTACGAGGTCGACCTCTCAGACGACCATCCCAGCGTGCGCGTCGTGGCCCAGGGCTACGAGCTCGAGGAGCTTGCCCCCGAGGAGCTCCAGCCCAACGCCGTCGCCGACGAGCGCGGCTCGCTCTCGCTGTGACCGCGCCACCGGCATCGCACCGGCGAGGTCGAATAGCATCCCGGCCGTGATCTACTGCGTCATTCCTGAGGACCTCGCGGGCGAGCTGTTCGACAAGCTCACCGAGTACTACGCCGAGGATCCGAACGTGACGGTGATCGTCGATCGGCGGAGATCCTCGCGCCGGGACCGCAGCTCAGCCGGCGGCGGTCAGCGTTCGGTTCGTGACCGTCGCCGCCCTCGGGTCACCGGCGAGCTCCCCGAGCTGGCGAGCGATTGACCGCGGACGCTGCGCCACCGCGGCTCGTGGTCCACGTCGACGGCGGGGCCCGCGGCAATCCGGGACCGGCCGCGATCGGCGTCGTCGTGTCCACCCAGGCGGGCGAGGTCATCGACGAAGTCGGCGAGCGGATCGGCGTCGCGACGAACAACGTCGCCGAGTACCGGGCTCTCCTCCGGGGTCTCGAACGGGCGGCCGCGCTCGGTGCCCGCGAGGTCGAGATCATCAACGACTCGGAGCTTGTCGCCAAGCAGCTGACCGGCGTCTACAAGGTCAAGCATCCCGCGATGAAGCCGCTCCACGAGCAGGCGACATCCGCGCTGCGTGGTTTCGACCGATGGCGCATCCGCAGCGTCCCGCGCGCCCAGAATGCCCGCGCGGACGCGCTCGTCAACGCCGCACTCGACGGCACTTTCTAAGACGCGGTGGGGTCGGTGACCCGCCCCGCGAACAGGATCGTCCCGGACGCCTGGTCGCGGAGGAACAGCAGGAATGGATGATCGAGCGACAGCGGGGTCACGGGGCTCGGCGCGGCGGCGGTGGGGCCGATCGAGATGCCCGTGGCGGCGGTCGCGACGGTGCCGTGCTCGTTCACCGTAAGGTCAGCGCCGTGCTCGACGTTCGAGATTTTCAGCGGGATCTGGCTCGTGATGCCCGAGAAGTCCGCGTGGTCGCTGAAGGCAAGCGGCATGCCGAGCGCCGCCAGCACCGCGTTCAGCTCGGCGTGCACGGCGAGGTGAAAGCGCGGCATCCGCAGCTTCACGCGGCCCTCGCGCATGCCGGCGCCAATCGCCGCGAGCGTCGCCGCCGTCAGCGCGCGCTGGAAGCGGGCAAGCGACCCGGCCGCCGGCATCACCACGAGCATCGCGAGGTCTGACTGCAGGTACGGCAGCTCGACTGCCTGATACGCCGCGCGCCGCGCATAGGAGGCGAACATCGGCGGCTGGGTCATGAACGAGGCCTTCACCCGGACGCCCGAGGCGGTGAGGAACGCCCCGGGCCGCGTGGCCGCCGGCACGAACTCGTCGGTCCAGTGGGCGTTCAGGTAGATCGCGTTCGCGAGCACGAGCGCGGTCTGGGACGTGATCGAACCGGCCGGCATCAGGTTCTTGATCATCTGCGCCGTGTGCTCGGCGACCCACGCGTTGATCGACTGCCGCGAGGCCTCCGCCTGCGTCCTGAAGTCGGTCGTCTGCGGCGCCGCGCCGAAGCCGCTCGCCAGGGTCTGCGTGAACGGCTGCGCGAGCGCGAACCCGGACTGCACCCACAGTCCGTTCGCGACGCTCAGCTGCGCGGCATCGCCGGCGGGGGTGCCGGCCGGATGTCGAATCGAGGCCGCGAGCCGCGAGCTCAACGACGCGTTCGAGGCGGCCAGCGCCGTCGCGCCCGGGGCGTGCAGCACCCGATTGATCTGGGCCGCGGTCCGGCCCGCCGCGCCTGCGTCCGCCATCGCGAGCGCGGCCTGGATGCTGTACGGCGAGAAGACGACGTTGCGCCCGGGGCTGCCGAGCGTACGCAGCAGGTCGAACGCCAGCGCGTTCGTCGCGTGCACCGCCGCGGCGGCCGAGACGCGCGGCCCGGCGGAGGTCGTCTGCGTGCTCGTCACGGAACCCGTCTGGGTGTGCGTCTGCGTGCCGGTCGCGGTCGAGCTGCCGCAGGCAGCGACGCCGGCCGCCAGCACCACGACGGCGGTCTTAGTAAGGCGACGGCGCACCGAACATCTCCGGTAGTCGCGCGGCCAGCGCGAAGTCTCCCTCGACCGACGCGCGCCCCGCGAGCAGCGGCCCCGCGGGGTCGATCAGCCCCGCCGCCACGCGCACGAAGTCTGCCAGCGGGAAGCGCAGGGTGAGCGCCGGATCCGCCGCTGCGCCCGGCCGCGCCGACGCGCTGCCGTCGAGCACCTCGATCGTCCAGCGGGCGGGCTGCGCTCCGGTCGCCGCGCGCACGAGCTCGTACACGAGCCGACCCTGGAATCCGTGCGCTGCCTCGGCGTCGAACGCGCGGGCCATCCCCCCGAAGATCGCGCGCTGCGCGAGCGCGGACCCGAAGCGCCGCTCGACGTCGGCGTCGTCGGCCCCGTCGACGACGCGCGCGAGCAGCGCGGTGCTGCGCTCGCGGGCGAGCCGGCGCGCCCGGCCGACGGCGACGTCCTTCAGTTCGCCGGCCGTCAGCTGGTGGCGGCGTGCCCGCCGGGCACGCGCGAGCTCAGCGTGCTCGTCGATCAGATACGAACCGTCCGGGGACGGGGCGGTGTGTCGGCGGGCTAATGCCCGCCCAATCGGCTCCGACAGCCGCTGCGCCTTGTCCGCCTCCAGCCGTTCGCGTCCGTCCACGAAGCGCGGCATCACCCGCTGCGCGAACAGCTCGAGCGACTCGCAGATGTCCTCGTGGCGGTTGCGGCCGGCCTGGAGCACGAAGATCACCTGATCGACCCCGGCGGCCTCGTAGCGGGCGACGAGGTCCGCGACCTGCTCTGGCGTCCCGATCGCGCCGCGCAGCGAGCCCATCCCTTCCTGGAGCAGACGCACTCCGAGGGGCGCCTGATCGGGTCGGACGATATGGCGGGCAAAGCCCGCCCGATCGCGTCCGAGCTCAAACGAGCCCCACACGTCCGTGACACCCGGCCTGTGCGCCGCCATCCCGTAGAAATGCGCGAGCGAGTATCCGAAGAAGTGCGCGCCGTCGATCCCGCGATCGATCGCCTGCGCTTCGTCCTCGGCGAGCATCATCGGCAGCACGACCGCGACCGCGGGGTTGACGGCGAACCCGGCCGGGATGCACGCATCCGAGCACAGAAGCTCGTAGTACTCGCGCACCCATCTGCCCGCATCCTCCGGTTCGACAAACGAGAACGACAGCGCGCCGACGCCGGTGCGCGCCGCGAGACGGATCGTCTCGCGGCGGCTGCACGCGACCCACAGCGGCGGATGCGGCTTCTGCATCGGTTTCGGGATCACGTCCCGCGGCGGCATCTGCACGAATTCCCCGTCGTGGCCGGCGAACGGCGTCTCGGTCAACATCCGTGCGATCACGTCAACCGCCTCGTGCCACATCGCCCGCTTGCGGTCGCGTTCGATCAAGAATCCCCCGAGTTCGGCGGCGGAGCTCGACTCGCCGGTCCCGAGCTCGACACGGCCCCCGGAGATGAGGTCGAGCGTCGCGACCCGCTCGGCGACGCGCGCCGGGTGGTTGACCGCGGGCATCACGTTGACGATCCCGTGACCGAGCCGGATCTGCCGCGTGCGCTGTGAGGCGGCGGCGAGGAACACCTCGGGCGCCGAGGAGTGCGAGTACTCCTCGAGGAAGTGATGCTCGACCTCCCACACGTAGTCGAACCCGAGCCGGTCGGCAAGCTCGACCTGCTCGAGCGCCTCGGTCAGCAGCTTGGCCTCGCTGCCAGGGTCCCACGGCCGTGGCAGCTGGTGCTCGTAGAAGATCCCGAACCGCATGGCGGGGATCTTATGGTCGCTGAGACCGGAGTGAGACACCGCCGCTACTGACACGCGCCGAGCGATGCAGGATGATGCGCTCGTGCGCGTCAGGCAGGCCACGTCCCGATTGCTCGCCGCATGGTTGCTGGCACTGGCGGCCGTCGCGCCGGCCGCGGCGCCCGCGAGGGCCGATACGCGGCTCGTGCTTCCGGGAAGCGCGCTCCCCGGCCTGCACGCCGTGCGAGCGTCGCCGCGCGTGGCCACGTCCGACCTCGCGTCGGGCCTGCCGGCCGCGCTCGCTCGCGCCGCTGCCCGTGCGCAGACCGAAACGGCGGCAGGTGCCGGCGCCGGGCAGCACGTGCGCTCGGACGCGTTCGTGTTCGGCTCGAGCCGGGTCGCCCGGCAGGTCCTGATCGCGTGGAAGCGCGCACATCGGGCGGCTGGGGTAGCGATCGGCGACGGCGGCGTGCGTGCGGCGCACGGCCGAAGCGCGATCGTTGCATGGCGCAGCGGCGCCCGCGTGGGCGTGCTGGTCCTCACGGTCTCGAGTCGCCTGGGCGATCCGCGCCCGCGCGCGCTGCGCGACGCGGTGCTTGCCGACTCGTGGCTGCGCAGCCCGCTGCCGAGCACCGCGTGGGACCGCGTGCTCACCCAGATCCGTCCGAACGGCACCGTCTCACAGGCGACCGCGCTCGAGGCCTTCACCGCGGCGTACGGCCCGCTTCCGGGCGTGCCGCGCCCATCCGGTCGCCGGACCGCGATCCCGTCGGGAACGCTCGCTGCGCAGTGGATCCTCTCGTACCGCTCCCGTCTGACCCGAGCGCAGCGCAACGTCGTGCAGCGCGTGCTGGGGATCTCGCTCGCGAGCGGTCGCGCGGCGCGGATCGCCGATTTCGACGATCCCGGATTTCACCAGCAGGTCGAGATCCAAGGGATGGCCGACGATGCGGTCGTCGCCTACCAGAAGCTGCTTGGGCACACGCTCGGCATGAAGGTCGTCGCCGGCGTCACCACCACGGTCGTCAAGACCGAAAAGGGCCAGTACCCCTACGCCGACACGATCTCGATGGACGCCCAAGGCGGCTACGGCCCAGGTCCCCCGGCGATCTGCCGGATCCGCCTGACGCCCGTCGGCAACCAGCAGAGCGTCGAGTTCATCAATCTGGTGATCGACCACGAGGTGTTCCACTGCTTCCAGGGCGACATCATCGGCACGCGTGTGTGGGGCACGGGGCTGCCGGCGTGGATCGGGGAGGGCACGGCCGACTGGGCGGCGCTGTCGATCGACCCCGTCAGCTACAAGGTCGGCGGCGGTAATCTGACGGCCTACATCGGATCCCCGCACACCCCGCTGTTCGAGCGCTCGTATGACGCGGTCGGGTTCTGGGGACATGTCGACGACACGTTCCCGAGCCTGTGGTCGCGGATGACCGCGATCCTCACGGTCGGCACCGACCAGGGCTCGTACGTGCTCGCCCACGGAGGCGACGACGGCTTCCTCACGAACTGGGGCAGCAGCCTGTTTCGTGCGACGCCGACCGAAGGCGGACCGGCGTGGCAGATGCACAGCCCGCTCGCACCACCGGGGTATGCGCAGATGGCGCCGGGAGGGATCGAGGTCATCAACCCGTCGATCCTCGGCGGCAACGGCTCGGTCGACGCGCCGCCGTACACGACCTCGCAGTACATCGTCCAGCCCAGCGCGGACGAGCCGGTCCTGCACGTCGGCATCCAGGGCCACGCGCGCCTCAGCGAGAAGCACGACTACACGGGGCTCGAGGACGGATGGTTCTGCACGAACCCGGGTGGATGCACCTGCCCGCCGGGCACGATCGGCGAGGTACCGCCGACCCAGCCGCTCGAGAGCATCTCGATTCTCGGGCTGAGCGGCGACCCCGACGGCGGCACCTACGGCGATCTCACCTCCTACCCGCTGTCGACCTTCTGTCAGCCCAAGCCCTCGCCGACCCACGGCGGCAACGGCATCTCCAACGGCGACCCGTACCTGACGACGTTCGACGGCTCCTGGTACGTGTTCCAGACCGCCGGGGAATTCACGCTCGTGAAGTCGCGCACGGACGGGCTCGAGGTACAGGCGCGCCAGCAGCCCTACCCGCTCAGCACCTACCCCGAGTTCGCCGGGAGCCTCGCGATGAACACCGCCTTCGCGATGCGCGACGGGAACGCGATCGTCGAGGTCGACCGCGGCACGCCGCTCGTACTGTACGTCAACCGCCATCGGCGCCGGCTCCGCGCCGGCCAGACGATCGCGCTGTCGGGCGGCGGCCGCGTGCGCTACGGGCGCACTCAGGTCGTCATCGCCTGGAGCGACGGCACCGTCGCGAGGGTGCTCTCGATCGGAAGCGAAGGCGTCAACCTCGCGATGCGGCCGACCCCTGACCGGGCGGGCCTGCTGACCGGACTGCTCGGCAACGACAACGGCAACGACGCGGATGACTTCGTCGGGCGGGGCGGACACCGCTACAGCCCGAACGTCTTCCATCGGATCGCGTTCTTCGGCGGCCCTCGGAGCGCTGAACGCGTCGTCTATGGCCAGTTCGGCAAGAGCTGGCTGATCACTCAGCGCGCGTCGCTGTTCGTCTACCCGCCGGGCAAGACGACGCGGTCCTATCTCGTTCCCGGCTTCCCGCGCCACTCCGTCGGGCTGTTCACGCTTCCGAGCGCGCGCCGGCAGGCCGGCGCGGTGGTCTGCCGGCACGCACACGTCGACAACGCGGCGCTGCTCAACGGTTGCATGATCGACGTCGGCGCAACCGGAAACCGCACGCTGGCGAGCGCGACCGGAACGCTGCAGCACGCGGCGGGGATCCCCGGGTCGGGCACCGGCACGCCGGCGGGCATCGTGCGCTCGACCGTGCCGTGGACGATGCTCTCCTCGCAGAACATCCGCACCGTCGCCCTCCTGCCCGCGATCGCGACCGCCGGCACCCAGGTGGTGGCGGCGTATTCCGATCCCACCCAGACCGGGATCGAGGTCGCGAGCTTCACGCCCGGGAGCTCTGGCGTCACCGGGCTGTCGCGCACGGCGTTCACCGGGTGGCTGACGATCTCGGACCCGGTGCTGCTGCCGCGCCCCGGCGGCCTTCCGGGGCTGATCCTGTCGGGGCAGCACAGCGGCGACTCGAACGACCCGCTCAACGGGACGGTGATCGAGCCGCGCAACCCGGACGGGTCGTTCGGGCCGGCGTCCTCGCTCAGCTCCACGATGCTGTGCTGCGTGACGAGCGCCGCGCTCGCTGCCAACGGCTCGACGCCGCTGTGGGCGGATGGCCAGTACTACAGCCTGCTCGTGTTCAGCGGCACGATCGAGCACGACCTCACGGCGAGCTCGCCCGGCACGCCGCACACGCCGACGCTCGCACGCGATGCGAGCGGACGGCTGTGGATGGCGTGGTACGTGTTCTCCGAGCAGCCGACCGTCAGCGGCCTGTACATGATGCAACTCGACCCCCAGACGGGCCTCTCGATCGGGCCCGCGATGCACGTCCCGGAGAGCGATGCCGGACCGGACATCGCGAGGAGCATCTCGCTGGCGTGCGCGCAGACGTGCCGCGTGCTGTACGCCAACACGGGTGTCGTGCCCGAGCAGATCCTGTCGTGGGCGCCCGGGGAGGCGGCGCCGACGACGGTGCTCTCCGGTCTGATCGAGAACCGCGAGCAGGCACTGGATCTCGTCTCCGCCGCGTACACGCCGGACGGCCGCTTGTGGGTGGCCTGGACGAACGAGAGCCCGCCGACCGAATACGCCAAGCTCGGCGACGCGCGCGGCGCCGGCGGGACGCTCGTGCAGCTCCCGGCGCCGGCGGGCTTCAGCGATCCGCAGAACACGGTCGCGGTGACCGCCGCGGATCGGCTGGCGCTCGTGAGCGCCTGGACCGATGGGCGGGGCGCCAACGCGGTCTGGGGCACGGTCGTCAATCCGCCCTAACCGCCCGCTAACGTCGGCGGAGGCGAGTTTTCCCGAGCTCGTCGCCGCCCGCGATACCCTGAGCGCGTGACCGATGCCCTGATCGAGCTCAGCACGCGGCTGCAGGAAACAGCGCAGCGACTGCGTGCGGGCGAGCTCGAGCCCGATGCTGCGCTGGCGCTGATCGAGGAGTGCGCACGACTCGCCGCGGAGGCGAGTGCCCAGGTGGACGAGCGTGCACGCGCTGCCTTGGAGCCGCTTCCAGACCTCCCCGGCCAGCTGCCGCTCCCGGCGGCGTAGTGCCGCCGGTGCTCAGCGCAGACGTGGCCCCGAAACCGTCGTACCCGGAGCATCTGCGCGCCGAGATCGAGCGCTACCTCGAGGGTCTGCGCTTCTCTGATGAGGCCGCCGCCGCCGGTCTCGTCGAGGCGATGCGCTACTCGCTGCTCGCCGGGGGCAAGCGGATCCGGCCGGTGCTCGCCCTGGCGACGGCCGAGGCGATCGGCCGCGAGCCGGCCTCGGTCCTCCCGCTGGCCGCCGCGATTGAGCTGATCCACACGTACTCGCTGATCCACGACGACTTGCCGGCGATGGACAACGACGATCTGCGCCGCGGGCGCCCCACGTGCCATCGCGCGTTCGGCGAGGACGTCGCGATTCTCGCCGGCGACGGACTGTATGCGGAAGCATTCCGGCTGCTGTTGGCGGGACAGCCCGGAGAGCCTGCGAACGTCCTTGCGGCGGCGGCCGAACTGGCTGCCGCGACCGGTGTGGGCGGGATGGTCGGCGGGCAATATCTCGATGTGGCAAACACCGCTCTCGCCGGGCCGCCGGGTCTTCGACGCCTCCACGAGCTCAAGACCGGCCGGCTGATCGCCGCGAGCATCGAATGCGTGTTGCTCCTGGTCGGGGCGCACAAACGTGACACAATCTCTCTATACCGCGAATTTGCCAGTGAGCTGGGCGTGCTCTTCCAGATCGTCGACGACATCCTCGACGTCACCGGTTCAGAGCAGACGCTCGGCAAGAGACAAGGCGCCGACGAGCGGCTGGGCAAGCGCACGTACGTGTCCGAGTTCGGGCTCGACGGCGCGCGGGACCTGGCCCGCGAGTCCCACCAGCGAGCCCGCGCCGCGCTGGCCGGCGCCGCCCCGGTCGGAGCGGCGCAACTCGAGCAGATCACCGACTTCATCGCCACACGGACCTACTGATGTCAGACCTCTTGCGCCGCATCGACAAGCCCGAGGACCTGCACGGTCTCAGCGACGAAGAGCTGCAGGCCGTCGCGCAGGAGGTGCGCGAGCACATCATCGAGACGGTGGGGGAGATCGGCGGTCACTTCGGGGCCAACCTCGGAACGTGCGAGATCGCCGTGGCGCTGCATTCGCTGCTCGACTCCCCGCGCGACAAGGTGCTGTGGGACGTCGGTCACCAGGCCTACCCCCACAAGGTGCTGACCGGCCGGCGCGATCAGCTCGCGACGATCCGCAAGTACAACGGCCTCGCGCCATTCTGCGCGATTTACGAGTCTGAGCACGACATCATGGGCGCCGGGCACGCCTCCACGGCGATCGGCTACGCGGTCGGGATCAAAGAGGCAATGCGCCGCGGCCACGGCGAGGACGGGCACGTCGTCGCGGTCGTCGGTGACGGCGCGATGACCGGCGGGGTCGCATTCGAGGCCGTGCACCAGGCCGGCGGCAGCGGCACGCCGATCGTCGTCCTGCTCAACGACAACGGCATGTCGATCGCGCCGAACGTCGGTGCGCTGTCGCGGTACTTCAACCGCGTGCGGCTCAACCCGAAGCTGTGGCACGCCCGCGAGGAGGTCGAGGGAGGCCTGACGAAGCTGCCGGCGGGGATCGGCGCGCGGTTCGAGCGATTCGGCCCGCACGTCAAGGAATCGATCAAGGCGTTCTGGGCACCCGGCCTGTGGTGGGAGGAACTCGATTTCGCCTACATGGGCGTGATCAACGGTCACGACGTGCGGGCGCTGCGCCGCGCGTTGCGCGAGGCACTGGCGGCCGAGCGGCCGGTCGTCGTTCACTGCGCCACCGTCAAGGGCAAGGGCTTCGCGCCGGCCGAGGAGGGCGGGCTCGAGGGCATGGAGAAGTGGCACGCCGCCAAGCCCAAGTCGATCTCGAACGGCGCGCCGGCGGCCGCGAAGCCGGCGGCCGCGGGTGGCGCTCCCGCGCATCCTGCCCTGCCTCAATACACGCAGGTGTTCGGCGAAGCGCTCGTGCGCGAATGCCGGCGCGACGATCGCGTGATCGGGATCACCGCCGCGATGAACTCCGGGACCGGCCTCAACATCCTCCAGAAGGAGCTTCCGGATCGCTACTTCGACGTCGGCATCGCCGAGCAGCAGGCGGTGCTGTTCGCGTGCGGCCTCGCGCTCCAAGGGTGCAAGCCCGTCGCCGCGATCTACTCGACGTTCCTGCAGCGCGCCTACGACCAGATCGTCCACGACGTGTGCCTGCAGAAGCTCAATGTCGTGTTCGCGATGGACCGCTCCGGCCTCGTCGGCGACGACGGTCCGACCCACCACGGCGCATTCGACATCGCCTACCTGCGGTGCCTGCCGAACATCGTGCTGATGGCTCCACGCGACGAGGCGATGCTCGTGCACATGCTCCACACGGCGCTGTGCTATGACGACGGGCCGGTCGCGCTGCGCTACCCGCGTGGAGAAGGGTTCGGTGTCCCGCTCCCGTCGGCGCCCCAGCGGATCGAGATCGGCACCGGCGAGATCCTGCGTGAGGGCGAGCGCGTCGCGCTGCTCGGCTACGGGACCGGTGTCGGCAAGGCGCTGGCCGCGGCTGAGATCCTGGCGGATTCCGGGATTTCCGTGACCGTCGCCGACGCCCGCTTCGCCAAGCCGATCGACGCGGGACTCGCCGCTCAGCTTGCAGCCGAGCACGATCTGCTTGTGACCGTCGAGGAGGGCGTGCTCGCCGGGGGCTTCGGCTCGGCCGTGTGGGAGACGCTGTCCGACGCCGGGCTGACGGCTCCGATGCTGCGCGTCGGCCTGCCTGACCGCTACGTGACCCACGGCGCACCGAAGCTCCTGCACGAGGAGGTCGGCTTCACCGGCGAGCGCATCGCGGAGCGGATCACGGCGGCAGTGGCAGGCCGCGCGAACGTCACGACAGGCTGACGCTCGCCGGCGCCGGCCAACCTGTTGAGCCCGGCGGCGGCCGGATCGGTCAACCGTCGACTGGGGGTGCGGTGTTTAGGTTTCGCATGGCGCTTGCCGAAACGTCCACATGGCCGTGGAGGCAACGAACGCTGCGCAGGAATTTGACGAGCCCGATCTCGACGTGCTCGTCTCGCGCCAGGCCGTCGTCGACAACGAGATGCGCGTCACCGGATACCGGGTCGCGTACGCGGCGCTGGATGGCGAAGAGATCGTCGACCACGCGGATCGCTCGGCGATTCGCCTGTTCAGCGACTTCCTCAGCGTTGTCGGGCTCCAGGAGCTTGTCGGATCGACGGTGGCCCATCTCCCCGTCTCACAGGAGATGCTGGTGACGCTCGGCATCCCGCCGATCCGCCCCGACAGGGTGATGCTGCGGCTCTCGTACCTGACCGCGATCGACCCTGAGGTCCAGACGATCGTCGACGGCCTCGCGATGCGCGGCTACGCGCTGTCGCTGCACAGCCTGCCGGGACCCGACTTCGACCCGAAGCTGCTCGAGCGGTTCGGCACGATCGAGGCGGATTTCTCCGCCTGGAACGTCGATGACGCCGCGACCGTTGCGATGCAGGCGCACGCCGCCTGCGCAACGCCACTCGCATCGGGCGTGTTCGATCATCGTGCGTTCGAGCTCGCGGACCGTCTCGGCTTCCGCCTGTTCTCGGGACCGTTCATCGCGACCCCGCGCGTGACCTCGGTCCGGCAGGTGCCGGTCGACCGTCTCTCGACGCTCGTCGCGCTCGCGCGGCTGCAGCGCCGGAGCGCGGAGATCGAGGAGATCGAGCAGGTGATCAACCGTGACGTGGGCCTCAGCGTGAAGCTCCTGCGCTACATCAACTCCGCCTACTTCGGGATGCGCCACAACATCGGCTCGATCCGGCAGGCCGTGATGATGCTCGGCGCGCACGGCGTGTCCCGGTGGGCCCTGCTCGTCGCCCTCACCGGCGGTCCGAGCGCGCCGCGCGAGCTCTCGGTGATGGCGCTGACCCGTGCCCGGATGTGCGAGCTGCTCGGGGCGCGCAATCCGGATCTCGACCCCGAGGAGCTGTTCATGGTCGGGATGCTCTCGGTCGCCGACGCACTGCTCGATCTGCCGATCGACGCGATCGTCGGGCAGCTCCCGGTCTCGCCCGAGGTGGCGGACGCGCTGCTGCACCACGGTGGCGACGTCGGCGCGATCCTCGACGCGGTGATCTGTTACGAGCGCGGTGAGTTCGGCGCCGTCAGCCTCGTCGCTCACCGCCATGACCTCGGCGCCTGCTACCGGGCGTCGCTGCGCTGGGCACGGCGCACGCTCGCCGAGTCGGTCTAGCAGCGATCTCGCAGCACGGCCGCCAGGTGGCGAGCGCCGGACCGGGCGCCTCGGTGCAGACGAACGGCCCACCGGTGGCGGGCCGTTCGAGGGAGGAGAGAGAGATGTATCGATATGAAGCGCTGAGAGAGTCTCCCTCAGGCTGGGTACATCGCCTTTGATGGTGCCCGCGATCGATTGCGGTAAGTGTGAGCCTGATCACGTACCGTTCGCGGGCACGTGAAGCGCGTCCGCCTTGACACGCTGCTCTCGCAACGGGGGGTTTTCCCGTCTCGCTCGCGCGCCGCGGCTTCGGTGCTCGCAGGCGACGTGCTGCTCCTGCCAGAGCGCCGGCGGCTCGAGAAGCCGGGCCAGCTCGTGCCCGAGGACGTCGAGCTCGAGGTCGTCCCGGCGCCGGCCTTCGTCTCGCGCGGCGGGGTCAAGCTCGCCAACGCGCTCGCCGCGGTGGGGCTCGAGGTGAGCGGCGCGCACGCGCTCGATGTCGGCGCGTCGACCGGTGGTTTCACCGACTGCCTCCTGCAGCGAGGCGCCCGGCACGTGATTGCGCTCGACGTCGCGTATGGTGAGCTGGACTGGAGCCTGCGCTCGGACCCCCGCGTGACCGTGATCGAGCGTACGAACGCTCGCGGGGTGCAGGCCGCGGAGCTGCCGTACCGGCCGGACCTGATCGTGATCGACGTCTCGTTCATCTCGCTGCGCGCAGTGCTGCCCGCCGTGCTCGCGTGCGCCGCGGAGCGGTACGACTGCCTGGCGCTGATCAAGCCGCAATTCGAGGTCGGACGCGAGCACATCGGCAAGGGCGGTGTCGTGCGCGAGGCGCAGTGGCGACGCCACGCGCTCGTGGAGGTGGGGGCGGCCGGCCAGGCCCTGGGCGCGTCCGTGCTCGGCTTCGCCAGTTCCGGTCTGCCCGGGCCGAAGGGGAACCTCGAGACGTTTGTGTGGCTCGCCGAGGCGGGCCGGCGCGGCGTCGAGGACATCGGCGCGGCGGCGCGCGAGGTCGAGCCATGAACCCCGTGCGCGTCGCGACCGTGCTCAGCCACCGGCGTCCGACCGAGGTCGCGCCGGCGATCGACATGCTGATCGAGCTCGCGTGCGCGGCCGGTGCCGTCCTGCGATTCGACCATGACGAGACGCGCAAGCACGAGCTCGAACCGGGCCCGTGCGTCCAGCTCGACGCGCCGCTGTCCCGAGACGTCGACATGTGCTTCGCGCTCGGCGGCGACGGGACGATCCTCACCGCCCTGCGCGCGTATGCCGGGACCGGCGTGCCCGTGTTCGCGGTCAACTACGGCGAGATCGGGTTTCTCGCGACCGTCGACCGCGAGCACGCGCGGTCCGGCTGTGAGCGCGCATTTGCGGGCGACTTCCACGTGCTGTCGCTGCCGGGGATCTCGGTGTCCGGCGGGCACGGAGACTGGCTCGGGATCAATGACGTCTCGATGCACCGGCAGCCCGGCAAGCGCGTGGCGGACCTGGAATACGCGGTCAGCGGCGAATCGATCGGACGGGTCCGCTGCGACGGCCTGGTGGTCGCCACGCCGGCCGGCTCGACCGGCTACAACCTCGCCAACGGAGGCCCCGTGATGGCGTGGGGGGTGGCCGGGTTCGTCGTGTCGTTCATCGCGCCGCACTCGCTCACCGCGCGGGCGCTCGTGGTCGCGCCCCAGGACGTGCTCGCGGTCCACAACCGCTCGCGCGAGGAGCCGGTCGACGTGACCGTCGATGGCCGCCCGGTGTGCGTCTTGGCCCCGGCCGAGACGATCGAGGTGCGGTTCGTCAACGATCAGGGGAAGCTCGCCCAGATCGGCGGAGCGACCTTCTACCAGCGCCTGCGCGACAAGTTCGGGCGGCTCGCCAGCGCGCCGTAGGCCCGAATCCGCCCGCGCCGGGCGTGCGGGTTCGGCTCGGGCTCGTGCGGGTCTGTCGGGGGCGCTTGCTACACCGTTCGCCCATGCTGCACGAGCTGCGCGTCGAGAACCTGTTGCTGATGGACCGGACCGAGTTGCGGCTCGTGCCGGGGTTGAACGTGCTGACCGGCGAGACCGGCACCGGCAAGACCCTGCTCGCGCACGCGCTCGACCTCCTGCTCGGGGGCCGCGCGCGCAGCGGGATCGTGCGCGACGGCGCCTCCGAAGCCTATGTCGAGGGCGTGTTCGCGCTGCCCGAGGGGTTCGATCCCGCCGCTGACGAGCGCATCCCGGCGGATGCGTCGGAGATCGTGCTGGCCCGTCGGGTGTGGCCCGATGGCCGGACGCGGGCCTACGTCTGCGGGCGCTCGTCGACGCTGGCGGACCTGCGTGAGCTCGGAAGCCTGCTCGTGTCGTTCTACGGCCAGCACGAGCATCGCAAGCTGATGCTCGGCGCAGCCCAGCTCGAGATCCTCGATGCCCACTGCGGCGAGCAGCAGCTCGAGCTGCGCGGGAGGTTGCGGGGCGTCTACGACCGCGTGCGGGAGCTGTCGGCGCAGATGGCGGACCTGGAGGCACTGGCGGGCGCGCGCGACCGTGAGCTCGACCTCGTGGCGTTCGAGCTCGACGAGATCGAGTCGGTCTCGCCGAGCGAGGAGGAGGAGGCCGAGCTGATCGCCGAGCGTGACCGGCTGCGCAATCTCGAGCTGCTGCGCACGGCCGCAGCCGCCGGGGCCGAGGCGATCGCGCCCGACGGCGGCGACGGCGTCGCGGTGGTGCTCGCCGCCGCCGCACAGCAGCTCGAGCACGCGGCCGCCGTCGACGCGACGCTCGCGCCGCTCTCCGAGCGGCTGCAGGCGCTCCGGTTCGAGGCGGAGGATCTCGGCGGCGAGCTGCGGAGCTACCTGCTCGGGATCGAGGGCTCGCCCGGCCGGCTCGAGGAGGTCGAGGAGCGCCTGGCGCTGCTCGCCCGCCTGCAGCGCAAGCACGGCGGCACGATCGCCGATGTCCTGCGCCACGCCGAGCGCTGCCGCGCCCGTCGGGAGGAGCTCGAGGGTGCCGAGATCGCGCTCGAGGATGCCCGCGCGCAGCTGGCTCGGGCCCGCGGCGAGCTCGACGAGCTGGCGGGCGCGCTGCGTGCGGCGCGGCATGCGGCCGCGCCGCAGCTGTCCGCGGCCGTGCGGTCGCGGCTCGCGGAGCTGGCGATGCCCGATGCCGTGTTCGAGGTGACCGTGAGCAAGCGTCCCGACGGCTGCGGGCCGCGGGGGGCCGACGCCGTCGAGTTCTCGATCGCGCCGAACGCGGGACTGCCGGCCGGTCCGCTGCGCGAGATCGCCTCCGGCGGCGAGCTCTCACGGGTGATGCTCGCGCTGCTGAGCGTCGCCCACGGCGATGGACAGGCGCCGGATCGCACGCAGGCGCGTCCGCTGCTCGTGTTCGACGAGATCGACGCGGGCATCGGCGGCCACACCGCGCGCGCCGTCGGCGAGCACCTGCGCACGCTCTCCGAGACCCGCCAGATCCTCTGCATCACTCACCTCCCGCAGGTCGCCGCGCTCGGTCAGCGCCACTTCACGATCGTCAAGGACGGCTCCGTGGTCCCGGCGATCACGACGGTGCAGATGCTCGAGGGCGACGGGATCGTCGGCGAGCTCGTCCGGATGCTCGGCGCCGGCGAGGGCGACCGGGCGGCCAGCCAGCACGCCCGGCAGCTGCTGAAGGCCGCGTAGGGGTCGATCCGCCCCGGGGGCGCCGCGCGTGCGTCTGGGCTCGCTGTCGCGCGTGTGGGTTCCCTGTCGGCTGGCGCCGAGTAGGGGCCTTCGGCGCGGCCCGGGTGGGAAGGTCTGCTCGGAACGGCGCTTTCGAAGGGGTGGGTGCGGGCGGGCCACCAGCCCGGGCTTGCACGTGAAGAAGTCCGCGCCGCTCTGAGGGATTTGCCAGATGAGCACCTTCGGCTCAAGCGGTCAGCGCAACGCGAGCGCAACGGCTGGGCGGGCAGCACGTAGCGAGTGGCGCTCGGGGAGCGTCGCGATCGCCGACGGGCCCTCAGCAGAGATCGCCAGACCGGGATCACCCGGCGGGGGTCAGCCGTGACCCTGCCCACGAGCCGCGCCGGTGATCACGATCGATTCGCCTCGTCGGCGGGCGCTCGGCTCGTTGCGGGCCGTCCGCGCGGACGCAATCTGCCACGGTCGTGCCGGCTCGGCGGACTGCGCGCGATTTCTCACCGCTGGCGGACACTGACGTCCACACGCTCACCATCGCGGCGAGGTGTGGAGGATCGTGTCCGCCGATCCGGATCACAGGGGCGGCTCCCTCGCGCTTCTCCACGGCCGCGACGCGCGCGCCGGCCCCCGCGCACATCGTGCGTGCGGATCCTCGGTGACGGCGCCCCCACCGGCCGCGACGCCAGCAACGACCGCCCCCTACCCGCGGCATACGGCCGCCCCCTACCCGCGGCACAGCGTGAAGAGGCGCGCGCCGCGTGCGACCGTTTTCACGAAAGGCACCGCCGCGGTGCTGATCTGGCAAATGTCCGCGGGCGGCGGGTTGTTTTCACGTGTTGCCGCGGTCGACGGCCGCCCTTGGTTCGTCCGCCCCCGGCGTTATTTTCAAACCGTCCACTACACTCGAGGATCGATCGATGGCACAAGACCCGCGACGCGCCGCGACAGGCATCACCGGGGAAACCCGTTTCATCTTCATCACCGGCGGCGTCGTTTCGTCGCTGGGTAAGGGAATCGCGGCGGCATCGATCGGGCGGCTCCTGGTCTCGCGCGGGCTGAGCGTGCAGCTGCAGAAGTTCGATCCCTACATCAACGTCGATCCCGGCACGATGTCGCCGTACCAGCACGGCGAGGTGTTCGTGACCGAGGACGGTGCCGAGACCGACCTCGACCTCGGGCACTACGAGCGCTTCACCGACGCGAACACGAGTCGGGCGTCGAACGTCACGGCAGGTGGGGTCTACAACACGGTGATCAGGCGGGAGCGGCGCGGCGACTATCTCGGCGCGACGGTCCAGGTCGTGCCCCACATCACCGACGAGATCAAGCAGCGGATCAAGCTGATGGCGGAGTCGAGCGACGTCGACTTCGTGATCACGGAGATCGGCGGCACGGTCGGCGACATCGAGTCGCTTCCCTTTCTCGAGGCGATCCGCCAGTTCCCGGTCGACGTCGGGCGGCGCCGGTGCATGTTCATCCACCTCACGCTCGTGCCCTACATCGGGCACGCGGGGGAGCTGAAGACGAAGCCGACCCAGCACTCGGTCAACGAGCTGCGGCGCATCGGTATCGCCCCGGATATGGTCGTCTGCCGGTCCGAGTCGGAGCTGTCGGCGGACATCCGTCGCAAGATCGCGCTGTTCGCAAGCCTGCCGGTGGAAGCCGTCGTGTCGGCCTACGACGTTCCCGACATCTACAGGGTCCCGCTCGTGTTCCACGACGAGGGCGTCGACGACTACATCCTGCGCGAGCACTTCGGCCTCGAGACGCCCCCGCCCGATCTCAGCGGCTGGGAGGCGATCACCCGCCGGGCCAGTGAGGCCGGCGAGACGGTCCGGATCGCGCTGGTCGGCAAGTACGTCAAGCTCGAGGACGCGTATCTGTCGGTCGTCGAGGCCCTGCGCCATTCCGGGATCCATCACGGCTGCAAGGTCGAGATCGAATGGGTCGACTCGGAGGCTGTGACCGATTCCGAGGTGGCCGCAGCGCTGACGCACGTGGACGGGATCCTGATCCCGGGCGGGTTCGGCGGCCGCGGGTTCGAAGGCAAGATCCGGGCGGCGCAGATCGCCCGGGAGAACCAGATCCCCTACCTGGGCGTGTGCCTCGGCATGCACGTCGCGGTGAGCGAGTTTGCCCGGCACGTCGCCGGCATGGATGGCGCGAATTCGACCGAGATGGATCCCGAGACGCCGTTCCCCGTCATCGACCTGCTCCCGGAGCAGAAGGAGATCGCGGACATGGGCGGCACGATGCGCCTTGGTGCCGACCCGGTGAAGCTGCACGACTCGACGCGTGTGCGCGAGCTGTACGACGAGCCGGTCGTGTACGAGCGCCACCGCCACCGGTATGAGGTCAACAACCATCTGCGCCGCCGGCTCGAGGCGCTCGGGCTCGTCTGCTCGGGCACATCGCCTGACGAGCGGCTGGTGGAGGTGATCGAGCTCGAGCGCTCCACCCACCCGTTCTTCGTCGCATCGCAGTACCACCCCGAGTTCAAATCACGGCCCGAGCGGCCCGCGCCGCTGTTCCGCGAGTTCGTCGGAGCGGCGCTCGCTCATGCGACCGCCGCATCGCCGGGGCTGCACGGCGTGTCGGCGGCCGCCGCCGACCGCACGGCCGACGACGGATCGAACGGCGGCACGCCCGCTGCGGCGGCTGACAGCGCGGCCAGCGCGCCGTGAGGCGCGCCGGCGAGGCGGAACGCGAGCGACTGCACGGGACATTCGTCTCGCTGTGCCGAATCGAGAGTCCGTCGGGCCACGAACGTCCGTGCACGGACTGGGTCGCGGCGGAGCTCGCACGCATCGGCCTGGAGGTGGACGAGGACGGCGCCGGACCCGCCGCGGGCGCTGACGCCGGCAACCTGTTCGCGCGAATCGAGGGACGGGGAGAGCGCAGCATCATGCTGTGCGCCCACCTCGACACGGTGCCACCGATCGCGCCGATCGAGCCGGTTCTCGTCGACGGGCGCTGGGAGAACGAGAACGCGGGCATCCTCGGCGCCGACAACAAGGCCGCCGTCGCGGTCCTGCTCGTGCTGGCCGAGCGGCTCGCGACGGCACCGGACCCCCCGGAGGTCGGGGTCGAGCTGATCTTCACCGTGTCCGAAGAGAACGGGCTGCACGGCGCGAAGGGGTTTGACGTCGGCCGCCTGCGCAGCAGCTTCGGCTACGTCTTCGATCACGCCTCACCGATCGGCGAGATCGTCGTCGCCTCTCCGACCTACCAGCGGGTCGTCGCCGATCTCCACGGCCGCGCGGCACACGCCGGCATCCGGCCGCAGGACGGTCGCAGCGCGATCGTCGCCGCCGCCCGCGCGATCGCCCAGATGGACCTCGGACGCCTCGATGACGAGACGACCGCGAACGTCGGCACGATCGGCGGCGGGACCGCAACGAACGTCGTGCCGGAGCGATGCCGAGTCGAAGCCGAGGTGCGAGGACTCTCCGAACAGCGGGTCGAGGAGGTCCTCACCGCCATGGTGGACCACTTCCAAGAGGCGGCCGATGCCGGTGAATGCGACCTCGACATCACGGTCGAGCGGATGTTCACGGGCTATCGCTCGAAGCCGCGCGCCGCCCACATCGAGCTGGCTGAGCAGGCGCTGCGCGCCTGCGGCTATGAGCCGCAACCGATCACGACCGGCGGCGGCTCGGACGCGAACGCGTTCGAGGCTGTCGGGCTGCCGTGCGCGAACATCGCCAACGGCACCGAGCGCAACCACCAGCCGGACGAACGGGTGAGCGTCGACGCGCTCGAGGGCATGCTCGAGGTCGCGATCGCGCTCGTCGACGAGGCGGCCCGCCAGCAGCCCGCCCGCGAGCAGCCCGCCCGCGAGCAGCCCGCCCGAGAGGAGCCCGGATGAGCGCCGAGTTCGAGCACCTGGGCGCGGACGTCACCTGGAAGGGCAAGATCATCACGGTCGGCGTCGAGCGCTATCGCCACGCCGACGGGCACGAGGTCACGCGCGAGAAGGTGTGGCATCCGGGCGCCGTCGGGATCCTCGCCCTCGACGAGCAGCACGTGTGGCTCACCCGGCAGCCCCGTGAGGCAGCGGGCGAAACCGCGTCGCTCGAGATTCCTGCGGGCAAGCTCGACGTCGAGGGGGAGGCACCGCTCGCGACTGCCAAGCGCGAGCTCGCTGAGGAGATCGGCAAGCGCGCCGGCAGCTGGGAGGAGCTGTTCGTGTTCTTCACGAGCCCGGGCTTCAGTGACGAGCGCGTGTGGCTCTATCTCGCAACCGACATCGCCGAGACCGATGAGCCCGCCGACGCCGATGAGGACGAGCGCATCGAGATCGTGCCGTGGCCGCTTGATCGACTCGGTGATGCGATCGCTCAGTGCGAGGATTCGAAGTCGCTGATCGCGCTTCTGTGGCTCGCCTGGCAGCGCCGGTCCGTCGGCTGAGAGAGACAAACGCTGCAGCCGCACCCGCGCGGGAGGAGGCGCGCGCCACAGCCCGAATACGCATCCATGGCGACAACGGACGCGATCGCGCACGCGGCGGCATTGGATGCGATCCGCCCGGCGACGGACGTGAACGCGATCGCCCCGGCGCGCCGGCTCACTGAGCTCACGCTCGACTTCCTCGCGTACCTCGAGCTCGAGCGTGGCCTCTCGCGCAACACGCTCGAGGCGTACCGTTCCGACCTCCAGCAGCTCGGCCAGTTCCTCGACCGTCGCGGGCTCGACCCGCTCGAGGTCGCGACCAGCGATCTCGCGGCGTTCATCTCCGAGCTCGCAGCCGGGCGCGAAGGCAAGACCGCCGTCGCGCCGACCACGCTGCAGCGCAAGATCGCCTGCCTGCGCTCGTTCTACCGGCACCTGCGCCGCGAGCAGATCCTGGACCGCGATCCGACGACCGATCTGCGCGCGCCGCGCTCACCCGGACGCCTTCCGAAGGTCCTCAGCCGCGACGAGATCCTGCGGCTGCTCGCTCAGCCGAGCGGGACCGGGCCGGCCGCGCAGCGCGACCGCGCCCTGCTCGAGACGATGTACGCCTGCGGGCTGCGCGCGTCGGAGGCGATCTCGCTGCAGCTGTCCGAGCTCGACCTCGAGCGCGGCATCCTGCGCACCCGCGGGAAGGGCTCGAAGGAGCGGATCGTGCCGATCGGCAGCAAGGCGGTCGAGACCCTCGCCACGTACCTGACGCAGGGGCGGCCGCGCCTCGTGGGGCTCCGCGACGAGCCGCGCGTGTTCGTCAACCTGCGCGGCGGCGGGCTGTCCCGTCAGGGGCTGTACAAAATCGTCCAGCGTCACGCGCGCAGCGCCGGCCTCGCGCACCGGATGAGCCCGCACACGCTGCGGCACACGTTTGCGACCCACCTGCTCGCCGGCGGGTGCGATCTGCGCTCACTTCAGGAGATGCTCGGGCATGCGGACATCGGCACCACGCAGGTCTACACGCATCTGTCCGCCGACCGGCTGCGCGACGTCTACTTCGGGGCGCATCCGCGGGCGCAGCTCGATCCGCCCTAACACGTCGCGCGCCGGCGATCGTTCCGGGCGCCCGAGCAGGTCGTCATCCGGACCCTCGTCGCCGCCACGACGACTAGCATCCGAGCATGGCCGTCACCCACTTCGACCTCGCGCGCTCACGCGAGTGGCAGCTCGGCCACCTGCGCGGCCGCTGGACGTTCCTCGGCGAGGCCGCGGGCTGTGTCGGCGTCGGCGTGCGCCGGATCCAGTTGCCTCCCGGAGGCTGGTCGACGCCCGCTCACGAGCACGGTCGCGGGGAGGAGATCTTCTATGTCCTGTCCGGACGCGGCATCTCGTGGCAGGGCGGAGAGACGGCGGAGATCCGCGCCGGCGACTGCATCGTGTACCTGCCCCATAGCAAGGCGCACAGCCTGCATGCGCTCGAGGATCTCGATGTGCTGGCGTTCGGCCCACGTGAGTACGACGAGAGCGTCGGGTTCCCGCGCCTCGGGATGTCGCTCGTCGGGAGCCGGGCGGTCGCCTCCGAACCGGGAGCGATCGATGGTGCGCCGTTCCAGTTCGTCCGTGAATCGCAGCTCGGTCCACCAGAGCTCCCGCCGGATCCCGGGCCGCGCCGGAGCACGATCGTCAACGTCGACGATGTCCCGCCAGATCCGCTCGAGCGCCCGCGGGTCGTGCGGGTCCGCCGCAACCTCGGCCGTGCCGCCGGTTCGGTGACGACGGGGTTGCAGTACGTCGAGGTGGCGCCGGGCAAGGACAACACGGCTCAACACTGCCATTCGCTCGAGGAGGAGATCTTTGTGATCCTCGCCGGCAGCGGTGTGCTCGTGCTCAATGACGAGGAGACGCCTGTCGGCCCCGGCCACGTGATCGCGCGCCCCGCCGGTACCGGCGTCGCGCACCTGCTACGAGCCGGCGGCGAGCGCCTCACGTACCTTGCCTACGGCACCCGCCATCCGGGCGACATGTGTTATTACCCGCGCTCACACAAGATCTCGTTCCGCGGTCTGGGGGTGATCGTCCGGGTGGAGGAGCTCGGGTACTGGGACGGGGAGGACTGACGAATGCGTCGAGTTGTGCTGCTGTTTGCCGGCGCCGCGGGGCTGCTCGCGGGTTGCGGCAACACGCGCACCGCCGCCCCCGAGGTCTCGCAGCCGGCCACGCCGACGGGGTTTCACGCGCTCGCGTATCCCCGCTCCGGCGTCGCGATCAGCGTCCCCAACAACTGGCTGGTGCAGTCGAAGCGCACGCCGCTGCTGAGCACGATCAGCTCCGGCAATGCGGTCGTGGCGCTGTGGCGCTACCGCCGCACGCTCCCGCCGCCGACCCGGCGCGTCGCGCTTGGCGCAGTCCAGCGACAGCTGATCGCCGGCGCACGTGCCCGCGACCCATCGTTCACGCTGATCCGCTCGAGGATCCAGACGATCGACGCAACTCCGGCGATCGAACTCGATGCCTTCGAGCGGGTCGCCGGTCAGCCCCGACGGGTACGCTCCGTGCACGTGTTCGCCCCCGGCGCCGAGCTCGTGCTCGACGAGTACGCACCGCCCGGGATCTTCCATGCCGTCGACCACGCGGTGTTTTCGCCCCTGAAGCGTTCACTGCGGCTGTCCGCCGCGTGAGCCGGGCGTTCGTCGTCGTGCTCGACGCCTGCGGCGTCGGGGCGCTCCCGGATGCCGCCGCCTACGGCGACGCCGGAGCGAACACGCTCGGCCATCTCGCACGCGCGGCGGGCGGGCTGGCACTGCCGACGCTCGAGCGGCTCGGGCTCGGGTCGATCCTCAACCTTGAGGGCGTCCCACCGGCGGCCGCGCCGGCGCTTCACGGGCGGCTGCATGCGCTGGGGCCGGGGAAGGACTCGACCGCGGGACACTGGGAGTTGATGGGCGTCGTCATGTCGCGCCAGCCGCCCACGTATCCGGCCGGGTTCCCCGACGACGTGCTCGCGCTCCTGCGGGCGATCAGCGGCCGCGGGATCATCTGCAACCGGCCCTACAACGGCATCGACGCGATCGAGGACTTCGGCGCCGAGCATGTCCGCACGGGTGACCTGATCGTCTACACGAGTCAGGACTCGGTGCTGCAAATCGCAGCACACGAGGATGTGATCCGCTCGCACGAGCTCTGCGAGATCTGCGAGCGGGTGCGCGCGACGCTCCCGCCGGAGCACGCGGTCGGGCGTGTCATCGCACGGCCGTTCACGGGCTCGGACGGAGCCTTCCAGCGCACCGAGGGCAGGCACGACTACGCGCTCATGCCGCCCGCCCGCAGCCACCTGCAGGAGCTGCAGGACGACGGCATTCCGGTGCACTCCGTCGGCAAGGTCGGGCAGCTGTTCGGCGGCGTCGGAATCGACGTCCAGCATCCCGGCGCGACGAATGCAAGTGCCCTCGAGCAGACGAGCGAGTTGCTGCGGACGCTCGATCGAGGCCTCGTGTTCACGAACCTGATCGAGACCGACCAGGTGTTCGGACACCGGCACGACGTCGAGGGATTTCACGGAGCGCTGCGGGAGATCGACGCCTGCGTCGGCGCCTGGCTGCGGATGCTCCGGACCGGCGACCTGCTCGTGCTCACGGCCGATCACGGCTGCGACGTGACGATGCCGCACACCGATCACACGCGCGAGCACGTGCCGCTGCTGGCCGTGTTCGACGGCCACCGCTCGCGATGCCACGACGGCCCGCTTGCCGACGTCGGCGCGAGCGTGCTGCGCTGGCTTGCCGGCCGGGACACCGACGCCGTGCCCGGCTCGTCGTTCGTGTAGGACTCCGGTCATGCCCGAGCTTCCGGAAGTCGAGACGATCCGCCGCCAGCTCGCCCCCCATCTCGAGGGGCGGACGATCGAGGCGGTCGAGATCCTCGATCCGCGCTGGACGCGTCCGGACGCGCCCGCCCGGGTCGGCGCCGAGTTGACGGGCGCACGTGTGGAGCGTGTCGGCCGTGCCGGCAAGTACCTCGTGCTGTCGCTGTCGGGTGACCGGTACCTGCTCGTCCACCTGCGGATGACCGGCGCGCTGCTGTTCGATCCGGCGATCGAGCCGCCGCATACGCGCGTCCGGTTCACACTCGACGGTGGACACCGCCTTGCGTACGTCGATCCGCGCCGGTTCGGAACCGGGCATCTCGTGCACGGCGAGGTCGCCCGTGACGCGTACCTGCGCGAGCGCCTCGGCGCGGAGCCGTTCACGCCGGCGTTCACGCCCGAGTACCTGCGCGCCGCCGCCCGCGGGCGGATCGTGCCCGTCAAGGCGTTCCTCCTGGACCAGCGCAGAGTCGCCGGCGTCGGCAACATCTACGCGGACGAGGCGCTGTTCCGCGCCGGCATCCATCCGCTCCGCCCGGCGGGGCGCCTCAGCTGGACCCAGTGGGTCCGTCTGCACGCCGCGATCCAAGCGGCGCTGAGCGCCGGAATCGATGCCAAGGGAGCGTCGATCGACGATTTCCGCCACATCGACGGGGCGCGTGGATCCTTCCAGGACCGCTTCCTCGTGCACCGTCGTGCCGGCGAGCCGTGCCCGACCTGCGGCCGCCCGATCCGCAAGCTCGTCGTGGGCGGGCGTGGCACGTACGTCTGCGAGCACTGCCAGCCGCGTCCCAGGGCTCGCCGGGCGGCTTAGACAGGAGTGTGGGCGTGTGTGTCCGGTGGCGGTGAGGGATTGCCCACGGCCCGCCGACTCGGCCCGAGTGTGGCAGATTGCGTGGGCGGCCGGCTCGCCGCGTCCGATCACGCGGCGCGCAGCTCAGGCCGGTAGCAAACGCGTCAGCCGGCCGTCGCGGTCGGCGGCGACCAGATCGTCGAGACCGCCGAGGGTCTCGCCGTCGATGACGATCTGGGGGAAGCTCGTCATTCCCGTCCGCCGCGCGAGCTCCGCGCGACCGTCCGGGTCCTTTGCCAGATTGATCTCTTCATAACCGAACCCGCGGCGCGTGAGGATTGCTTTGGCGGTGACGCATCGTGCGCACGGATCGGTGGTGTACACCATGACGTGTGACATTGCTTCAAAAAGTATAGAAGACCTTGACTCGTCAACGAGGCCGGGCTGATGGCCGGCCCACTCAAGACCGAAGCGATCATCCTACGATCGATCCGGTACGGGGAGGCCGACCGGATCCTCCACCTGTACACCCCCGGCCACGGCCGCATCGCGGCGATCGCCAAGGGCGTCAGGCGGGCGCGCAGCAGGTTCGGCGCGCGGCTCGAGCCGTTCTTTCACGTCCGGGCCATGCTTCACGAGGGCCGCAGCGAGCTGCTGACGGTGACGAGCGTCGACACGATCGCCACCCACGGTGCGCTGCGCGAGCACGCGGCGACGCTCGACGCGGCCGCGCGCGCCTGCGACGCGGTCGCCCGGCTGTTCGAGACGGCTGATCCACACCCCGAGGTGTTCCGGCTGCTCGCCAATGAGCTGGCGCTGCTGAGCAGCGACGCCGGCCACGCGCGCCCGGGGAACGGGCTGGCGTTCCGGATGAAGCTGCTGCTGGCCGCCGGGATCGTGCCGCACCTCGGTGCGTGCGCGGCGTGCGGCGAGGCGGAGCACCTGCGCGGGTTCTCGGCCGCGGCGGGCGGCGTCGTGTGCAGTTCCTGCGAGGCGGCCGCGTTCCCGCTCGACGAGGAGTCCTACGCGTTTCTCGTCCGCACGCTCGGCAGCCCGCTCGCCGAGGCTCCCGATGCCTCCGAACGGGCACTGCGGCAGGCGGAGCGCGCGATCACGGAGACGGCCGAGCATCACGCCCAGGTGCGGCTGCGCCCGCTGCTCGCTGCGCGATGTCAGAATCGGTGAGGTGAGCGATCACCTCGTCATGGCCGGCTATCAGCATCCCGGCGGCCCCGTGGCCGACGCGTTCGCGCAGCGGGTCCAGGTCCGCGAGGAGGCCGAGCTGTCCCCGCTCGCGACGCGCTCGTATCCCGCGATCCGGGCCCGGCCGGAGACCGACTGCGGGCTGCGGACCCCGTTTCAGCGCGACCGCGACCGGATCGTCCATTCGAAGGCGTTCCGCCGGCTCAAGGACAAGACGCAGGTGTTCGTCGCTCCGAGTGGCGACCACTACCGCACGCGGCTCACGCACACGCTCGAGGTCACGCAGGTGTCGCGCACGGTCGCCCGTGCTTTGCGGCTCAACGAGGATCTGGTCGAGGCGATCGGCCTCGGACACGACCTCGGGCACCCGCCGTTCGGCCACATCGGCGAGGAGGCGCTCGATCGGTGCCTGGCGGAGCGGTTCGGCAGCGCCTTCCTTCATCACGAGCACTCGCTGCGGGTCGTCGACACGCTCGAGCGCGACGGTCAGGGCCTCAACCTGACCCTGCCCGTGCGCGACGGCATCGTCGGGCACTCCGGGCGCGCGCGGGAGCCGTCGACGCTCGAGGGCAAGATCGTCCGTCTCGTCGACCGGATCGCCTACATCAACCACGACATCGACGACGCGGTCAGGGCCGGGGTGATCGCGCCTGCCGATCTTCCGGCGCGGCCGATCGAGGTCCTCGGCGACACCGGCCCGCGGCGCATCGACACGCTCGTCCACGACCTCGTCGAACATTCCGAGCGGGCGGGCGACATCGCCCAGGGCGAGGAGATCGGCGGCGCGATGAGCGACTTGCGTACGTACATGTTCGACCGCGTGTACCTCCGGCCGGAGACGACACGCGAGCACAGCAAGATCGACCGCGTCGTGCGCTCGCTGTTCGATCACTACTGCGAGCATCCCGAAGAGATCCCCGACTCGATTCCGCCCGGCGACCTCGCCCGGCGGGTGACCGACTGGATCGCAGGAATGACCGACCGGTACTGCATCCGCGTGTTCGAGGCGTTGAGCGTGCCGGTCGCGTTCGCGCCGTGAGCCGTTACACCGCCGATTCCCGCGACCGCGTATTCGACGCCGTCGACATGGTCGCGCTCGTGTCGACGCGGACGGAGCTGAGCCGCAAGGGCCCCGACAGTTATTTCGGCCTGTGCCCGTTTCACGAGGAGCGCACCGGCTCGTTTCATGTCAGGCCCGACGAGAAGCACTACTTCTGCTTCGGCTGCCAGGCGTCGGGCGATCCGTTCACGTTTGTGATGGAGACCGAGGGTCTCGACTTCAAGGGCGCGATGGAGGCGCTCGCGGACCGTTTCGGCGTGACGCTCGAGACCGAGGACGAGGACCCGGCCGCCGCATCGCGCCGCGCTCGCAACGAGCGCTTGTACACGCTGCTCGGGCGGACGGCAACGTACTACGCACGCTACCTGTGGGAATCGCGTGAGGCCGGTGCGGCGCGCGGGTACCTCCTCGGACGCGGGCTCACCGAAGAGACGCTGCGCGAGTTCAAGGTCGGCTACGCGCCGAGCGCATGGGATCGCATCCTGCGGGCCTCGCGCGAAGCTGGGTTCACCGAACAGGAGCTGCTCGATGCCGGTCTGATCCAGCGCTCGAAAACGCGGCCGGGCCAGGTGTACGACCGCTTCCGCGAGCGGATCATGTTCCCCGCCGTCGACGCGCGCGGGCGCACCCGTGGCTTCGGCGCCCGGGCGATGCGCGAGAACCAGCCCCCGAAATACCTCAACACCTCCGACGGCGCCGTCTACCACAAGCGCAGCCAGCTGTTCGGGATCGACCTCGCGCGGGCTCCCTCCGCGGGCGCCGGCAGGATGATCCTGGTCGAGGGTTACACCGATGTGCTCGCCCTGCATCAGGCCGGGCTGCGCAACACGGTCGGGATCATGGGAACGGCGCTGACCGAGGAGCAGGTCCGCGAGCTCGAGCGGATCGTGAAGGTGCTCGAGCTGTGTCTCGATGCCGACCGCGCCGGCCAGGAGGCGATGCTCCGCGCCGCCCGCCTCGCCGACGGCAGCAAGCTCGAGCTGCGGGTCGTGTCCCTCCCCGAGGGGACCGATCCGGCAGAGCTGCTCATGCGGGACGGCGGAGCCGACGAGTTGCGGGAGCGCGTGCAGGGGTCGGTGCCGTTCGTCGCCTTCCACGTCGAGCGGATCCTCGAGCGGGCCGACACCGGCAGCGCCGAGGGCCGTGACCGGGCGGTGGAGGAACTGCGCCCGGTGATGAACGCGCTGCGGGCGAGCGCCCTGCGCGAGGAGCTGATGCGCAAGGTGGCCAGCAAGCTCGAGCTCTCCGAGCTGCGCCTGGCGTCACTGATGGCGGCCGCCGGCAACGGAGCGGCTCCGGGCAACGGCGCACCCTCGAGCGAGCCGGACAGCGCCCGGCCGGCGGACCACGGCTTCCGCTCCGAGCGGACCTTCCTGGCCCTGTGTATCGCGCTGCCACAGGAGGGAGCGGCGGTCCTCGCCGCGATCGACCCGGATGCGATGCTGACGAGCGCGGTGCTGCGCCGCGCCGCGCGCCACCTCGCCCCTCGCACCGGCACGCCGCTCGCCGATCTCCCTCCGGACGACGAGGAGCTCGCCCGCACGGTCGCGGATCTCGTCGCCCTCGCCGGGCGTGCGGGCGACGTCAGCGCCGTGCGGCTCGAGCACGCGCGGCTCGTGCTCGACCTGGCGCGACTCGATCGCGCGATCGCCCGCGCGCGGGCGGGCGGCGCGGCCGGGATCAGCGAGCTGGCCCGCGAGCGCGAGCAGGTGCGAGCGCGGATCCACGAGGTCGTGGTCCGCCTCGAGGGCTCGGTCTGAGGGGCGACCGTCGCCCTGGTCGGCGCACTGGCGGTCGCGCTCGCCTGACGCGTGCTTGACCGTATCCGGGCTGACGGACGCTACAGTGTCCGAGTCAGGCGCCCGACGTTCCGTTGGTAGTCCAATCCGGGGTAGCTCAATCGGCAGAGCAAACGGCTGTTAACCGTTAGGTTGTGGGTTCGAGTCCCACCCCCGGAGCTACGAAAACGCCCGTCTTATCGGGCGTTTCGCGTTTCCAGGTACCAATTCGGGTACCAATCTCTTCGATGCTGCCGCCGCGGCCGCGCGTACGCTCCGCATCGATGGCGTGGCTTGAGCTAGCGATCATGGGAGGCCTGGCGCGATGCCGATCGATCGCGGCATGATGCACTCCGCCGTACGGATCACCTCGGCTGGAGACCTGCTCGGAACTGGATTCCTGGTCACTGTTCCAAGCGAGACGCTCGACGGCACTCGCTGGGGATACGTAGTGACGGCGCACCATGTGATCCACGCGCACATCGAACGTGAGGTGCAAGCCCCGAACCCGTTCGTCGATGGCGAACTGTACGACCCGGTACCGGTTGAGGATTGGCGTCAGCCGCTTGAGAACGTCGATGTGGCGATTGCGCCCTGGACACCGAGAGGAACGCACCATCCGGCATTCCCAGTCGAGTTGATGATCCCAACGGAGGTAGTCGCGGGGATGCACCTCGGGAGCCGGATCTACTACATCGGGCTCTTCGAACCGTTGATGAGGCCGGTCGTACGGTCGGGGACGGTCGCGGCGCTCGATCAAGATGGCGTCCCGCACCGGCGATATCGCCAGCCGGCCCACCTCGTTGACTGCCGCTCGTACCGCGGCTTCAGCGGCTCGCCGTGCCTCGTGGAGTTCAGCTTCGCCAAGCTGGAGCAGATACCGGAGGACCGGTTGCCGTGGGGCAGCTTGCCTCCGGAGATGTGGGCGGGTGGGGAGTCGGTTCCGCCACTGGGGGGCATCGCTCAGTTCGTGCTCGTCTGTGGCATGTTCGTCGGGCACTACTCGGACGAGGAGGCTGCTGGAGGCGTCGTGAGCCGCTACGGCGTCGGCGTGATGGTTCGCAGTCACGAGATCAAGGCGTGCCTCATGACAGACGAGATGCGTGAGGAGCGGTTG
>DATKOY010000183.1:0-24783 GCA_035524415.1 Solirubrobacteraceae bacterium | reverse complement strand
ACGAGCCCGCGAGCGGCATCGCGGACGTGCTGATCGACAGGCTCGACACGGCCGCGCTCGAGCAGATCCTCGCCCTCGGACGCGGCGCAGTGCAGGACTGAACGCGGCGGAGGATCGAGCACTCGAGCATAACCGGACTTCATCTCCGCGGCCAACGGACGATGACGAGGGTATGTTCGAGACGCTCATTCCATTCCACAAGCAGGCCGAGGACGTCGGAACGTTCCTCGCCCAGGAGCGCGCTCGCGAAGCCAAGCGGAGCGAACGCCCCGAGCCGATCATCGGCCCGTCCGAGAACACCGACTAGCGCCGACGCCGATAAGCTCACCGCACGATGGTCGCGGGCGAGCAGCTTCGGGCACGATGGGACGCCGGAGAGCCGGTGTTCGGCCTGTGGGCCGGGATCGCGAGCTCGCTGACGGCGGAGCTCGCCGCCACGGCCGGTTACGACTACGTCTGCGTCGATCAGCAGCACGGCATGAGCGACGAGCCGACGATGGTGGCGATGTTCCAGGCAACCGCCGCGGCCGGGTCCACTCCGCTGGCGCGGGTCGCCTGGAACGAGCCGTGGCTGATCATGCGCGCGCTCGACCTCGGGGCCGCGGGGGTGATCGTTCCACTCGTCGGCAGCGGCGCGGAGGCCGCACGGGCGGTGCAGGCGTGCAAGTTCCCGCCGCACGGCAACCGCTCCTACGGCCCCATCCGAGCCGAGCTCGTCGTTGCCTCCGCCGCACCCGACGACCTCGCGAACAGGGTGCTCTGCTTTGCGATGGTGGAGACGCGCGACGGCCTCGACCGCCTCGAAGAGATCGCCGCGACGCCCGGTCTCGACGGGATCTACATCGGTCCGGCCGACCTGGCGCTCGCGCTCGGCCTGACGCCCGGGGTGCAGGGCAGCGAACCGCTCGAGGAGGCGATCGCTCGTGTCTGCGACACGTGCCGCGCCCACGGGCTGATCGCCGGGATGCACTGCGGCAGCGGGCGCGAGGCGCAGGCGCGGGCCGCGGCCGGCTTTCGCCTGATCACGGTCGGCGTCGACTCCTCGTGGTTCCGCAAGAAGGTCCAGGCGGAACTGACCGAGGCGCGCTCGCGCGCGGCCGGACCGTAGAGCGCCTGTTCGGCGCGATCTTGACGAAATCTCTACGCCGCGCGCCCGATTGTTAGCGCGGCCTTGACGCGGGGTGTCACACCATGGTGTGCGTACATGTCTGTCTCGAGATTCGAAGGCGTCTCGCCGCCCCTGGTCGGGACCGAGCGCTCCCCGCGCCGGCGCCGGTGGATCCACCTGGCGCTGATCGCGTGGTGGCAGGCTCCGCGGCTCGACGCCGACCTCGCAGCGGGCGTGAACCCCTCGGCGACGGCGGTCCTCGGCGTGCGGGCTCAGCTGATCACGCGCCGGCGCAGCCGCCGCCGGGTCGCGGACGGTCTGGCCGGAGCGCTCGCGCGGGCCCGGGGCGGAACCCCGGGGCTCACGGCGGCGATCGCCCCGCACACGCGTGAGGTCCTCTCGGCGCGCGCGGTCCTGTCCGCGCTCGACCGCCGCCTGCGCGCGCCCGAGCCGGTCAGCGCGCGAGGGATGGCGATGCTGCGGACGCTGTTGACGGACGGCACCAGCCCGCTGTATCAGCCGGCCGGCCCCGGCGCGCTCGGGAGCCGGCTGCGCGCCGCCGCAGCCGCCCTGGAGCCGGAGCGGCAATGAGCGGCTCGCGGACCCGCCAGAGCTACCACGAGGCGGCCCACAAAGTCGACACGGGCATCCCTGTCCGGACCGGCGCGGACGCGCCGGCGACGGGGATGCGGCGCAGCTTCAACGAGGCCGCGCACAAGCTTGGCTACTGGCCGGTGCGTCCGGCCCCGCTCAAGGAGCCCAAGGCGCCGTCCGACGCACTGCTCGCGGCCTCCGACGAAGAGCGCGACGTGGTCGCGCACGCCAGTCATCTCGTGCTCGCGCTCGGCGCGCTCGGGATCGTCTACGGCGACATCGGCACGAGCCCGCTGTACACCGAGCAGGTGATCTTTACCGCGCACGCGAACGCGGCGCGCCCGACGGTCGCAGGCGTCTACGGGATCGTCTCGCTGATCTTCTGGGCGCTGATGATCGTCGTCTCGATCAAGTACGCGGGCTTCATCATGCGTGCCCACAACCGTGGCGACGGCGGGATCATGGCGTTGACCGCGCTGATCCAGCGCAAGAAGGTGGCGCGCGCCGCCGTACTCGTCACACTCGGCATCTTCGGTGCCGGTCTGTTCTTCGGCGACGGGATGATCACGCCGGCGATCTCCGTGATCTCGGCGGTCGAAGGGCTGAACGTCGCGACGCCGAGCCTGGCGCATCTGGTCGTGCCGATCGCGCTCGGGATCCTGCTCGCGCTGTTCGCCGTGCAGCGCTTTGGGACCGGCGCAGTCGGATGGCTGTTCGGACCCGTGATCCTCGTCTGGTTTCTCGCGATCGGGCTGCTCGGTGCGCGCGAGGTCGTCCTGCACCCCGGCGTCCTCCAGGGGCTCTCGCCGGTGTGGGGTGCGCGGTTCATGGTCGACCACGGCGGCGCGGCGTTCCTCACACTCGGCGGCGTCGTGCTGGCCGTGACCGGCGCCGAGGCGTTATACGCCGACCGCGGCCACTTCGGCGCGATGCCGATCCGCCGCACGTGGTTCGGGATCGTGTTCCCGGCGGTGCTGCTGTCGTATCTCGGCCAGGCCGCGCTGATCCTCCAAAAGCCGAGCACGATCAGCAACCCGTTCTACCTGCTCGTCCCGAGCGGCGGCCGGATCGCGATGGTCGTGCTCGCGACGGCGGCCACGATCATCGCCTCACAGGCCGCGATCACAGGCTCGTTCTCGGTCGCCAAGCAGGCGGTTCAGCTCGGCTTCCTGCCGCGCCTGCGCATCGTCCACACCTCCAAGCAGGAAGGTCAGATCTACCTCCCGCTGATCAACTGGGTGCTGTGCGTTGGCGTCGCCGGGCTCGTGCTGTGGTTCCAGCACTCGGCAAAGCTCGCCGACATCTACGGCGTCGCGGTCACCGGCACGTTCATCCTCAACACGATCCTGTTCATCGCCGTCGCGCGCGCGCTGTGGCGGACGCCGAGGTGGCGGCTGGCGCTCCTCGGCGCACTGTTCCTGACCGTCGAGGTGTCGTTCTTCGCGTCGAACCTCGCAAAGCTCTTCCACGGCGCCTGGCTGCCGCTCGGTGCGGGCGTGGCAGTTGCGACCGTAATGATCACGTGGCGCCGCGGGCGCGACATCGTGACGCGCAACCGCACCGAGCAGGAGGGCTCACTCCAGGACTTCGTCGATGGGCTCGCGTCGGTCGACCCACCGATCCGCCGGGTCCCGGGGACGGCGATCTTCCTCAACCCCGGACGCGACACGACGCCGCTGGCGCTCCGCGCGGAGGTCAGGCACAACCACGCGCTCCACGAGAAGGTCCTGATCGTCTCGGTGCAGACGATCAGCGTTCCCAACTGCGAGACCGAGGACCGGTTCGCCGTCGAACTGCTCGGGCATGGAGAATTCAAGGTCATCCACGTGACGATGCGCTGCGGCTACCAGGACCGGTACGACATCCCGAGCGCGCTCGGACTCGCACGCAAGCTCGGCCTGCTGCAGCGCAATCTCGACCTCGAGCACGCGTCCTACTTCCTCTCCAGGATCACGATCAGCCCCGATGACGCACCCGGCATGCGGCCGTGGCGCAAGAAGCTGTTCGTGATGATGGCCCGGAACGCGGCGAGCCCGATCGAGCATTTCGGGCTGCCGGTTGACCGGACCGTGACGATGGGCTCGCAGGTCGCGGTCTGAGTCACCCGCACTCGACGGGTGGTGGCGCCGTCACGACCGCCGCGGTAGGCTCAGGCACGGAATTGGCATGAGCATGGTCGCTCCTGATCCGCTCGCCGCCGGACGCGACGCGTTCGCCCGGCGCCACTGGGAGGACGCGTTCGGCTTGCTGACCGCCGCCGACCGCGAGCGACCGCTCGCACCACGGGACATCGAATCGCTCGCCGAGGCCGCCTGCTGGACGCGGCGCTACGACGACATGCTCGAGCTGCTCGAGCGCGCGGAAGCCGGATACGAGCGAGAGGGGGACTGTCGCGGCGCCGCCCGGACCGCCCTCGCGCTGACGCGCGAGCACTACCAGCGAAACCACGACGCGCCGATGGGGGCGTGGATGATGCGGGCGGCGCGGCTGCTCGACGGCCAGCCGGACTGCCACGAGACCGGCTTGCTGCTGTGGATGAAAGTGCGCGGCCTGCTGTTCATCGCGGACGACCTGCCCGGCGCGCTCGCCGCCGCACGTGAGCTCGTCGAGCTCGCGAGGCGTCTGGGCGATCCGGACCTCGAGGCGCTCGCTCTGCTGGACGAGGGACACGCGCTGATCTCACTCGGACAGGCGCAGGAGGGCTCGGCACTGCTCGACGAGGCGACGGCCCTGGCGATGACCGGGGCGAGCGACCTGACAACGGCCGGAACCGTGTATTGCTCGACGATCTTCGCGTGTCGCAACATCGGCGACTGGCAGCGCGCCTCGCAGTGGACCGATGAATCGCTGCGCTGGTGCGAGCGCAACTCGGTCAGCGGCTTCCCAGGACTGTGCCGTCTGCATCGCGCGGAGATCATTCGCCTGCGCGGATCGTTGTCGGACGCACAGCTCGAGGCGGAGGACGCGTGCGCGGAACTGCGGGCGTGGGCCCCGCGCTACGCCGGCTGGGCCTACAACGAGGTCGGCGAGATCCGGCGTCGCCGCGGCGACCTCGCAGGTGCGCGCAGCGCGTTCGCCGAGTCACTCGAGGTCGGCTTCGATCCGCAGCCGGGACTGGCGTTGCTGCGGCTCGACGAGGGCGATCCGGCCGCCGCGCTGATCGCGATCAACCGCCGGCTGCAGGACCGTGACGTGTTCACGCAGGAGAGCCGCGTGCTGCTGCTCCCGGCCCAGGTGACGATCGCGCTCGCCGCGGGCGATCTGGCGGTGGCACACGCGGCGCTTGCCGAGCTCGATGACGCGGTCGCGGAATACGACTCGGTCGCGCGCAGTGCATGTGCGGCCGTCGCGCGGGGGGAGGTCGCGGTTGCGGAGGCTCGCACGGAGGACGCGGTCGCCGCGCTGCGAGAGGGGTGCCGCTTGTGGGCGACGATCGGGGCACGGTTCGAAGCCGCCCAGGCGCGCGTGCTGCTCGGGCGTGCGTATGGACTGGCCGATGATGCGCAGGCGGCACGACTCGAGTGGGACGGGGCACGCAAGACCTTCGCCGAGCTCGGCGCTTGGACGGAGGAGCAACGCGTCGATCGCCTGCTGAACGACCTCACCCGGAACGTGCGTCAGCAGCAGACATTCGTGTTCACCGACATCGTCGACTCGACGCGCCTGGTGGAGCTGCTCGGTGACGACGGTTGGGATACGCTGCTCGCGTGGCACGACCGCACCGTGCGGGAGTGCCTGAGCGAGCATCACGGGCGCGAGATCAAGCACGAGGGCGACGGCTTCTTCATCGCGTTCGAGGCGGCGCAGCCGGCTGTCGAGTTTGCGATCGCGCTGCAGCGCAGCTTCGACCTGCATCGGCGCGAGCACGGCTTCGCCCCCCGCCTCCGGATCGGTGTGCATGCGGCTGAGGCGACCCGGCGCGGGGGTGATTTCTTCGGCCACGGCGTCCATGTCGCAGCGCGGGTCGCCGCCGCCGGGTCCGGCGACGAGATCTTGGCGACGGCGAGCACACTCGCGGACGCGGGAGATCGCGTCACGACGATGCCCGTGAATGCGATCGCGCTCAAGGGCGTCACGGAGCCCGTGGAGATCGCCAAGGTCGACTGGAGATAGCCGGATCGGGAAAGGAGAGTTGCGATGGCTTTTGTCGAAACGCTGTCCGAGGCGCACGCGTCCGGCGCGGTTGCCGAGATGTATGAAGGCGAGCGGGCGAGGCTCGGCGAAGTACCGAACTTCGTCAAGGCGTTCTCGCTGCGTCCTGACGTGTACGCCGCCTGGCTGCAGCTGAACGGCGCGGTGAAGTCGAACATGGACCTGCGCCGCTACGAACTGGCGACCCTGGCGGCGGCACGCCGCCTTCACTCGAGCTACTGCACCCTCGCGCACGCATCCGTGCTGATGCGGGCGTTCTTCGAGCCCGACGCGGTCCGCGCGCTGGTTGAGGACTATCACACGGCCGGTCTGGAACCGGTGGACGTCGCGATCATGGAGCTTGCCGAGAAGGTCGCGCAGGACGCCACCTCCGTCACCGCTGAGGACATCCAGCGGCTGCGCGACTTCGGCCTGAGCGATCGAGACATTCTCGACGTTGTGCTCGCGGCCGCCGTGCGGTGCTTCTTCAGCAAGACGCTCGACGCGCTGGGTGCCGAGCCCGACTCGCACTACGCGGGGCTGCCCGGTGAGCTGCGAGACACGCTCGTCGTCGGCCGGCCGATCGCGGAATCCTGATCGGAATCCCTCAGGGTGAGCGGAGCTCCTCGTCGCGCAGCGGCGAGGACCCGGAGATCAGGTCCGCCATCGGCGCTGGAGCCGTCACGCGCGCGGGCGCCGGGTCGGCGGCGGCCTGAGCCGCGATCCGATCGAGGTCGAGCGGGCGCGCGCCGCCGGCGAGGATGGTGTTGCCCGCCCGGCCACCGAGCGCCCACACTCGGTCAAACGATTGCGCGAGTGACGCCGCAATCGTGCGCACCTCGCGCCGCGAGCGATCGTCGATGACGTTGATCAGGGCCAGCGGCGCAACGCGTGCCACCGCCGCGAGCGCCTGCACGGTGATGAGCCGGCGCGGCACGGTCGCGTCGATGAACGCGTCGATCGCGACGGCATCCCAGCTGGACTCCCGCTGCGCTGCGATGAATGCGCGCCCGTCGGCATGCCGCACGTGCAGGCCGGGCATGCGCCGGAGCCCGAAGTGCTCGCGGGCGAGGTCGAGCACGTCGCCGTCGACCTCACAGACTTCTTGATGTCCCGCCGGGTCCTCTGCGGCAAGCGCGCGCGGCAGCGCGCATGCTCCGCCGCCGACGTGCAGCACGCGCCGTGCCCGCGCCGCGCGCAGCACGATCCGCATCCACCGCAGGTAGCCGAACTGGAGGTTCGACGGATCGGCGAGATCGACGTACGAGGCGTCCATGCCACCCTGGCGCAGCAGGCGCCCGGGCGCGTACAGCGGATCGCGTTCGACGATCAGATCGCCGCGCCGAGCGATCGTCGTCGGCGCGCGCCGCCGCCGCCGCGCCTCGCTCATGCCGTGAGGAGGGCCTGTACCGCCTCGCCGAACAGCGCGGTGTGGCGGTCCACGTCGTCATCGGTGGTGGCGGGAGACATCAGCGCGATGCCGCATTCTCGGTCGGCATCATCGCGGTGAGGCCGCCCTGTTGCTCGATCCGGCGCCGCACGGCGGCAACCACCGGCTCGGGTGAATGGCCGGCCGTTGCGCCGGTGTCGCCGAGCGCGAAGTCGACGTACTGAAGCCCGTCGACGTCGCGGACGCGGGCCCCGCGCGCCGCGTCGAGGTACAGCGGGAAGGCGCCCGCCGCCGTGTTCATCCAGGTCATCGGCACACCGCCGAACAGGTTGCGGCATCCCGCCGCATAGGCCTGGGCGGAGCGCGGATGGAGCTCGGCGAAGCGTTCGCGCTCGCGCGCGAGCAGATCGTCGAGGCGAGGTCGGTCAACCGTGCCGGCGCGTGCGTCCATGCCGCAAGGATGTCAGCCTGCGATCGCCCGGTCGATCGCGGTCAGGATGTCCGCTGAGACTGCGACGTCCCCGGCACCGATCCACCGATCGATCTGGCTCGCGCGGCGCGCTCCGACGATCGCCGCGGTCACGCCGTCGTGCGCGAGCGTCCAGGCGACCGCCAGCTCCGCAACCGTGCAGCCGAGCTCGTCAGCGATCGCGCGCAGGCGCTCGACCAGCGCAAGGTTCCTCGACAGCGCCGGCTCGGTGAACTCGGGGCGGGCGCGCCGCATGTCGTCCGCCGGCAGCGTCGTCATCCGGTCGCGGTCGAAGCCGCCGCTCAGCAGCCCCGAGGCCATCGGCGAGTAGACGATCACACCCGTGCCGTGCGCGGCGGCCCACGGAACGACGTCGTCGAGCGCGCCGCGACGGATGACCGACAGGGGCGGTTGCACCGAGTCGACATGGCGGACCGCCTCGCAGCGCTCGAGTTGCTGCACCTCGAAGTTCGAGACGCCGATCCACCGGACCTTGCCCTCGTCCACGAGCGCGGCCATCGTCGACCAGGACTCCTCCAGCGGAGTGCCACTGTCCAGATCCGGCCAGTGGATCTGATAGAGGTCGATCCGCTCGACTCCGAGCCGGCGCAGGCTGGCCTCGCATTCCTCGCGGATCGCGCGCGGGCGCAAGTCGCCGTATGCGCTCCCGTCCGGTCGGATGCGCCGCCCGCACTTCGTGGCCACGAGCACGTCGCCGCCGGCGGCGTCGCCCGCCAGCGCCTGGCCGACGATCTCCTCTGCATGTCCGAGACCGTAGACCGCGGCGGTATCGATCCAGTTGATCCCGGCGTCGAGCGCGCGGCGGATCGCTCCGACCGACTCGGCATCGTCGACGGGGCCCCAGCCGTATTTCCACGGTCCTCCCATCGCCCACGTGCCGAAGCCAAGCCGCGTGAGCGCGGCGCCACAGCTGCCAAGGGGTGCGGTCGGGATCATCCTCGTCGGGGCTGACGCTGAGACGGCGAGAGGCGGGGCCACCGGCTTGTATCCTCGCCTCGTGGCGCCGCACCGCACGATAGTCGAGGAGTCCGAGCTCCGCGCGGCCGTCGGCTCCCCGCAGCCGGTCGTGAGCGCCAAGATCGCCGACCGGATCGACGAGCTCACGCGACAGTTCATCGAACGCTCGCCGTTCGTCTGCGTCGCGACGGCCTCGCCCGACGGCGGCCTCGACGTTTCCCCGCGCGGCGACCCGGCCGGGTTCGTGCGGATCCTCGACGAACGGACGCCAAGGCGCTGATCCGCTCGGATCTGTGGAATCCCGAGCCCCGCATCGACCGCTCCGAGCTACCGAGCCCCGGCACGATCCTGCGGTCGCTGACAGACCCCGCGTTCGATGCCGACGCCTATGACCGCGAACGGGCGGAGCGCTACGCGCGCCGCGAGCGCTTCTATCAGCGCGCTGTGCGCGGCGTCGCTCGCGGTCCTCGCGAGCATCGCCTCGGCAGCGCAGCCCGCCGCCGGCGTGCGAGCGGTGCCCGTCCCGGCCGGCAGCGGTGCGGTTGACACGAGCCACGCGACGCGCGTGATCGGACGCGGAACGGCGGCAAGCTGCACGTCGGCAGCGGTGCTTGCCGCCGTTCGCGCCGGCGGTGTCATCCGCTTCTCGTGCGGTCCCCAGCGGGTCGTGATCACGCTGGCTGCGACCGCCAAGGTCAGGAACACGAGCCGTCGCGTCGTCCTCGATGGTGGTGGCCTGGTGACGCTGAGCGGCGGTGGACGGCGCCGGATTCTGTACCTCGACACGTGCGATCCGGCCCAGGAGTGGACGACCTCGCATTGCCAGGACCAGGCGACCCCGGAGCTGATCGTCGAGAACCTGACGTTCTCGGACGGCAACTCGACCGGCCAGCGGTTCGAGGGCGGTGGCGGCGGCGCGATCTTCGACCGCGGCGGGCGCCTTCGGATCGTGGACTCCGTGTTCACCGGCAACCGCTGCGAGCCCGACGGCCCGGACATCGGCGGCGGTGCCGTGCGCGCCCTCTCGCAGTACCACAACCTCCCCGTCTACGTCGTCGGGAGCCGGTTCGCGCGGAACGTCTGCAGCAACGGTGCGGCGCTCAGCAGCATCGGGGTCTCGTGGACCGTGCTCAACAGCCAGTTCATCGCCAACCGGGCGATCGGAATCGGCGCAAACCCCGCGCGGGCAGGCACGCCCGGGGGCGGGAGCGGCGGCGCGATCTACAACGACGGCGACCAGATGACGCTGTCGATCGGCGGGAGCCTGTTCACCGGTAACCACGCGCGGGAGGGCGGCGGCGCGATCTTCTTCGTGAGCAATGACCGCACCGGCACGATGGCGATCCGGCAGAGCGCGCTGACCGGCAACGTCAACGAGCGCTTCCACACGCCCGGACTGCCCGGGATCTACTTCCTCGGAGCCCGCCGGCCCGCGATCTCGGGGTCGGTGCTGCGCTGATGTCGTGGACGGCCTCGTGGCCGTCTGTCACGATTGGGCCAGACATGGAACACGAGCACACCCAGCACATAGCCGCACCACCTGACGAGGTGTTTGCCGTCCTCGGCGACGTCAATCGCCTCCCCGAGTTCGTCCCGCAGGTGACGGGCGCGCACGCCGGAGACGGGGACACCGTCGTCGTCGACGCGCGCTACGACGGCCACACGCAGCACGGCGAGGGCTGGTTCCGGCCCGACGTGGCACGGCGCCGCGTGGAGTGGGGCTCGCGCGCCTCCTCCTACCACGGCTGGCTCCAGGTCGATCCTGATGGCGACGGCTCACGCCTGACCCTGTTCCTCGCGACCGCCCACGGCGACGCACCCGACTCCGAGGTGATGGGGACGCTCGACGCGATCCGTCGCCTGGTCGAGCGCAGGGTGTGACGGCAGGGGAGACGCTCGTCAGGAGCTGCTGCGGATCAGGCTCGGCAGCCGGATCAGTAGGCGCGGGATGTCCGAGAGCGCGTGGTCGAGCGCGTCGTGCAGCGCGTCGTCGCCGCCGGTCTCGATCGCCCTGCCATGACCGACAAGCAGGCGCTCGGGGTGGTAGGCGGCCAGCTGCGAGCGGGGCGGCGTGAGCCGCAGGATCGGGTGAACGCCGGCCGGGCGGTCGAGCGCGAATGCCGGAGCGGTTCCGATCGCCTCGGCGACGATCAGCGCCCGCTCGGCCGGCCACCACAGCGCAATCTCCTTCCAGCCCGGACGCGACAGGATCGGCACGATCTCAAACGGGGTGTCCAAAGCGGTGTCGGGGAGCCGGCGCAGGGGCACGCCGAGGCGGGCCGCGAGCGGTTCGCAGTCGCGGTTGTGGCGATCGAGCAGCTGGAGCACGCCGGCGGGCTGACCGAGCGACGCGGCGACCGCGAGCGCCTCCTCGTCGGCGAACGGATCGATCAACCACACCCGCTGCTCGCTGACGACGGCGTGCGCGCTGCGAGCTGTTCGGCTGTGCTCCACCCACGTGAGCCCGAGCGCATGCCGCTGCAGCGTTGCGCTCATCGCGGCGACTCCAACTCGCAGTCGGCGTTGACATAGCCGGAGCGAAACGGGCTGGCTTCGCCGGTGCGCTCGTCGAACGTGTGGCGCCAGACGCAGCCCGTGTCGTTGGCGAGCAGATGGATCGACACCGACGTGTGCTCGGACGTTGTGCGGACGCGGTGGACGTCGTCGCGCGGCGGCAGCAGCCTGTAGAAGTCCCCGGGGCCCAGCGGTCGCCTGCGCAGGAGCTCGAGCCGGCCGTCGCCCGGCCGATAGAACTCCTCGTCCTGGTTGCCCTTGTAGATGCCGACAAGCCCCCACGCGAGATGGTCGTGGACGGGGGTCATCGCCCCCGCCGGCACCACGAGGCTGAACAGCGAGAGCGACCGGTCGGCGGCCCGGAACGCCAGCCACTGGCCGATCCCACCGCCCATGCCGCTCTGCGGCGCCGGCTCCTGGTACGACGGTGGGAGCCACTCGCGATCCTCGAGCAGGCTCTTGAACGGTGGCTCGATCAGCTCGCATGCATGCGCCGCCGACTGGGTCCGCGAGATCCGCTGCCGGACGTCGGCGATGAACGCGCGTACCCGTCGCGTGTCGAGCCGGAACTCGTCGGCGTCCAGCGGCGCAAGCCCGTGGTCAGAATGCAGGTCGCACACGACCCCGTAAGCGTGACAGCTCGGCCACGTCAGCCGATGCCGAGGGCGGCACGCAGCCCGGGGAGGTCCGGCGCTCCGAACACGACTCGATTGCGTGTCGCGACGTAGACGAGGTCGAGATTGATGCCGGCCTTCGCAATCCGCCTCGTGAGGTCAGCCAGCACGCCGGGACGGTCCTCGACGTCGACGACGACCACTTCACGCTCGCGTGAGACGCCGAGGTGGGAGATCGCCAGTAGATGCCGGGCGGCCCCCGGGTGCGGGACGAGGATGTGCAGCTCGGCCCGCTCACCGGGTCCGACGCACGTCGCGGCAGCAATGTTGACCCCGGCGTCGCTGATCGCCCCGGCGACCTCCGCCAGCGCACCAGGATTGTTCGGGATGTCGATGACGAGATCGAATGCCATGCGCCTGTGCGTCGCCAGCCTACCCGCCGCGGCCTGTGGCGTGTGAGGCGTTTCCGTCGGGGGGCGGTGCTACGGTGCCCGCGAACATATCGAGCCGAATTACCGGTACATCCGTGATCGGTGAGCGGGGGACCCACTGCGGTCGACCGTGATCGTCGGGGCGAATCGTCACGTTACGTGACATAGCGCGCAGCGCGAGCCCGTCAGCTAACTCCGCAGGCTCTCGTTTGGTTTCACCAGAGAGGTGGATGACGTGCGTGATCTTGCGTACGACGAGCGCTGGCAGGAATCGCTTGAGCGTTCACGCTCGCGGCGGGGGACGTCGATGCCGTCGGCGCGCAAGGTGAAGCGCCGGCGGGCGATCATCGCGAGCCTGGCCGGCATCCTCGCGTGCGCGCTGCTCGCCACCGTACTGCCGGGCGCGTCGCGCAGCAGCGGTGGATCAGGCGCACCGCGCGCCGGTGATCCCGTGCGCAGCGGCGTCGGATCGTCCGCTCCGCACCGAGCTCAGGTGCCGGTCGACTACCGGTCCGCTGGAGCGGCCGCGCCCGGCGGTTGCGAGGCCGTCTCGAGTTCGGACGGCTACGTCAACCCGCTCGCGCATGCATCGCTGGCGCCGAAGCGGATCGATCAGGGAGTCGACTATGCGGGCTCCGGTACGCTCGTCGCGCTCGGGACGGCGACGGTCACGCTCGTGGCCAGGTCGAACACGGGCTGGCCCGGGGCGTTCATCGAGTACCGACTGCTCGACGGCCCCGCGATCGGCTGCTATGTCTTCTACGCCGAGGGGCTGGTGCCGATGCCCGGGCTCACCGTCGGTCAGTCACTCCGAGCCGGCCAGCCGGTCGCGGCGATGATCCCGGGGGACCAGAGCGGGATCGAGGTCGGATGGGGTGCTGGGGCCGGGACCGAGACGTATGCGGCCACACTCGGAGAATGGAGCTCGACCGCGGACGACGACAGCATCCCGACGGCCGCGGGCATGAGTTTTTCGTCGCTGATCCAGTCGCTCGGCGGGCCGCCGGGCAGGGTCATGGGCTGACGCCCGGCAGGCGCGCGATCGGTCTACGCAGCCGCCGACGCGGGCTGCTCGAAGAGCGGATCCGCGGCGTCGTTGGCCCACGACAGCGCCTCGAGGTACGCCTGGCCAGCGTCTGGGAGGAGCTCCTCGGCACGGTCAAACGCGCCTGCTTCGAGCGCCGTGATGCACTCGAGCAGCTTCCCCTTCTCGCCCTGATGCGAGACCAGCGCGTCGCAGATATCCGGGGGGAACGGAATCTTGGCGAGCACGTTCTCGATCGGGGTGTCCATCAGGGCATCGATCACCGAGAACAGCCCAAGCGTGAACAGCTCGCTGTGGCTCGCGCCGCGGAGATGCTCCGCACCGACGAGCTCGCAGAAGCGACCCCGGATCAGCGCGGTGACGGTCAGCTCCGGAGGCTTGTCGTCGATGCTTGCGAACACGCTGAGCGATGCCCAGCGCGTGAGGCTCTCGACGCCGAGCAGCGCGAGCGCCTGCCCGATCGAGCGCACCTCCTGCCGCAGCCCGAAGAACGCGGAGTTGATGTAGCGCAGCAGCCGGTAGCTGAGGCCGACGTCGCGCGCGATGATCCGCTCGAGCGTGTGCAGCTCGACATCGGGCTCCTGCAGCGCCGCAAGGACCTCCAGCAGCGACAGGCGGTTGGCGTCGATCCGCCGGCCGCGGACGAGCTCGGGGCGGCAGAAGAAATACCCCTGAAACAGATCGCACCCTGCCGCCGCACAGTACGCGTAGTCGTCGCGGGTCTCGAGCTTCTCCGCGAGCAGCCTGGGGCCGTATGGCCGCAGGCGCGCGACCTCGTGCGAGAGACCGTCGCGGCCCAGCGCGAGCAGGTCCAGTTTGACGACGTCGACGAGCTCGAGCAGCGGTTCGCAGCTCTCGTCGTAGATGAAGTCGTCAAGCGCCAGGTGATAGCCGCGTTGCTTGAGCTCGGTCACCGCGACGATCAGCTCCTCGTCGATCAGCTGGTCCTCGAGGATCTCGAGCAGCGTCAGGCCGGGCGGCAGCGTCTGCGCGAGGCCGCCGAGGATGAACTCGCGTGAGACGTTGACCCAGGCGCACTTGGTGCCGACGATCTGCTGGAGTCCGATCTCGGTGACGGAATTGAGCACGACCGTCGCCGTGGCGCCTTCAGGGCTGGCAATGATCGCTTCCGCGGTCGTGTCGTTCCCGCGGAACAGCAGCTCGTAGCCGGCAACGTCGAGCGTCCGATCGAAGATCGGCTGGCGGGCTACGAACACGTCAGACATAACATCCACCATCACCCATGGGAACGCGCATATGCGTGTCCCTGTGATCGGCGCGCACCCAGCGGATTTGAGCCGGCGTGTTCGGGAAACCCCGTGCCTTCGTGCGGATGGCTACGGAACGGCGGATCGGGCCAGCGTCCGATTGTTCAAATATGGGCGCGTCCCGCAGCCAGGTGGATCGGCGGCCGCTGTGGCGGCTGCCTGTCGTCGCGCTGTCGGTTGCGCTGCTCATCCTGTATGGCTGTTGGCAGCTCTCCGGGTGGCCGCGCGGCGACCGGGCGATCGTCGGCGACGTGTTCTTCTACCCGATCGACTTCATGGCGGTCGTGACCGCCTGGGGCGCGTCGCGCCGGTGCCGCGCGCGGCCGAGGCTGCGGCTCGCGTGGAGGTTGCTCGCTGTCTCGTTTGCGGCCTATCTCGCGGGAGACATGATCTGGACGGTCTACGAGGCGATCGGGAGCGCCCCGTACCCGTCAGTCGGCGACATCTTCTACCTTGCCTTCTACCCGTTTATGCTGTGGGGACTGCTGCTGTTCGGCGCCCGACGGCACGGCGTCGCCGACCGGGTGCGAACCAGCCTTGACCTGGCGGTCGTGGCGATCGCCGGGCTGATGCTCGTCGTCTACGTCGTGCTCGGCCCGACGATCGTCCAGAGCGGCCCCGATCCCATGCAGACGGCCATCTCGATCGCCTATCCGGTCGGGGATGTCGTGCTCCTCGTCGGTCTCGCGTCCGTGTTGCTGCGCAGTTGTGAGCGCTCAAGCGTTCGCGCGCTCGCGCTGATGGGCGGAGGCCTCTGCTTCTTCGTTGCCGGAGACCTCGTCTACGGCTGGCTCACGCTCAACTCGAACTACGCGGGAGGCGGTCCGGCCGACTGGCTCTACATGATCTCGATCACCCTGTTCGCGCTCGCCGGAGCGATGCAGCGCGCTCCCGATCCGGGAAGCGCCGAGGACATCGCGAAGCCCGGTAACAGGGCGGTGTGGACTCCATCCGTCGCGGTCGCCGTGTGCTTCGGCCTGCTGCTCGTCGCTCACAGCGACGATCGCCTGCTGCCAGACCTGGCGCTGCTGATCGCCTCGATCATCGTCGCGACGCTCGTGTCGGTACGGCAGTTTCTCGCGCAGCGCGACCTGATCCGCACGCGGGGTCATGTGGCCCACCAGGCATCGCATGACGCGCTGACGGGGCTGCCCAACCGCGCGGTCGCGATCGGTCGAGTGCATGAGATGGTTGCGCGGGCCCAGGCCGACAGCACGATCGCGGCGCTGTCGATCGACATCGATGACTTCAAGCACGTCAACGAGCGCTTTGGGCACGCTGCCGGAGATGAGATGTTGCGCGTCATCGCCACTCGCCTGACGAGCATCGTCCGCGGCTCCGACCTGGTCGCGCGGCTCGGCGGCGATGAGTTCATCGTGCTGATCGACGTCGCCGCGCACGTGCACGAGCCCGAACTCGTCGCTGAGCGGATCTGCAAGACGCTCGCGCAGCCGATCCAGCTTGGCCCCGCGCCCTCACGCACCCTGTCGCTGACCGCCAGCATCGGCATCGCGGTCGGCGATCACGGGCGCCCGGACGAGATCCTGCGCGACGCCGACCTTGCGCTGCAGGAGGCCAAGGCGAGCGGCAAGGGCCGATGGGTTGCGCTCGGCACCGAGCTTCAGCATGCGATCCAGGAGCGTCACGCCATCCAGCTCGAGCTCAAGGATGCGGTCCGCGATCGCCAGCTGTTTCTCGTCTACCAGCCGATCCTCGACCTCCGGTCGCTGCAGATCGTCGGCGTCGAGGCGTTGCTGCGTTGGCGCCATCCGGTGCGCGGCATCGTGCCGCCAGACCGCTTCATCACGCTTGCGGAGGACACCGGCCAGATCGTCGAGATTGGGCGCTGGGTCGTGCAGACGGCGTGCCAGCAGGCCGCTGCGTGGCAGCGCGACCGCCGGCCGGTCGGCATCTGGGTCAACGTCTCGGCGCGTCAGCTCGAGGATGACGAGTTCGTTCAGGAGGTCGCCGATGCACTGCGCGACACCGGCCTCTGGCCGGCGGCCCTCACACTTGAGATCACCGAAACGACGCTGATGCGCGACCCGGCGAGCGCGGCCGTGCGGCTGCACCAGATCAAGGCTCTCGGCGCGCGGGTCGCCGTCGACGATTTCGGCGCCGGCCACAGCTCGCTCCTCTACCTGCGCCAGTTCCCGGCCGACGTCGTGAAGATCGATCGGTCGTTCATCTCCGGGATGGCCGCGTCGGAGCGAACGGTCGTGCTGACGCACACGCTGGTGCAACTGGGCAAGACCCTGCGGCTGCAGACGCTCGGCGAGGGGATCGAGGACTGGAGCCAGCTCGAACGGTTGCAGCACGAGCAATGCGATCTCGGCCAGGGATTCCTGTTCGCCCGGCCGGCAGAGGCCGAGGTGATCGGCGAACTGCTCGTCAGCGACAAGGCACTCGTCCCGATCAAGCCCGTCCCCGAGCGAGTCGCCGGTCCGCGGCGGATCACGTCATCCAGCGCCCGCCGCATCCGGCAGGCACCTGATCACAGCGATCGGTGAGCGTCGCTCCCGCCCACCGCCAGGAGCCCGAGGACGACGGCTCGAAGCGGGCCCCGCGCGCCCACGTGCGGCCGGCCGGCGGGCGCCGCGCGTGGTGCTCTTGACCACGATCGCCGTCGACGCGAGCTATGCGGCCCGCCATCCGGAGTCGGTGATGGTGCCGCTCACGCTCGTCGTCTGCATCGCCCTGTACATGCACTTGACCTCCACCCGGATCGGAGTATGTTCCGGCGCGATGGGGCATCGGAGGAGGTTGGGAGTTGTGGCTGCCGTCGGCCTGCTCGCGCTCGCGCTCGCGCTCGCCGCGATCGCGCCGGCCCAGCCGGCGCAACTCGCGGGCACGAGCGCATGCGTCGATTTTCTGGGGCGAGACGGTTGTCAGCCCGGTCACGCGCTCGGCGGCGCCGACGCGATCGTGTCCTCGCCCGACGGGCGCTTCGTCTACGTCGGCGCCCGAACCGTGGCGGTCTTCGCACGCGCCGCGGACGGCACCCTGACACAGCTGCCGGGGGCCGTTGGGTGCGTCAGCGAAGACACGCGCGATCGGCCGGTCGGGCCGGCGGGCGCCTGCGGGGGCGCGCGCGGGGTGCTGCACGCCGATGCGCTGATCGAGTCGCCCGACGGGCACGCGCTGTATGTCCTGGACGTTCGCGATGCGGCGATCGCCGCCTTCGCGCGCGACTCCGCCTCGGGGCGTTTGCGGCAGCTCTCCGGGCTCGCGGGTTGCCTGAGCGCGAGCGGCGCGGGCGGATGCGCGCGGGATCATCGGCTCGCGGGCCTGAGGGCGATCGCGCTCACCCGAGACGGGCAGACCATGTACGCGGTCGCCGGCGATGGTCGGGTGACCGCGCTCGCGCGCGACCGCGACGGACGTCTGTCGCTGCTGGCCGGTCCCGGCGCGTGTCTTGCCTGGCACGCTCGCCTCGGCTGCACGGGCGTTGCACTTCTCCAGGGCGCGTTCACGGTGGTCGCCGGCGCGAATGGTCGCGACGTGTACGTCGCGACCGACTACGGCGACATCGTCGAGGACGCGAGCGTCGGCGCGGTGGTGGCGCTGACGCGCAGCGCGAGCGGGCGGCTGGCGGTCCGTCGGGGCCCCGGGTCGTGCGTGGCAAACGTCGGCCACGGCTGCAGCCGCATCCCCGACGGGGTCGTGATCGATCTCGCCGCTGATCGCTCCGGGCAGGTGTTGTGGCTTTCGCGCGGCTCAACGTACAAAGGCGCGTACACGCAGACCTCATTGCTCGGGCTCAGGGTGAGCCGGACCGGTGGCCTCACACCCGGCCCCGCGACGGCCGGCGCGCGCGGGCTTGTGTTCGCGGCCGACGGCCGCGAGGCATACGGTCTCGGACTCGACGAGAGCGACGTGCTCCTGTTCCGGCGCGATCCGGCCACGGCCAGGCTCACCCCACCGGCGCCCCCGGCCTGCATCGACGAGCTCAGCGTGAACACGGCGGGCGCCGCGGACGTGTCCGCCTGCATCTCCGCGCACGGATTCGACGATCCGGTGGCGCTCGCGATCAGCCCCGACAGCCGTACGCTCTACGTCGCCTCCGCGACCTGGAACGGTGTGGCGGCGTTTGCGGGAGCGGGACCGTGATCGGACCGCTCCGGCGCGTGATGATGACCCTCGCGCTGGCCGTCTTGGCGCTCGGTGCGGCCGCGGCCTGCGCACACGCGACGCTCGTCCTCGGCGCGCTCGGCGGTTCCGGCACGTGCCTGCTGCGTGCCGGTGCGCCGGCGATCGCGGGATGTGCGCGCGTGCCGGCGCTCGACGGTGTGATCGTCGCGAGTCCTGACGGCCGCGACGTGTACATCGGGTCCTTCTTCGACGTCCGACTCGTGCTGCTGCGACGCAATCCGCGCACCGGCGCGGTGCACGAGGCAGCCGGCATCAACGGCTGCTTCGGCGGACCGAGCACGTATCAGCCTCGGCTCCGCTGCCGCCGGCCCGCCTACCACGTCGGCGGGCCGGTCGATGCGCTCGCGATCAGTCCGAACGGGCGGTGGCTGTACATGAGCCAGTCGGGCGTTCTGACCGTGCTGCGACGCGACCCGCGCACGGGCCTCGTGAGCTCGGTGCGTGCGTCCGGCGGGTGCCTGGCCGACATCGGCTCCAAGGTCAGGGGCTGCAGCCCGGTGCTGCACGGCGTCGCAGCGCTCGCCGCCTCGCCCGACGGCCGCTCGCTGTACACGGGCGGCTACGAGTCAATCGACGTGCTCCACATCGATCCGCACGACGGGACGCTGCATCCGCTCGCCGGCAAGCGCGCGTGTCTGGGCGAGAACCCTCGCAACTCCGACGACCGCGGGTGCACGGACGCTCGAGGGCTGGGCGGCGTGGAGGCGATCACGGTCGCCCCCGATGGCAAGGACGTGTACGTCGCCGCGCCGGAAAGTCACGGGATCGGCGCATTCCGCCGGGCACCGAGCGGCGCCCTGACGCAGACGGTCCAATACCCGTGTCTGACCGAGGACGCCGGCGACCCGTTCTCGCCGGACGGAGCGCCGGGCGCATGCCAGGATGGCAAGGCGCTCGATGGTCCGCTGGCACTTGTCGTCTCCCCAGACGGCCGCCGGATCTACGTCGCGAGTGACGGCCAGAACGGCACGGCGGTGGCGGACAGCGGCGCTCTGTCCGTGATCCTGCGCGACCCGCGCACCGGCGCGATCCGGCAGGGACCGTGCCTCACCACCGACGGCACCGATCCGTCGGATCCGGACCGCGGCACCTGCGCAGCGCTCGCTCTGATCGGAGATCCCGCCGACATCGCGCTGACCGATGGTGGTGGGACGCTGCTGCTGGGGACCTCGGCGGTCCTCGGACCGGCGAACCTCAGCAGGTCGCTGGTCCTCGCGTTGCCGGTCGCCGGTGGCGATCCGGTTCCCACGGGATTTGCGTGTGTCGCCGACGGAGTGCCACCCGCGTGCGCAGTTGCCCCGAGTATCGGCACGGAGCTGGCGCTCGAGCCCGGCGGCCACCAAATCACGACGTTGCAGGAAGACCATCTGCAGGTCCTGCATCTGCAGGGCTGACACCGGGCGTCGAGGCCTTGAGCGGGCGGGCGATGCCCGAGATCAGAGCCCCGTCGCCGACCTGGACGACGGCGAGATCGAGCGGCCGAGCCGCCTCGAGTTCGAGCGCGATCGTTCCGGCGCCCTCGGCCATCTGCGGTGCCTGGCCGTCGAGCACGAGCAGGCGGCCCGCGCCTGCGGCCACATATGCCTGCGCGTCTCGCCCCGGCTGCGGGGACACGGCGACGTCCGCGCCGAGCGCTCGCACCCGGGCAACCTTGTCCGCCGGGACGGCGGGGGAGACGAACGCGCTGACCGCGGCCGCGATCCGCTCGAGCGAGAGGTCGGTCTGCGCCACGTCTGCGCTCATGCGGATCCGCCGTGCTCGTCGGTGCTCGGCATCCGAGTGAAGTATGCGGTGCCGCTCGCTCGGTCCACCCCGCCACACCTTGGTGGAAGGCGCTCGACACCTTGGGTGCGGGCGGTCCACCCCTCGGGCCGCTAGCGACGGGCGCTGCCCGGACGTAGCGTGGTCGGCGTCCCTTCCAACGTCACCCACTGATGACTGTGAGCACCACATCCCCACCCTTCCACTTCGTCGTCGTCAGGAACGACGACTCCGCGCCTCGCTCCGCCGGGGTGCGCTCGATCGTCCGGATCGGCATCGCCCGTCACCTCACCCCGCCCGCCAGGCCGATCTCGGCCACGGCCCCGAAAGGACGCGATCATGCTGCTTAGCGACCGCAGCGAGAATCACACCCAGGAGCACGAGCTGTTCGGCCCTGCCGCCAGGTCGCGGCTACGGCGCCCGCGACGACGCCTGCGGTGGCTGCTCGCCGCCGCGGTGGTGGCGATTGGCGCGGTGCTCGCCGCGGTCGTGCTCTCGCCTCATCGGCAGTTCGCACAGCACGCGTCGGTCGAGACCTCGGCCGCGTCGGTTGCCGCGCAGTCGTTCCTCAACGAGTACGTCGATACCAGTGGCCGCGTCGTCCGCCGCGACCAGGGGAACGACACCGTCAGCGAGGGCCAGGCGTACGCGCTGCTGCTCGCTGAGGCCGCCGGTGATCAGGCGACGTTCGACCGGATCTGGACGTGGACGCGCAGCCATCTGCAGGAGCCGAACGGCCTGTTCGCGTTCCGCGCGAACGCAAACGGCGGGGTGATCGATCCTCAGCCGGCGAGCGACGCCGACGTGCTCATTGCGTGGGCGCTCATGCGGATGCACGGCCCGCGTGCGGCCGAGTACCACCGGGCCGGACTTCAGGTCGCGAACGCCGTCCTCGCCCACGAGACCGCCCGGCGCGGCGACACCCTGATGCTCGCGGCAGGGCCCTGGGCGACCGGCCAGCCGGTCACGCTCGACCCGAGCTACTGGGCGCCGGTCGCGTTCGAGCAGCTCGCCGACGCCACACATGACTCCCGCTGGATCGATCTCGCCAACGGCACGAGCCGGCTGTCGGCCGAGCTGACCTCCGACGGCAGCCTCCTGCCACCGGACTGGGCGAGGGTCGACCGGACCGTGCCCGTGCCCGAGCCGGCGCCCAACCAGCAGTCGCACTTCGTCCAGTACGGGTTGGACGCGCAGCGTCTGGTCGTCTGGCTCGCGACGAGCTGCAACGCGGGCGACCGCCGGCTCGCGGCTCGCCTGGACCCACTGCTGACCGCCCGCGAGGACGCGCTGGCGCTCGCGCCGGACGGACTGGTGATCGACCAGCAGACGAACGCGACGCCGATCATCGCGGCGGCCGCCGCGGCACAAGCGGCGGGCAACGTCGCCCGGCGCGACAGCCTGTTTGAGCGTGCAGTCGCCGAGAACCGCACGCAGCCGACCTACTACGGGTCGGCCTGGATCGCCCTCGGCAAGGTGCTGCTGACGACGCGGCTCCTCGGGGGCTGCCCCGAGATCGGGTCGTAGTGTCGCCGGCGCTGCCTCGAGGGTTGGGGCAGCGCGCGCACCGTCGTGCCGTTCGCCACTGCGCGGTGGCGAGCGGCACGCCGTGGGGTGATCGCACACCCCCGGGGCGAGCAGTTCTAGCCCGCGTAGTCGAACGTGGTCCCGTACCCGCACACGCCGCGATAGCTGACCGCGAGCGGCCCGTCCTCGATCACGAGCTCGTCCGCGACGAGCTCCTCGCCGACCTGCTGGTGGCCCGGGATGATGCAGGTCACGGTCTCATCACCCGCGTACCGATCACGAATCCGGACGCTGATGTGGTCGCGGATGCGCAGTCGCTGACGGCGCTGCGTGTGGTCGACATCGATCTCGACCGGGCGCACCGCGACGAGCTCGCTCGCCTTCCACGCCCATGGGAAGTGGGAGAGCACGTCCCCGCCCAGGCCGCCGGTGAAGATCTGCTGTAGGGCCGCGCGCTGCTCGGCCGAGGCGCGGGCGTCGAGATAGAGCAACCAGGTCCACGGCGAGCCGGGCTCGTCGTCGTGGTAGCGAGTCGCCATCGCGACCGGGAGGCCCGAGAGGTCGGTGCCGTCGGCCGCGCCCTCGGTGATCAACCACGACAGCACGCCGATGCATTCGCCGTGCGTCGACCGACTGCCCGCCACGCCGTCGATGCGGCGACACGGACAGATCGGATCGCAGTTGCAGGACTCAAAGTAGGTGCCGCTGATCCTCCAACTCATGCGTTCAGAGCTCCTGTCGCGCCGTGCGCTCGTCAGGGACGATCATGACACCCGCACGCGCCACTGGGGCGGATCATTTCGCTCGTTCCGTGGCCGCGCCGCGGTGCGCGCCGCGCTACTGCACGTTCGCAGCGCAGGCGACCGCGAAGACGCCCACCCAGGCGATCGCGAGGACGTAGAAGCCGCGTTCGATCGCACCGAAGCGAGCCGCGACCGCGCGATACGTGCGCGCAAGCGCAATTGCGATCAGGCATGCGACCATCGCCCAGCCCAGCACCGTCGAGGTTGGCCCGAGCGAGTGCCACCTCGTGGTTCGAGCAAGGACGCGCCCAAATCTCAGCGCGGCGTACGCGACGCTGCCGAAGGCGGCGATCGCGAGGACACCGTGGATGGCGCCGGTGGACGTGCGCTGAGCGCCCGGGGCGTCCATCGGAAACCAGCTGATCACGCAGCGCGACGCGGCGAAGATCACGAGCAGCGCAACGACCAGCGCCTCCCCGTGTCCTCTGATGGCGCGGTCGAGCGCGATCGCGAGTGCCAGCCCGGCCAGGCCAAACGCAAGCGTCGCGACTCTGTAGCCGGCGCGGTAGCGGGTGATCCCGTACTGGCTGACGGGCGAACGCACCGGCGAGAGGCCGGTCGGTTGCAGATGCAGCCACGCGAGGCTCGTCACCACGACGGCGAGCGCGACAAGGCTGACGATGCCGGCGATCACCATCGCTATGTCCGCGAACCGGTCGTGGCGCTCCGAAGTCTCAGGGTGCAGGCGGCCTGCGGGCCGCCTGGCATCGGCGAAGCGTACTGCGCGGCCAATCGCTGTCATGCCGCCTGAGCTGCGGGCCGGAGCTCCGGCGCGAGGATCAGGCTTGCGACGAGTTGCGAGCCGAACGCGACGCCGAGCAGGGCGGTCCTGCTCAGGCGCTGTCGGAGACGGTGCGCTCAGATTGCCGAGCGGTCACCACGGTGACCGGCAGACCGAACTGCTCCACCCGGTGGGGCAGGTCACGCCGCAGCCAGCGTGATGCCCGCGCCGGGAGCGTCGAGATGATGATCTCGTCGATCTCGAGTTGCGTGACGGCGTCGCGGACGGCGACGAACGGGTCGTTGTCGCCGATGATTCCGTGGACGTGGCCTCCGGCTGACTCCTCCAGCAGCGGGATCGCGAGCTCCAATGTCGCCGCGGCCTCCTCGGTGTCCGGATCCCAGTACGGGCGTGGCACGAGCAGCGTGAACGCACAGGGAGATCTCGCCGCCCGGGCACGGACGGCGTTGAGCAAGAGCGGCGATGCCGCCGTGCGATGTGCCACGATGAGCACGCGTGCGGACGCGGATGTCGTCATCTCGAGCCGGCTGTCATTATCTCAAGTGGGGCGGTCCGGCGCGCTTCCGTGGACGGACTCCCGATGCGGCGCCTGCCACGTGACCGGGCAGGGGGAGCTGTACGGGTACGCTGACACGATGCCGATGCCCAAGCGGTCAAGCGTCGAAGATTTCTTCGCGCAGCTGAACGACGTCCAGCGGCCGCATCTCGAAAGCCTCAGGGAGCTGAGTCTCGCCGCCGACCCGGAGGCGCGGGAGGAACTGAAGTGGAACCTGCCGGTGTACGTCCGCGGCGAGAAGACGAGCCTGTGGATGCTTCAGAACTTCACGCACCACTGTTCGCTGCGATTCCCGACGTCGTTCTTCGCCACGCAGAAGGAGATGGTTGAGGCTGCCGGCTACGACGCCGGTGAGGGCTTCGTCAAGCTCCCGTACGAGCGCGAGCTGCCGACCGACCTGCTGAAGGCGCTGATGCAGGCGCGCGTCGAGGAGTACGTGGCGACCGGCGCCGGCTGGAACGACCGCTGAGCTCGGGTGGCGGGCGCGGCGACCCGCGTCGAGATGCTCGTCATGCCAGATGGTCCGCGCGGCAGCGCACTGCGAGCACGGGCGATCCCTGATGGCCCGGGCAGGACTCGAACCTGCGCGCGACGGATTATGAGTCCGCTGCTCTGACCACTGAGCTACCGGGCCGTGCCGCCTGCGACGCTACCACCGCGATGGGCGACGCGACCGGGGCGCCATCCGGTACGCTGCTGG
>DATKOY010000182.1:0-2909 GCA_035524415.1 Solirubrobacteraceae bacterium | reverse complement strand
TCGCGCCAGCAGGTCGCGGACGACGAGCGTAGCCGCGCACGGCGATCCCTTCACGAAGCCGAAGAACGGGCCGAAGTCACGCGTCGCCGAGAAGCCGGTGATGTAGAGCCCGTCGAGCGTGGTCTGGAAGGACTCGTCGAGGACCGGGAAGCCGTCCGCGACCTCGACCCGGTCGAGCACCTGTGAGACGTAGGGGACCCGGCTCAGATCGGCCTTGTACCCGCACGCGAACACGACGCAGTCGACCGCGAGCCGGGTGGTGTCCGACAGCACGATCTCGACGCCGTCGCGACTGCGCTCAGCGTCGACCTCGACGACATGAACGCCGGGCCGGCGCGTGATGCGATCGGACTCGAGCCGTGGGGTCAGCCAGTGCTCGAGCGTCAGCCGGCCGACCTCCCAGAAGCGGCGCGCGATCGCATCCCGCTCGGTCCTCGGCAGCCTGCGCCAGTAGCCGGGCACGGTCAGCGTCTGCGTGACGTGCGCGTCGACGAACTGCCAGCTCACGCGCTCGAACCGGGGCACGTCGTGGCGGTGGACGAGGTCGATCCGCTCGGCCCCGTGTTCCAGGCTCAGGGCGGCCCACTCGTACGCGCTCTGCCTGCCGCCGATGATCAACACGCGCGCGCCGGCGAGCTCGCTGAGGTCGATCAGATCGCAGGTATGGGCCGAGCACCCGTCCGGTAGCGACGCGGCCCACTCCGGGCGCACGGTGTAGTGCTGGACTCCGGGGGCCGCGACGACCGCGTCGGCGACGATCCGCTCGCCGCTCGCCAGCGTGGCCTCGAACCGCCCGTTCGGCTTCGAGAGGTCCGTCACGAAGTCCTCGCGCGGCGCCAGCCGCTTGCGCTCGCGGAACCAGTCCGCGTAGTCGAGAAACAGCGCGATCGGGATCGGATCGACCTCCGCGGACCGGATCCGGCGGTCCTCCAGGTACCCCTCGAGCGTGTCGACCCCAGCCCCGTCGAGATGCCACCCGGGCCCGGAGCGCAGGAACATGCCGTCGGGCATGTGCTCGCGCCAGAAGCCCATCGGCCGACCGAGAATCACGGTGCGGATGCCGTGCTCACGCGCAAGCGCCGCAGTCGACAACGCGTACGGCCCTCCCCCGATGACCAGAAGCTCGGTGTCGATCATCTTCGATCCCGGAGGTCGCTGATCCGGGTCTCCCGCGACTTTACACTGGGCTTCAACGGATCTCGCACATGACGGGCTCGGTCATCGTCTCCGCGGTCAGGACCCCGGTCGGCAAGTTCGGCTCGGCGTTGCGCGCCCGCTCGGCGGTCGACCTCGGCGCGGCCGCGATCGAGGAGGCCGTCGCGCGGGCAACGGTGGCGCCCGAGGAGATCGACTACGTCGTGATGGGGCATGTGCTCCAGGCCGGCCTCGGTCAGATCACCTCGCGACAGGCGGCGATCGCGGCCGGCCTCCCGAAGGAGGTTCCCGCGATCACGCTCAACAACGTGTGCCTGTCGAGCCTCACCGCGATCGCATACGCCGACCAACTGATCCGCCTCGGCGAGCTCGAGACGGCCGTCGCCGGCGGGATGGAGTCGATGACGAACGCGCCGTTCGTCCTGCCGAGCGCGCGATGGGGCGGGCGCCTCGGCGACGCCGGGCTGATCGACGTGATGATCCACGACGGCCTGTGGTCGACGTTCACCGGACAGCACATGGGGGAGTCCTCCGACGAGGTCAACGATGCGCTGAGCATCTCCCGCGTGGATCAGGACGCGTGGGCCGCACGCTCGCACCAGCGTGCTGCGCGTGCGCGCGATGGCGGGCGCTTTGACGAGGAGATCGTCGGGGTCGAGATCGCCACCCGCCGGGGCGAGCGCACTCTGTGGACCGACGACGAGGGCATCCGTCCCGACACGACGCCCGCATCGCTCGCGACGCTTGCGCCGGCGTTCCGGGAGGAAGGCACGATCACCGCCGGGAACGCGTCGCAGCTCTCGGACGGCGCCGCGGCGCTGACGATCATGAGCGCTGAGCGGGCGGCGACGCTCGGACTCGAGCCGCTCGCGGAGATCGTCGCGAGCGGCATGTGCGCCGAGCGCTTCGCCTACCTCCACACGGTCCCGGCGATCGCCCTGCGGAATGCCCTCCAGAAGGCGGGCCTCGAGATCATCGACATCGGCCTGCTCGAGATCAACGAGGCATTCGCGTCGGTCGCGATTCACGCCACGAGGATGCTCGGCGCCGACGAGGAGATCGTCAACGTCAATGGCAACTCGGTCGCGCTCGGCCACGCGCTCGGCTCGACGGGCGCCCGGATGGCGGTCACGCTCGTGCACGAAATGCGTCGGCGCGGCACCGAGTACGGCGCCGTGACGCTGTGCGGCGGCGGCGGGCAGGGCTACGCGCTGATCCTCCGGCTCCCGGGCTCCTCATAGCCCTCGTGTCGCTTGAGATCGTCGCACGCTCGGTCATAACCCGACACTCGCCTCCGCTGGGGAGGTGAGTGCGGATTCGCGCCCCCCAAACGGGGCGTGAATCCGCACTCGCGTCCCACCAACGGGTGAGTGTGGCCGTACGCGCGCCCGGGACTCCCGAACCGGGCCTTCGTTCGTACGGATCCCCGGCCGACCACAGCGCACGGCCGACCCCAGTATGCGCCGACGTCGACACCCCGCTGTGGAATCAGTCATCTGAGCTCGGGGTGTGCCGCTCGGCGCGTTCGGGAAACGGCGCATTCGAACGGGTCCCCTCAGGCGGGCGAGAACGGCTTCGTGCCGCAGCGCAAGAAGTACGGCAGGCGCGTGAGCGGCGCGCTGACGGTGACGGTCCGCCGGCCGTGGACGGTCAGTCCGGTGTCGGGGTCGCGCCAGCAGCCGGCCGGGAAGTACACGCTGCGACCGACGGCTCCCTCGCTGACGACCGGCGCGACGAGCACGTCGTCGCCGAGG
>DATKOY010000181.1:0-3845 GCA_035524415.1 Solirubrobacteraceae bacterium | reverse complement strand
TCATGCTCGCGCGGAGCGCGAGCGGACTTCCGGACGGAGTGCGCCTGGCAGGAATCGAACCTGCGACCTTGCGCTCCGGAGGCGCACGCTCTATCCCCTGAGCTACAGGCGCGGGACTGCGTAGTCTACCGACGTGAGGCTCACGGCCAGGATCGCCACGCTGGAGCTGCGCGAGACCTTCGTGATCTCGCGCGAGTCGGCGGACACCGCGGACGTCGTCCAGATCGAGCTCGCCCACGGCGAGGCGACCGGCTTCGGCGAGGCGGCGCCGATCGAGCGCTACGGCGAGACGGCCGCCTCGGCGATGGCGTTTCTCGACGATGTCGAGCCGCTCCTCGGCGACGATCCGTTCGCGCTCGAGGAGGTCGGGGCGCGGCTCGCGGAGCGGCCGGGCGAGCAGGCGGCGAAGGCGGCGCTCGACGGCGCGCTGCACGACCTCTGCGGGAAGCTGGCCGGGCAGCCGGTCTGGCGCCTGCTCGGCCTGCCGCGCACAGGGCCGCCGACCTCGTGGACGATCTGGCTCGGCGACCCCGACGACATGGCCCGCCGCGCCGAGCAGGTCGCGGGGCGCTTCCGCCGGCTCAAGCTGAAGCTCGGCGCGCGTGACGGGCTGGACGCCGAGCGCGTGCGCGCGGTGCGCTCGGTCACCGAGGTGCCGCTCCAGGTCGACGTGAACGAGGCATGGACGCTCGACGAGGCGCTCGAGTACCTGCCGCAGCTCGCCGCAGCGGACGTCCAGTACTGTGAGCAGCCGCTCCCGGCCGGCGATCCGGGCGGGGCGGAGCTGAAGGCGCGCTCGCCGGTGCCGATCTACGTCGACGAGGACTGCCACACGCTCTCCGACGTCGCCGCCTGCGCCGCGATCGCGCACGGGATCAACATCAAGCTCGCCAAGTCCGGCGGGATCCGGGAGGGCGTTCGCATGGCGCATGCAGCGCGGGCGCTCGGGCTCGGCGTGATGCTCGGCTGCATGATCGAGTCGGGCCTCGGGATCGCGGCCGGCTGCGTCGTCGCGCCGCTCTGCGACCACGTCGACCTCGACGGCAACCTCCTGATCGCGCACGACCCGTGGCCGGGAGTCGAGTTCCGAGACGGCGTCCAGGTCCCCTCCGACACACCGGGGCTCGGTGTCCGAGAAGCGCTATCTGATCCTCGCTGAGGGCTACTCGCACGACCCCCTGTACGGGAAGACGATGCGGGGGGTGATGCGGTACCGGCCCGAGACCGTCGTCGCGATCCTCGACACGAAGCGGGCGGGGGAGAGCGAGGGCGGCCGACCGATCGTCGGGACCGTCGAGGACGCCCTCCCGTTCGGGCCGAACACCGCGCTCGTCGGCGTCGTGACGCAGGGCGGCCACTTCCCGGCAGACTGGCGCGCCCTGCTCCGGAGCTGCGCGGCCGCCGGCCTCGACGTCGAGAACGGGCTCCACGTACGGCTGACCGACGACCCGGTACTGGTCGAGACCGCGGCGGAGCACGGCGTCGAGCTGCGGGACCTGCGCGCGCCTCCGGTCGGCCTCTCGACGGCGACCGGCGCCAACATGGCCGTCCCCGCCACGATCGTGCTCACCGTCGGCTCCGACTGCGCGATCGGGAAGATGACCGTCTCGTGCGAGCTCGACCTCGAGACGAGGCGGCGGGGGATCCGCTCGGAGTTCGTGCCCACCGGGCAGACCGGGATCGCGATCGCGGGCTGGGGGATCGCGGTCGACGCGGTCGTGGCCGACTTCATCGCGGGTGCGGCCGAGCAGCTCGTGGTCGAGGGCGCCGAGCGGGGCGGCGAGCTGCTCTGGGTCGAGGGGCAGGGCTCGCTCGTCAACCCGGTCTACTCGGGCGTCACGCTCGGTCTCGTGCACGGGAGCGCGCCGCACCTGTTCGTGCTGTGCCACGAGGTCGGCCGGACGGAAATCGAGGGCGCGGGCGGCGGCCCGCATCCGATCCCCCGTTTGAGGGAGCTCGTCGAGCTGCACGAGCGGATCGCGCTTCCTGCACGGCCGGCGACGGTCGCGTGCATCGCGCTCAACACGCGCCACGTCGACGAGGCCGCTGCACGGCTTGCGATCGCGGAAGCCGAGGCGGAGACGGGCCTTCCGGCCGACGATCCGGTGCGTTTCGGGGCGGCGCGGCTCGTCGACGCCGTCCTCGCACGCGTGCCTTAAGCCGCGCCCGTCCGCCGCCGATGGTTAGAGTCGCCCGCTGACCGTCGGTCCGAGGGCACGTCCAATGTCGAGAACACTCATCGCAGCAGCCTGTCTCGTCGTCTGCCTCGCGTTCGCGGGGGGCGCCGCCGCGGGCCCGAAGATCGGCTTCGCCGAGGACGCGACGAAGTACGCGCCGGACGGCGGCGCCGCGCTCTTCGACGAGATGAACAAGCTCGGCACGACCACGAACCGGATGGCGGTGTTCTGGGACTCGAGCGCGCCGACGACGATCCAGGACTACTCCTTCCTCCAGCGCTCGGTGCCGGTTGCGATCGCCCACGGGATCCAGGTCGTGTTCGCCGTCTACCCGCGCAAGCCGGGGATGGTCACCTCGGCCGGCGCCCAGGCCTTCTGCGACTACACCGCCGGGGTGGCCCGCGCGTTCCCGCAGGTGACCAAGATCATCGTCGGCAACGAGCCGAACCAGCCGCGCTTCTGGCAGCCGATCTTCGACGGCTCCGGGAAGCCCGTCGCCCCCGCGGCAATGGAGGACGTGCTCGCCCGCTGCTACGACGCGTTGAAGGCGGTCAACCCCGCGATCGACGTGATCGGCGCCGGCCTCTCGCCGCGCGGCAACGACGACCCGAACGCGACCAGCAACGCCTCGATCTCGCCCGTCCGCTTCATCGCCGCGCTCGGCAAGGCATACAGGGCGAGCGGGCGCACGAAGCCGCTCTTCGACGAGTGGGCCTGGCACTGCTACCCGAACGTCAACACCGATCCGGTCTCCAAGGGCTATCCCTGGCCGCAGACCGGCTGCGTGAACGCCAACCGCGTGAAGCAGGCGATCTGGGACGCGTTCAACGGCACCGCACAGCCTGTGTTCGCCGAGTCGGGCCCGTTCAACGACACGTTCGGCGCGCGGGTCGCCACGAACTTGACGATGGTGATCGACGAGACCGGCTGGCAGGTCGACACGACGGGCCTGCCCGGCTACACGAACGTCGAGAACGTGCCGCCGATCGACGAGACGGCCGAGGCCACCTACTACGCGCAGCTCGTGCATCTCAGCAACTGTGAGCCGACCCTGACCGCGTTCCACTTCTTCCACGAGATCGACGAGTCAGACCGAGTCGGCTTCCAGAGCGCGGTGCTACGGGTCACCGGCGAGGAGCGCCCCGCGGCGCAGGCAGTCGAGGCCGCGATCGCCCAGGACCACGGCACCTGCACGGGCAAGCTCGACACCTGGCGCCATACCACCAAGGTGCTCGGCGCGCGCGGCTCCCGCACGGTGAGCGGCGGCGGCGTCTACCTGCAGCTCGGCGCCGACGAGGGCTTCACCTACACGGCCGTCTTCACCAAGCAGGGCAAGCGCGCGGTCAAGGTGTCGGGCAAGGCACCGCAGATGACGGCGGCGATCAAGATCCCGGCCGGCTACGGCACGGGCGGGAGCGCGGCGGTCCAGTTCGCGGCCGAGGTCAATCCCGCGCGGACGACCTCGCTCACGGTCGCGCTCCACGGCTAGAGAAGACCTGCTTGACACGAACGTGCGTTCGCTCTAGTATGGCGAACACATGTTCGGACGCATCATCATGATCGCCCTGATCGCCACGGTTGCGTGGGCGGTGCTCGCCCGGGGCTCCAGCGGCGCCGGGAAGCCGGAGCACTACCTCGTCAAGCCGACCGACACGCTCTGGTCGATCG
>DATKOY010000180.1:0-4389 GCA_035524415.1 Solirubrobacteraceae bacterium | reverse complement strand
GGGTAGATGCCGGGCTACACTGAGTCGCCCGCGGGGGCGTAGTTCAGTTGGTTAGAACGCCGGCCTGTCACGCCGGAGGTCGCGGGTTCGAGTCCCGTCGCTCCCGCTCCAAAAGGCCCTGGAAACAGGGCCTTTCCTATTATGCGACGTCGTCGCAGTTCAACGGTGTTGATCTGCTTTGGCAAGAATTGGCAAGGGGCCGCAGCCGAAGGCCGTGCCGCACTCGCCGATTAAGCTCTTCCGCCGTCGGCGGGCTTATGCGAGGACGAACGCGGCGGATAAGGACCCGGGCCCGCGTAAGCGCCCAAGCCTTGGCTTCTTCGTCGTCTCGGGCGCTAGCCGAGGGGCGAGATGTATTTGCGGTAGGCGGCTGCCGAACGCGGCTTGTGGTGGAGATCCCAGATCGATCCGGGCTTGCCGTTGAAGAAGGCGAGCAGGACGAGACGGCGATGGGTGCGGGCGAAGGTGCCCATATGGCGCACGAAGGAGGGGTCGTCGGTCCCCCACAAGCCCCATTCGCCGAAGGCGAACGGCTTGGAAGGATGGGAGGCGTAGAGAGCCTGGGCGGCAGCCCAGGTGGCGCCGTGTCCGGCCATGTCGTAGAGGTCGTCGGCGACGACGTCAACGTAGGCATTTCCCGGGTAGTAGGCGTTGGCCGAGTTGCCGGGCAGATCGGGTGAGCCGAAGCCTTGCGGGTTCCAGACCAGCTTCAGCTTCGGCGTCGTCACCGGCAAGTCCTGACTGATCCCGGGCAGATGCAGGCGGGCGAGCTCAGCGTTGATCTGGGCCTGCGTGCCGCCGCGGGCGATGATTGCGATCCGGGCGAACGCTTTGCGCGACCAGGCGGTCGAGTCGTAGGCGGGGCGGCGGGTGCCGTTCTTGTTGTAGGCGCAGTTCGACTCCCAGTGGCCGTTCATCTCCGGGAAAGGACGCAGGTAGAAAAGCGGTCCCGGATAGGCGGCGATCGCGGTGTTGAGCTGGAAGAGGAAGGTGTCGTTCCGGCCCTTGGCGATCCCTTCCGGTGTGGCGGTCACCGCCTGGCCGTAAGAACCGGGGACGAGGGCAAGCATCGGCACCGGCCCCATCCGGGAGATGATCCGGCCGAGAGCCGGGCCTTGATGAAAGTTGATGAAGACGTGGCGCACCGCGGTCTTCTGGCCGGTGAGCGAGGCGAAGCTGCCTGGGTCGCCGAGCAAGCCGAGCTCGATCTGGCGCTGCGACGATGCCCCCGCGACGGAAGCACAGGCGAGTGCGGAAAGGAGAGCGAGCGGAAGCAGCAGGCGACGCCCGACTACAGGACCGAAGCCAGACCAGAGCCGCACGATCACGAGCATCGACTCGCGATCTGTGGCAGGTGACACTCAGAAGAGGGACGGCGCAAACGAGGAAGCGCTAGGTCGACGAGGAAGAGCGAGCGGTATACGCCAGGAGTCTCGTAGAGCGACTCCTTGATCTCCTTCTCGGCCATCAGCGGCAACTGAGGGCGACGAACAAGTCCCTCCGCGAACGTCGTCTCCCTGAGGACGACATCCCTGTGACCACGAGAAGAACCGGGCGCACCACGGCATCTTCCGCCCTCAGGGGCAATTCCGCAACGCTGGCCCCGGACAACCATCCTCACACCAGCCACGCATCGGGGTCTCCCACGGAATCGGACGGACGATCTCCGGCGGCCGAAGCCGAAGGTCGCAACGGCAACCACGCGGATGATCGTGGTGCGCGCGGGAGGCGGTTGTCGCTGTCCCGGAACGACAGCGACATTGCGGCTTGCCGACGCGACGACCATTCCCGTCGCAACGAATGGGCCCGTAACGATCTGGTTGCCGGTCTTGCCCAGCCCAGTCGGGAGGGCGTAGGGTCGACGTGCGGGGTCGTACCCCAACGGGGGAGGGCTGCAATGAGCGCCACCGTCGAGACCGGAACGGCGGTCCGTCCGTTCCAGGTCGACTTCTCGGACGAGCAGATCGATGACTTGCGCCGACGGATTGCGGCCACGCGTTGGCCGAGTAAGGAGTTGGTCGGCGACCGATCGCAGGGCATCCAGCTGGGGGCGGCCCAGGCCATTGCGCGCTACTGGCTGGACGAGTACGACTTCGGGCGTGTCGAGTCGCGGCTGAACGCCGTTCCGCAGTTCGTCACCGAAATCGATGGCGTGGACATCCACTTCATCCACGTTCGCTCGTCCAACGAGAACGCGCTACCGCTGATCATCACGCACGGCTGGCCAGGCTCGGTGATCGAGATGCTGGACGTGATCGAGCTTCTCACCGACCCGACCGCGCACGGTGGAATCGCCGAAGACGCATTCGACCTGGTGATCCCGTCTCTGCCTGGCTACGGTCTCTCGGGCAAGCCGACCGAAATCGGCTGGATCCCTCCGGTGCGCGTGGCGAAGGCGTGGGCTGAGCTGATGCATCGACTCGGCTACGACCATTACGTCGCCCAGGGCGGGGACGTCGGCGCAGCGGTCACCCACGGGATGGGCACGCAGGCGCCCGAGGGCTTGATCGGCATCCACACCAACCTGTTCTTCCCGGCACTGGCCGGCGCCACGATGCCGGAGGCAACCGAGGAGGAGAAGGCCGCACGCGCCCAGATCAACGTCTTCAAGGAGGGCGGCTTCGGCTACTTCATCGAGCAGGCGACGCGGCCGCAGACGATCGGCTATGCCCTCCTCGACTCGCCCATCGCGCTCGCGACCTGGCTGGCCGACCACGACACGGACGCGTACTACAAGATCGCCTCTGCGTTCGTCGACGACAAGCCGTCCGGCAACCTGACACGCGATCACATTCTCGACAACATCACTCTGTACTGGCTGACCGGTACCGGGGAATCGGCCGCTCGGTCGTACTGGGAAGGCGGGCCGAACTACCCGCAGCCCGCCGCGCCCCCGCTGGCGCCGCCCGTCAGGCTCCCGGTCGGATTCACCGTGTTCCCGGGCGAGATCTGGAAGACGCCTCGCAGCTGGGTCGAGACGGCGTATCCGAACGTCATCTACTTCAACGAGGTCGACAAAGGCGGCCACTTCGCCGCGTGGGAAGAGCCCCAACTCTTCAGTGAGGAGGTGCGCGCCGCATTCAAGCCGTTGCGCTGAAAGGCATCCGGACGTGCCAAATCAAGGAGGAGACATGGGCGAGGAAGAACGCACTCCGCTAGTGCTGATTCACGGCGCGTGGCTGTCGTCGCGCAGCTGGGAGAACTACGTCGACTACTTCGGCGAGCGCGGCTACTCGGTGTCAGCACCGGAGTGGCCGCGCAAGGTTGGAGACGTGGAGGAGATGCGGGAGACCGCCGACGATTCGGCTGGACTCGGGGTGCAGGAAATCGTCGATCACTATGCGGAGCTGATCGATGGCCTCGATCAGCCGCCGGTGCTGATCGGCCATTCCTATGGCGGACTCTTCGTCGAACTGTTGCTTGACCGCGGCCTTGGCAGGGCGGGCGTGGCGATGAGCCCGGCGCCGCCTAAGGGCATTCTGGTGCTTCCCTTCTCGACGCTCAAATCGGGTTCTCCGGCATTGGGCCATCCGTCGAAGTGGCACGGCGTCGTCACCCTGACCCTTGAGGAGTTCACCTACGCCTTCGTGAACACGTTCTCGCCCGAGGATGCCGCCGCGGCCTACGAGCGTTACGCGGTGCCCGAGACGGGGCAGATCTTCTACGAGGCCGGGTTCGCCAACTTCCACCTCCACCCGCCGACGGAGATCCACTTCAAGAACGCCGACCGTGCGCCACTGCTGCTGGTGGGCGCGACCGAGGACCACACGGTTCCCGCCTCGCTCACGAAGGCCGCGTACAAGCGTTACGAGAAGTCGCCCGCAGAGACGGAGTACATGGAGTTCGAGGGCCGGCCGCACCTCCACATGGCCGCCTCGGACTGGCAGGAGGTCGCCCAGGCAATCGACGGCTGGCTCCGGGGCGTGCCGGACGCTCCGAGGGCGGAGGCGTACCAGGCGCGGGCCTAGTGCAGCGGGCTAGTTCAAGGCAAGCGGGCGCTCACACATGGTCGAGCTGATCGCGAACGGCGATGCCGAGGAGATCGAGGCTCGGTTGCGCGAGGCGCTCGACGCCCATCAGCTGCAGCTGTTCGCGCGCATCGATCACGCGGCGGGCGCCCGCAAGGCCGACGTCGAGCTGGAGGCCAACGTCCTGCTCATCTTCGGCAACACGCACGTCGGCACCCCGCTGATGCAGGCCGACCCCCGCGTCGGCATCGAACTGCCGCTGCGAATGCTGATCTGGCAAGACGGTCAGGGGGCTCATCTCGGTTACCTCGACCCACGCGAGCTGGCCGACCGCTATGCCCTCGAAGGCCAACAGCAGACGCTCGAGCGGCAAGCCGCGGTGCTCAACAAGTTGGCCATCGCGGCTGCCGGCCCGAGCCTC
>DATKOY010000179.1:0-16831 GCA_035524415.1 Solirubrobacteraceae bacterium | reverse complement strand
TGTCCTACGCTGGAACAGTCAACTCAGAGCGTGTCCACGGAACGGGGGGCGGTCCACCACCGCTTCAGCGAACCCCCGACCGCACCCTCGGCTACCTGAACCCGCCACCCGCTGTCGCTTCGCGCCGGCCAGCTCGGAGCGGCAGTCGTTCTGTCACTCGCCGGGCTTGCGTTCAAGCGAGAGCGCTTCAGCGCGGTTGACTGCGAAGCTCACCGCTTCCGCGACGGCGCCTGCGGGCGGCGCCTGGGTATCCTGAGCGTCGCGGGTAGTGCAAGCGCGAGGATGAGGTCGCCGTGGAGCCTGAGCTTGCCCGCAATGAAGAGTCGCTGGGGGGTGGCGGTACCACCGACCAGGTGCAGGAATGCCACCGGTTCGACCGAGAGCGTGAGCGCCGGCTTGCGTCCGTTGTGTCTTGATGTCATGCATCGGCCGTTGGTGAACGCGAGCTGGTATCGGTCTGTGCCGCCGTCTCGTCGGTCCGCGATCCTGAACTCGACGACCGCGTTGACGCGTGTGTCGGGCTGCGCGCGCTGGCGGATCGTACGGAAGATCGCCCACAACAGGACACTGCGACGGCGGCTGCGCATGACCGACCCCAGTCTCTGGTCTGAGGCCGTCCTCACCCACCACGCAAGTGCCTCGGCCTTGCGGTCAGCAAACCAGCGCCCGCGAGAGCGCTTCGCAACGGTCTTCATTGACATTTCCTCGACCGCCCGGAGAACCGCGTCACCGGCTCATGGCTGCGGTTAGTCACCGGCGGTCCAGACAGCGTGCGGTCGTCAGCAACGGCAAATCGCGAGTCGACAAGGTGTCGTCAGCTAGTCGCTCTCTTCGGCGAGCAGGCTCGACAGAACTGTGTGGCTGGGCGGTCTCGCGCGAGGCGGCGAGCTACGAGAGCAAGCGCCGTCGCGTAGACGGCAACTTTGGGCTGTCGGTCGATTCGATCCTTATCTGCAAACGAGCGCATCGGCGTCAGCGGTTACCGCGTTGCGCGAGAACGGATCGCCAACACGCAAATAGGTCTACATTGGGCGGCGGCTCGCGCCAATTGCCTCTAAGAGCACGGCTGCGTGGTGACGGATCTAAGCCGGGTTCTTCTTCCGCATCCAGCGAGCCATCAGGCGTTGCACACCGATCCCGATCTTCTCGCCGAAGCTGCCCTCCGGTGGGGCGGCTCCGAGCTGGCGGGCGAGACCGAGGTTGTCCCATTCTGTCCAGGTCTCGACCACCTTGCCGTCCGTCCATTGGTCGATGCTGATGCCAGTAATCGACCCACGGGCGCCGGTCGGCGCGAGGCCCGCGAGCTCGCCCCGGTGCGTCCCCTCGCTGTGCCAGCGCAGCACGACCTTGTCGCCCGCCGCGATCACGTCATCGACGGTGATCCGTACATCAGGGAAAGCCGTTCGATACAGGCTCACCGTGCGCTTGAGCACCTCGGGTCCGCGCAGTGCACGAAGCTCGGCTGGCTCGGCGGGATCGTGGTTGACCGCGTCTGATGCGATCAGCTGGTCGGCCAATTCAAACTTGCCCTCGTTGAAGCTCTGCTCAAGCAGCCGGCGTGAGGCTTCGGCCAGGTCTCCCGGCGCCGCAGCCGCTGATGGGGTGTCGTTCGCGCCAGTCGTGTCATCGCTGGGCATATCTGTCCACCTCCATTGGTGTTTGAGCGAGCCTACGCCGGTCCGCGTGGCACTGCAACCCAGCCGTCGTCCTTCCACGGACGTTGGCTCCTCGCGCATAGCGCAAGTCAGCCCAACGGATCTCGACGGTTCGTCCGCCGAGGCAAAGCCCGCTCGTCCCCAGCCCTTGATTCGCTGCAGGGTGCTCGGCTCTGTCGACCAGGAGGATGCAGCCGTCCCTGAGCGAGCAGGCGTGGCTGCTGCATCGCCCAGGGGGCGTCCAGATCGAGGCCCGTGATGCTCCCGGCGGACGACGCCCAGCGGCGCGGGCCGAGGCTCGGCCGACCGCTCCACGTGTCCGACAGATGCGGAAGTCGGCCCCCAGAGTGTCGGTCTTGAGCACGACCGGCAGCTCGACCGGCCGAGGTCGCAGCCGCTTCAACGACGCAGGGATAGCCTCAGGACCGCTATCGCGGCGCTTGAGACTTCCGCTATCGGACATCTGGTCAGCGCCGCGCCTTCGCGCAGGACGGCTCCTCTGCTGTGAGAGCGGTGGCCGGGGCGGCGTCTGCGACCTCGGCGGCGGCGAGCAGCCCGCCGCGGAAGCGAGGTGCCGCGTCGACGTCGCTCTCGCCCTCGGCCAGGACGCGGAATGTCGCCGTTTGCGCTCGCAGGACGCGCGATGCCCGATGGAACAAAGCGATCGAAGGACACCCCGGGCCTCACGCCCGAGCGTGTGTCCGGCGTCCCTCCGCGCGGCCCGGAGATGTGCCTCGCTCAGGCTGATAGCCCGCCGATGGCCCCGTTCTCAGGAATCGCGGCGGTCGAGCGGCAGCACGCGATAGCCGACCGCCGCGAGCCATGATCGCGCGCGGCCGCGCTGGCGCTCCTCGGAGAATGCGTGCCATCGCTCAAGCTCGCCGGGCCAGCGGGCAAGCTCGCCCTTGAAGCGGCGAAACGCGCCGCGGCCTCTGATCGCGATGGCCAGGCGCTCGGCCCGGCGGGGGTCCTCGACGGACGCGATGAACAGCTCCATGTCCCGGTAGCCCTCGCGTGAGCCCTCGTCGTGGACCGCCAGCCACCGCTCGGGATCATCAGCGGTCTCATCGTCTTCCTCTCCGGTCTCCACGGCATATTCGATCGCTGCCTGAGGCCATACCTCACCGGTCCTGATATCGATGCGGCCCCCGACGCTCAGGGGGTCGCCTTCGAGGATGCCGGCCAGCTCCTCGAGATCGACGGGCAAGGCGCGCAGCATCGCCGCCGGTCCGATGCCGAGCTGAGCCTCAAGCTGGTCGGCCAGCTGATCATCCCCGTCCCAGCCTCGCTGCCGGAGGCAGACCACGAGTTTGCGAGCCGGCTCGGCGGCTCCGTCCACGCGCTGCATGACGGCCGCGATGAGGCCGTCGCCAGCCAGCTGCAGCGCATCATCGTCGGCGCCGACGCCGCGGAGCAGGTCGACGACAGCCGGTCGGTCACCACGGTATACCGCCGCCCGCAGGGCGGAGCGCTGCTGCTCTGAGTCCATCTCGCTCTGCGTAGTGTTGCGCTGCCAGGCCCCAAGCCGTGGCCCATCATCCGCGCCGTGAGCGGCGCAGCTTGGCGAGCGCGAGCCCCGTGTCCTGCGCTGGCGCAGGCTCTGTGGAAGTCACAGGAGGGACGTCCAGGCACCTCAGTACGCCGAAACGCCTCGCCCGAGTCGCCCGTCTCCTGCCCCGACCCTCGCGGCGCAGCTGGCGACCGGATCCCGCCGCGGCGCACCTCTCCACGTTCTCTGAAGTGATGGGGCCGCTTCCCGTCCACATTTCCGAAGCCACGCCGGCAGGCCGCTACGCCCATTCAGGGAGGCGCGACGCCGCGAATCCGCGGTCGTCTGTCAGCAGCCGCCGGTTATGGCGAGCACACAGTTCGGCGATCACCGACAGTCAAGACGACCGGGCCAACCCCGGCTACTGCAACCGTGGCGTTGCGATCGTGAGCGCCGATCTTTGCGGACGCCTCCTCCGTCGCCAAAGCTATAGCCGCACATGACGCAGTCAGGACGACGAAAGCACTCGTCGCGCCACAACCACCTCTCGCGCCGAGGCTTCCGGCTCGTTTGAACGGTGATGCCACGACGCCCGCCGCGGGCTCAAGCGTCGTCGGCCGGAACGCCCGTCATCGGTCGTAGGCGCGTCCGCGGGGCAGGATGCGCTCGATGATGATCGTCCGCGAGGCGATGTCGAGTTCGATGATCACGCGCCAATCGCCGACCCGAAGGCGGGACTCTGGGCGGCCTGTCAGCCTTCGCAGGTCCGCGCTTTGCGGGTCCTCGACGAGCCGCCCGATCGCGGTGAGCACTCGCTGTTTGACCTGCGGGTCAAGTCGCTCGAGATCCTTTTCGGCGCGCCGTTCGAACTCGACGGCCCACGGCTCTGCGCTCACGAATCGCCGTGTTTGCGCATGATCTCCGCGTAGGAGATCCTGGGCACGCCTGCGGCGCGGTCGGCTTGGACCTCGGCGAGTGCGTCCTCGTCGGCGGCTGTGAACGGTTCATCGTCTTGCGGCGCGTCGCGGAACGCCGCGATCACGGGATCCTCACGCCGCTGCACGATGTAGCGCAGCGCATCGTCGGCCTCCTGCTCGGAGAGCTCGTCGACGAGCTGATGCAGACGCTCCCTGGCGGTCACCTCGGCAATTTTATCGCCGGTGTCTTGGAGGACCCGGGATCTGGGGCACGGTCAATCCCGACCTTCGAGCTGCGCTCTTTTTGCTTCCAGCTCGTCCAGGCGTTTGCGCAGCTCCGCCATCTCGCGCGTGATGTCCCGCAGCTCCGTCTTGGCTTGCCAGCGACGTAGATAGTCGTCGCCGAGCTCTTCGGCGATGTAGGCCTCGAGCTGGCGTCGGAGGATGCGAATGTACGGGTTGCCGTGGACCGCGCCTTCACGATATTCGAGCTTGCCGGCGTTGATGCCCGCGACGATGAAATCCTCGTCGACCCCGTACTCCTTGCGGGCCGTCACGTGGCTCACACTCGCTCCCTTGCGGGACCATTCGCCGTATTCCGCCATGCACCCAATGATCCCCAAGCCGGGGGTGTCATGCACGCCAGACAGTGGCGAGGCCGAGGAGCGGACACGACAACTACGTGACCGGGGCGACGTGAACGAGACCATGTCATCCGTTCGCGACGCCGAGGGAGCACCGAAGCGGACACGCACTTCGATGAGAAGACGGCTCTTGTCGATCACGATGGCGATGGCGGCGTCATCGCTCCACCACGAAAGGGCTCACGCCGGCCCGGACTTGCGCCGATCGAGTGGCCGCCGAAGGAATGACGCGACGCGAGCGAGCGTCTCAATAGTGGAAAGGCCAAACCTTCGCCAGTTAGGCTTCGTGCCTTGATTGATCACACAAGGCCGGTTGGTACGGCGATTTCGCCGGCCGTCACGACGGCCGCGCCTGCGGCCGCAGCTAATGATCGGGCCGCCCGGGGCCGCGCCTCTCTTAGTTCTCGCTGCACAAACGCTGAACGATCAGCAGAGCATGTGTCCCAAGCGAGGCGGCGTCAGGCGCAATTCGTGGCCCGGGTGGCGCCGTGCCAACTGCGCTCTCGTGGAGGCCCCGGTTGGGGAGCGCGCCGTTGGGTCGGAGTCATGCTCGCGGTCACCTGGCTGATGTCGGCGTCCGTGTCGCGGGCGGCCGTCGTCAGTTGCTCGACGCCGACCGGCCGGATCGGGAGGATCCTTTCGGCGCGAAACATAAGCTGCCGTGGAGCGGCCCGGTACTACCGGACGCACCACGGCGATCAGCATGTGCCGATCCGAACGGGGCAAACCACCCGGATCGGCCGATTCCGCTGCGTGTTTACCAGGATCTGACTCCCCCGGGGCCATCGGACACGTGGGTGCGGATACGCTGCATCGATCGCAGCCAGGCATTTCGCGTCGAGTACAGTGTGTGAACGACGCCGATCAGGTCCAGGGGCCCGTTTCGGAAGACATATGCGACGGGTGGACAGAATCGAGACCCCGAAACGGACCACACGATAAGTGCGGCAGTCGGGAATTGCGCGGGCAGTGATACTTGCCCTGACGTTCGGTGGCCTCGCGGAGATCATCGTCTCGCCTGCGGCGGCGAGCCGACTGAGCGCCGCGGTGCAGCATCGCAGGTATTGCGACCCATTTGGCGATTGGGTGCTAAACACCAGCTGTCGCGAGGAAACCAGAGTCTGGCGTCTTTACAGCGAGGTCTGCGTCCCGGCGTCGTGGCCCGCGACAAGACACCTTCCGCGGTGCAGACGGCGTATCCGCGGGTTCCGTTGCACCCCCACTGGCGATGTGTACGCCTTTATCTACTGCGGCCGCGACCGCGCGCGCATGGGCTTTCACCTCGCCGAATAAGCGCAAAGCACCACCGTCACCCAGTGGGCAGCGACGCGAGGTGAATGGGGAAGCGCTGCGCTGCGGGCTGTGGCCGCTGTGGCACGGGCGGCGCGTCTGGGAAACGCAGCCGCGACGCGGACGGCTGGGCGATGGCGTCGCTGCAATCTCATGCTCCGCAATCCAGCCACCGGGGCTCACGAGAGCTGAACGCTGGATCACGGGTTTTGCAGTTTGACGGCGATCTGGGCGATGGCCGTGATCGCCGAGTCCTTTGCCGAGAACGCCACCGCCTCGAGCGTTCCCCACTGCGGCTGTGCGACGCGATAGGTGAGCGTTGCGGTCCAGCGGCCGTTCACCGCATGCACGGTGGTTCGCTCGAACCGGCGTCCAATCCCGGTGCGCAGCGCCAGGGAGAACTGGTGCTCGAATATGCCGTGCTCACGCCCCACAGCCGTGATCGATCCCGGACGTCGGATTGTGTGGTCGATGACGATCGATCCGCGCGGGAACCCGCCCGGCACGTAGGCGGGGGCCCTCGGGACGCGGCTCAACCACATGATGATCAGGATGTGCCGTGGATCCGGGATCTCGTAGTAGAGGTACTTGTAGCGGCCGTCGCGCGGATCGATTGTGATTCGCGAACTGTTGCCGCTGGTGGCCGCACGGACGAGCGTGCCGTCCTGCGCCCTCAGCACCGGAATGCGTGCAACCCGCGCCCCGGTCACGGTCAACGAGGCCGAAGCGAGGGTCGTCGGATCGCCGGCAGTGTGGCGGAAGCCCGCGGCGGTCACACGGTTCGCGCTCATGGGCGTGCCGGAGAACCCGATCACGAGGCGCAGCATCCCGGGCCGGCCGGGATCTTCACGGATGCCGCTCAGCACCGACCCACCAGACGCAGAGGTTGGGGCGGCGCCGATCAGCAGCGCGACGAGCACGCAGGCAACCACGTCGGCTGCGGCCGTGGCCCGTGGTGTCCGTCTGTTCCTACGCATCCCGCCGCCTATCGGAGTCGGGTTACGCAACTGACCATAGCCGGCTGGCGCCGCGTCATGCAGAGGGTCTTCCACGGGTTCGCATCCGTGGTCTCCCGACACGTCGCGCCCTTGGCAACCGCGCCGCCGACCCTGGTCGGCTGTAGCGCCGAGGCCACCGCGTTGCTATCCGACCCAGGATCCCAGTGCGGCCATCGGGGCCGACCGCCGCAGATGCCTGCTTCGCAGGCCGACCAGACGCGACGTGCTTGGTCGCTCCCGCGGGTCGTGAGGCGGTGCTGATCGGCCGGAGGGGATTGTCGGTCGTGGCCCGGAGCGTTAGGCTGCGCGGCGCTTGTTCGAAGGCTGCCTGTGGTTGGGTTAGAGGGGTGAGGTCGGTGAAGCGTGGTGAGGTCAGGATGCTGGCGTTGGCGGGGGTGGGGGGCGTGCTGGCGGCGTTCCCGCCCGGGGTGTGGGCGAGCTCTGCAGGGCAGTTGTACGTGTTCGGCGATAACCCCCTCTGATCGAGGAGGCGCATCCGTCCGTCGCGGAGCGAGTTCGAGGTCTCCCTGAGGCGGTCGACGTGCTGGTCATCGGGTGCGGTCCAGCCGGCCTGGTGCTGGCCGCGCAATTGGCCAACTGCCCCGATATTCGGACCGCGATCGTCGATCGAAGGGATGGTCCGCTCGAGGTGGGGCAAGCCGACGGGGTCGCCTGTCGTACGGTCGAGATGTTCGAGGCATTCGGTCTGGCCGACCGTCTCGTGCGCGAGGCGTATTGGGTCAACGAGGTGGCCTTCTGGCGGCCGGACCCGCAGGAGCCTTCCAGGATCACGCGTGCCGAGCGCGTCCGAGATACCGAGGAGGGCCTGTCGGAGTTCCCGCACGTGATCGTCAACCAGGCGCGCATGCTCGCCTGGCTCCGGGATCACATGGAGCGGTCCCCAAGCCGGTTGGTCCCGTTCTACGGTCTTCACGCGAACGACGTCGAGGTCAGCACCGGGGGCTCATCGGAGTATCCGGTCACAGTCACACTCGATCACATGAAGGAACTGGAGGCGATCGGGGAGACCTCGACCATCCGGGCCAAGTACGTCGTCGGCTGCGACGGCTCGCGCAGCCGCACCCGCACGGCGATCGGCCGACAGCTGGTTGGTGACGTGACGACCGAGTCCTGGGGCGTGATGGACGTCATGGCGGTCACCGACTTCCCGGACATACGCCTCAAGTGCGCGATCAACTCTGCGACTCAGGGCAACATCCTGATCATCCCGCGAGAAGGTGGATACCTCGTCCGCTTCTATATCGAACTCGACGAAGCACGCGACAAGGAGATGCTCGAAAAGCGAGATGTCACTCCGGAGAAGCTGGCCGAGGTCGCGAATCGAATCATGCGCCCCTACAAGGTCGATATCAGAGACGTCGGATGGTGGTCGGTATACGAGATCGGACAGCGTCTGTGCGAGAAGTTCGACGACGTGCCCGCCGACGCAATGCCGATTCGTCTGCCGAGGGTGTTCATCGCCGGTGATGCCTGCCACACGCACAGCGCGAAGGCCGGGCAGGGTATGAACGTCTCGATGGCCGACGCCTGGAACCTCGGCTGGAAGCTGGCGTAGGTGCTCAGAGGGACGGCCAAGCCCGAGTTGCTGCACACCTACTCCGAGGAACGCCAGTCCGTCGCTCACGAGCTGATCGATTTCGACCGTGAGTTCTCGGGGCTGTTCAGCGCCCGCGCGAGGACCACGACCGAACGCGACAGCGCGCTGCCCGACCCGGAGCAGTTCCAGCAGTAGTTCGTCGCACAGGGCCGCTTCACGGCCGGCGTCGCGACGCGGTACGCCCCCTCGATGATCACCGCCGAGCCGACCTTCCAGCACCTTGCCGAGGGCTTCCCGATCGGCATGCGCTTCCACTCGACCCCGGTCGTACGCTTGGCCGACCTCAAACCGCTCCACCTCGGCCAGTCGCCCGCGCCGACGGCGCGTGGCGTCTCTATATCTTCGCCGACCAGCACGACCCGACCGGCGACGAATCGCGGGCCCGGGAGCTGTGCGAGTTCCTGGCCTCGGACGCGTCACCGATCAGCCGGTTCACCCCCACGGGCGCCGAGCGCGACTCCGTGATCGACGTCCGCGCGATCTTCCAGCAGGGCCATCGCCACCTCGATGTCGACAACATGCCGCCGGTCCTTCTCCCGAGAAAGGGCAGATTCGGGCTGATCGACTACGAGAAGATGTTCTGCCCGGACCCGAATGCCCGAGACATCTTCGATCTGCGACGCGTGAACCGCGAGACCGGATGCGTGGTCGTGGTCCGCCCCGACCAATACGTCGCGCATCTCCTCCCCCTCCAACGAGCGCGACGCGCTAGCCGACTTTTTCGCACGGATCCTGACCGCCTGAGATCAACGGGCCGGCAAGCGAGCGCGGCGTAGCAGTAGGTCTCCGGGACCCGTCAAAGCTCGCGAAGGTCAGTCGCTCGGGCTCACCGCATGAAACTCAATGCGGTACACGAGCGTGTCTTCCTCGATCGGCCCGGCGTGCGCGGCACGCTGGCGCAGCGTCTCGCGGTCGGGCTCGCCGGCTCGTCGCACGTCCTTCCCGGTGATCGCCGCAAACGGGAGAAGCTCGATGGCATCGACCTCGATCTCACCCAGGCCGACCTGGTAGCGACCGCCCTGCTTGACCCGTGGCCGCGTCCAGAGGCGGACCGAGAGCGTGATGTCTCCGGCCAGAACGTCGCTGCGCAACTCGGGGCTGAACTCCACACCAGGAAGCTAACGCACGCATCCGAGAATTCGAGCCGTTTTGGCGGGGTCCCATGCTACGTCTCGCCGGCATCGCGAGTGCGCGCTGCCATCGACCCGACATCCCGGCCGCGAGTCGAGCGCGTCGCGACCGGTCGCTGGACGTGAGCGACGGGTTTCTTGACGGTGAACGCGGGATCGCCGCTCGATGCTGTCGCTCAGGGCACGCCGCACGTAGGATCGCGGCCTCACCGTCCACTGAGGAGAGGGATGCATGCGTGCAATCAGACGGGTTCGGGTGATGTCGGGTGTGCTGCTGGCGGGTGCCTCGATCGGCGTCTACGCCGCGGTCGTGAGTGCGAGTGCGACGGCCGGATCCGCTCATCGCGGTCACGTCGTGTCCGAGCGCCGTCATGGCTTCGGCGGCGAGAGCGCAAACCGCCCGAGCATTACCCGGTTCAACCTCGCGGGCTACGTCATCGACACCGACTACTCGCTCGGCCGCAACACCGGCAACACCTTCCAGCAGACCTACACCGACTCAACCGTCCAGGGCGTTCCGATCAAGGGGCCGTACGTCGGAACGACCTTCCCGCCCGAGGACTATGTCGCGATGCCGATCGGGCATCACGAGCTCTATGTCGCTTGGCTTGATCCGTCGAACAGCGACGCGCTCGTCGACGTGTTCGTCATGAACTTCAAGACGCACGTTGTGTTCGACTACGCGCCCGGCAGCACCTCTCCCGAGAGCTCGGGCCGCGTGACCGTGGTCCAGCACGGATCACAGCCGCTGCCCTAGCCGAGCCCCTGCGAAGCGTGGCGGCTCGCCGGCGGGCGGGCCGCCCACGCTCGCGCCGAGCCGCGACGCCAAGCTCGTCCCGACGCTTGCTGGTCGGACGCCAGAATGCCTCGGCCGCCCGATCGATGATGCTCACGATCGCCCAGGTCATTGTTCAAATCCTCCAAAATGACATGGACCAGCCGAGCAAGTTCATGGAGACGCTCTCTCACCGCTCCCGGCGCGGGGGATACGGACCGCGCATCGCGGTCACCCGGGCTGTTGCTGTCGGCGGCGGCGCTTACGCGGCCGTCCACCTACCGGCCAACAGCGTCGGAACCAAGCAGCTCAGAGACAACGCTGTCGTCTCCTCGAAAGTGAAGAACGGCTCGCTGCTCTCGATCGATTTCGAAGCCGGCCAGCTCCCCCGTGGACCAACCGGACCGCCCGGACAGCGTGGGCAGAACGGGACGAACGGGACGAACGGCAGTCCGGGACCGGCTGGAACCGCCCGAGCGTACGCGCTCGTGAGCACCTCCGGTGGCCACTTCGCGAACATGAGCCACAACGTTACGACGGTGACTCACGCCAACGGAACGGGAATCTACTGCGTGGAACTTGACCCGAGTGTCGCCGCCAGCGGCACAGCCGCGATCGCATCGCCCAACTACCAGAGCGACGACACGTCGACCGGCACGCCCGGAGTCTTCGCGTACGCCGAGTACGCCGGCGGCTGCGCTACCAATGGCGTGCAAGTCAACACGTACAGGGTCATCCCCGGTACGAGCACGAGCAACGGCAGCACGAGCCACGCCGACGAGGGTTCTTCGTGATCGTCCCGTCGTGCGCGGCGCCGAGAAGTCTTAGCGGGTAGCACGTCACGCAGTGGGAATTCGGCACGCTGACAGCGCCCCGACCAACGCAACATCCGCCGACGATTGGCGTTGCCGACCAGTGCAGCGAGGATGAGTGAGCCGAGTATGTGGACGGTGTGGATCAGTGCACCATGGGTGGGTGGCGGGGCGCGTCCCCTGGAGAAATGCTGTTCGGCAGATCAAACGAGCAGTGATTGGGGGAGCGATGAGCACCGAAATCGAGATGGGAACCGGCGGGTTGTCGGTCAAGCAGCGGCGGCCGTGGATCGTCCTCGCGCTCAGTGTGGTGACCTTCGGCGTCTATCAGCTGGTGTGGTACTACAAGATCAACGGGGAGATGCGCGATCTCGGGGCCGCGCGCGGAGATGCCGAGCTCGCGGGATCGAGTCCCGTTCGATCGATTCTGGCGGTCACGCTCGGCGGGTTGATCGTGATCCCCGAGCTGATCAGTCTGATCGGCACCGTGAGGCGCGTCCAGCGCGTCGAGCATCTCACCACCGGACGCGCCCGATCAGCCGTGATCCCGATCGCGCTGTTCATCGCTTCGGTGGTGCTCGGCATCGCGGAGCAACTCAGCGGGCCGGTGTGGCTCTTCTTCGTCAGCGTGGCGGTGTTTCTGACGGCAGTCGCGTTGATCCAGTCGCGCCTCAATCGCGCATGGACCGCGGGCGCGGTGTCACACACCACGAGTCAGCCGCGATCCGAGCCGATCGCGCCCGCGACATCAACCCTCACCTGACCGCGACGAGAAATCGCCGACCCATGGCACGCATAGATGTGAACGCAAGGTTGATCCGGTACGGCGTCACGCGACGCTGGGACGGCGCCGGGGTTGATCGGATCGCGCTCGTCCGCGAAGCGCCGCGCAGCGACCACCGACCGAGCGCCGCCGAGCGCGACCACGTCGTGCTCGCGCAGCGCACCTTCAGCGCGCGCCGTGAGATGTTCGAGCTGGAGGCGTATGCGGCTCAGCTCGAGCGGGCAGCCGAGCACGGCAACCGCGGCACGCTGGGATCCTTTGTCGCGATCGAGCCGAGCGCGGACGGGACCGTCAGCGTGACCCTGTATGAGCGCTGGTTCAACGGCGGGCACCTCCTTTGCGAGCGTCTCGCCAGTCGTCGGTTCGCCGCCGATCACGACGGTGCGCTGGTCGCCAGCGCCGAGTATCTCGTCGTATTGCAGGACCGGGCGGCCCAGCGCAACCACCGACGTGAAGCCGCCGCCGGCGATACCCGCGCTGACGACGCCACGGCCGCGCACCAACCCGACGATCCGATGACCGCGGCCGCGCGCCTCGCCCAGCTGTTGAAGCGCCTCTGAGTCGCGGGTGACCCCATCTCCACGGCGCTTCCCTCGGCTGAGCGATCTCTCACGTCCCTCTCGGAGTGAGTTGATAGGGTGCCGCGCGCATTCCGGCGTCCAGCCTCCGACGCGCCTATCCGATCGGACGTCTTGCGGCGGTCAGGATCCCGGGGCCCCACGTTGTGGGCGGGAAGGTGACAACGTCGACGAACCCGTGGCTCATCAGCAGAGTCTCGACCTCGGGCGATGCGATCACGCGGCCGCCGAAGCGGCTTGTGCGAAGCCGCGCCAGGGCCATTCCCAGTTCTCCTGGTCCTGCGAGCGTCGCCGTCAACAGCCAGCCGCCCGGTCTGAGCGCGGCATGCACCTTGGACAATGCCCGTTCCAGAACGGTGTCCGGGACGAATGGCAACGAGAACCAAGCGAGGTCGAACGCCTGGTCAGCATCGAGCTCCTCGGCTCTGAGCGCTCGCAAAGCGACACGATCGTGCAAGCCCGCCTGCGCGACATGATCCGCACCGAGCGTGAGCGCTGGCAGGAACGGGTCGATCCCGAGGACGCGCGGTGAGGGCCAGGTGCCGGCGATCGCGATGGAAAGCTTCGCCACCCCAACGCCGATATCGAGAAACGCCGCGCCGAGGCCATCGAGGCGCGAGCTCAGACCGTCGAGCCGCGGCACGATCCGCTCACGCAGACGGGCGCAAGCGTGGCCGATACGGCCCCTTGTCCATCCAGGATTCGCGGATCCACGTGCTGCCAGCCGGCTTCGCCGCGCGGTCCATCAACCAGCTCGACAGCTTGCAGAAGCACCGTGCGTGCCACGCCGGTGAGGAACTCCGCCTCGGCCGGAGCCAGATCTGCGACGCGATCTTCGACCCCGAGGGCCGCGAGAACCTCGCGCTCATGAGGAGATCGCTCGGGGTCGCGCGAGCCGCTGGACGAAGCGAGCACGGCCAACGCCTCCGCTGAAGCCGCCAACTGACTGACAATCTGCATCAGGTCCGGCAATGTCACGCCGCAAGCCTACGGCGCCAGACGCCGGGGAGGAAGGTGAGGCGTCCGAGCTGCGGAGGCGGGGTGGCGCATCGGTCGCCCCGCGGCCTCGACGGCAGCCGCGGGGTGACCAGGCGCAGCCGTGCGTCAGAAGATCTCGACGAGCACCAGGTTGAACGGATCGCTGGTCGGCGCGGTGTCGTTGATCGTCACCGACGTGCCGGCGTTCGGCGTCGGGTTGATCGTCGACTGGGTCCAGAACGTGCTCTTGGCACTGAAGTCGAGCACCTGGACCCACGCATTCTGGCCCGATGGCACCTTGCGCAGGGCGGCGGCGCCGGCGTCATTCGCGGACGCCCAGACCCAGCTCTGCGGATGCGTCGTCTTGATCGTGCCGGTCGGCACACCCGACGTCGAGAAGAACGTGCCTGACGCGCCAATCCCGCTCGCGTTCTTGAAGGTGACGATCGTCATGTTCTCGTCATAGCCTTTGATCGACGCGGCAGCCGTGATCGTCTGCTTGGAGATCTTGCTGGGGGCGAGCGCGTACCAGACCTCGGCGTCACCCAGCGCCTTGTTCTGGGAGGCGGCCTTCTTCCAGGTGAGCCCGCCGCCGCTCACAGTCGAGCTCTGGCCCCCGGTCTTCGGGCCGTTGGACTGCACGAAGGCGACGAGCAGCTCGTTTGCGATGGACGTCGACACCGGGATCGATGCGCTCGACGAGCTCGAGAATGTCTCGAACAGGCTGTCTACCGCCGGCGGCGTGCAATAGCTCGGGCTGGTCGAACCGGGTGGGCAGGTCGCAAAGTGCGCCGTGATGTGGTGAATGAGATGGCGGAGGACGACAACGTGGTGCCTGCTGTGGTGCGTCTGGGCGGCAGCGAGCGCCCCGGGTCCGATCAGCGCGACCGCCGCGGCGGCGGCGAAGGAGGCGCCGTACTTTCTGGCCGAACGCGACAACATTATGCGACTGGTCCTTTCGGTTGGAAGAGGATCACGCGGCGACGAGGCGAGATTCCACCCGCCCGAGTGGACGTCGGTGGGCTGCACCGGTACCGATGGCGGACCATGGCCACGGAGCGACGTTGGTCTCCACCCGATCCCCACAGCGATTGGACTCTCGACACGTCTTCGATTCAGCGACGTACGCACGCGTCACTCTATTGATGGCTTTTCGTCGCATGTGTGTACGAGCTGTGGGGACTGATGTTATTTTCTTGGTGTACCGAGCAGCAGAGGACTGTTACCACGTCGTAACACCCTCGACACATGTCGCGGACCCTGTTACCACCGCGTAACACCCTCGACACATATGTCGAGGTCACTATTACCGCCGCATGCCACCTCCGTTGCCCGAGCGGGTCCGAGCGGTGGACGTCGGCGGCGGCTCAGCAAGGACAGGGAGTGAAGGGATCGGCAGTGCCGACCCCTTTGAGCGCACCGTCGGGGCGCCGGCACGGTCGTCGCGTCGACTCCCGCGGCGGCGCGCGTCCAGCAGGGCAGTGCGGCTCGCGCCATCCGGTCCGCGGAGTGCCGGCACGATCCGGTCGGCGGAGTGCTCGCGCGAGCCGCGTCGCCGGGTCGATCACGCGGGCAGCCTCGGCTGTTGCGGCCGAGATCGGCTGCGAGATTTCCCCTGCGGAGGTGAGCGGGGCGATAACGTGACCGGTTCATCGGCAAACTGCTTGGGGGTTCCGCAATGGCTGGAGAGGCACTATTCCTTGGTTGGGGTCAAGTTGTGCGAGCGCGCGAGCAGTTCGCGCTTGAGGTCTTCCAGGAGGCTGTCACCTACTACGGCAAGCTTCAGGAAGAGGGGCAGATCGAGCGGTTCGACGCGTATCTGTTGGAGCCGCACGGCGGTGATCTCGCTGGGTTCTTCCTGCTTCACGGTGAGCAAGCCAAGCTTGACGCGATCAGGTCAAGCGCAGAGTTCCAGCGGCTGCTGGTGCGGGCGGGATCGGTGATCGACAACCTCGGTCTCGTCGGCGCCTTCGGCGGCGATGCGTTGGGACATCAGATGGCGCTGTTCGGCGAGATGGCCCAGGAACTGCCGCAGGCAAAATAAGCGCCGCGCGGGCGCGCGCTCCCGGAGGCTCGGCCGCCGGCGGCGGCGTGGTTGACGGTGAGCGCGCTCGCTTGGCCGGCTGGACGATGCGTGGAGTCCGGGAAGCTCCCGGCCGGTTGCCGCCCGGACGTCGTCATCGTGAAGGAGTCGCGAGGGTGCTGTCGTCGAGCGGCCGCGTGACGATCGTGGCCGAGGCCGGCGACGGCGCGCCGCGCTCGCAGCGATCCGAGAGCACCTGCCCGACGTGGCCGTCATCGACTACCGGCTTCCGGGCCTGGACGGTTCGCAGGTCGCGAACGCCGTGAGGGCGATGGGCTCCCGACTCGCGTGCTGATCCTCTCGGCGTTCACCGACAGCGCGCTCGTCTACCGCGCGATCGAGCAGGGTGCCGCCGGCTATCTGCCGAAGGAGTCGCGCCCGACGGAGATCCTCGACGCGGTGCTCGCGTGTGCCCGCGGGGAGACTGTCGTGCCGCCCGTGCTGGCGACCGGGCTGGCCGAGGAGTTGCGCCGTTACGCTGCGGGGGCCGGCCACTCTTGACACCGCGCGAGTCGCAGGTGCTCGCGCTGATGGCACAAGGCAAGAGCGTGCCTGCGATTGCCGCCGAATTGACGCTTGGCGCAACCACGGTGAAGACCCACGTTGGCAACGTCTACGCGAAGCTCGGCGTTTCGGACCGCGCCGCCGCGGTCGCCGAGACGATGCGCCGCGGGCTGATCGAGTGAGCACGGGCACACGCGCCGTCGCGAGCGCGTCGCGTCCCGAGCAGGCAGTTGCATGGGTGCGGCTGCCGCGGTCGGTCTGTTCGCCGGCGCAGAACGGTTGCCGCCGCCCGGGGACCATGACGTCGCGTTCTTCATCGTGCTCGCCGCATACGCGGTCTGGAGCGTGATCCGTCTGGTGCTCGTGCGGCAGCGGCCATCGCCCCCGCGTGATGGGCTCATCGCGAGCGCCATCGACATCGTCGCGATCACCGTGCTGTCGATGCTCGCGGGCGGCGCGTTCTCGCTGACGCGGTTCGGTTACTTCATGGTTCCGGTGACCGTCGCGTTCCGCTACCGGCCATCGCTCACGCTGATCGCGACCGCGGTGTCGATCGTCGCGTAGGTGCTCGCGCCG
>DATKOY010000178.1:0-86236 GCA_035524415.1 Solirubrobacteraceae bacterium | reverse complement strand
CGCTGCTGCCTGGGTCGAGGACTGCGACTGGCCGGAGCCGCCGCAGCCGGCGCCGCAGGCCGAGCCGGCGGTCTGCGACTGGGTGTTGCCTTGCGTGGTGCTTGCGGTGTTGCCGGCGTGGTTCTTCACGCCGTTGGTCGCTTTCTGGGTGGCGCCGTTGCTGCCGCCGCTGACGTCGCCACCGGCGGTGTTGGACGGCGCGCTGCCGTTCACTGCATGCTGCCCGGCCACGCCCACCGCCGCCGCTCCCTGCAGCGTGCCGGACGCCTGTGTGGAGCTTTGGTCCTGGCCGGAGCCGCCGCAGCCCGCGTCACAGCCCGAGCCTGCGGACTGCGTCTGGTTGTTCGTCTGGTTGGTGGTGGCGCCGTTGCTCGCGCCGTTGTGGACGCCGTTGGTGGCGGTCTGGCCGGCGCTGTCGCTGCCCCCGGTCACGCCACCGCCGGCGACGTTGACCGGCGTGTTCGCGTTGACGGCGTTCTGCGTCGCCCCCGCCAGCGCGAGCGTCCCCTGCAGGGTCTTCGACACCTGCGAGGCGCCCTGGGCCTGACCCGGACTTCCACCTCCGGATCCAGCGCCCTTCTGGTCGCTGCCGGCGAGGGCCGTGGTTGGCATCGCCAACGCGAAGGCAGTCACGCCAACAGCGAGCAATTTGGATCGCATGTCATTGTCTCCTGGGTTCGTGTGTGCTCTGCCTTCGGCTCGTTGGCCTCAGGCTCGAGACGCTTACCTTCATCCCGCCCGCGACACGGGCGAGACGGTGCGGCGACGGCTCGATGCTGTTCGAGCCCGCCGCGCGGGAAGCTCGCGAGCCTTACCCCGGGCGCTCGAGCCGCGACGCGAACACCGCAGATCGCCACGGTCCGAGCTCTAACGACAGGCGGCTGGAGAAGAGCTGCAGCAGGCCCATCCCCAGCGCCGTCACGATTACGATCGCGCTGCTGCCGGGGCCGGCTGCGCCGCCGGCGCCAGCAGCGCTTGCACCCGAATCGAGTGCGACACTCATGGGCGGCGTCCGCGCGGCCGACACCGCGGCAGGCGCGGGCGCCGATCGGCGGACGCGCCGCACGCGACGGTCCTGTAAGGCGGTACTTCGCTCGTGAGCTCGCGGCGCCGCGGAGATCGCGGGTGAGATCGCGAGCCAGCGGGGTCCGGCAGCCACACGAGCGACTGCCGGGCTGAGCGCCCCCCGGCCTGGAGCGTGGGGCGCGGTTGTGCGGACTGAGCGGATGGTGCGCTTCGGATGATGCGCGCGCGGCACGGCACCGAGCGTCGGGGCGGAGCCGAGCGGCGCGGAGACCACGGGAATGCCGGCCGGCGGAGCGAGCCGTGCGAGCGACTCCAGCCACGAGGTCAACGTCGGGATGCCCTGCCCCGCAGAAGGCGGCGCCAGCGCCTGAGTCTGGATCGCGTCGAGCTGCTTGATCGCGACCGCGAGCACACCCGCAAGCCCGGGTGCAGAGAGATCGCGACGCGATCGGAGCACGGGCCGGAGGCGTGAACCGCGGGCGACCGCCCTCAGTCGCGGTAGCGCCGCGCTCGTGCGGGATCCCGGGGCGTGGCGGCGGTCCGCCGCCTGGACGCGAGTGGCCCGCCGGGGCGTGGTCGCGGTCGCGGTCGCCGTCGCGGGCACGGTCGCTGTCGCTGGCGCCGTCGCGGCCACGGGCGTGGGCAGCACGCCGGCCGGAGCGCCCGCGGCGAGAATCCGCACCGTTGCGGCGTCATTCGAGCCGGCCGCCGCCGCGCCCGAGGTCGCGGTCGCGACGATGTCTGCGACAGCCGTCCGCGTCCCGGCCCCATCGCTCGCGTCGCTCACGAGGGTGTGAGCCAGCTCGAGCGCCGGTGAGACCGACGGGACGGCGCCGGTCGCGGGGCCGGCCGCCCGCGCCGCCGCTGCGAACTGCAGCATCACAGCGACGATCAGCATCAGGCTCAACCCGAGGGTGCGGACCCGCAGGTTGTGATGCCCCAGTCGTGGTTCGCCCACGACGCGCACAGCCGGGTGCTCGCCCACGACTGTCTCAATCCCCAGCAGTCCTCAATGTCATCCGCGCAACAGCTGCGTATCGCTTGCAATCTTGTGATATCGCTCACGCACCTTGGTCATTTGCAGCTAATCTGCAGCCGTGAGCCGGCCTCGGCCCCCGTCCGCGAATGCCGAGAGGGACCGTCTGATCGAGTCGCATCTGTCGCTCGTTCACGCGGTGGCGCGCCGGTTCGTGGGCCGGGGCGAAGAGCTCGACGACCTGGTTCAGGTCGGGACGGTCGGATTGATCAAGGCCGCGGACCGCTTCGATGCTCGCCGCGGAGTCTCGTTCCGCGCGTTTGCACAGCTCGTGATCGAGGGCGAGATCCGCCGGCACCTCCGTGATCGCACCGGCTCGGTGCGGATCCCACGCGAGTTGCAGCGGATGAGCGGCGAACTGCGGCGCGTGCGAGACCACCTGATCGCCACCCTCGGCCGCGCCCCCACGACCCAGGAGCTGGCCACCGAGCTTGGTGCGGATGAGCACGATGTCGAGCGGGCGCTGGCCGCCGCCCGCGCGCGCGACGCCGTCGAGATCTCGCTCGGCGAGACCCCGGTCGCGGCCGGCGCCGGCGCAGACCAGACCAGTGAGGACCGGGTGCTGCTGATCGGCGGCATGCAACTCCTCAGCGAGAGGGAGCGCCGGATCGTCTTCCTGCGCTTCCACGCAGACCTGACCGAGCGCGAGATCGCCCGCACGGTGGGGCTCTCCCAGGCTCAGGTCTCGCGGATCATCGCGACCGCGCTCGCGAGGCTGCGCGAGCACCTGGGGAGCGATTCCGGGGCACCGCCGGCGCCTGATATCACCGCAACACCAGCGATATCACCTGCCGAAATCGCGGGCGATTCCGTGCACAGCGGCCCGAACGGCGAGTCTAGAATCGCCCGCGTGGACGCAGCTCCGGAGGATCGGCAGCGCGATCGCGCGACGGAGAAGACGCCCCGGAGTCACAGCGGCCGGTTCCTCGTTCGCATGCCGAGCGAGCTTCACGCCCAGCTCGCCCAGGCGGCGGAGAGCGAGCACGTGAGCCTCAACCGGTATGTGACGGATGCGCTCGCCGCATCAATCGATTCCTCCGGCTCGCCCGCGCGACCCGCGGATGAGGCTGCCCCGGCTCCCGAACCGCCGGATCCGTCCCCCCCGCGCGCCGAGCGGCCGAGACGTGCACTGCGGATGGCCCTCGTGACGAATGCCGTCGTGGTCGCCGTTTCCGGCGTCGCCGCACTTGTGCTGCTCGCGCTCGCGCTCCAGCACGGAACGTGATCGCAGACCGGAGCTGCAAGGCCCCGCCCGCCGGGCAGGAATCGAGCGGCCCGACCACGAAACGGCGGTCGTGCACAACACCGCCCTTCACGATGCCCTCGAAGCATTCACCGCCGATGCCGCCGGCCGGCTGCAGGCCGAGACCGCGAACGGGGCGGAGATCCCGTTCGAGGTCGTCGAGAGCGAGAGCCGGTCCGGCCGCGCGGCGCTGTACTGCTACCGGCCGCTGACCGGCGCGTTCATTCGCGACCGGCTCGGGCTCCTGTGCGCGCTGCCCACATACGCGCCCGCCGCGCGAGCGCTGGCGGCGCTCGAGGGCATCGGCGGGTACCTGAGCGAGCGCGGCGAGCCGCGGATCCCGGGCGACCCGCGCGAGCGCGCCGACGCTGCGCTGCGATCGTTTCTCGCGAACGTGTTCGCGGAGCGCAGCGAGTTCGGCTTCGATCTCGCACGCTTCGAGACGGCGTTTGCCGACCTCGAGCGGGCGCTGTACGACGGCCAGTGTGTGAGCACGGTGCTCGCGCCGTTGCTCGGCGTCTCGCTCGACCCCGACACGCGCGAGCTCCCACTTGGCGACGGTCTGTCGCTGGTCCGCGGCGAGACGCTCACCGAGGCGCCCGCCGAAGCGGTGTGGGGCATGGCGAACAGCGACGGCCAAGCGGGCGAGGAGCCCAACGTGCTCGCGGTGCTGACGACCACGCAGGAGCGCTCGGTGCGCCCGCCGGTGGCGATCGCGCGGCGCCGGTTCCGGCGGATCCTCACGGCGCTGCGCCTGTTCGAGCGCGGTGGCTACGCGCTCGGTCCGGTGGCCTGGACGCGGTCCGACGCGGGCGCGTGGCGTCCCGTCGCGTTCGGGAGCAGTGGCCGGCCCCGGTTCATCACGCTGATCCCGGCCGCGCAGGAGGACGAGCTCCGGGCCTTCTGCAACCTGATCGTGCGCCGCACCCCGACCGGTGGCGAGCTTGCGTGGGCGCTTGCGCGCTTTGAGATGGGGTGCGAGCGCGTGGCGCCGTTCGAGGCACTGACCGACTACCTGCTCGCGTTGCGGGCGCTGCTCGAGCCGGAGGGTCCCGCCAGCGGCCGCCTCGCGCAGCGCCTCGCCGTGCTGTGCGCACAGCCCGAGGATCGAACCGCTCTCGCGGAGCGGACGGCGCACGCGATCTCGCTCGAACGTGCGGTGATCGCGGGCCTGGCGCCGGCGGAGCACGGGGCCGACGGGCTCGTCGACGAGCTCGCCGACCATCTGCGGGCGCTGCTGCGAGATGTCCTCTGCGGTCATCTCGACGCCGACCTGCGCGCGGTCGCAGACGAGCTGCTCGCGGAGGCGGCGGCCGCCACGGCATCGCACGTCGCGCTAGGCTAACGGAAGGCCGCTCCCTACTCGGCCCCTGCGGGGGCCGGGAGTGTTTTGCCCGCCAGGCTCAACACGTAAGTCCTGGGGCTCGTATGAAGTCAGGGGGAGCGCGACCTCAGCTGCGAGCGGGCTACGGCCCGCTCGTTCTGCATCTGGGCGGCCGACGACGGACACGGCGGGTTATGCTCCGAGCGTGTCCGTGAACGCTTCGGCGCCAACTCGCGCTCCGAACGTGCATCCAGCATGCATCAACGTCCCGCGGATCAACGACGACGGCTTCGAGGAGCTATGCCACCTCGTCACCGAAGAGGATCCGGACACCGCGCTGTGCGGCAAGGATGTCACCGGTTACCCCTGGAATCCGCCGTGGCCGCGTTGCGAAGCATGTCTGGCGGTGTCGCGCGGCGACATGAACTGACGCGCACGCTCAATGGCCACGGACACGCAGCCGTCGGGTCGCTAGGTGTTCCACGTCGAGCTTCGCCAGTTTCCGCACGTCGCGCGGGAGTTCAATCTCACCGCAGACGAGTTGCAATCACGGATCGTCGAGCCCTGGCTCGCGGGCCAGGTGATCGAGCTCGGCGAACGCAAATGGGCCCCTGAGCGCGCCCGCCTGACGATCTACGAGGGGCCACAGCTGCGCTCCGATGAGCTCGGAATCGGGCGCGGCTGGTCGAACGCGACGCGCAGCGGCACAGACGTCACCGCCCGCCTGCTCGCCCAGAGCCAGGGCGACTCGAGCACCGTGAGCGATCTCGCCGAGTTGAAGCTGCGGCTGCTCGAGGCATGCCGGGGCGGCGCGATCGAGGTCCGCGAGAGCATCCGGCTCGCCGGCGCGCTGCATCCGGGCGCGCGAGCGAGCGAGCGGCTGGGACTCGCCGAGCAGGCGGTCTGGGAACTGCTGCACACGGGCGATCTGCAGATGCTCGAGGACGGCGTCGAGGTCACCCGCGATCAGTGGCAGCCGCTGCTGCTCTCGTGGAGCACGTGGGCGGAGGCCGGCGCGGACCATGCGCGGATCTCGATCGCGACGCCATGAAGCCGTGCTCTGCTCCGAGCCGGATCAGGCGATGACGTCGGCGATCATCCGCTCGCGCTCAGCCTGAGACGCGAACAGGTAGCGGTGCATCTGGAGCAAACCGTCGATGTCGTGGATGTCATCGTCGAGGTGGGGCACGAGCAACAGCGGATACGTGCCGAGCTCGCGCTGCAACCGGGCGATGTTGTCTTCGTCGCGCCGTGCGAGCACGTGGTAGTCGTGGAGGTTCTCGGCGACACGGTCGACGAGGTCTGGACGCAGCACGCGCTCGAGCGTCTCGGCGACGTCACCGGTGTCCTGGTCGCCGAGCAGATCGTGGTGGACGCGGTTGACGATCACCCCCGCGAACGGCAGCCCCGAGTCCTCGAGCGTCCGGTGAAACCAGATCGCCTCGTCGATCGGCTCGCGGCCGGCGGAGGTCACGAGCACGAACGCGGTCGTCTCGTCGCGGAGCATCTGCTCGACCTGCGCGGCGCGCAGGCTGAAGTCGTTGGTCATGTCACCGAGCAGCTGAAAGAAGGTCGAGAGGTCGCTCAGCAGGTCAATCCCGGTGACACGGCGCAGCGCCGCCAACAGCGGGGTCGCACCGCGACCCAAAACCCGCATCCCGAGCCCCGTGGGCCGCATGAAGGCCTTGAGCGCGCGTCCTTCCAGGAATGACGTCAGCCGGCCCGGCGCATCGAGGAAGTCGACCGCGTTGCGGGACGGGGGCGTATCGAGCACGAGCAGATCGAAGTTGCCTTCCTGGTCGAGGTCGTAGAGCTTCGCCACGGCGGTGAACTCCTGCGAGCCCGACACGGCGGTCGAGAGTTCCCCGTAGACGCGGTTCTCCTTGATCTCCTGCGCCCGCTCCGGATCGGGCGCGATCCGGTCGATCAGCTCGTCGAACGTCCGCTTCGGGTCGAGCATCATCGCCCACAGCTCGCCCTCGACCGTGAGGCCCTCGCGCTTCAGGCGCCGTGCGGGCACGCGGCGCGGCTCGTTCTCGAGCTCCTCGAGCCCGAGCGCGTTCGCGAGCCGTTTCGCCGGATCGATCGTGACGACGGCGACCTTCCCGCCACGCGCCGCCATCCCGAGTGCGATCGCTGCGGCGCTCGTCGTCTTGCCGACCCCGCCCGATCCTCCGCAGACACAGACGCGCTTGCCCTCGAGCAGCTCGGCAACGCTCATGAAAAGTGAGTCTAGGCGACGACCGGCGTTGGCTCAGCGGCCGCGTCCGGCTCGCTGAGCGCCGGCGCGGGAGCGGGCCCCGAGGCCAGCACCCGCAGGGCGTCAGCGGGCAGTTGCACCGCGACCGGGGTGCCCTGGCTGTACTCGTGCGCCGTGCCGGAGTTGGCGACCGACGCCTGCACCGCCGCGCCCGTCGCAAGGCGCGTCATCACCTGGAGGCTCGAGCCGACGTAGACAGTACGCTCGATCATCGCCGGGAGGCAGTTCTCGGCGCTCGCGCCGTGCGGGAGCAGGCGCACGCGCTCCGGGCGCGCGACGATCTTGACCGGACCGCGTGCCGAGAGATCCCCGCAGCCGGCGCGCAGCGTGAACTCGCCGATCCGAACGGTGCACGTCCCCGCGGGCCCTGCGGCGGCATCCGCGTCCATCAGGTTCGAGATCCCGAGGAAGTCGGCGACGAACACCGTCGCGGGGCTCTCATAGACCTCCTCGGGGGTGCCGATCTGGTCGATCCGCCCGCCGCTCATGACCGCGATCCGGTCGCTCATGCTGAGCGCCTCCTCCTGGTCATGGGTCACGAACACGAACGTGATCCCGACCTCCTCCTGGAGCGCTTTCAGCTCGATTCGCAGTTGCTTGCGGATCTTCGCGTCGAGCGCGCCGAGCGGCTCGTCGAGCAGCAACACGGCCGGGCGCAGGACGAGCGCGCGAGCGAGCGCGACCCGCTGCTGCTGCCCGCCCGAGAGCTGATTCGGGCGGCGCGTGGCGAGCCCCTCGAGCTCGACGAGCGTGAGCGCATCGTCGACCCGCGAGCGCACCTCCTTCTTCGGCACCTTGTGGCGCCGCAGGCCGAACGCGATGTTCTCGAACACGTCGAGGTGGGGGAACAGCGCGTAGTTCTGAAAGACCGTGTGGACGTTGCGCTCGTGTGGCGGCACGGCCGCGACATCGTCGCCGTCGAGCAATATTTCTCCGCGTGTCGGGCGCTCGAATCCGGCGATCATCCGCAACGTCGTCGTCTTCCCGCACCCGCTCGGTCCCAGCAGCGAGAAGAATTCGCCGCCGTTGATCGACGCGTCGATCCCGTCGACGGCGATCGCCTGATCGAAGTGCTTCGTCAGTCCGCGGAGCTCGACGTGGCCGCCTGCCATCACGCTGCCTCCAGTCCGCTCAGCTCACGGAACGCCGACACCTTCGTGGTCGACGTCCGGCGCCCAAGAGCGGCGTAGATCGCGAAGGCAGCGCCGACGCCGATCAGCGTCGTCAGCACGAGCACGGTCGCCAGGGCGTTGAGTGCTGGTGTCGTCGTGCCGCCACGCGCGTTTGCATACAGGAACATCGGGATCGTCGTGGTCGATGCGTCGGAGGACATGTACTGGGTTACAACGAAGTCGTCAATGGATAGCGCGAACACGATCAACATGCTCGCGAGGATCGCCGGGGTCAGCAGCGGGATCAGCACGAGCCGCAGCGACTCCGTCGGGGTCGCGCCGAGGTCGCGCGCAGCCTCCTCGTACTCGGGGCCGATCAACGCCAGCCGCGCCCGCACGATCACCACCACGTACGACAACGAGAAGGTGACCTGGCCGACGACCTGAGCGCCGGTGCCGAGGTGCACGAGCGTGAACGGCACGATCGCCAGCTGGGTGAACACGACGAGCAACGACACCGCCATCACGATCTCCGGAGTGACCAGCGGGAGGAGCATCAGCGAGTTCGCCACGCCGGAGCCGCGGCCGCGCCAGCGCGCGAGCCCGAGCGCGAGCAGCACGCCCAGCGGGGTCGCGATCAGCATGTCGAGCGCGGCCAGCTGGAGGCTGTGCACGAGCGCGTGCGTGTAGTCGGGGTCGTGGAAGATCGAGAGGCTCGGATCGCCCCACCACCACCGCGTCGAGAAGCCCTGCCAGACGCTGCGCGAGCGCCCGTTGTTGAACGAGAACAGCATCGCGATGACCACCGGCAAGAGCGCCCACGCGACGTAAATCCACGTGACGATCACGAGGAAGCGAGGCCTGCCCCAGGGGTTGCGCAGCCGTCGCGGAAGCTTCATGCCGTTCTCAGCGCGCGTGTGTCGCGCGCGGTCTGGTAGAGGTAGTAGGCCATGCCGACGGCGAGGATCGCCATCAGCACGAGTACGAGCGAGGCGCCGAGGTTCTTCTCCGAGCCGCCCTGCACGAACAGGTTGATCTGGTTGCCGAGCATGTTCGTGCGCGGCGAGGCCGAGATCAGGTCGTTGGTGTAGTAGTCGCCGAACATCGGCAGCACGACGAGCGCCGCGCCAGCGAGGATGAACGGGCGGCTGAGCGGCAGCGTCACGCGCCGGAACGCCTGCCATGGCGTCGCGCCGAGGTCGCGCGCGGCCTCGATCTGGGACGCGTCGATGCGGTCAAGCCCCGCGAACACGGGCAGGATGAAGTACGGGATGTACCCGTAGACGAGCGCGACGATCACCGAATACGGGTTGCCGTTGAGCCAGTCGGGCGGGTGGGTGATGCCCAGGTCCATCAGCAGCTTGTTGACATACCCGTCGGAGGACAGCAGTCCGATCCACGCGAGCATGCGCAGCAGGTAACTGACCCAGAACGGGATCACGAGCAGGACGATCAGCAGCGCCTTCGTCTTCTTCGCGTGGCGGGCGACGTAGTAGGCGACCGGGTAGCCGATCGCGAAGCAGAGGGCGAGCGACGCGCCGACGTACAGGATCGTGTTCCGCACCGCGGGCCAGTATTCGCCGCCCGGCAGCGCGCCCGAAAACGCCTTCCAGACGTACCCCGGATTCCAGGTCGCGGGATTCCAGGCAGGAATCGGCTGCAGCAGGATGTTGACGCGGCCCATCGCCATCGCGATCACGGCGTAGGCCGGCACGACGACGAACAGCAGCAGCCATCCGACCCCCGGGAGGGCGAACGTCCGCCAGTACGAGGTGCGCGTCGTCACGGCATCACGCCGACTTGACCGCGGCCCACGCGTTCTCCCACAGGACCTGGCCGACCTGGCTGAGCGGTCCCTGCACGTAGCCCTGTTTGAACTGCGGCTCGCGGACGATCGTCGTTTGCAGGTTGGGGGCGACCAGTTGCCGCTTGACGAACGACTCGGGGGTCATCTGCGTGAGCGGCTGCTGGTAGTAATTGAACGTGAAGTTCACGTACGCGGTCTCGACGTCGAGCAGGTGGTTGAGGAACAGGTGGCCGAGCACCGGGTTCTTCGCGCCGTTGAGAACCCCGAAGGCGTCGTTGTTGATTGGGCCGCGGCCATCCTGCGGCCACCAGTAACGGAAGACGGAGGGCGGCGTGCCCTTCGGGGCATAGCTTGGGGCGGCGGCCATGTCGCCCGACCACGCCTGATGCAACCACAGCGAGCCGTCGGCGAGGTGCTGGTACTCGTTCGTGTCGAACTTGAGGTTTGCGCTCGAGACGAGCTCGGTGAGCGACTTCTGCGCCGCCTTCAGCTCGACGGGGTTCTGTGTGTTCAGATCGGTGACGCCGTTGTGCAGCAGACCCATGGCGAGGCCCTCGTGCTGGTCGTCGAGCAGGCCGACCTTGCCGGCGATCTTCGGCCCCTGGATCCACAGCGCGCTCCACGGGTTCTGGAAGTTCTCGGGCGTGAACCCTGGGAGCTTGTCGGAGCGCCAGCCGATCCCGGTCGTGTAGATCGTGTAGGGGACGGTGTAGCGGCTGCCGACGTCGTACCACGGGCTCGCCAGTGACGGCCAGACGTTGGCCTGCAGGTTCGGGATGTAGCTGAGGTTCAGCGGCTGCAGGATCTTGCCGACGACGAGTTGCTCGATGAACGTCGGCTCGGGCACGAACACGTCGTACTGCACAGCCTTGCTCGCGAGCTTTGCGACCGCCTCGTCGATCGTGTCGAACGTGCTGATCTGGACCTTGACGTTGTACTTCTTCTCAAACGACTTCACGACGTCGGGGTTGATGTACTCAATCCAGTTGTAGAACTGAAGCGGTCCCTTCTCGGGTTGCAACCCGGACGCGATCGCCTTGTTGTCGGGGTACAGCGGCAGCGTCACCGGGTTCTCCGGGCGGGCGAGCGCGAGGCCGCCCGGCCCCTGCTGCGCCGCCGCCTTGACCGTGCCGCTGCCGCCGCCGGTCGGCGCGGTCGTGCCGCAGGCGCTCAGCAGCCCGGGGACCGTGACGCCGGCCGCCGCGACGCTCGCGCGCTTGATGAACGTCCTGCGCGTGGTGGGTGTCATCGATGTGCTCTCCTCCCGGGTTGCTCGATCGGCTTGCTCGGCTGCAACTCGCACCGAAGCTCCGTTGACGCCAGCGCGAGGCAGCGGCGCACCATCCGCTCCGCCGTCACGTCCGGCTGTCCCAGCGTCATCTGCACGCCGAGGCCGTCCATCAGCCCGCTCAGCGCGAGCGCGAAATCATCCGGATCGGCCGTGGCGTCGAACTCGCCCGCAGCCTGACCTTCGCGGACGATGTCCGCGATCAGCCCGCGCTCCCGGCGGTCGAGCCGGATGTAGTTGCGGTGCACGGTTTCGTCGCGGCGCGCGCGGACCCAGATCTCCATCCACAGGGTCCAGTCGTTGACGCCGCCAGGCCCCAGGCTCGTCTCCTCGATCAAGTGGACAAGTTTGTCGGCTGCGGTCTCGTGCTGCGCCTGGCCCTCCGAGAGCCGTGCATAGAACTCCTGGTCACTCTGGTCGACCGCTTCCTCGAGCAGCCGGTCCTTGGACTCGAAGTAGTAGAGGATCGTGGGCGAGCTCGTCCCAGCCCGCTCTGCGATGTCGGCGATCCGGGTGTCGAACAGCCCGCGCTCGTACAGCACTTCGGCGGCGGCGGTGACGATCTGCGGTTTGCGGAGGTGGTCGACTTTTGGACGCGGACTCAAATACGTGCTCCCTGCACGGCTTCCCAGAGGTCAGTACAAATTCGTATACTGAACCCGCATTCAGAAAACTAACGCGGGTTCGTCGCGGGTGTCAAGCGCGCTTCGTTGTGCTCGGGTTAGCGGGGCGTGCGGACCGCGACGGTCGCGGGTCGACAGCGGTGCGTCGCGGGAGGTGTGTCGACGGTGATCGATGTGGCTGTCCTCGGAGCCGGACTCGCGGGGTTGGCGGCCGCGCGCGATCTTGCGGCAGTCGGCGTGGACGTGATCGTGCTCGAAGCGCGCGACCGGGTCGGCGGGCGCGTCGAGGGGGTGACGCTCGACGACGGCAGGATCGTGCAGGCCGGGGGAGAGGTGTTCGGGCACGGACACGAGGCCTATCGGGAGCTCGTGGGCGAGCTCGGCCTGGCGGTCGAGCCGAGCTACGTCGTCGAGCCCGGGCAGATGAGCTGGGCGCTGTACGAGGGCGTCTACATCGGCGATGAGCTGCCGTGGATGACCGAATCCGAGCGGTCGGATTGTGCGCGCGTCGAGCGCGCGTTCGCGGAGCTCGCGGCGACGGTCGACCCGGAGGACCCGTGGTCGCATCCCGACTTCGAGCTGCTCGACGCGATGAGCATGGGCGACTGGCTGCGCGCGCAGCGGGCGGAGCCGGCGGTCGGGCGCCGGTACGAGCTCGCGTCGCTGTCGCTGTCGTGCGACGGGCCCGAGCGGACCTCGCTGATGGCCGAGCTGCGCAAGCACGCCGCGCTCGGCGGTGAGGAGTACTACGAGCTCGAGCGCTGGGAGGGGCTGCGGGTGGCGTCGGGGTCCGCCAGCGTGGCGGTCGAGATGGCGCGCGCACTCGGAGCGCGGGTACGGCTCGGTGCCGTCGTCCGGCGGGTCGACGTCGCGCCCGGATCAGTGCGCCTGACGCTCGCGAGCGGGGAGGAGATCGTCGCCGAGGCGGTCGTGTGCGCGCTGCCGGCCGGGCCGCTGCGCGAGCTGTCGATCACCGGCGTCAGCGACGCCCGGCTTGCGTCGCTGCGGTGCGTGCGCCACGCGCTGGCGGCGAAGGTGGTGCTCGCGTATGAGCGTTCGTTCTGGCAGGACACCGGCCAGAACGGGCTCGCGGAGAGCGAGCTGCTGTTCGGCTCGACCTGGCCGCAGAGCACCGGGGTGCTGTCGCTGCTCGTGCCGCCGGAGCGGTTTGCCGCATTCCTTGCCGCGGCGCCTGACGTGCGGGACCAGGCGATCCTCCACGGCGTCTGCGAGCTCTACGGCGAGGGCGCGCGCACGCCCCTCGCCACGCTCGAGCGTGCTTGGGGGATCGACCCGTATACGCGCGGCTACATCACCTCGTGGGCGCCCGGGGATCTCACGCGGGTGGGGCCACTGCATGGCACGCACGAGCCGCCGCTGTTCGTCGCCGGGTCCGACCACTGGGTCGCGGGCTACATGGAGGGCGCCGTCCGGACCGGCCGGGCCGCAGCGAAGGCGGCGCTGCGGGCGGGGTCAACCGTGTGATCGGGGACCTGGCCGAAGAACGGACAGATATATCGTTCGTTTCTCGGCCCAGTCCGCGTAACGCGGCCGGGCTACTCGCGTCGTCCGGCGCCGGCCGAGCGCGTGTGCGTCCGCGCGTCGGCTCGCGGCGGCGAGGCGAGCGGGACGAGCCGCTCGCCGAGCCCGAGGTCGCCGGCCAGCCCCGCGGCGACCGCCCGGCGGGCTCGCTCGAGCGGGATCTGGGAGTCGCCGATCAGGGTCCGCACGCCGAAGCCGTCGATCAGCGCGAGCGCCCGGTCGGCGACGTCCTCGACGTCGCAGCGGTGGAACTCGCCGGCGCGCACCCCGGCGGCGATCTCCTCCACGAACCATGCGCGCAACCGCGCGTAGAGCTCCTCCGCGATCGGGCGCAGCTCGGGATGGCGCACCGCGCGCAGCCACAGTTCGATCCACAGCACCCAGTCCTCCGCGAGCGCGGGCGTCGTCGGCAGGCACTGGTCGACCATCGCCTGCAGGCGCTCGGCGTGGGAGGCGCCCGGCAGATCGCGGGCCGAGATGCGGGCGTCGCCGGCGCGCGTGTAGGAGTAGTCGAGGGCTTCGGCGAGCAGGCTCTCGCGCGTCTCGAAGTGGTAGTGGACGAGCGCGCTCGAGACCCCCGCATCGGTCGCGATCCGCGCGATCCGCACGCCGTCGATCCCCTCGAGGGCGATCCGCTGCACCGCAGCGGCGAGGATCCGCTCGCGCGCCGGCAGCCTCGAGCTCCGAGCGCTCACGCGTCAGTCCGCGACGCGACGCCGGCCGCCAGGTCCGCCCGCACGCGGTCGGCGAACCAGGCGACGGCCGACTCGCGGCGGGACAGCGGGCCCGGCACGTACCCCCGCGTCTGCAAGCCCTGCTGAACGTTGTCGACGAGGTCGATGTCCTCGTCGAGGACGAGGTTGTTGAGCCGCTGGTTGATCCACTGGACAACCCGGGTCCGGGCGCTGCTCCCCGCCGGACGGTAATTGCCGAACACGTCGCGCGTGCGGGCCAGGCCGTCCGGGAGCATCTGCCACGTGTTGACCTGGTCGGGATACAGGTCGATCGTCGTGTTCGGGTAGAGGAACACGTAGCGCCACACGTGCCGGTCGGCCTCGGTCAGGCCCGGCATCGGCTCGACCAGCTGCGCGTACATGCGCTCGAGCCGATTGCTGCTCGGCTTGGCCCGCAGCGGTGCCTCGAACCACGCGTAGTGCTCATAGACCTCGGTGTCGTAGTGCTTGTAGTCGAGCATCCGCATCAGCCCGGGGTGGGCGATCGGGATGTGGTAGCCCTCGATGTAGTTCTCGGCGATCACCTTCCAGTTCGCGGGCTGGCCGTCGCCGGGCGAACCAAACGGCTCGAGCGACTCGATCCGGTAGGGCGCCAGCCGCGACGGCAGATCGCCGACGAGCGACGCCAGCGGGGAGGCGTCGGGGTCAACGTTCACGAACACGAGGCCGCACATCTCCTCGACCTGCACGGGCAGTAGCCCGAGCGTGCGCTTGTCCAGGCGCTCGCCGAACTGCATGCCCTCCGGCACGCCGATCAGCGATCCGTCGAAGCGGTACGTCCAGCCGTGATACCGGCAGCGGATCGCGCCCTTGCACTGACCCGACCCGCTCAGCAGCCGCGATGCGCGGTGGCGGCAGACATTGCGGTACGCCCGCAGCTGTCCCTCCTGATCGCGCACGACCAGCACCGGTTGGGATCCGGCCGAGGCCGTGATGTAGCTCCCCGGTGTCGCAAGCGAGCTGATGTGGCCCGCGAGCTGCCAGGTGCGCTCGAAGATGAGCTCCTGCTCGGCCTCGAGGATCTCAGGGTCGGTGTAGAAGCGCGGCTCGAGCGCGGTGCCCGAGGCGGGGTCAGCCGTAATGAGTGCCGTCATCTCTCCCAATCCTGACTTTGTGATCAGTTGCTGTTAGTCTAGGCGCGTGGTCAAGCGCGCCTCGTGGCTGTCGGTGACGCCGGAGCCCGAGCGCGAGCTTCCCGGCGCCGTCGCGACGTTGACCCGCGGGACGCGGCCGCCCGCTCACGCGATCGCCGAGGAGCAGGCCCGAATCGAGCATCTGATCCTCCACGGCTCCGAGCGCCAGTGGCTCGCCTACCTGCACGGCGTCGTCGAGCTGATCGACGCGACCGCACAGATGAGCGACCCCGAGGTGGTTCGTGCCCGGGAGCGCGCGAGGACCGTCATCTTCAACCACCACAACCTGCTGCTCGGCCTGCCCGGTCGCGCCGCCGAGCGGACCGCGGCCGACCGCGCCCGCCTCGCCCGACTCCCCCAACCCACCACCGCAAAGGACGCCCATGAGCACAACGGCCTCCCCGGCAACCACGAGTGATGAACTGACAGCAGATCAGCTCGAGCTCCAGCGCCGAGCGCGCGAGTTCGTCGAGAACGTGCTGATGCCGCTCGAGCTCGAGGCCGAGGAACGGGGTGGCCGCCTGCCCGAGACGACGATCGACGAGATCAAGCGCGAGGCGATCGCCGCGCGGCTGAACGGCGGGCGGTTCGCGCCCGAGTACGGAGGTCAGGGCTGGTCGATGCTCGACTGGTTCCTCGTCAACGAGCAGTTCGGCCGCGTCACCAACGGGCTGCACTGGCATGTCCCGAGCGCATACAACGTCCTCGTCCAGGGGACGCCGGAGCAGATCGAGCGCTACCTCGTCCCGGCGCTCCACGGGCACGGCGGCGACGCATACGCGGTCACCGAGGCAGAGGCCGGTTCGGATCCGGGCGGGATCGCGACGGCCGCTGAGCGCAGCGACGGCGGCTGGCGGATCAACGGCGAGAAGTGGTTCGTCACCTCGGGCGACGTCGCCCGGGTGCTGATCGTGATGGCGAACGTGGTCGACGGATCCGACCGCCTGCCGACCCTGTTCCTGGTCGAGCCCTCGACCCCCGGAGTGGACTTCATCGATGACCCGAAGTTCACGCACAACTACCCCCACGGTCATCCGACGATCCGCTTCACCGAGGTGGAAGTCGGGCCGGACGCCGTGATCGGCGGCGTCGGCAACGGCGAGGAGCTGCAGCGCGCATGGTTCACCGAGGAGCGCCTCGGGATCGCCACCCACGGCCTCGGCGCGATGTGGCGCCTGCTCGAGGAGACGACCGCGTGGGCGCTGAACCGCGTCCAGGGCGGACGGCGGATCATGGACTACCAGGGGATCTCCTTCCCGCTCGCCGATTCCGCGACCGACGCGACGCTCGGACGGCTGCTCGCGCTGCAGGTCGCGCGGATGGTCGACACCGGCGCCGACGTCAAGCTGATCCACGCGAAGGCGTCGATGGCGAAGCTGTTCGTCTCAGAAGCCGCCGGCCGCTGTGCGGACCGCGCGGTGCAGGCATTCGGCGGGCGCGGGTATCTGCGCAGCAACGTCGCCGAGCGCTTCCAGCGCGAGCTCCGGGTGGACCGGATCTGGGAGGGCACGAGCGAGATCCAGCGCCTGATCATCTCGCGCGCGCTCGAGCGCCGCGGGGTCGAAGCGACGATCCATTGAGCGGGTCCGATCTCCAGCGGCTGTTCGCACCGCGCTCGATCGCCGTCGTCGGCGCGAACGACCGTCCCGGCAGCTACGCATCGCAGGCGCTGATCAACCTCGACGCGATCGGCTACCGCGGCGAGGTGTGGGGCGTCAATCCGAACCGCACCGAGGCGCTCGGCCGCCCGTGCGTGCCGACGGTCGACGACCTGCCCGAGCCGGCTGATGCGGTGATCGTCGCGATCCCGGCCCCGGCCGTGCCAGCGGTGATCGCGCAGGCCGGCGCGCGCGGCTGCGGCGGCGCGGTCGTGTTCAGCGCCGGGTTTGCGGAAGTCAGCACCGGCGCGGACCTGCAGCGCGAGCTTGTGCAGGCCGCCGAGCGGCATGCGTTCCCGGTGTGCGGCCCGAACTGCAACGGGATCGTCTCGATGCCCGGCCGCTTCGTGCTGTGGGGCGATGCCTTCACCCCGCGCGAGCCGGGGTCGGTCGCACTCGTCTCCCAGAGCGGGAACGTCGCGGTCAACGCGCTCGCCACCCGCCGCGGGCTGCGCTTTCACACGGTCGTCGCGAGCGGTAACCAGGCGGTCGTGTCGGCGGCGGACTACCTCGAGCACCTCGCGACGCAGGACGGCGTGCGCGCGATCGCGCTGTATCTCGAGGACGACGGCGGGGCCCGCCTGTGCGACGGCCTCGCCGCATGTGCGGAGAACGACATCGCGGTCGTCGTGCTCAAGGTCGGCAGCTCGCCGGCGGGTGCCCGCGCGGCGGCCGCCCACAGCGCGGCGCTGGCGGGCGATCAACGCGTGTTCCGGAGCCTCGTCACCGAAGCCGGCGCGGTGTGGGCGCAGGACGTACACGAGCTGCTCGAGCTCGCCAAGACGCTTGCCGTGCCGCGGGCGCCCGCCCGCGGGCGTGGCCTGGCGATCATGACGTGCTCGGGCGGGGACTCCGCGCAGGGCGCCGACGAAGCGGTGCACTGCGGCCTCGAGCTGCCCGAGCTCACGCCCGCGACGTGCGAGCGCCTGCGCGAGCTCCTGCCATCCGCGGCGACCGTCGCGAACCCGCTCGACTACACCGCGATGATCTGGGGCGAGCGCTCGGCCCTGAGCGAGCTCGTCCAGACGGTCGGCGAGGACCCGGCGGTCGACCAGCTGCTCGTGTTCTACGACGAGCCCGCCGGTCTTCAGGGAGCGGTCGAAGAGTCCTGGCGTGCGGTCCGCGACGGGATCATCGATGGGGCTGCGCGCAGCCCCGTCAGCACGCTCGTCTCATCGACGCTGCCGGAGTTGCTCGACGACGAATCGGCCTGGCGGTTCATCGAGGCGGGTGTGCCGGCTGCGGCCGGCCTGCGGACGGGCATGGCGTGCGCCGCGGCTGCGATGTCTCCCCGGGCTGGGGATCCCGCGCGGCTGCGGGCGATCGGCGCGACCGCCGCGCACAGCGCCGGCCTGCCCGCGGGCCCGCTCGAGTGGCTGCCCGAGCACGAGGCCAAGCGGCTGCTCGCCGCAGCCGGTCTGAGCGTCGTCGAGGGTCGTGTGGTTGCCGACGAGGACGAGGCGTGTGCGGCGCTCGAGGAGTTCGGCGGGCACGTTGCGCTGAAGCTGTGCGCGGCGAGCATCCAGCACAAGTCCGAGCTCGGGGCCGTCGAGCTGGGTCTCACGACGGCGGAGCTGGTGCGGGCGGCATACCGGCGTCTGCGCGGGGTCACCGACGGCGAGGTGCTCGTCGAGCGGATGGCGCAACCCGGCGTCGAGCTCCTGATCGCGGCGCGGACCGACGGGATCGTGCCGGCGCTCGTGCTCGGGCTCGGCGGCCTCTGGACGGAGCTGCTCGACGACGTCGCGGTCGTGCCGCTGCCCGCGGGCGCGGCGCGGATCGAGCGGGCGCTTCGGGGCCTGCGCGCCGCGGCCGTGCTCGACGGAGGGCGCGGCCGCCCACGGGTCGACGTCGTCGGCGTCGCGGGGCTCGCGGCGCGGCTGGGCGAAGTCCTGATCGAACAGGGTCTGGCGCTGATCGAGTGCAATCCCGTGTTGGTCGGGCCCACGGGCGCCGTCGCAGTCGACGCCGCGATCCTCGCCCCGGCGCGGGTGGCGTCGTGTACGACGTAATCGTCGTCGGGGGCGGCTTCGCCGGTGTCACCGCGGCTCGCGAGGCGGCGGTGCGTGGCTGCTCGGTGCTGCTGATGGAGGCGCGCGACCGGCTCGGCGGGCGCACGTGGACGGCCCCGTGGAACGGCTCCGTGATCGAATACGGAGGCGGCTGGGTGCACTGGCACCAGCCGCACACGTGGTCGGAGATCACCCGAGCTGGGCTCGAGGTCGAGCTGAGCGCGGACGCACAGCGCGCCGGCTGGTATGTGGCGGGACAGCGACGCAGCGGCACGATCGCCGAGCGGGATGCGATCGCGCGGCGCGGCTGGGACAAGTTCGTGGACGGCGTTCGCGAGGCGCTGCCGTTGCCGTACGAGCCCCTCTACGCGCGCGACGCGCTCGCGCGCTTTGACCGGCTCACGATCGCTGAGCGCCTGCGCGAGCTGTCGCTCTCCGAGGAGGAACGCGACGTGCTCGCCGCGGAGCTCGAGTCGCTGGCCCACGCGCCGCTGTCGGACGCGGGCGCGGTGTCGGTCCTGCGCTGGCACGGGCTGTCCGGCTACAGCCTCGAGCTGACGCAGTTCACCGGCGGGCGGATCACGCTGCGACGCGGGACCGGCGCGCTGCTCGACGCGATCGCGCGCGGCGCCGCGTTCGAGCGGCGGCTCGAGGCGCCTGTGTCGCGGGTCGTGCAGCGGGCCGGCCGCGTCGAGATCGAGACGCGCGGGGGTGACGCGTACATCGGCCGTGCCGCGGTCGTGGCGGTCCCGCTCAACGCGCTCGGCGCGATCGAGTTCGAACCGGCCCTGTCCGAAGGCAAGCGGCAGGCGATCGCGCTCGGGCAGGCCTCGCGCGGGATCAAGATCTTCCTTCACGCGCGCGGCGAGTCGGTCCTGCAGAACGCGATCCGGCCCCGGCATCCGTTCGGATACCTCGACACCGAGGAGTTGCTCGACGACGGAACGCAGCTGCTGATCGGATTCGGGATCGACGCCCAGCGCTGTGACGCGGCGGACCGCCACTCGCTCCAGCTCGAGCTCGACGAGATCCTGCCCGGCTATCAGCTGATCGATGCGACCGCGCACGATTGGCTGGCCGACGAGTTCTCGCGCGGCACATGGGCAATCCATCGTCCGGGCTGGTACGAGCATCACCACGCGGAGATGCGCCGGCCCGAAGGGCGCGTGCTGCTCGCCGGTTCCGATCTCGCGGACGGCTGGGCCGGGTTCATCGACGGTGCGATCGAGTCAGGCCTGCGCGCCGGCCCCGGCGCCGTGCTGCTCAGCCGATGAGGTTCGGCGCCCGCAGGACGGCCTCGAGCTGGTCGGTGAGCAGCTCGAGCTCGTCCGGGCCGATGTGGTCGGCGAAGACGTACGGGAGCTCGACGAGCGGCGCGGCCAGCCCGTCGCGCAGCCGCTGCACCTGCTCGCGCTGCGTCAACGCGCGCGAGCGCTCGGACATCGCCGCACCGAGTGCCGAGCGCGCGGCGCGGGAGCGTGTTTTTGGCAGCGCAGCTGCCAACTCCTCCGCCTCGTCGGCGTCGAACCGCGCCGGGTACAGGGCGTTGACGACCGCGAGGTCGAGCTGGAGCTGATCTTCCGCGAGCGCCTCGCTCAGCGCGAGCGTCTCGTTGATCGCCATCTCCTCGGGCGTCGCGACCGCGACGATGCCGGTGAACTCGTGGTCGGCGATCGTCTCGGCGATCCGCCGTCCCTGGCGCGCGATCGGTCCGACGCGCGCGATCTCGGCGAATGTCCGCGGCGTCTTGAGGATCCCGACGCCGTGGCCGGTCGCGGGCGCGTCGACGACGACGAAGTCGTACGGCGCCGCCCCGCGCGTCTGGCGCTGGAGCTGCGCGAGCTCCCAGACCTTGCCGATGCTCAGCAGTTCGCGCATGCCGGGGGTCGCCATCGCGAACGCGTGAAACAGCCTGCTCATGCTGAGCGCGTGGCCGAGCGGGCCGACCTTGACCCGCAGGTACTCCTCCATCGCGTGTTGGGGGTCGATCGAGATCGTGAACAGCCCCGGCGCGAGCTCGACCTCCGTGAACAGCTCGCCCTCGTGCGCAAACGTACGCTGGACGCGCTCCTGGGACGCGAGCTCGGCGACGATCGTCCGCAGGCCCCGTCGGGCAGCGAGCAGGCCGAGCGTCGTGGCCACGGTCGATTTGCCGACGCCGCCCTTGCCGGTGACGAAGATCAGACGGCGTTCGAACAGGTCGGACACAGCCCCTGAACATACTGCGGCCGGGCGCCGCGTGTGGCGGGGGGCGCATTGCAGGATTCCCCGTACCGCCTGCGAATACAGGCGCGTATGAGTCCACCGACGCATCGGAGAGTCCCGTGACGGCCATCGCCAAGGTGATCGCGTTCGCCAACCAGAAAGGTGGCGTCGCCAAGACAACGACCACGCTCAATCTCGCCGTGGCCTTCGCCGAGGAGGGTCACCGCGTGCTGTGCGTCGACATGGACCCGCAGGGCAACCTGACGATGTCGCAGGGCATCGATCCGGACGCGCTCGAGAAGTCGATGTACGACGTCCTCGTCCACCACATCCCGATCCGTGATGTGATCCGCCCGCGCGAGGTCGACGTCGCGTGCGCGTCGATCGACCTCGCCGGCGCCGAGATCGCGATGTCGACGATGATCGGCCGCGAGCGTTCGCTCGAGAAGGCCCTGAGCGCGGTCGCGGTGGACTACGACTTCGTCTTCATCGACACGCCGCCGAGCCTCGGGCTGCTGACGATCAACGCGCTCACGGCCGCCGACAAAGTGATCGTCCCCGTCCAATGCGAATATCTGTCGATGCGCGGACTCATCCAGCTCCAGAACACGCTGGCGATGATCCGCGAGAACCTGAACCCGGACGTCGACATCGAAGGCATCCTCCCCACCCTCGTGGATACACGGACGCTGCATGCCAAGGAGGCGATCGAGCTGCTCGAGGAGAACTTCGGCGATCGCGTGTTTGCGTCGCGAATCCGCAAAACGGTGCGTTTTGCCGAGGCACCCGTGAAAGGCATGTCGGTGCTGAAGTACGATCCGGACGGGGTGGCAGCACACGCCTACAGGCAGCTTGCGAAGGAGGTTCTCTCAAATGCCAACCGGTAAGCGCGCGAGCATGCGCGAGGGCCCGCTCGCGGCTCTCTTTCGCAAGACGGCCGAGGACACCGCCGGTCCAGGGTCCACCGATCCGGAGGCTGCTGCCACCACCGGCGCGGAGGCGGCGCCCACCGCCGGCGCGGAGATGGTTCCCCACCCGTCGCTCCGGGCTCCGGCAGCGAAGGTCGACGCGCCCGCCGCGGAGCCCGAGCCAGTGGTGGCGGCGGAGCCAGTCATGGCGGCGGAGCCCGTCGTCGCGGCGGAGCCAGTGGTGGCGGCGGAGCCGCCCCCGGCCCCTGAACGGCGGATCCCGACGCCGCAGGAGCGCCTGCGGCACGCCTTCTCGGCCGACATCCCGGAGAACTTCATGGACCGGCCCGCCGAGCCTCGCCCGCCCGAGCCGGAGCCCGAGCCCGATGTCTACGCGCGCGCCGAGCGCGAGTCGTTCGCGCCGGCGATCCATGTTGGCACGCCGGTGCTGCGCGTGGTTGGCGTCGGTGGCGCCGGCGTCAACGCGATCAACCGGATGGTCGAGGCCGAGATCGAGGGGGTCGAGTTCCTCGCGATCAACACCGACCTGCAGTCGCTGCAGCAGTCCGCCGCCCACGAGACGCTGCACATCGGCGACGCGATCACCCGCGGGCTCGGCTCGGGTTCCAACCCGGATCTCGGCCGCCAGGCGGCGCGCGACGAGTACGACCGCATCAAGGCGATGCTGCGGGGCTCCGACATGGTGTTCATCGCGGCCGGCGCCGGTGGCGGCACGGGCACCGGGGCGGCGCCGATCGTCGCCCAGATCTCGCGCGAGCTGGGTGCGCTGACGGTGGGCATCGTGACCCGCCCGTTCCAGTTCGAAGGCACGCGCCGGCGCGACCAGGCCGAGGCGGGCATCGACGCGCTCGCGGCCGAGGTCGACACGCTGATCGTCGTCCCGAACAACCGGCTGTTGTCGGTGCTCGACCGCAACACCTCGATGGTCGACGCGTTCCGCGTGGCCGACGATGTGCTGCGCCAGGGCGTCCAGGGCATCTCGGATCTCGTCACGCTGCCGGGCCTGATCAACCTCGATTTCGCCGACGTGCGCACGATCATGTCCGAGGCCGGCAACGCGCTGCTCGGGATCGGGATGGGCACCGGCGAGCGGCGGGCGATCGACGCGGCCGAGAAGGCCGTGGCCTCACCGCTGCTGGAGACGAGCATGGAGGGCGCGCGGTCGATCTTGCTGTCGATCACCGGCGGTCGCGACCTGTCCCTGTGGGAGGTCAACGAGGCCGCGAAGGCGGTCGCCGAGGCTGCGCATCCTGATGCCAACATCATCTTCGGCGCGATGGTCGACGACAAACTCGACGACCAGGTGTGGGTGACGGTGGTCGCGACCGGGTATGGGAACGGACAGCGGCCGTCGCGTGAGCGTGCGCAGAGCGCGGCGGTGGCCAATGGGACGCACGACCGGCACGCGATCCGCGAGCCGCGCGGCGAGCCACGGGTGACCCGGGTACGCCGGTCACCCGTCGCGCCCGCCGAGCTCGACGTGCCGGAATTCATTCCCAGGAGATAGGCCGGGCCATGGCCGAGCTGCAGCTCGGCGTGATCGCCGCCGGCCACCCGGTCACGGCCCGGGTCGGCGCGGACGTCCTGCGCGACGGCGGCAACGCGGTCGATGCTGCGATCGGCGCGATGCTCGCATCGTTCGCGTGCGAGCCGCTGCTCACCGGTCTCGGCGCCGGCGGCTACATGCTCGTCGTCGAGCCCGGCGCGGAGCCGGTGCTCCTCGACTTCTTCGTCGAGGCGTCCGGGCGCGGCGCCGACCACTCCGCGCGCGCGGAGCTCGTGCCGATCAGCGTCTCGTTCGGAGACGCGATCCAGGTGTTCAACATCGGCGCGGCGTCGGTTGGGACGTACGGGCTACCGGCGGGGCTGTGCGCCGCCGCCGAGCGATTCGGGCGGATGCCGCTGGCGCGGCTCGTCGAGCCGGCGATCGCGCTCGCGCGCGGCGGCGTGGCGCTCAACGTCCAGCAGGCGTACGTCGTCAAGATCCTCGGCGACATCGTCACCGCCACGCCCGAGTGCGCGGCGCTGTTCGCTCCGTCCGGGCGGCTGGTGGGGGCGGGTGAGACGGTCCGGCAGCCCGAGCTCGCCGATGCCCTCGCGCGGTTGGGCGCCGAGGGGGCGGCGCCGTTCTACACGGGCGACATCGCCGCGGCGATCGTCGACTGGGTCAGCACGCGCGGCGGGATCCTCACCGCCGCCGATCTGGCGGCGTATGCGGTGATCGATCGTGAGCCGGTGAGGGCGGTCTACCGCGGCCGCCAGGTCGTCACGAATCCGCCACCGTCGGCGGGCGGGATCCTGATCGCGCGGGCGCTGTCGCTGCTCGATGCCGATGCCGGCCCGCCGGACAACGAGCGGATCGTCGAGGTGATGGAGGTGACGCAGAACGAGCGGACCCCGGAGTTCCTCGAGGGGCTTGACGATCCCGCGTTCGTCGAGCGGTTCCTGCGGGGCCGCGGTGGCCCGTCGCTCGGGTCCACGACGCATATCGCGGTGCTCGACCGCGACGGCTGGGCCTGCTCGGTCACCTGTTCGAACGGGTCGTGCTCGGGCGTCGTCGTGCCCGGCACGGGCGTGCACCTCAACAACATGCTCGGCGAGCTGGACCTCAACCCGCTCGGGTTTCACCGACACCCGGCCGGCCGCCGGATGCCGAGCATGATGGCCCCCACGATCGTGCTCCGCGACGAGCGCCCAGAGCTCGTCCTCGGGAGCGCCGGCTCCAGCCGGATCCGCTCGGCGATCCTGCAGACGGTCATCCGGGTGCTCGACAACGGCCTGCGGGCCGGCGACGCGGTCCAGGCGCCGCGCGTGCACTTCGAGGACGGCGTCGTCTACGCCGAGCCGGGGATTGACACCTCCGCGCTGGAGTCGTCGGGCCGGGCGATCGGGCGCTTCCGCGAGCGCAACCTGTTCTTCGGGGGGGTCCAGGCGGTGGAGCGGGACGCCGCGGGTGGCTTCTGGGGCGGCGGCGATCCGCGGCGGGGCGGGGCGTCGATCGTCGTCACGGGATAGGGGCTCGTGCGAGCCTGCCGCCGCGGTGCGGTTCGGGCGGTCCGGGTGCGCTCGGCTGGCGCCGAGTAGGGGCCTTCGGCCAGGCCTTGGTGGGAGGTCTGCTCGGAAACGGCGCTATCGAAGGGGTGGGTGCGGTGCACCCCGGCGGGCCCGTGCATAACGTGAAAAAGTCCGCGCTGGGGTTCGACGGTTTTCACGAAAGGCACCGCCACGGTGCTTATGCGGCAAATCCTCGTGACGCCGGGGAGCTTTTTCACGTTGTGCCGCGTCCGCGGGTCCCACCACCCCATCCCCGGCCACATACCAGGCAAATCTCCCACCCAGGCCGGGCCGAAGGCTCCTGGTCGGCGCCAGCCGACAGCACTCCGAACCGCATCCCGGCGCGGCAATGAGCCCGCCCTCGAGGCAGCGCCTGAACGATGTCGATCAGGTGCCCGACGTGCTGGTCTTGCCGCCCGCCGGCCCGGTCTGGAACCACGCGAACACCAGGCAGGCGAGCCCGAGCAGGAACGCCGCGATGCCGTGCTTGACGTGGTGGGTGCTCGACCCCGCCTGGTGGCCTGGGAAGAAGCTCGGGAGACTGCTCGCGGGGGACACCCAGTAGATGATCGCGATCACGATCAGCACGATCCCGAGGATCACGGCGGGGATGATCAGGTTCCGATGCTTCATTGGTGACCTCCGTCAGGTAACGGCGAAGCCGATCGACAGCGCCGCGCCGACCACGCAGCAGTAGATCGCGAAGGGCGTGAGCCGGTTGGTCTCGAAGTAGCGCATCAGGAAGCGGACGGAGAGATAGGCGCTGAGGGCCGCGCAGAGCGCCGCGACGAGCGCTGGGCCGCGCACGCCGTCGCCCTCCTTGCCGAGCAGCTCCGGCAGCTTCAGTGCCGCCGCGGCGAAGATGATCGGGGTGGCGAGCAGGAACCCGAAGCGGGCCGCGTCGCGGTTGTTGAGGCCCGAGATCAGGCCGCCGCCCATCGTGATGCCCGACCGGGAGATGCCGGGAATCAGGGCCAGCGACTGGGCGCCGCCGACGACGGCCGCCTGGCGCCAGGACACCCGGTGCGCGATCCGCCGGTCTTCGTCGGGATCGGTTTCGCGCTCGCCCGGCGCGCGGCGGCGCAGGTGCTCGAACGCGAACAGCAGCAGGCCGTTGATGAAGATGAAGATCGCCGCCGACTGCGCCGACGCGAACACGCTGCGCAACGGGCTATCGAGTGCGAGCCCGAGGATCCCTGCCGGGATCGTGCCGACGACGAGCAGCCAGCCGAGCCGGGCGTCCGCGTCATCGCCGATCTCGCGGTTCTGCAGCGAGCGCCACAGGCCTTTCGCGATCCGCACCCAGTCGCGCCAGAAGAACCCGAGCAGCACGATCGCGGTCGCGAGGTGCACGGCGACCAGGAACGCGATGAAGAACTTGTCGTTCTGGTGGATGTCCCAGCCGAACAGCCGAGGCATGACGACGGCATGGCCTAGGCTCGAGATCGGGAACAGCTCGGACACGCCCTGGGCGAGCCCAATCACGACGCCCTGAAAGTATGAGATCGGATCATGCATGAGCAGTGACTTCAGCCGGCGCTCGGCCGGCGACCGGGAGCCGGTCGTCGCCGTAACCGGGTCCATCCTGGATCGCGCAGATGCGGCACCAGCGGCGGCCGATGATACTGGGGGGCGATTGCGTCCGGCGCTCGTAAGAGTTTCCACATGTGCGCTCGCGGTCATCGCCTGCATGGCGCCGGCGGGATGCGGCCTGGCCGAACAGTCCCCGGATCTGTTCCTGCTCAAGCGGACGGGGCAGAGCCGGACGCTCACCCTGTTGATCAAGGACGACGGCACCGTGCGCTGCGACGGCAAGGCAGCCAAGCCGCTGTCGGACCCGCAGTTGCTGGCCGCGCGCGATCTCGAAAGCACGCTCGACAGCGACGCCAAGAAGAGGATGCGGCTCGTGCCGGCGACCGGGAGCGTCTACTCCTACACCGTCACGCTGCCGGATGGCACGCTCTCGTTCCCCGACACCTCCGGCGCCGCCCACAAGGAGTTCGCTCAGACGGAGCTGTTCACCGCGCAGGTGGCTGAGAGTCTGTGTCCGTCCGCCGCCGGCGCTTGACGGGAGCCTTCGCTGCACCCTGCGGCGCGGCGGGCTTGGTCTGACGGGCGCTCGGGCGCCGGTGCGGCGGGGTCCGGCGCGGCAGCTGACCGCCCAGCGCTGCTCGAGCACGAGGATCCGGGTGCCGTCGCCGACCTCGAGCGAACCGCCGAGACGGCTCGAGAGATCGACGACCGCGAGCACGCTTCCGCGCCAGCTGATCATGCCCGCGATCAGACCGCTCGTGGCCGCCGTCGCGCCCGGCGCCGTGTAGCGCGTGATCTCGCGCACGCTCGTGATCGGCAGCCCGTACTGCTCGCCGCGCAGCGAGAACACGACCAGCTGGCCTGCAGCGCCGCCGGTGCTCACCCAAGCCGGACCTTGCCGTTCGAGCGGGCGCGGGCCTGGGCGCGATCGACGAAGTCCAGGCGCTTGATCGCCGCGCGGAACAGCCGGGCCACGAGGCGCAGGCGCGCGTTCTCCGAGCGCAGGTCGAGCAGTCCCTGCTTGGCGTCGAGGCCGAAGTCGACGGTCGCGGCCATCGCGTAGGCGGACATGTCGGCGAGCTCGGCGTCGTCGGGCTCGCGATCGGTGGCGCGCTTGACGAGCTCGGCGTACGCCCCGCGCGCAGCGGCGAGCAGCTCGGGGTCGAGCGGCTCCTCGCGGTCATCGACGAACTCGACCACGCCGGCCGGGTAGGGCAAGTGGCTCTGGCGCTCGATCACACGGAACGGCCGCGTCCCGCGCGCCAGCAGGTTCATCCTGCCGTCATCCATCCGCTCGAGCACCTGCTCGATCCGGCAGGCGCAGCCCGTCTCGCGCAGTCCGTCGTCGGACAGCCACACGATCCCGAACTCCCGCTCCTCGGCGAGGCACAGGTTCATCATCGTCTTGTAGCGCTCCTCGAAGATGTGCAGCGGGATCACCTCCTCCGGGAGCGCGACCAAGCCGAGCGGGAACAGCGGGAATTCGTGCGAGAGCCCGTCGGGCATCAACGGGAGTGTATGAGCGCGGTCCTACGCCTTCCTCGCCGTGAGCAGGAGGTTGTAGAAGATCGCCGGCGGGAGCATCGGCTCGAGCACCCGCTCGTCGAGGCGCTGAAGCAGCAGATAGCCGTGAAACGCGTACTGGCGCCAGAGCATCGGGACGTCGGCCGGGGTGGCGCTCGCCTCGAGCGCGCGGTTGAACCAGCCGAACCAGTTGGCCAGCAGCTCCTCGCCGCGGACGCGCACGGCCGTGAAACCGGCGAGGCGCGCGAGCCTCGAGAGGTCGCTGGGAGCGAACGCGTGGATGTCGACACACCGCTCGAGTCGGTGATCACCGTGCTCCATCGTGTGTGGGGTCTCGGGCGCCGGAGCGGCTCGCAGCACGGTCCGCCAGACCGGCGCGAACACTCCCGCCGCGCGCTTGGGCACGGCCGCGAGATGGTCGCCGAACCGCGACGGCTCGCCGGCGAAGGCGATCCGCCCGCCGGGCCGTAGCACCCGGTGAACCTCCGCGAAGGCCCGGTCGAGATCGGGAAGGTGGTGAAGGACCGCGTGGCCGAGCACGAGGTCGAAGCTCTCGTCGGCGAACGGCAGCGAGGCGGCGTCGGCCCGGGCCGTCCGCACGTCCAGGCCGAGGCGCCGCGCGTTCGCGCCGAGCGCGCTCACCATCCCCGGCGAGATGTCGGTGCACGTCGCCTCGCCGACGACGCCCGCCTGGAGCAGGTTGAGGCTGAAATATCCCGTGCCGGCTCCGATCTCGAGCGAGCGCTCGTACCCGCGCTCGAGCTCCGATCCGAGCAGCTTGCGCAGCTTGCCGAGCACCTGGGTCTGGCCGACCTCCCCGAAGTCGATGCCCCACTTACTGTCATAGCTCGACGCCGCGACGTCGTGGTATCGCGTGTTGACGTCGCGGATCTCGTCTGCGGTACGAACTGCCTCCATCGGGCGCAGGACATTACCCTGTCGCCTCTGCAGTGAACGTCTACGTTCAGGAAAACCAGCCACCGGGCGTCCCGCCGCTGGCGCTCACCGGCGAGCGCACGCTGCCCGACGTGCCGGCCGAGAACTACTGGTTCCGCCGACATCTCGTCGTGTATGAATGGATCGCGGCCCGGGTCGGCGGCGGGCGCGTGCTCGACATGGCCTGCGGCGAGGGGTACGGCTCGAACGCGCTCGCGCAGCGTGCGTCGGGCGTCGTCGGGCTCGACGCCAATCCGGACGCGTACGAGCACGCGCGTCTGCGCTACCGCGCGAGAAACCTCACGTTCGCGCGCGGCCTGGTGGAGACGTTCGGCGAGGCCGGGAGCTACGATGCGGTCGTCTTCCTGCAGACGATCGAGCACGTGTTTGACCCGGTCGCCGTGCTCGAGCACCTCGGCTCGCTGCTGCGCCCCGGCGGGGTCGTGTACGTGTCGACGCCGAACGTGTTGACGCTCGCGCCGCCCGGCGCGGAGAAGTCCGCCAATCCCTGGCATCTGAGGGAGTACCGGGCCGAGGAGTTCCGGTCGCTGTGCCGGTCGGTGTTCCCATCCGTCGAGGTGCTGGGCGTGTTCCATGCCCGCAAGCTGCGGCTCCACGAACTCGCGCTCACGCTCGGGTGGGACGCGGTGCACGCCCGTTTGCGGCTGACCAAGCCGTTCTACGACCGCTTCACCCCCGCGATCGCCACGAGCGACTTCGCCCTGCGGCCCGACCGGCTCGACGGCGCGCTCGACTTCCTCGCCGTGTGCCGCCCGTGACGCCGACGTCACCCGGCGAGCTCGCGATCGTGCTCCACACGCACATGCCGTACGTCGAGGGCGGTGGCGCATGGCCGCCCGATGACCAGGACGCGTTCGTGCGCGCCCCTGCGGGCTTTGGCACCTGGCCGTTCGGCGAGGAGTGGCTGTGGGAGGCGATCGCGACGTCCTACCTGCCGCTGCTCGACGTGCTCGGCCGCGGCCCGATCACGCTGTCGCTGACCCCCGTGCTGTGCGACCAGCTCGAGGCGCCCGGCCTGACCGAGCGCTGCCTCGCGTTCCTGCGGGAGATCCGCCCGGAGTCGCACAGACGGGACGTGCGCGCGTTTCGCTCGGCCGGGCGGCACGCGCTCGCGGCCGAGCTGGAGCGCTCGGCGGCCGAGTACGCCGCGGCCGCCGACCGGCTCGCGGGACTCCGGGGCGGGCTGCTCGCCGCGCTCGGCGAACACGTGCGCTGGACTTCGTCCGCCACCCACGCCGTGCTGCCGCTGCTCGCGACCGACAGCGGCATCAGCCTGCAGCTTCAGACCGGGATCGCCTCGCACCGCCGCCGCTTCGGCGCCTGGAGTGGCGGCTTCTGGCTGCCCGAGTGCGCGCATGCGCCGTGGCTCGACGCGCTGCTCGAGGATGCCGGGGTCCGCGCGACATGCGTCGAGCTGACCGGGGTGTTCGGGCTCGGCGATCCGCGTCACCTGCAGCCGCAAGCGAGCGAGGAGGGGCCCGTGCTGTGGCCGATCGACCGCGAGACGATCGCGCTCGTGTGGAGCGAGCAGGGCTATCCCGCGAGCGGCGCCTATCGCGACTACCACCGGCTGACGCCGCACCACCACCGCGCCTTTAGCAACGACGGCAGGCCGTATGACTCCGCACGCGCGCAGGCCGCCATCGCCCAGCATGCGCGCGACTTCGTCGGCCGCGTACGCGAGCGCGTGCGCGACGGCGGCGTCTGCGTGTGCGCGCTCGACACCGAACTGCTCGGACACTGGTGGTACGAGGGCGTGCGGTGGCTCGCGGCCGTGCTCGACGAGGCCGCCCGCGAAGGCCTCGCGCTGACGACGCTCGACGAGGCGCTCACCCGCCACGAGCCGGTCGCGGGGCCGGCTGAGCTGCCCGGCACGAGCTGGGGCGAGGGCGGCGATCTGCGGACCTGGAGCGGCCCGCGCGTGGCCGGGATCGCCTGGCGCGCGCGGACCGCCGAGCTGCGCGCGGCCGCCGCGCGCGAGCGGGTGGGGGAGCGGGCCCTGAGGGAGCTGCTCGCGCTGCAGTCGAGCGACTGGGCGTTTCTGGTGAGCCGGGAGCTCGCGGGCGAGTACCCGGCCGAGCGAGCCGACGGCCACGCGGCCGCGCTCGAGCAGGCGCTCCACGGCGAGCCGGGGCTCGACCCGGCGCTGCGCCACCTCGCGCCGGAACTCGTCGGCTGGGAGGGCTGAGGCGAGCCTGGCGCGGCGGCGGCGCGGTGACGCCTCACTCCCAGCGAAACGTCCGCGGCGCCTCGCGCCTGCGGATCAGCCGGGCGGGGATCCCGCCGACGACGGCGTTCGCGGGCACGTCACAGGTGACGACCGCGCTCGTCCCGACGACCGAGTTGTCGCCGATGCTCACGCCGCGCAGCACGCACGCGCCGTAGCCGATCCACACGTTGTGGCCAACGTTGACATCGCGCTTGTAGATGCCCTGCTCGCGGATCGGCCGCTCGACCTCGACCATCCCGTGATCGAAGTCGATCATCATCACGCGGTCGGCGATGATGCACTCGCGCCCGACGGACACGTGCTGGTAGGCGGAGATCGTGCACTCCTGGCCGAGCACCGACTTCGCCCCGATCGACACGTGCCCCTCGTGCACGCGGACCTTGCAGCCGTGCCCGAGCCACGACCAGCGTCCGAGCGTGAGCTTCGCCTCGCGCCCGATCTCGAATGTGACGCCCGGGCACACGAAGCACAGCCCGTCGGTCTCCAGGCGCCCGCGCCAGCGCAGCTTCAACCAGATCCAGCGAAGGATGAGCGGGACATACCCCCAGCGCAGCATGTGGTGCGCGCGGGCGAAGCGCAGGAACGTGAGCGGTCCACCGTGCAGCGGCGCCGGGGGGGCACGCACGATCGCCGGCACCGGCGGAGGCTGCAACGAGTGCTTGATCGGGCGCGTCGCGGTCGTGCTCACGCGAAGCTTCTCGGTCGCGCTCACGCGGCGATCGTCGGTTGCGCTCACGCGGAGATGGTAGTTGACCACCGCATCGTGTTAAGGGTCATCGAGCACGCATCCCCGCCCAGGATCGCTCCGTAAACGGGCCCTGGCATGATTGCCTGCCCTCATGGCCGACACCGAACAGACACTCGCGCAGCGCTTGATGGCCGGCGACAAGCGGGCGCTCGCGCGGGCGATCTCGCTCGTCGAGGACGACGACCCGGAGGGCTGGGCGCTCGTGCGGGAGGTCTATCCACACACCGGCGGAGCCGCGGTCGTGGGCTTCACGGGGCCTCCCGGGGTGGGGAAATCGACCCTCATCGGAGCGCTCACGAAGCTCGAGCGCGAGCGTGGGCGGACCGTCGCGGTCCTGTCGATCGACCCCTCGAGCCCGTTCACGCAGGGCGCGCTGCTCGGCGACCGGATCCGCCTCAGCGACCACTTTCTGGACCCGGGCGTGTTCATCCGCTCGATGGCGAATCGCGGCGCGCTCGGAGGGCTGAGCGAGGCGACGCTCCAGACGGCGCTGCTGATGGACGCCTCGGGCCGGGACGTCGTGCTGCTCGAGACGGTCGGGGTCGGGCAGGCCGAGGTCGACATCATCGACCACGCCGATACGGTCGTGCTCGTGTTAATGCCCGGCAGTGGTGATTCAATCCAGGCACTCAAGGCCGGAGTGATGGAGATCCCTGACGTGATCGTCGTCAACAAGGCCGACCACCCGCTGACAGACACAATGGTGCGCGAGATCAAAGGAGTGCTCGCGCTCGGCCCGCGAGAGGGATGGCAGGTTCCGATCGTCACGACCGAGGCGGCTCGGGGCGACGGCGTCGAGCAGCTGGCGCAGAAGCTGGCCGAGCATCACGACTACATCGAGGCCCAGGGCACGCTGTCCGAGCGCCGCCGCCGGAACCTCATGAACGAGGTGCTCGCGATCGCCACGTTCCGGATGCGCCGCGACCTCGAGGCCTCCGTGCGCGCTGACCCCGCGGTCAAGGAGCTGCTCGATCGCGTCGTCTCGCGCGAGCTCGACCCCGCCAGCGCCGCCGCCACGATCCTCGAGGGGCGGGCGCGGTGAGCGCCGCGCTGACCCCGCCGCTGCTCGTCGCCGCGGGCGTTCTGTGCGTTGCCGGAGCGCTCAAGCTGCGCAGCCCGGCCGCGGCCGGCCGGGCGCTCTCGATTTTGGGGCTGCCGGCAGCCCCAATATTCGTTCGGACACTCGCAGCGTGTGAGCTTGCCATGGGCGGCTGGGCGCTGATCGCCGGAGGTCGCGGCGCGGCAGCGGCGATGGCAGGCGTCTATGCGCTGTTCGCCGTCGTCGCGCTGGCGCTTGCCCGCCGGCACGCCTCGTGCGGGTGCTTCGGCGAGGACCGCACGCCCGCCTCGCTGCTGCAGTCGCTGCTGAGCACTGCGTTCGCGGCGGTCGCGCTCGCTGCCGCGTTCGCGGGCGCGCACGGCCTCGGATGGGTGCTCGGCCAGGCGCCGGCGTCGGCCGCGGCGCTCATGATCGGCATCGGCGGCGCCGTGTACGCGACCGTGATCGCCTACACGCAGCTGCCGGCGGCGTGGTCGGCCTGGAGCGTCCCGTGAGCCTCGCGCAGCGGCTGGCAGATTCCGTCGCAGGGCTGCTTGAACGCCGGGTCTCGCGGCGCAGCGCGCTCCAGCGGGCGGCGCTGGCCGGATCCGCGTTCGCGGTCGCGCCGGTCCGCTACCTCGTGCGCCCGGGGACCGCGTGGGCGGTGATCGGGCCGGGCAACTGCGGGTCGGGGCTGTGTCTGGACGGCTACACCGCGTTCTGCTGCGAGATCGAGCACGGCGCCAACAGCTGCCCGACCGGGTCCTATGTCGCCGGCTGGTGGAAGTGCACCAACTACCAGGGCACCGGCCTCTGCCATGCCGAGGGCGTGCGGTACATCATCGACTGCAACCGGATCCCTGGGACCGTGTTCCCCGGCGGCTGCCAGTGCGCGGGCGGCGACTGCAACAAGCGCAGGGTCGACTGCAATCACTTCCGCTACGGGCAGTGCAACACGCAGGTGCAGGGGACGACCGAGGTCGTCTGCCGGCTGATCATCTGCCAGAACCCGGCGACGGTTCCGGGCATGAACTGCAACACCACCGAGATGATCGACGACAACACATGCACCCACGAGGCTGGGTGCCTCGAGGGCCTAGCGATCCAGTTGCCAGGGGGTGGAGGGGCGTAGATGGTTGCGATCGTGTCGGTCGAGACTGTGTTGCTCGTGCTGCTCGTCGTGCTGGTCGCGGGGCTGCTGCGCAGCCACGCCGAGATCCTGCGCCGGCTCGGCCCGCCGGCGGCCGACGGGATCAGGCAGCCGCCGGCTGTCGCGCGACCGGCCGGCGCGCATGCTGCGGCCGTGCTGACCGGTGCGACGCCCGACGGCGAGCCGCTGACGCTGTCGTTCGAGGGGGCAGGGTCGATGCCGACGCTGCTCGCGTTCCTGACGAGCGGCTGCGGCAGCTGCCAAGGCTTCTGGGACACGCTCGGCGAGCGTCGCCTCCCGCCCGAGGTGCAGACCGTGATCGTCACGCACGGGACCGATCGCGAGTCGCCGTCGCGGTTGCGCAAGCTCGCGCCGGACGGCGTGCCCGTCGTGATGTCCTCGCAGGCCTGGGCCGATTACCGCGTGCCGGGCTCGCCGTACTTCGTGCTCGTCGACGGCGTCGTCCGCGGCGAGGGGGTCGCGACGACGTGGCAGGCGCTCGCCTCGCTCGTCGGCGACGCGATCGAGGATGAACGCGAGGCCGGCCTTAGGGACGCCGGCACGCGCCGGTCGCGGGGAGTTGACGCGACGTTCGCCGCCGCCGGGATCGGACCCGAGCACCCAAGCCTGTACCCGGGCCGCGGCGAAGAGTGACCGAGCTGCTGGTTCTCGGGTGTGCGGCCGCTGTGATCGGAGCGGTCGCGTCGGCATGGTCGCCGTGAGGCGAGTCGATGCTGGCGAGCATCACCCCGCTCGGGGAGCGGGGCCGGCAATCGACATGGGGCGTGACGATGACCGCGTTCGTGATCGGGGCGACCGCGGCGGGGACGGTGTTTGGAGCGATCCTCGGAGCCGTCGGTGCGGCACTGCTGGGTGATGCGGTGAGCGGTCAGCCCCGACTCGCTGCGTTTGCGCTGGTGGCGTGTGCCGGGGTCGTGCTCGAGCTGCTCCCGCGCCGGATCCCGGGGCCGCGGCGCCAAGTCAACGAGCACTGGCTCGACGAGTTCCGCGGCTGGGTCTACGGCGTCGGGTTCGGCGCGCAACTCGGGCTCGGGATCACCACGATCGTGACGAGTGCGGCCACGTACGTGACGCTGCTGGCGGCGGTCCTGACCGGCGATCCCGCCCGTGGGGCGCTCGTCGTCGGGATCTACGGCGCGGTCCGTGGGATCACGCCGCTCGTGTCCGCGCGCGTGCGGCGCCCCGACCAGCTGTTCGCGATGCACCGGTGGATCGAGCGCCGGCGCGGGGCGGCAGCATGGATCGCGACCGCCTCGCTCGCGGCGGTCCTGGTGCTCTCGGCGGTGGGGAGTCTGACGTGATTCTCGATGCGCACGGGATCCGGGTCTCGCTCCCGGCCGGCTGGAGCGGGCGGCTGTTCAGCCGGGAGGGGGACGTCGCGACCCTGCACGTCGGGAACTTCCCGCTGGCGCTGCACGACGGCGAGTTCGGCGACCGCAGCACCGGCGCGATGCACCCCGGGGCGTCGTTCCTCGCGCTCGCCGAGTACCGGCCAGGGGCAGGCCTGATGCCCGGCACCGGGCTGTTCGCGCCGCGGCGGATTCCGAAGCGCCTCGATCCGACCGGGTTCTCGGTGCGCGGGCTTGCGCATCCGCGGCCTGGGCAGGTCGGGATGCAGCACTTCTTCACCGCGGCGGGACGGCCGTTCTGCCTCTACGTGGTGCTCGCTGGGTCGCGCTCGAGCCGCCGGCGCCAGCTCGCGGTCGTCGATCACGTGCTCGCGTCGCTGCGGATCGCGCCGCGCGGGTAGGCGGGGCGCGCGTCGGGCACCGCTGGCGGTCCGCCGGTCGGTGTGAGAAGCTGCCGTTCGTGGGCGCGGGAGACGGCATCGACCGCCGACGATTCCTGGCGGGAGCGGGGGTGTCGGCAGTCGCGCTCGCGGCGCAGGCCGGCTGTGCAGATGACGCCGTGAAGACAGCGACGGCGGTCGCTGCGACGGTGCGCCGGGGGCGGGCGAGGCGGGTCGCGCGGGTGCCGCGCACGCTGGCGCAGGCGATGCGCGGGCCCGTGTTCACGCGCGGGGCGCCGGGGTTCTCGGCGGTCTCGAAGGTGTACAACGAGCGCTTCGACGGGGTCGTTCCGCAGGCTGTGGCGCGCCCGATCGACTCGGCCGACGTGTCGGCGGCGGTGCAGTGGTGTGCCGCCAAGGGCGTGCCGATGCGAGCCCGCTCGGGTGGGCACAGCTACGCCGGGTACTCGACGCTGTCGGGGGGCGTCGTGCTCGACCTCAGCGGGTTGCGCTCGATCAGCGTCGACCGCCGTGCCGGCAGCGCCACGATCTCCGCCGGCGCGCAGTTGATCGACGTCTACGCGGGACTGGCCGCGCACGGCGCGACGATCCCGGCCGGCTCGTGCCCGTCGGTCGGCGTCTCCGGCGTCACGCTTGGCGGCGGGATGGGTCTGGCCGCGCGCGCGTTCGGGTTGACGCTCGACAACGTCGTCGGCTTCAAGGTCGTGACCGCCGACGGGCGGATCCGCATCGTCAACAAGAACTCCAACCCGGACCTGTTCTGGGCGCTGCGCGGCGGGGGCGGCGGGAACTTCGGGGTCGTCACGACGTTCACGTTCAAGGTCCATCCGCTGCCTTCGAGCGCGGCGTACTTCAACGTCAGATGGCCGTGGTCGAGCGCGTCGCAGGCGATCGCGGCATGGCAGTCGTGGGCACCGCACACGACCGACAAGATCACGTCGGTGTTCCACATCGACGCCGGCGCGGGCAACAGCATCAACGCCAACGGGCAGTACCTCGGCCCCTCGAGCGCGCTGCCGGGCCTGCTCGGACCGCTGCTGTCGGTCCCCGGCGCACGGCTCTCGAGCGCCTTCGACAGCGGGTACCTGCTTCTCCAGAAGCTACTGGCAGGCTGCTCGACGATCGGCTTGACCGCCTGCCACACGGTCGGCACCCGGCCCGGTGGCACGCTCTCACGCGCGAGCTTCGCGGCGAAGTCAGACTACGTGTCGCGCCCGCTGCCGAGCGCAGCGCGATCGGTGCTGATCCACGCCGCCGAGCAGCGCAACAGCCTGCCGGGGTCGGGCGCGATCCTGTTCGACGCGTACGGCGGCGCGATCAACCGGGTCTCGCCGACGGCGACCGCATTCGTCCATCGCGACGAGCTGTTCTGCATCCAATACCTCAGCTATGACGGTGGCGGCGCGTGGCTCTCGCAGACGCACGCCGCGATGCGCAAGTACGTCTCCGGGCAGGCCTACCAGAACTACATCGATGCCGGCCTGAGCGGCTGGCAGCAGGCCTACTACGGGCGCAACTACAACCGGCTGCAGTCGATCCGGCGCAGCATCGACCCGCACCACTTCTTCAACTTCCCGCAGGCGATCGGACGCTAGTAGCCTCGGTTCGCGTGAGTGTGGCCGCCGGGGTCGCGTGCAGTGGCGGGCGAGAGCGGGCGCCGAACGACGTGCCGACCTCGACACCCCACCGTGGAATCACCTCATCTGCGGTTACTACGCGCCGGCGCCGCCGGTCGGCGGGGGTCCGAGCAGGAGGTGGCCGTGGTAGACGGCGGCATCGTGGCCGAGGACGCCGACACACGGGGTCAGGTTGCGGCGCGACAGGTTGACGTAGGTCGCGTTCACGCGGCTGGCGACGAGGTCCGTCGGCGTCTGGAGCGCCGCGGTCACCTGGACCGTGATCGTGAACGGCACGGCCGCGCCGTTCGGGTAGACACGCTTGGCGCAGCGCAGCGGCGCGAAGAAGGTGCCCTTGCCCACGTAGTAGCCGGGCTTGCCGCGGTGCAGCGTTACGCGGTCGCTGCCCGTCTCCCGCTGGCGGACGAGCCGGATCGTGTCGCACGCGCCGGTCGCGCATGCCGGGGTGAACGTCCATGTGCGCGAGACCAGCTGGCCGACGCGCTCGCCCGGCACGAGCTTGGCCAGCGTGACGCGGCCGGCCAGCAGGAACGGACCCTCGAGGCGGGCGGCGCCGAGTCCAGCCGGGGTGGCCGGCGCGGCCGCGGTCGCGGCTGTCGCCGACATCGTGATGGTGGCGATCGCGGCCACGAGCGTGAGCAAGGCAGGTGTGCGCCCCATTGGCCTCCATTGTCACAGTTCGGGCGGTCCGTCCGTACGATCGCGGTCAGTGACCGACGAGCTCGGCGAGCCGACCGCGACCCGGCGGGGCGCACGCGCCAGCCGCCATCACCCGCCGCCCGTGCGCCTCGGAGCGCTCATCGACGGCGGGCTTGCGCCGGCGATCATGGCGATCGTCGATCGCGGCGTGCGCCACCGGCCGGCGCTTGCTCACAGGCTGAACGCCGAGGTCGAGCTCACCTTCGAGGATCAGCATCCGCCGGTGCGGATCGTGTTCGGCGAGCGCCTCGTGCTCGTCGAGGACGGACCGGCCGTCGCGCCCGACCTGCGGGTCGACGGGTCGCTGCCCGATCAGATCAGCCTGATGGTGGCGCCGCTGCTCGCCGGTGTTCCGAGTCCGATCACGACCCGTGGGCGGGCGGCGCTCGGGATGGTGGCGGGCGGGCGCGTCCGGATCGACGGGCGGCTCGCGCTGATGCGGCAGTTCCTGCGGATCATCCGGATCTGAGGTCGGTCGCCGGTGGGTGCGGGGCGCCCGCGAGAGCCTGGTGAAGCGTCAGGACGTGGAGCGGGTCGCGAGATCGACGAGCAGGCGGACGCCGAATCCCGTCGCGGCCTTCCCCGCGATGTACCGCCGGTGCACGTCGAAGGCCGTGCCGGCGATGTCGAGGTGGGCCCATGGGATCTCGCCGGCGAAGTGGTGCAGAAACTCGGCGCCGGTGATCGAGGAGGCCTCGCGGCGTTCGGTCAGGTTCGTGAGTTGGGCGTAGCGGCCCTTGAGCATGTCGGCGTAGTCGGCGTGCAGCGGCAGTCGCCAGACGAGCTCGCCGCTCGCCTGAGCCGCCGCCTCGACCCGCGCCGCCCACGGCTCGTCGTTCGACATCAGGCCCGCGTAGACCGAGCCGAGCGCGACGACGATCCCGCCCGTCAGGGTGGCGAGATCGATCATTCGATCGCAGCCCTGCCGCCGGGCGTAGGAGATGCAGTCGGCGAGGACGAGCCGGCCCTCGGCGTCGGTGTTGTTGATCTCGACGGTGGTGCCGTCCATCGCGGTGACGATGTCGCCCGGTTTGATCGCGCTGCCGCTCGGAAGGTTTTCGGTCGCGCCGACGATCCCGAGGACGCGGACCGGCGCCTGCAGCTCGGCGATCGCGGCGATCGCCTCGATCACGGCCGCGCCGCCGGCCATGTCGAACTTCATCTCGTGCATCTTCGCGGCCGGCTTGAGCGACAGCCCGCCGCTGTCGAACGTCACCGCCTTGCCGATGAACGCCGGCCGTGGCGCGTCCGCCGCCGCTCCGGGCCCCTCGTACTCGAGGCGGATCAGCCGCGCGGGCTGCTCCGAGCCCTGCGCGACCGCCGCAAACGCGCCCATCCCGGCCGCCCGAATCGCGGTCTCGTCAAGGGCCGTGACGGTCAGCCCGGAGAACCGCTCGAGCCCGGCCGCGTAGTCCGCAAGCCGGGATGGCGTCAGGTCGTTGGCGGGGGTGTTCGCGAGGTCGCGCGCGCGGTTCTGCGCGTCGGTGACGATGGCGGCCCACCGCACGGGACCCGAGACGTCGTGATGGGCGCTGACGAGCAGCCGCCCGATGTCGCCGTCGTCGTCGTTGTGCTTGTACCGGTCGAACCGGTAGGCGTGCAGCAGCGTTCCCTCGACGAGCCCCGCTACGACGGCGTCGCCGACGTGGTGCGGGACCTCCCAGCAGAGCGTGTCGGTGGCGATCTCGCGGGCGCGCCCGTGCGCGGCCGCGGCGGCGATACGCGCCCGCTCGGCGTCGAACTCGGATCGATCGCCGAGCCCGACGAGCACGAACCGCCGGCCCTCCGCGTGCGTGACGGCCAGTCGCCCGAGCTTCGTCCGCGCCTCGCCGGACTCGACCAAGCTCCCGAGCGTGCGCTCGCCGACGTCATGCGGGATGCCCTCGCCATCGAACACGCCGATGACGACGGTGTCGGCTCCGGTCGCAAGCGGGCTGTCGGTTGTCGCCTCGACGTGCACGAGCGCGGGACCCTACCAATGCGTCAACGGTGCGCGTGAACGGTCACTAGCATTGTTCCGGCCCCCAAACGAACCCGGAGTCTCTACAGATGCCCAAGACCGTGATCCTGTCCTCCGCGCGCACACCGATCGGAAAGCTGGGAGGCGCCCTCGCCAGCGTTGATGCGACCGAACTTGGAGGCACCGCGATCAGGGCTGCCCTCGATCGGGCCGAGGTCGGCCCCGAGCAGGTTCAGCACGTGATCATGGGTCAGGTGATTCAGGCCGGACAGGGCCAGATCCCCTCGCGCCAGGCGCAGATCAAGGGTGGAATTCCGAAGGAGGTCTCCTCGGAGACGATCAACAAGGTGTGCGCCTCCGGCATCCGCGCGGCCGGGTTGCTCGACCAGGCGATCCGGGCCGGGGACCTCGAGGTCGGCGTCGGCGGCGGCATGGAGTCGATGTCAAACGCTCCGTACCTGCTCAAGCAGGCTCGCTTCGGCTTCCGGATGGGCGATGCCAAGGCGATCGACGCGATGATCAACGACGGCCTCACGAACCCGTTCTCCGGCAAGCACATGGCGCACGAGGCGAGCGAGGTCGCTCAGGAGCTCGAGCTCACGCGCGCCGACATGGATGCGTGGTCGCTGCGTTCGCACCAGCTCGCGATCAGGGCGACCGACGAGGGCCGCCTGCCAGAGGAGATCGTGCCGGTGACGATCAAGGGCAGGAAGGGCGACACCGTCGTCGAGATCGACGAGGCCCCGCGTCGCGAGACGACGCTCGAGGCGCTCGCGAAGCTGCCTCCGATCTTCATGGAGAACGGCACGCACACGGCGGGCAACGCCCCCGGTGTCAACGACGGCGGCGGCGCGATCGTGCTCGCCAGCGACGAGTGGGCCAAGCGCAACGGTAAGCGCGCCCTCGCGACGATCGTCGCGCAGGCGGCGATCGCGGACGACTTCCCGTACCTCGCGCGGACGCCGGCCAAGGCCGCACAGAAGGCGCTCGAGAAGGCCGGCCTCAAGGCTGAGGACATCGACGTGTGGGAGATCAACGAGGCGTTCGCGTCGGTCACGCTCAACTCGATGCGGATGCTCGGAATCGACGAGGACCGCGTCAACGTGAACGGCGGCGCGGTGGCGCTCGGTCACCCGATCGGCGCGTCGGGCGCACGGATCCTCGGCTCGCTCGTGCTCGAGTTGCGCCGCCGCGGCGGCGGACTCGGCTGCGCGGCGATCTGCTCGGGCGGCGGCCAGGGCGATGCCGTGATCGTGGAGGTGAACGGCGGCTGAGCGCCGCGGAGCAGAATCCGCCGGTCGCGGGCGCGCGGAGCGGCGGTCACGGCGCGGCGTTCTTCGACCTCGACCGCACCCTGATGGAAGGCTCGTCGGCCTTCCAGTTCGGGCGGGCTGCGTATAAAGCGGGGCTGATCCGCCGCCGTCAGCTGATCGCCGACGCGTGGGCGAACCTGCAGTTTCGGCTGCGAGGTGCCACCGACGCCGACACGCACGCGCTGCGTGACCGGATCTCGCGGTCACTCGAGGGCACGCGAGTCAAGGACATGACACGCCTCGGCGCCGACGTGCTCGCGGGGGTGCTGCCGCGGATCTATCCGCAGATGCTCGCGCTCGCACACGAGCACCAGGATCAGGGCCGGCGGGTGTATATCGTCACGGCGGCCTCGCAGGAGCTCGCCGACATGCTCGCGTCGGTGCTGGCGCTGGACGGCGCGATCGGCTCGGACTTTTCCGAGGTCCGGGACGGGGTCTACACCGGCAAGCCGACCGGCCTGTTCGTGTACCGCAGCGAGAAGGCGCTCGCGATCCAGCAGCTCGCCGCCCGCGAGGGAATCGACCTGCAGGAGTCCTACGCCTACTCGGACTCGGAGTCGGATCTGCCGATGCTGAGCGTCGTCGGCCACCCCGTCGCGGTCAATCCCGACCACGAGCTCGCACGGGTGGCGCGGCAGAACGGCTGGCAGATCCTGCGGTTCGACCGGCTCGGGCGGCGGTTGAAGACGGCGGCGGCGCTCGCCGGTGCAGCGGCGGCCGGCGGGGTCGGGAGCGCCGCGCTCGCGGCGCGCAGCCGGGGCCGCCACCAGTCAGGCCGCGGCGGCGGCCGAGCGGTGCGCAGCCTCCCGACGGGAAGGGGAGGATCGCGCCTGCTTCCTCGCGGGCGGCGGTAGTGTCTGCGTTGGAGACGACTAGCGCCCGAGGCTGATCACGAGGCTGATCTTCGTCCCGCGCTTCTGGGTGCTGCCCGCGCGCGGCTTGCTCGAGATTACGCGTCCCTTGCGGACCTTGCGCGAGTTCGCGTGCGAGAGCTTGCCGAGCCCACAGCCGGCGTGCTTGAGTATCTGGCGCGCCGCGGGCAGCGTCTTGCCGTTCAGCTTCGGCACCCGGCACGGCGGCAGCTTGTAGGTCACGGAGACCGACGTGCTTCCGGTGTTGCCGGCCACGTTCGTCGCGGTCGCGATGATCGTGTTGAGCCCGAGGTGCAGGTTCACGGTCACGCCGAAGATCCCGCCGGGGCGCACGATCACGCCCTGGCCGTTCACGTTGAGTGCCGAGACGCCGACGGAGTCGCTGACGTTCCCCTGCACGCGGACCGTCGGAGTCGTGACCACGCGGCGGTTCGGCGGGTTGCGGATCGTGACCGCCGGGTCATCAAAACGGTCACGCTCGACTTGCTCGAGGGTCGCCAGTGCCGACGAGCTCGACGCCTGCGAGAACGACCAGTCGTAGACGAGCGTGCCGTTCGCCGGCAGCGAGTCGGTGTAGTGCATCAGCATCGTGGCCGTCTGCGCACCGGTGGCGGTGATGAAGTCGGCGCTCTGCGGCGGCCGGTTGTAGGTGATTGCGCCGATCGGGTTCGAGGTCGCCGGCAGGAGCCCGCCCGCGTTGCTGATCACGATGATCGAGCTGGGGCCGGCGGGGAACTGCGTGAACGAGTCGGGCTTGGCGTGGGTCGCGAACGAGGTCTGGCCGGGGAACTCGAATCCAGGGGACTGGCCCGAGGCCGGGGCCGAGATCGACTGTCCGAACAAGGCGTCGATCGAGTGGGCGCGACCGTCGACGTCGATGAACTTCTGCGTGACCCGCGCGACCTGGCCGCCGGGAAGCGTCAGCGTCGTCTGCTGCAGATGAACGCCCGAGTCGTGCAACGACGGGCAGGTCGTGCCCGTGGGCGGGAACGTGGCGGGCGGGTCGCAGATCATGAACGCGTCGGTCTCGCTGATCCCGACGAGGTCGTGGGCGGCGTTCCAGAGCGTGCCGTACTGGAGCGGGACGAAGCCGGGCTGGCTCGTGAGGGAGGAGATCGCTCCGGGCAGGTACGCGTTGAGGCCGTCGATCTCGACGGACGAGCGCGTGTTTGCGGCGACGCCGACGCCGCTGGTCTTCGGCAGGCAGGCCGCGCCGACCGATCCGCTGTCGAGCCCGAAGACCGAGTAACTGCTGAGCGAGGGGTCGGTCGCGTACGAGGCATGAACCGGGCACTCGCCTGCGGACTGCAGCGCAAACGACCACGGCAGTGTGCCCACGAGGATGTAGTAGCCGAACATGTTCCCGGACGACGAATGCGTGAACTGATCGGTGACGCTGATCGCTGGGCCGCCGAACTGGGCGGCCGGCGTCCCGGTCGGCGGGATGCCGGTCGGCACCATCGCAAGCCGGCACGCGAACCCCGCGATCGGCGCGAGCGAGGCGTTGATCGCAAACGTCCCACTCGAGACGTCGATCCCGGAGACGACGGTCGTGGCCGTCATGTCGCCGCGCGTGTAGCACACGAGGTTCGCGTGCGTTCCCGCGGTGGCGCCGGTGACGCTGCCGCGCACGGTGACGCTGCCGGACCCGTTGTCGCCGTTGAAGAACAGCTCGCTGTCAGGCGCGGGCGAGCTGATCGCCGACGCGGTGATCGCCGCGCTCGCGGGCGTGGCGACGACCGCGAAAACGACCAAACTCAACAAGAGCGTCCGAAAAGTTCCCATCCCCATCGCTAAGCCTATCGGCGTTTCCGGCGCGGACTCAAGTGCCGCACTGCACCGTCTCTTAACACGCGGCGATCGAAAACGGATCGATCCAACTACAATTGCCCTCCTCGCAGCCGCTTCCTTCCCGAGGTTGCGCGCCGACCGATGTCGTCCTCAGCAGAGAAGAAGATTCGCGTTGTCGTCGCGAAGCCCGGCCTCGACGGGCATGATCGCGGCGCCAAGATCATCGCGCGAGCGCTGCGGGACGCCGGCATGGAGGTGATCTACACGGGTCTCCACCAGACGCCCGAGCAGATCGTTGAGACCGTGATCCAGGAGGACGCGGATGCCGTCGGGCTGTCGATTCTGTCGGGAGCCCACATGACGCTCGTGCCGCGGATCATGGAGCTGCTGCACGAGCAGGAGATTGACGATGTCGTCGTCACCGTCGGCGGGACGATTCCCTCCGAGGACATCGAGGAGCTCAAGCGCCTCGGCGTCGCGGAGGTGTTCACGCCCGGCGCGCCGACCCAGCAGGCGATCGACTTCATCCGCGGGGCCGTTCGCGCCTAGACAGGACGTCCTGTGCGCACCGAACGGACCCTCGAACCCGTGCCAAGCAAACCGATTGACTCGTCAGTCAACCGGGTACAATTTCCGACCGTCATCGATTAGGAGGCCACCCCTTGAAGATTTGCGTCCTGGTCAAAGAGGTCCCGGACGCCGCCGTCGAGAAGCGGATCAATCCCTCGACGGGGCGCATGGACCGATCGGGTGAGAAGAACCTGAATCCGTACGACACGCACGCCATCGAAGCGGCGATGCAGATCCGTGAAGGCGGCGCCGTCCAGGTGGACGAGATCGTCGCGGTCACGATGGGCCCTGAGTCGGCCGTCCGTGCGCTGCACAAGGCCGTCTCGCTCGGCGCCGACCGCTCGCTGCACGTCACCGACGAGGCGCTCGCCGGGTCGGATGTGGCGGCGACCGGTTACGCGCTGTCGAAGGCGCTCGAGAAGGAGCAGCCCGACCTCGTGTTGCTCGGTCAGCAGTCCGACGACGGCGAGTGCTACACGATCGGCGCCGTCGTCGCCGACCACCTGAAGATGCCGTCGCTGACCCAGGTCATCAAGATGGACGTCGCGGACGGCGCGCTGCGCTGCGAGCGCCAGGCGGAGTACGGCTACGACACCGTGAAGGTTGAGCTGCCGGCCGTGATCTCGGTCGGCGACGCGATCAACGAGCCGCGGTACCCGTCGCTGAAGGCGATCATGGGCGCGAAGAAGAAGCCGCTCGAAACCGCCTCCAGCGCCGACGTCGGCATCGACCCGTCGCTCGTCGGCGAGGACGGGTCGCGCGTTCAGTGCGGCGACTTCCACGACCCGCCGGCGAAGTCAGCGGGCCAGATCATCGAGGACGAGGACACGAACGAGACGGTCGAGAAGATCATCGCCTGGCTCGACGAAAGGAAGCTGATCTAAATGGCGGATGTACTCACTTACGTCCTCCACTACGAGGGCGAGTTCAACAAGAACTCGCTCGGTGCCGTGTCCGAGGGCGCAGCTCGCGCCGCCGAGGTCGGTGGCCAGTGCCATGCGGTCGTCGTCGGCGGCGAGGACCTCACCGACGCGCTGTGCCAGTCGCTTGGCGGCTACGGCGCGACCAAGGTCTTCCGCGCGAAGGGACCCGAGGGTCTCGCCCAGCCCGTCGTCGACGTGATGGCCAAGGTGATCGACGATCACGGGCAGAACTACGCGCTGTTCGGTGGCGGCCTGCTCGGATTCGAGATCGGTGCCGGGCTTGCCGCGCGCAAGCACGCTGGCGTGACGATGGAGGTCACCGCCGTGAAATCGGATCCCGCCCACCCAGGCAAGCTCGTCGCCGAGCGGCCGATCCTCCAGGACTCGAAGATCTCCGTCTCCCGCTACAAGGGCGATCTCGGGATCATCATCGGCCGGATCAACGCGTTCGAGATCCGCCAGAGCGACGGCGCCTCGGCCGAGGTCATCGATGTCGACGTCGATCTGCAGCCATGGTCGACGAAGGCGACGATGGTCCAGCGCGGCGAGCAGCGCGGCGCGGACGTCGACATCGAGGGTGCGGACATCCTCGTCGCCGGCGGTCGCGGCCTCGGCAAGCCCGAGGGCTTCCAGCTGTGCGAGGACCTCGCGGCCGCGTTCGGCGGTAACACCGCCGTCGCCGCGACGCGCGCGGTCGTCGACGCGGGCTGGTTCCCGTACGCCGGACAGATCGGCCAGACCGGCAAGACCGTCTCGCCGAAGCTGTACCTCGCAGCAGGCATCTCCGGCGCGATCCAGCACAAGGTCGGGATGCAGTCCTCGGAGAACATCGTCGCGATCAACAAGGACGCGAACGCGCCGATCTTCGAGTTCTCCGACCTCGGGATCGTCGGCGACCTCAACAAGATCCTGCCGAAGCTGACCGACGCGATCAAGGCTCGAAAAGGAGGCTGATCCACCATGTCGTCCCACAACGGCTCCGGGCCGCACGCACCGAGCGAGTTCCCGCCCCCGGTCGACCCCGTCAAGGAGTTCATCAAGCGCGGGCTCGATTCTGAGGACGAGCGCATCGACGTCGGCGTGGCGATCGTCGGCGGGGGCACGGCCGGGCTCGCATGCGCGAACCGCCTGCTGCAACTGCTGGGGGACGACCCTGAGACGATGGAGAAGCTGGGCGAGGTCCCAGTCGCGGTGATCGAGAAGGCGAAGACCTGCGGCGGCCACAACCTGTCGGGCGCGGTGATGCGTCCGGGGCCGCTGCAGGAGCTGTTCCCCGACATGAGCCGGGAGGACTGGCGCAAGGAGCGCTTCGGGTTCGGCGAGGTCACCAAGGAAGCCGTGTACATGCTCGTGAACGGCGCGGCGAAGCTGCGCATCCCGACGCCGCCTCCGTTCAAGAACCACGGCAACGAGGTGGTGTCGGTGTCGGCGCTCGCGCGCTTTCAGCAGAAGCTGGCAGAGGAGGGCGGGGCGTACGTCCTCACCGAGACCTCGGCCGCACAGCTGATCGTCGACGACGGCAAGGTCGTCGGGGTGCGCTCCGGCGACAAGGGGCGCGGCAAGGACGGCGAGCCGCTGCGCAACTTCGAGCCCGGCACCGACATGGGTGCGCGCGTGACGGTGCTCGCCGAGGGCTGCTGGGGCCATCTCACCGGCGCGGCGATCAAGGAGTTCGGCTTGGCCGAGGGCCGCGAGCCGCAGGTGTGGGAGCTCGGGGTCAAGGAGGTCTGGAAGGTCTCCAAGCCCCTTGACCGCGTGATCCACACGATCGGACCGTGGCCGCTGAAGCTGTCAGCCAAGTACGGCCAGATCGGCGGCACCTGGATCTACCCGATGAAGGATGAGAAGACCGGCGACGATCTCGTCAGCATCGGCTTCGTCGTGGATCTCGAGTATCGCGACGCGACCACCTCGGCGCACGACCTGCTCCAGCTGTTCAAGACCCATCCGCTCGTCAAGGGCATCCTCGACGGCGGCGAGCGCGTCGGCTGGGGCGCGAAGGCGCTGCCCGGCGGCGGTTACTGGTCGATGCCGAAACTGACGATGCCCGGTGCGCTGCTCGTCGGCGATGCCGCCGGCATGGTCGACACGGTCGCGCTGAAGGGCGTGCATCACTGCATCAAGTCCGGGATCCTCGCCGGCGACGCGATCTACCGGTCGCTCAAGAGCGGCCAGTCGCTGAGCGCATACGAGGAGGCGGTCGAGGAGTCCTCGATCGGCAAGGAGCTCTACCAGGTTCGCAACACGCGCCAGCCATTCTCGAAGGGCTTCATCAAGGGCGCCCCGATGGTCAACCTGTCGATCGCGACGAAGGGGAAGCTCCCGGGCGGCCGGCTCGAGTGGCACCGCAACGACGAACAGCCGCTGTTCGTCGGCAAGACCGCGGACAGCTACCCGAAGCCCGACGGCAAGTACATCTTCGACAAGCTCTCGTCGGTCTACATCTCGGGCAACGCGACCCGTGACGACGCGCCGAACCACATCCGGGTGCGCAAGAACGTGCCGCGGGAGATCGCCGAGGGCTGGCGGTGGATGTGCCCGGCCGGCGTCTACGAGCTCCCCGACGATGCGCCCGAGGCGGGGCCGGTCGACGTGATCGTCAACTACACCAACTGCGTGCAGTGCGGAGCGATCACCGCGAAGGGCGGGCGGCTCACCCCTCCGGAGGGCGGCGACGGGCCGCTGTACCAGCTCACATAGACGCCGTCGTGAGCAGGCCGGGCGGAAACTTCCGGCCTTCTCACTTGTTAACCAAGCATGAAGCGATTCGTCGTCGTCGTCGGCGTCGCGGCGCTTGCGCTCGTCGCGCTGCCGACCGGCTCGGTCGGCGCGGCGCTGCCGCGCGCGCAGCTGCGCAATTTCTCCTGCCACCGCGCGGTCTCGCCGATCTCGCGCCAGATCTCGGTGTGGGCGCTGATGCGTCCGCTGCTCCGGACACGCAAGCTCCAGGAGCGGTGGGTGCTTCTCTCGCGCACGTCTCCAGGGACCCCATTCACGGTGGTCCCCGGCACGAATCTCGACACGTGGGTCTCGCCGACCGATCCGACGCTCGGACAGCGCAGCGGCGATGTCTGGAAGCTCCACAAGTCGGTGTCCGACCTCGCGGCGCCGGCGGCGTACAGGCTGCAGGCCACGTTCCGCTGGCTCGGCGCCGGCGATCGCGTCCTTGGCAGCGTGCAGCGCACGACCCCGACCTGCGCCCAGCCCGAGCTTCGTCCGGACCTGCAGGTGCAGTCGATCACCGTCCAGGCGCTGCCGAAGCGTCCCAACATGAACCGCTACGTGGTGGTGATCATCAACGCGGGCGCGACCGCGGCGGGACCGTTCGACGTGCTGTTCGCGCCGGGGGGAGGCCTGCCGGTGACGACGCGCTCGGAGCTCGGATTGCGCGCGCACCGGCGCCTACAGGAAGCGTTCGTGGGACCGGTCTGCAACCCGAGCTCGGCGCCGAGCGTGACCGTCGATCCGGCCGGCGCGGTCAATGACTTCAACCGGGCGAACAACCAGCTGACGGCCGTCTGTCCCGCGACGCCGGGGACGTAGGATCCCGCGCGTGGACGCACTAGACTAGATCGCACGATGAAGACAGAGATCCATCCCGAATACGTAGAGGCGCACGTCCGCTGCACATGCGGCAACGAGTTCACGACGCGATCGACCAAGCCGGAGATCCACGTCGAGATCTGTTCCGCCTGCCATCCCTTCTACACGGGCCGCCAGAAGCTCGTTGACACCGGGGGACGTGTCGAGCGCTTCCAGCGCCGCGTGGCGAAGGGCCGGCGCACGGCGCGAGCAGCGTCCGGCACGTAGGCGCCGGGGAGTCATCAGTTGAGCGAGGGGGTCGGGAATGGAGACCTGGCCGCGTCCGGCTCGGTCCCGGCTCCCGCGGGCGGCGCGGGCGTGTCTGAGGGCCGCCTGACCGCATCGCGAGACGCGCCGCTCGGCGGCCAGGCTGTGCTCGAGGGGGTGATGATGCGCGGCGTCGCGAACTGGGCCGTGGCCGTGCGCAAGCCCGGCGAGGCGGGCGCGCTCGGCCCGATCGACGTGCGCCGGTTCCCGCTCGTGTCCTGGAGCAAGCGCCGGCGCGTGTATCGCTGGCCGGTGATCCGCGGCGTGGTCGCGCTGGTCGAGTCACTCGGCATCGGCCTGCGCGCGCTCGGATTCTCCGCGAACGCGCAGCTGCCCGAGGAGCAACAGGAGATCTCCGGCGGCGCCTGGGCCGGGACGGTCGCGGTCGCGGTGCTGTTCGCGGTCGGGCTGTTCTTCGTCGTGCCGGTCGGCCTGACGTCGCTGATCAAGGACCAGCTTGGCTCGTCGGTCCTGTTCTGGCTCGTCGAGGGGGTGCTGCGCACGGCGATCTTTCTCGGCTACCTGCTGCTGCTCTCGCGCTTGCGGGACCTGCGCCGCGTGTTCGAATACCACGGCGCCGAGCACAAGGTGATCTCGTGCTTCGAGGCCTCCGACGAGCTGACGCCGGCGCGCGCGAAGCTGTACTCGCGCCTGCATCCCCGCTGCGGCACGAGCTTCCTGCTGATCGTGATGATCATGGCGATCTTCGTGTTCGCGCCGATCGGGCTGCCGGCCTGGTGGCTGCTCGTGCTGACCCGGATCCTCGGCGTGCCGCTGATCGCCGGCCTGTCGTTCGAGGTGATCAAGTGGGCGGGGCGCAACCGGCGCAAGCGCTGGGTGCAGGCGATCATGTGGCCCGGGCTCCAGCTGCAGAAGCTGACGACGCGTGAGCCCAGTCTCGACCAGCTTGCGGTGTCGATCGCGGCGCTCGAGTCGGTGCTCGCGGTCGAGACGCCGGACCAGATGTCGGCCGCGGACATGGCCGGCGTCGAGGTCGTCGCGTAGCGGTCCCGCCGCCTACACTCGATTCACGATGATCGACGACCTGGTCGCACAGATCGAGGCGCGCTTCAGCGAACTCGAGCAGGAGCTGTCGGACCCTGCCGCGATCGCCGACCGCGAGCGGTTCACGGCCGCGAGCCGCGCCTACAGCGAGCTCGAGCCGGCTGCGAGGCTCGCGGGCGAGTACCGCCGCGCGGCGGACGACCTCGCGGGCGCGCGCGAACTGCTCGACGAGGACGGGGACGACCCCGAGCTGCGCGCGCTGCTCGAGTCCTCGCGCGAGCAGATCCGGTCGCTCGAGGATGAGATCCGCCTGGCGATGGTCGAGCGGGATCCGAACGACGACAAGAACGTGATCGTCGAGATCCGGCCCGGTGCGGGTGGGGACGAGGCCGGGCTGTGGGCCGGCGACCTCTACCGGATGCTGACCCGCTACGCCGAGCGGCGCGGCTTCGCCGTCGAGACGCTGTCGGTCGGCGACGGGACATACACGTTCGAAATCAAGTCCCGCCCACCCAACGGCGCGTATTCGGTGTTCAAGTTCGAAGGCGGGACGCACCGGGTCCAGCGCGTCCCCGAAACGGAGTCCCAGGGCCGCATCCACACCTCGACGGCGACCGTCGCGGTGCTGCCCGAGGCCGACGACGTCGAGGTCGAGATCGATCCCGGCGATCTGCAGATCGACGTCTACCGCAGCTCCGGGCCCGGTGGGCAGTCGGTCAACACGACCGATTCGGCGGTCCGGATCACGCACAAGCCCAGCGGCATCGTCGTCTCGATGCAGGACGAGAAGTCCCAACTGCAGAATCGCGAGCGGGCGATGCGGGTGCTGCGCGCGCGGCTGTACGAGCGCGCGCTGGCTGAGCAGCAGGCGTCGATCGACGCCTCGCGCCAGGCGCAGGTCGGGACCGGCGAGCGGGCGGAGAAGATCCGCACGTACAACTTCCAGGAGAAGCGGGTCAAGGACCACCGGATCAACCTGCTCGTGCACAACCTCGACGCGATCCTGCTCGGCGAGCTCGACGAGCTGACGGCCGCGCTGCAGGATGACGAGAAGCGCCGTCGGCTCGAGGAGCGCGCGATTGCCTGACGGCGAGGCCACCCTGGAGCGTCGCGCGACGATTCGAGCGGTTCTTGGGGGTGGCGCAGCCACCCTTGCCGCTGCCGGATGCGACACCCCGCGGCTGGACGCGGAGCTGCTGCTGGCGGCGGTGCTCGGGGTCGACCGGGCGCGCCTCGTGCTCGACGCCGGTCGGGTGCTGGACGCGGCGGCGCTCGAGGCGTTCGAGGCCCTGCTGGCGCGGCGGGCGGCGCGCGAGCCCGTGGCCTACATCCTCGGCCGCCGCGCGTTCCGCCGGATCGAGCTCGACGTCGATCGCCGGGTGCTGATCCCGCGGCCGGAGACCGAGTTGCTCGTCGAGGTGGGCCTCGTGCTGCCCGCGAGCGCGTCTGTCGTCGACGTCGGCACCGGCAGCGGCGCGGTCGCCCTGGCGCTCAAGGATGAGCGCCCCGATCTGTCGGTGTGGGGGGTTGATGCGAGCGAGGATGCGGTCGCGCTCGCGCGCGCCAACGCCGCCCGACTCGGGCTCGAGGTGCGGCTCGTGCGGACCGATCTGCTCGACGGGCTTCCGCCGTTCGACGCTGTGCTGGCGAACCTTCCGTACGTCGCGGAGGGCGCGGTCCTCGCGCCCGAGATCGCGCTGTATGAGCCGCGCGACGCGCTGTTCGCCGGCGCCGACGGCCTCGAGGTGATCCGGCGCCTCGTCGGCCGGCTCGCCGGCGTCCCGTACGTCGCGCTCGAGATCGGCTCCGAGCAGGGCGATGAGGTCGCGGCGCTGCTGCGCGCGGCCGGATTCGGCGCGATCCGGCGCCTGCGCGACCTGGCCGGACACCAGCGCGTGATCACCGGCCGGCGGTGAGCACGTCGTCCGACGACGCGGAGGCGTTCGAGCGCTGCCTCGCTGTCGGCGGCCTGGCGCTGTTTCCCGCCGATACGGTCTACGGATTGGCGTGCGACCCGGGCAACCGCTTCGCGGTCGAGCGGCTGTACCTGCTCAAGCGCCGCCCGCTCGCGAAGCCGTCCGCGGTGATGTTCTTCGACCTCGACCTTGCACTGGCGGCGCTGCCCGAGCTCGGCCCCCGCACGCGCTCGGCGATGCAGCGGATGCTGCCCGGGCCGCTGACGCTGCTGCTCGCCAACCCGGCGCGGCGATTCGCGCTTGCATGCGGCGATGACCCCGGCGCGCTCGGCGTGCGGGTGCCCGCCGTGGAGCGCTTCGCCGAGGTCCGCTGGCCGGCACTGCAGTCGAGCGCCAATCGCGCCGGGGGGCCCGATCCGCCGCGTCTGGCCGACGTCCCGGAACTCCTGCTGCGAGCGGTCGATCTCGTGATCGACGGCGGTGAGTTGCCCGGGACGCCGTCGACCGTCGTCGACATGCGGGGCTACGAGCTCGAGGGGGAGTGGAGCGTCGTCCGAGCCGGTCAGGTGGGGGGCGACGAGCTCCGCGACGCGCTCGGCTGAGGCGGCCGGCGGGGGTCGCTATCGTGCCCGCCACTGCCGCTGATATCGTCGGCACGTGCGCATGGGAGTGGAGCTTCCTCAGGACTACTTCAACCGGCCGCTCGCCGAGGTCGATCCGGAGATCGCCGAGGTGCTGGCGCTCGAGCTCGAGCGCCAGCAGCGCACGCTCGAGATGATCGCCTCGGAGAACTTCGTACCCGTATCGGTGCTCGAGTGCCAGGGCTCGGTGCTCACGAACAAGTACGCAGAGGGCTACCCCGGCAAGCGGTACTACGGGGGCTGCGAGCACGTCGATGTCGCCGAGCAGCTCGCGATCGACCGGGCGAAGGCGCTGTTCGGCGCCGAGCACGCGAATGTGCAGCCGCATTCGGGAGCCCAGGCGAACGCCGCCGTGTTCCACGCGTTGCTGTCGCCCGGCGACACCGTGATGGGGCTCGAGCTCGCCCACGGCGGCCATCTCACGCACGGGATGAAGATCAACGTCTCCGGCCGCCTGTACGACATCGCGCCGTACCACGTCGATCGCGAGACGAGCCTGATCGACATGGACGGGGTCGAGCAGATCGCGCACGAGCGCCGGCCCAAGCTGATCATCGCGGGTTGGTCGGCGTACCCGCGGTTCCTCGACTTCGAGCGTTTCCGCGCGATCGCCGATGCGGTCGGCGCCTACCTGATGGTCGACATGGCGCACTTCGCCGGCCTCGTCGCGGCCGACCTGCACCCGAACCCCGTCCCGCACGCGCAGATCGTCACGACGACGATCCACAAGACGATCGGCGGCGGCCGGGGCGGGATGATTCTCTGCACGGAGGAGCTGGCCAAGCCGATCAACTCGGCCGTGTTTCCCGGGCAGCAGGGCGGCCCGCTCGAGCACGTCATCGCCGGCAAAGCCGTCGCCTTGCGGATCGCCGCGTCGGATGCGTTCCGGGAGCGGCAGGAGCGGACGGTCGCCGGTGCGCGCGCGGTCGCCAACGAGCTGTTGTCCGCGGGCGCCGGCGTCAACGTGTTGACCGGCGGCACCGACGTCCACCTCGTCCTGTGCGATCTGCGCGAGTCGTCGCTGAACGGCCAGGAGGCCGAGAACCGGCTCGCGGAGATCGGGATCACCGTCAATCGCAACGCCGTCCCGTTCGACCCGCGCCCGCCGGCCGTGTCATCGGGATTGCGGATCGGGACGCCGGCGCTGGCGACGCGCGGGCTGCAGGTCGAGGACTTCGTCGAGATCGGCAAGGTCATCGCGACCGCGCTGCAGCCCGAGGGCTTCGAGCAGCGGCGCGCCGAGCTGACCGAGCGCACGGCCGCGATCGCCGACCGCTACCCGCTCTACGCCGGCCTCGGCGCGCCCGCGATCGTCTGAGCCTCGGCAGCGGCGCTCGCGGAGGCGGGGGCGACCTACGGGTTCGGGAAGAACACGGCGGTCATCGTGCCCCACTTGAACTGATCGCCCGGATCCTGGCCATCGGTCACTGCGGCGTTCATGTAATAGGTGTAGAGGCCGGCCTTCTTGATCGTGTAGTAGTGGGCCATCGTCGCCGTCTCTTCGTATGCTGGGTCCGTCGGGAGACTCGGGTTGATGAGCCGCTCGTACTGCGTCGACGCGTTGCCGCAGTCCACGATCCAGGTGCCGAGGTCAGCGACCATCAGATCAACCGTCCCCTGCGTGTGATCGAGGTTGATCGAGATCTGACCGGTCACCATGACCGTGCCCGGAGTCGACGCATAGATCGAGACGTTGAGGTAGGTGGTGCAGCCGCTCCCGATCGTCTGGTTGGTCGTCTTCCACGCCCCCTTGAACGTCGCGCCCGGACCCGACGGTCCGCTCGCGCCGGTGACGCCCTTGTCCCCCTTGTCGCCCTTCGGTCCCGGGTCGCCCTTCGGCCCCTGCGGGAGCTGGCCGGGCTTGAAGTTCGAACTCAGCAGCGAGTGCGTCTTGACCTTCTGGGCCGTCACGGCGCGATTCTTCAGCTGCTTGGTGCCGACGCTGTTGGCCGGGAGCGTGATCGCGGCGTATGCGCCGCTGCCCAGGGCAACGAACAGCGCCACGAGCGCGACCACCATCGCCGGAGACGGAGTGTGTATGCGAATCCGCCGCATCAGAACCTCCTCTCGAGTGAGGTGTCTCCGCCTCTCCCCGGCGCGCAGATCCATGATGAGCTGTCCCTGCGGAGGCTGCATCGGTACTCGCGGGTGGATCGGATCCGTGGGAACCCGCACCCCGCCTCGCCGTGATTCGGGCCTCCGACCGGGCACGAGCCCCGGCGCGAGCGCGAGCAATCGCCCCCGGCTGCCATCCTACGCCGGGTCGATGCGGTACTGGGACGCTGTCTTCGCCTTCGTAGTCGCGGCCGCCGTCGCGGCGCTGCTGACGCCGCTGGCAGCTCGGCTGGCGTGGCGGATCGGCGCGGTCGCGATGCCGAGCGAGCGCGGGTTGGCGACGCACACGACACCGCTGCTGGGGGGGCTGGCGATCCTCGCGGGCGTGCTCGTTGCGGCCGCGATCTGGATGCCGGACACGATCAGGCTCTCGCGCACGCCGCACACAGCTCCCGGCTCGGGTGGCACGGTCAACACGTGGGCGGTGATCGCCGGCGCCTGCCTGATCTCGATCGTCGGGGCGATCGACGATGCCCGTGACCTGCCGCCGCTGGCAAAGCTCCTCGGCCAGATCGCGGCGGCGATCATCGCCGTCGAAGCAGGAGCGGTCGTCACCGACGTGACCCTCCCGTTCGTGGGGGCGCTGCAGTTCCCGAACACGGGTGGCGTCCTGACCGTGATCTGGCTCGTCGCGCTGATGAACGTCGTGAACTTCAGCGACGGCGTCGACGGGCTGGCAGCCGGGATCTGCACGATCGACGGAATCGCCTTCGCGATCATCGCGTTCGACCTGCAGGGCGGGCGGAGCGCCGCTGCGGTGCTCGCCGCGATCAGCGCCGGCGCGGCGCTCGGCTTTCTGTTTCACAACTTCTATCCGGCCTCGGTGTTCATGGGCGACGCGGGCTCGAACCTGCTCGGGTACCTGCTCGGCGTCGTCGCCGTGATCGGCTCGCTGAAGACCAGCGCGGTCGCCGCCCTCGCGCTGCCGCTCGTGATCCTCGCGGTCCCGTTCCTCGACACGAGCTTCGTCATCGCCAAGCGGCTGAAGTACGGGCGCAAGCCGTGGACGGCCGACGCCAACCACTTTCACCACCGATTGGCCCGAATCGGGTACAGCCAGCGCAAGACCGTGGCGTTCCTGTATGCGTGGACGGTGCTGCTGGCCGGGGTCGCACTCGCGCTGCGGTTCGTGCCCTATTCAGACCACCATGACCACTACCGGCTGGGCTGGTCGCTCGTGATGGTCGCGTTTGCGCTCGTCGCGATCGCGGCCACGATCTATCTCGTGTACGTGCTCGAGATCTTCAAGTTCAAGAACCTGCGCGCGCGCATGATGCGGCGGGCCGACCCCGACACAACGGAGCACGAGATCGACGAGGCGGTCCGGCACGACGTGGAGACCGGCGAGTTCGATCGCGTGTGGGATAGTGGGCCCGATGGAGAAGGCACACCTCCACGACCTCCGATCGTTCACGACGCTCGACGGGTCGACGATCAGGGAACTGGCGGGGCCGGCGTGGACGCCGGTGCGCAACCAGAGCCTCGCGGAGGCGACCGTACCGCCGGGCGGCGAAACGGCTGAGCACTATCACCCGCGCACCGAGGAGCTGTACTACTTCGTCGCCGGGGCCGGGCGGATGCGGCTCGGCGCCGACGAAGCCGTGGTGAGCGCCGGCGACTGCGTCGTGATCCCGCCCGGTACGTCGCACAAGCTCTGGAATCCCGGGTCCGAGCCGCTCGTGCTCCTGTGCTGCTGCGTTCCGGCCTACTCCGACGATGACACCGTGACGACGGGGCGCTGAGCTGAAGGGCCTCACGCGCGCAGAGGTCGGGATCCTTGCCGGGATCGCGGTGGCGACCGTGCTGGCCGGCGTGCTTCGGTACGCGAGCGGCGTTTCGCAGGTGCTCGCGTTCGTCGTGGCGACGATCGCGCTCGCCGGCCTGGCCTGGGTCGTGTCGTTCGCGACCGAGCAGGTCGGCCAGCGGTTCGGGCCGGCGATCACCGGCGTGATGCAGTCGACGCTCGGCAACCTGCCGGAGTTCTTCGTCGTGATCTTCGCCCTGAACGCCCACCAGCTCGTCGTCGCCCAGACCGCGATCCTCGGGTCGATCCTCGTCAACGCGCTGCTCGTGCTCGGGCTCGTGATCGTTGCCGGGGCGCTCCGCGAACGCGACGGCCTGATGCGGTTCAGCCCCCGTCTGCCGAACGACACCGCGACGCTGCTGCTGCTGGCGACGTTCATCATCGTGCTGATCGGGCTGGCGACCGCGACGCACGATCCCGCCAGCCACCACACGAAGGGGATCTCGATCATCGGCGCCGTCGCGATCCTGATCGTCTACGGCCTCTGGGTGCACGGGTATCTGCGCTCCGACACGCGGCCCGAGGGGGAGGCCGAGAGCGCGCGCGTCTCGATCACCACGAGTGTCGTACTGCTCAGCGTTGCCGGCGTCGCCTCGGCGTTCGTCTCGGACTGGTTCGTGCACGCGCTCCAGCCGACGATCGACACCCTCCACATCTCGGAGGCGTTCGCCGGGCTCGTGATCGTCGCGATCGCGGGCAACGCCGTCGAGAACGTCGCGGGGATCGTGCTCGCGATCAAGGGCCGGTCCGACCTCGCGATCTCGGTCGTGAAGAACTCGGTCGCGCAGATCGCCGCGTTTCTCTACCCGCTGCTCGTGATCGTGTCGCTGCTGACCGCCACGACGCTCACATTCGCGATCGACCCGATCTACATCGGCGCGCTGTTCGGCACCGCGGTGATCGTCTGGCAGATCACCGGCGACGGCGAGGCGTCGGTGTTCGAGGGGGCGGCCCTGGTGGCGACGTTCGTGATCCTGGGGACGGTCGCCGCGTTCGAGTAGGTGGGCGCTGCCTCGAGGGTCGTGAGCAGGTGGCGCAGTGTCTTGCCGCTTCGGCACGTGCGCCCCTGACGGGACCGGCGCCCTCGGACCGCCCTGGTCGTGCGGTCGGCCGTGAGCGCGAGTCCCGTCCGCGGCACACGCGCCTGCGCAACCGTCGCGAGCGACGGCCCCGGCGGGCGGCATAACGTGAAAAAGTTCGCGCCGCGTTCGACGGTTTTCACGAAAGGCACCGCCACGGTGCTTATCTGGCAAAACGTCGTGACGCCGTGGAGCTTTTTCACGTTGTGCAGGCCCGTCGCGCCCAGCACCCACCCTTCCCCAGCCCATCACCGAGCGGTTCTCCCACCCGGTTCGGGCCGAAGGCCCCTACTCGGCGCCAGCCGACAGCAGCCCGAACGGCACGCTCGGCCCAGGAGGCCCGCGATTGCAACCGCACCGCACCGCATCGCACAACCCCGGCCACCCGGCTCTTGATATTCTGACGTTTACGTAAGAATCACATTGAGACAGCGACACGAACCGAGGATCGTCCTGACCACTGTGCAAGCTCCCCCCACGCAGGGCCGCCGAGCTCGCCGCATCGGCGTTCACGCCCATCACGACAGCTACAAGTGGTGGGCGCTGTCGTGCACGAGCCTGGGGATGCTGCTCGCGACGATCAACTCGGGCACGCTGATCATCGCGCTGCCGGACCTCGAGCGGACCCTGCACACGAGCCTGCTCGAGCTCGTGTGGGTGATCCTCGTGTACATGATCGCGTCGACGGTGCTCGTGCTGAGCGCGGGCCGGCTGTCGGATCAGTTCGGGCGCAAGCAGGCCTACATCGCCGGCTTTCTCGTGTTTGCCGTGGCGTCGCTCGGGGCGGGCTTCGCGGCCAACGGGACGCAGCTGATCCTGTGGCGGATCCTGCAGGGGATCGGTGGCGCGTTCCTGTTTGCGAATGCCGCGGCGATCGTCACGGACTCGTTCCCGCGCGAGCAGCTCGGCCTGGCGATGGGGACGAACACGATGGTCGCCGCGGTCGGGCTCGTGATCGGCCCGGTGCTCGGCGGCGCGCTCGTGGCGATCGGCTGGCACTGGGTGTTCTGGTTCAACGTGCCGTTCGCGCTCGTGGGGTGCCTGTGGGCGGCGCTGATCCTGCACGAGATCACGGGACGCTCGCAGGACACGCAATTCGACGCGCTGGGCACGATCACGTTCCTGATCGGGCTGACCGGGCTTGTGCTGGGGATCTCGAAGGGCGGGATCTCCGGCTGGAACTCGCCGGTCGTGATCGGCGGCCTGGTCGCCGCGGCCGTCTTCCTGCCGGCGTTCGTCGTGATCGAGCGCCACCATCGCGCGCCGATGCTCGACCTGAGCATCTTCCGCAACCGGCTGTTCTCGGCCGCCTCGGCCGCCGCCTTCATCAACGGGCTGGCGCGGTTCGCACTGATGTTCGTCTTCGTCTTCTACTTCCAGGGCGTCCAGGGCGACTCGCCGATCCTGGCGGGGATCAAGCTGGCCCCGCTCGCGATCGGGATGCTCATCTCATCGCCGCTCGCCGGGATCTGGGCCGACCGCCGCGGCTCGCGCGGGATGGCCGTCGCCGGAATGCTCGTGACGGCGCTCGGGCTCGCGCTGATGACGACGCTCCAACGCGACACGACGTACGCCGCGAGCGGCGCGTTCATGTTCATCGTCGGCCTCGGCAGCGGCATGTTCAACTCCCCGAACACGGCCGCGATGATGGGCGTCGTCGCCCCGCACCGGCGGGGGATCGCGGCCGGCGCCCGCGTGCTCGTGCAGAACACCGGCGCGGTCATCTCGATCGCGTTCGTGCTCGCCGTCGTCACCTCATCGGTGCCGAAGACCGTGCTGTTCGAGGTCTTCTCCGGGCTTGCCAACCACATCTCCAACGAGCAGCTGACGCCGTTCATCGCGAACATGCACACCGCGCTGTGGACGCTCTGCGCGATCTCGGTCCTGGGCGCGTTCGTCGCCGCCGCCCGGCCCAAGCACGTCGTTCCCGAGCCGGCGATCGCACAACCGGAGCTCGCGCAGTCATGAGCGCCACCGCTGAGCGGCTGCGGATCGGCGAGGTCGCCGAGCTGACAGGGACGACCCCGCGGACGATCCGCTACTACGAGGAGATCGGCCTGCTGCCCGGCGCAGCGGACCGGACGCAGGGCAAGCACCGCTGCTACACCGAGGCCGACGTCGACCGGATCAACGAGATCGTGCGGCTGCGCGACCTGCTCGGTCTCTCGCTCGAGCAGCTCTCGACGCTGCTCGATGCCGAAACCGCGCGAGCCGAGATCCGACGGGAGTATCAGCAGACCGAGGACCCCGCGATCCGCCAGGAGCTGCTCACTCAATCGCTCGGACACATTGCCACTCAGCTCGACCTCGTGCGCGGACGCCGGCGCGAGCTGGAGCAGCTCGAGAAGGAGCTCGTCGACAAGCGCCGCCTCGTGCACCGGCGGCTGAAGGAGCTCTCGGAGTGACACCGCCCACGGGCGCCGCGTCCGTGGGCGCCGCCGGCGCCGCGCGCGCGGGCGTTGACCGGCGCGCGATGGCGACCCTGTCCGCCGGCCACATGTTCACGGACATCGCGCAGGGCGCGATCCCGGCGCTGTTGCCGTTCCTGATCGCGAAGGACCACCTGAGCTACGCCGCCGCGTCGGCGCTCGTGCTCGCGGCGACGATCTCCAGCAGCGTGATCCAGCCGCTGTTCGGTCACGTCTCCGACCGCCTCTCGCTGCCGTGGCTGATGCCGCTCGGCCCGGCGCTCGGAGGCCTCGGCGTCGCGCTCGCGGGCTGGGCGCCGACGTACGCCCTCACGTTCGCCGCGATCGTCGTGAGCGGCATCGGCGTCGCCGCGTTCCACCCCGAGGGATCGCGGTTTGCCAACTACGTGTCGGGCGCCCGCCGCGCGAGCGGCATGAGCCTGTTCAGCGTCGGCGGCAACATCGGGTTTGCGCTCGGGCCGGTGCTCGTGACCCCGCTGATGCTGATCTTCGGCCTGCGCGGCACGGTGTTCGTGCTGATCCCGACGTGCGTGATGGCGGCCGTCCTCGCGCACGAGCTGCCGCGGCTGCGAACATTCCGCACCGATGTCGTGGCCGGGCGCGTCCAGAAGGGCGATCACCACGAGGCGTGGGGGCCGTTCACGCTGCTGGCCGGCGTGATCGCGTTGCGCTCGTTCGTCTACTTCGGATTGGTCACGTTCATCCCGCTGTTCTATGTCAACGTCCAACACGTCAGCAAGGCCTACGGGAACACGGCGCTGGCGGCGATGCTGCTCGGCGGCGCCGTCGGGACGCTCGTCGGCGGCCCGCTGGCGGATCGCGTCGGCCGCCGCACCGTGCTCACCGGGTCGATGATCCTGCTGCCGCCGCTGATCGCCGCGTTCCTGGTGGCGGGGCCGGCGCTGGGCGTCGTGATCGCGGCCCTGACCGGAGCGGCGACGATCGCGACGTTCGCGGTCACGATCGTGATGGGGCAGGAGTACCTGCCCGGCCGTCTCGGCGTCGCCGCGGGCGTCACGATCGGGCTGTCGATCGGTCTCGGCGGCGTCGGCGCGCCGCTGCTCGGGCTGATCGCCGACGCCCACGGACTCAAAGCCGTGTTCGAACTGCTCGTCGTCCTGCCGGTCCTGGCGCTGATCCTGACGTGGTTCCTGCCGGGCCGACAGCCGCACGACACCGTTGCGCCGGCACAACTCCCCGAGCCGGCGAAGGCGGTCTAACCTCAAACCGGGGCGCTTGTCGCTGTCCCAGCGTGCGCCTCGGATGAGTGGCTCCACGGTGGGGCTGCCCGGCGACGCCCGCGAACACCTTGCCAGGCGGCGGCAGATAGGGCGCGCCGGTCGCCGCCGAGGAGCCCCAACCTGTGACGATTGCCACGATCACCGACGTAACGATCGCCACGCGGCGCTGTACATTCCAGCGTAACGTCGGACAGCGGCGCGCCATACGCCTGCTATCGGCTCTCGCGGCGCAGGGTGTACCGACGGCCGTATCGACTGGACTCTGTGAGCGTTTTCCCACCAAGCTTCTCTCGCTGGCTGCCGCGCCTTGCCGCCCTTGCCGCGGCGTTCGTCGGGCTTGTCAACACGGCCTCGGCGCTGACGCCGAACATCCGCTGGCGGGGCCACCTGCTGCTCGATATCGAGCCGGTCGAAGCGATGCGGCTGTTCCACGCACTCGCGTTGCCGGCGGGGCTCGCGCTGCTGGTCGTCGCGCCCTACCTGCTCAAGCGCCGGCGCCGGGCGTGGGAGGCGGCGATCGTGTTGATGTTGGTGCTCGGGCTGTTCGACCTCCTGAAGGGGTTCGACTTCGAGGAAACCGCGATCACCTGGGCGACCGCGGCGATCCTGCTCGCCGGAGGGAGCGCGTTCACCGTCCGTCACGACCCGATCACGCTGCGCTCGGCGATCTGGCGCGTACCTCTGATCGGCCTTGCCGGTCTCGGAGCCGCCGCGCTGGCAACATGGGCGTCCCAGGGGCACCCGTCGATGACGTTGATCGTCCACGAGACCGGTGATCTGCTGCAGTGGCAGAGCGGCCCGATCCACTACCACCACCATTTCGCCTGGATCCCGCTGGCCGTCCACGTGATCGAATTCGGCACGATCGTCGCGATCGCGTACGTCATCTTCCGGCCGCTCGCCGCGCCGCGGCTGCTGCCGAGCCCGGGCGCGCGCGCGGCCGCGGCTCAGCTGGTCCGCGACTACGGCACTGACACGCTGTCGTTCTTCAAGCTGCGCGCGGACAAGCAGTACTTCTTCAGCGCCGACCGAAGCGCATTTGTCGGCTACCGGATCGAGAACGGGGTACTGCTGCTCTCGGGCGACCCGGTCGGCCCGCCGGAGACCTTCGAGCGCCTGCTCACAGACCTCCGGGGGTTCGCCGACACCCGCGGACTGAAGCTCGGTGCGGTCGGCGCCAGCGAGCGGCTGTGCCCGTTGTACGAGCAGCTCGGCCTCAAGACCCTCTACCTCGGCGACGAAGCGATCATCGACCTGGAGCGGTTCTCGCTCGAGGGGCGCCCGATCCGCAAGATCCGCCAATCCGTCAGTCGTCTCACGAAGGCGGGGTACCGCGCCGAGCTGTGCGAGCTGAGCGCGCTGAACCCGGGCACGCTCGCGCAGGTCGATCGCGTGCTCGAGGCCGGGCGCGAGGGCGCCCCGGAACGCGGCTTCTCGATGGCGATGGACTCGATCCGCGGCCCGGAGGGTCACGACACGCTCGTCCTGCTCGCCCGCGACGAGGGCGACGCGGTAAGCGGAGTCCTGCATTTCGTCCCCGTCTACGGCCGTGACACGGTGTCGCTGTCGTTCATGCGCCGCGATCCCGCCACGCCGAACGGCCTGACCGAGTTCATGGTCGTCAAGGCCGTCGAGTCGCTCAAGGACCGGGGCCTGACCGAGATGTCGCTCAACTTCGCCGCGTTCGCGCGGTGGATGCACAGCCCCGAGAAGCGCTCCGAGCGCGTGCTCGGCAAGCTCGTCACGCTTGGCAACCGGTTCTTTCAGATCGAGAGCCTGTACCGCTTCAACGCGAAGTTCTTCCCTCGCTGGGAGCCGCGCTTCCTCGTGTACGAGGGGACGTTCGGACTGCCGCGGGCCGGAATCGCGGCCCTGTGGGCCGAGGGTCAGCTACCGAAGCTCTCGCTGCGTTAAAAACCGCTAAGCTTGGCGGCCTCGTCGGCTCGCCGAAAAAGCGGGTTTCCGCCGACTGCCATTGCGGCGACTTGCCGGGAACGGCGGACCGTTGCCGCGCCGGTACCCTTCCGGCTCCTCCACTCTCCGTGCCCAGCGTGAACACAGCGTGAACAGGTTTCGTCAAAGCGATGACAGACAGCCGTCCCCCATTCACAGGACGGGACGCAGCGGGCGCCGGAGCCCTGATGCTTGCGGTCAATGCGATGTGCGCCGCAGTGGGCGCCGCGCTCGGCGCGCTCGTCGGGGCGGTCGTGCCGCTGCTCCTGCTCGGCTTCGTCGTCGGATTCTTCGCGGGGATCGCCGTTGTCGCTAGGCGCTTCCGCGGTCTCTGAGCCGGTGACACTTCTGCGCTACTTCGACGTCGTGCTGATCGTCGTGGCGGCGCCGATCATGCTGCTGATCGGCGTGCCGGCGGCCGGGTACGGCATCGCCGGCGCCGTCTGGATCGCGCTGCGAGCGATCGGGGTCGCCGTCGAGCACGCGGCATCGGCGACCAAGAACCAGTCGAGCCAGGTCACGCTCAGGCTCGCGTACATGCTCGGCCGCCTGTTCGCGCTCGCGCTGACGGTGATCGCCGTGCGGCAGGGCGCCGGCAAGGACGCCGGGCTCACGGCGCTGCTCGTGATCGTCTTTGCGTTCACCGTCCAGCTCGCTGTATCGGCGTCAACGAGACCGAGGTCGCGATGAGCAACACGAAGAAGATCCTGCTCGGAATCGGAGCCTTCTACGTCCTCGGGCTGATTCTGCTGCTGCTGATCTTCGGCGTCACGACGCACAAGAACAACGAGTTCCAGCCTCAGAACGAGTTCAAGCTCGACAACTGGGTCAACCTCGGCGTCTTCAGCATCAATCGCGCGGTTCTGTATCTGTTCATCGCGGCGGTGTTGACGATCTTCACGATGATGTTCGTCGCTCGCCGAATGCGGGCGCGTCCGAACCGCGTGCAGACGGGTACGGAGGTGCTGTTCTCGCTGATGCGCGACAACATCACGCGCGGAAACATGGACGACTCGATGGCCGCCCGGTGGTTCCCGTACATCGGCGCGCTGTTCCTGTTCATCTGGTACTGCAACCTGATCGGGTACATCCCGCTGCCGACGAACACCGAGGAGAAGTTCAACCTGTTCGGTGCCCAGATCCCGTCGTTCGCGCTGTACGCGGCGACGGCGAACGTGTCGGTGCCGCTCGTGCTCGCGCTCGTCACGTTCGTCGCGTTCAACTGGGAGGGATTCAGGACCCATGGATTCTTCGGTTACTTCAAGAGCCTGATCCCCTCGGGCGTCCACGGACCGATCCTGTTGTTGATCGCGCCGCTCGAGGTGATCTCGCTGTTCATGCGCCTGATCTCGCTGACCGTCCGACTATTCGCCAACATCCTGGCCGGCCACATGATCATCCTGTTCATGGCCGGCGGTCTGGCGGTGATCATCGGCGCGAGCTGGCTCGGCTGGTTCACGCTCCCGGCCGGCGTCCTGCTGTACCTGTTCGAGCTTGGCCTGGTCGCCACGCTGCAGGCGTTCATCTTCGCCACCCTGTCTGCCATCTACCTTGGCAGCGCGGTCTCCCATCACTGATCCAAAAAGGAGTACGTACGTGCTTGCACCCATCTTTCACATCGCGGCTGGCGTCAGCGCGGGCCTTGGAATCGGGATCGGCGGTGGACTCGGCGCCGTCGGCGCCGGAATCGGCATCGGCTTCATCTTCGGCAAGGTGATCGAGGCGGTCACGCGCCAGCCCGAGATGCGCGACGAGATCACGAGTATCCAGTGGCTCGGGTTCGCGCTCACCGAGGCGTGCTTCTTCTACGGCCTCGTCGCCGGTCTGCTGTCCTGGGTGTTGAAGTAGTCCGATGCCCGTCACTGCTTCCAGCGGCGGTTTCCTGATCACGCCCAACGTGGGCTTGATGGTCTGGACGCTGCTGCTCTTTGGAATCTCGATCATCGTGCTCGCCAAGCTCGCGTTCCCCCGGATCTCCGAGGCGCTGGATCGCCGCCAACACGCGATCGAGGACTCGATTGACGCGGCCGAACGCACCCGCCAGGAGGCGGACGAACTGCTCGCGGAGTACCGCGAGCGGCTGCGCGAGGCCCGGGGACAGGCGGACGAGATCGTCGAGCGCGCGCGCAAGGCCGCCGATGTGCACGAGCGCGACGCACTGCACGAGGCGGCGTCCAAGCGCGAGCAGCTGCTCGAACAAACGCGGCGGGACATCGAGTCCGAGACCCGGCGCGCAATCCAGGAGATCCGGCGAGAGGTCGCCGACCTCACCGTGATGGCGACCGAGAAGGTCACCCGCAAGACGCTCACGCAGGACGACCAGCGGCGCCTCGTGGAAGACGCGCTCTCCGAGCTCGATTTCACCGCGCTGGCGCCCGGAGACCACAACTAGCGAGAACCGATCGTGGAAGAGATCGCACAGGTCTATGCGCGCTCCCTGTTCGAGGTGGCCAAGGAGCACCGCCGCCCCGACGAGGTGCGCGAACAGCTCGGCCAGTTCGCCGATGCGCTGAACGAGAACCGCGATCTGGCGGTGTTCTTCTTCTCGCCGTACTTCTCCACACAAGAGAAGAAGGACGGTTTGCACCGCATGCTCAGCGGGGCCGACGCGCAGTTCATGAACTTCCTCGAGGCGCTCATCGAGCGCCACCGGATGCCGGCGATCTTCAGGATCCGCGCGCAGTACGACGAGCTGTGGGACGAGGAGAACCAGTTGCTGCCGGTCGAGGTCACGAGCGCCGTCGCACTCGACGAGTCGACGGTCAAGAGCATCGGCGAGCGGATCGGCGCGCAGACCGGCCGCACGGTCGAGCTCTCGAGCAAGGTCGACCCCAACGTGCTCGGCGGCATCGTCCTGCGCGTCGGCAACTTCATCCTCGATGCCTCGATCCGCAACCGTCTGGACCAACTTCGAAAGCAAGTCGCGCAGGCCTAGGCCACCGGGTCGCCGCGCGGTCAAGGAGCAAGCTCAATGCAGATCAAGCCCGACGAGATCACCTCAATCCTCAAGAGCCGGATCGAAGGACTCGACACCTCGAGCGCCGACCTCACCGAGGTCGGGACCGTGCTATCCGTCGCCGACGGTATCTGCCGCATCCACGGGCTCGAGAACTGCATGTCGTTCGAGATGCTCGAGTTGCCGCACGACGTGACCGGCCTCGCGCTCAACCTCGAGTCCGACAACGTCGGTGCCGTGCTGTTCGGCGAGTGGGAAAAGATCGTCGAGGGCGACACGGTCAGGCGGACCAAGCGCCTGCTCGAGATCCCGGTCGGCGAGCAGATGCTCGGCCGGATCGTCGACCCGCTCGGCAACCCGCTCGACGGCAAGGGCGAGATCGCCGCGACCGAGACGCGGCCCGCCGAGCACAAGGCGCCGGGCGTTGTCCAGCGCCAGCCGGTGAAGGAGCCGATGCTCACCGGCCTGAAGGCGATCGACTCGATGATCCCGATCGGCCGGGGCCAACGCGAGCTGATCATCGGCGACCGCCAGACCGGCAAGACGGCGATCGGCATCGACGCGATCATCAACAACAAGGACCGTGACCTGATCTGCGTGTACGTCGCGATCGGCCAGCGCAAGGCGACCGTCGTCGCGCTCGCGAACACGCTCGCGGAGGCCGGCGCGATGGACAACACGATCATCGTGATGGCAGCGGCCGACGAGGCCGCGCCGATCAAGTTCCTCGCGCCGTACGCCGGGTGCGCGATGGGCGAGTACTTCCTCTACAACGGCAAGGCCGCGCTCGCGATCTACGACGATCTGACCAAGCACGCATACGCGTACCGGCAGATGTCGCTGCTGCTGCGCCGACCGCCTGGTCGCGAGGCGTATCCGGGCGACGTGTTCTACCTGCACTCGCGGCTGCTCGAGCGCGCTGTGAAGCTCAACGACGATCTCGGCGGTGGCTCGCTCACCGCGCTGCCGGTGATCGAGACGCAGGCCGGCGACGTCTCTGCGTACATCCCGACGAACGTGATCTCGATCACCGACGGCCAGATCTTCCTCGAGCCGAAGCTGTTCTACTCGGGCGTGCGTCCGGCGATCAACGTCGGCATCTCGGTGTCGCGCGTCGGCGGCAACGCCCAGATCGGCCCGATGCGCAAGGTGGCCGGCCGGCTGAAGCTCGAGCTCTCGCAGTACCGCGAGCTTGAGGCGTTCGCGCAGTTCGGCTCAGAGCTCGACCCCGAGACCCAGCGCACGCTCGCCCGCGGCGAGCGGCTCGTGAAGACGCTCAACCAGCCCGAGCGCCACCCGATGCCGGTCGAGGACCAGGTCGTCCAGATCTACGCGGCCACGAACGGGTATCTCGATCGGATCACGGTCGACAAGGTCGACAAGTTCCTCGCGGGTCTGACCGAGTCGGTGCGTGGCAACGAGCCCGAGCTGCTGGCGAAGATCGCGGACGGCGATTGGAGCGACGAGACCCAGGCCGGGGTGGAGAAGGCGGTCCAGACCTACGCCGAGGACTTCGGCTATGACCTCGACGAGGAGGGTCACCCGATCGACGACGGCACTGCCGACGCGCCGCGGGGGCGGGAGACCCAGCCCGGGCAACAGCATGAGGAGGGGCGGGAGGCGGCGTAGCCGCCCCCACCCCACAAGCCGATGGCCACCTCGCAGCGTGACGTCCGCAACCGCATCGCCGCGGTCAAGAACATCCAGAAGATCACGAGGGCGATGGAGATGGTCGCCGCTGCCCGGCTGCGTCGTGCCGAGCAGCGGATCGAGGCGCTGCGGCCGTACGCCGGCGCGATCCGCCGGATGACTCGGCAGGCGGCCGAGGCGGCGGGCAACGTGCCGCGGCTGCCGATTCTCTCCGAGCACGAGGAGGTCCGCTCCGTCGGGCTGCTGCTCGTTGCAGGGGATCGCGGGCTGGCCGGCGCGTTCAACTCCAACATCGTCCGCCAGGGCGTGGCGGCCGGGCGCGAGCACACCGCCGGAGGGCGCACGGCGATGTACTTCGCCTCGGGCCGGCGCCCGGCGTCGTCGCTCGCGTTCCGGGGACTCGAGCCCGCGGAGAGCTTCACCGGGTTCACCGATCGCCCGTCCTACGCCGACGCTCGCCGGATCGCGGAACGACTGATGGCGGCGTACGTGGACAACGAGGTCGACCAGGTGGAGGTGTTCTACAACGGCTACATCTCCCCGATCTCGCAGGTCGTCCGGCGCGAGACGCTGCTGCCGCTTCAGCAGGCGACGATCCTCGAGGACGGCGATGAGGACGCCGACAATGCATCCGCCAACGAGTCGGGGCACCGCGCGCTCGTCGAGTACGAGCCCGACCCCGAGGAGATCCTCACGCGACTCGTCCCCGGCTACGTCGAGATTTCGATCTACCGAGCGCTGCTCGAGTCCACAGCGTCCGAGCACGGCGCGCGCATGACCGCGATGCGCAACGCCTCGGACAACGCGGGCGGGCTGATCGAGGACCTGACGCTCGAGATGAACCGGGCCCGTCAGGCGGAGATCACGCAGGAGATCATGGAAGTCGTCGCCGGCGCGGAAGGCCTCGCTGGGTAGGGCACCACCTAGACTGGAGATACGTATGGCACTGACAGAAGAGACCCCAGCAGCGGGGGAGAGCGGTACCGAGAACATCGGCCGGATCGAGGAGATCCAGGGCGTCGTGATCGAGGCCGTGTTCCCGGACAAGCTTCCAGAGATCAACTATGCGATCCGGATCCGCCGGCCCGAGATCACGCATGCCGAGGAGGACCTCGATCTCGCCGCCCAGATCGACCCGTGGCTCGTCTGCGAGGTCCAGCAGCATCTCGGCGATGACCGCGTCCGTGCCGTCGCGATGGACACGACCGACGGCCTCTCGCGCGGGACCGAAGTGATCGATACGGGCGCGCCGATCACGGTGCCGGTTGGTCGCGCCACGCTCGGGAGGATCTTCAACCTGCTCGGCGACCCGATCGACCTCGGCGAGGAGGTTCCCGCCGATGTGGAGCGGTGGCCGATTCACCGCGACGCGCCGACGGTCGAGGCGCTCACCCCGACCACGGAGATGTTCGAGACCGGCATCAAGGTGATCGACCTGCTCGCGCCGTACGCGAAGGGCGGCAAGGTGGGCCTGTTCGGCGGCGCCGGGGTCGGCAAGACCGTGATCATCCAGGAGCTGATCCACAACCTCGCGCAGGAGCACGGCGGCCTGTCGGCCTTCTGCGGGGTCGGCGAGCGCTCGCGCGAGGGCAACGACCTGTGGCTCGAGATGAAGGAGTCTGGGGTCATCGACAAGACGATGCTCGTCTTTGGGCAGATGAACGAGCCCCCCGGCGCCCGCATGCGGGTCGCGCTGTCCGGCCTGACGATGGCGGAGTACTTCCGCGATCAGGAGGGGCAGGACGTGCTGCTGTTCATCGACAACATCTTCCGGTTCGTGCAGGCCGGCTCGGAGGTCTCCGCGCTGCTCGGGCGGATGCCCTCGCAGGTGGGTTACCAGCCGACGCTCGAGTCCGAGATGGGCCAGCTGCAGGAGCGGATCACCTCGACCCGCAAGGGTTCGGTCACGTCGATCCAGGCGATCTACGTTCCCGCCGACGACCTCACCGACCCGGCGCCGGCCTCCGCGTTCGCGCACCTCAACGCGACCACGACGCTGTCGCGCTCGATCGCGGAAAAGGGCATCTACCCCGCGGTCGACCCGCTTGACTCGACCTCGACGATCCTCAAGGCGGAGATCCTCGGCGAGGAGCACTTCAGCGTCGCCAACAGCGTCAAGCAGGTGCTCCAGCGATACCGCGAGCTACAGGACATCATCGCGATCCTCGGCATCGACGAGCTCTCCGACGAGGACCGCCTCACGGTGAACCGGGCGCGCAAGCTGGAGCGGTTCCTGTCGCAGCCGTTCAATGTCGCCGAGCAGTTCACCGGCACGCCCGGCGTGTACGTCCCGATCGCCGAGTCGATCCGCGGCTTCAAGGAGATCCTCGACGGCAAGCACGACGACCTACCAGAGCGCGTGTTCTTCATGAAGGGCACGATCGACGAGGTCGTCGAGGACGCCAAGCGCGACTAGGGCGGGACTCCGGTGCCAAGAACGAAGTTCCGGGTCGAGGTCCTCACTCCCGAGGGTGAGGTGTTCAACGACGAGGTCGAGATGGTCTCGACCCGGACCGCGACCGGATCGATCGGCGTCCTCGCTCACCACGCGCCGCTGCTGGCGATGCTCAATCCGACGGAGCTGCGTCTGTACACGACCGAGTCCGAGTGCGTCCGGTTCGCGCAGGCCGAGGGGTACATGCAGGTCGCGGACAACCGCGCGTTGCTGCTCGTCGAAGAGGCGTACCCGCCGAGCGCGCTGGACGCCGCCGACCTGCGCGATCGCCTCCAGCGCGCCGAGCGCGAGCTCGAGGCGGCCGGCGACGATACCGAGCGCCGTCGCGTGGCCGAGCGCGACAAGCGCCGGCTCGAGCGCTTCCTGCAGATCGCTCAGTCCTGACGGTCGGTTGAGCTGATCGACTGCCTCCCGGGCCTATTCTAGGACGATGCTGGACGAGCGAATCCTTGCGGAGCGCTTGATTTCGTACGACACCTCGCGGGCCGAGGAGCTCATCGCTGCCGCAGGATTCGTCAAGGGTTGGCTCGAATCCCGCGACATCGAAGTGCGTGGTCACGATCACAACGGCCTGCCGGTGCTCCTCGCCGAAGTCGGTGCCGCCGCGGCACCCGATATCCCTTGCGTGATCTTGCACGGGCATCTGGATGTTGTGCCGGGTCGCGCTGAGCAGTTCGAGCCGGTGATCGACGGCGACCGGCTGATCGGGCGCGGCGCGTATGACATGAAGGGCGGTCTCGCCGCGATGATGTGCGCGCTCAAGGACGTCGAGCGTCAGTCGCGCGTGCACGTGCTCCTCGTCTGCGTCCCTGACGAGGAGTCCGAGGAGATCGACGAGCGCTCGACCGACGCGATCCTCAAACAGGGCCCGCTCGCCCTGCGCGGAGACTTCGCGATCACCGGCGAGCCGACCGACATGCACATCGGCGTCGAGGCAAAAGGCGTCCTCGCGATGCGGATCGAGGTCCAGGGCCGCGCGGCCCACAGCTCGACGCCGTGGCTCGGCGACAACGCCGTGCTCAAGGCGATCGACGCGTTCAGGAGCATCGAGTCGCTGCCGTTCGCGCGCGAGTCCTCGGAGATGTTCGATCGACCCTCGATCAACCTCGGACGGATCGAGGGCGGGCGCGCGCTCAACATGGTCCCGGACCTGTGCGCGATGGCGGTTGACATCCGCTATCTCCCCAACCAGGATCCCGAAGCAATCCTCGAGCAGGTCCGCGGTGTTGAAGGGCTCGAGGTGACCCGGACGTTCATCTACCCGCCGGTCTCGGTGTCGCGCACGGATCCGTACGTGCGGGCGCTCAGAGAGGCCGTCCAGCGCTCCTCGCGCGGCGAGGTGATGAGCGTCGGGCGCGACGGCGCGTCCGATGCAGCCGCGTTCATCGATGCCGGGATTCTCGCGGTCGAGTTCGGCCCCGCCGGCGGCGGCCATCATGGGCCGGAGGAGTGGGTGTCGATCTCGTCGCTGGCCCGGTACCGTCGCGCGCTGGCCGATTTCGTGCGCGCCGTCCCCATCTGGCTGCCGCCCGCTTGGCATCCAGCCTCGCCTGATGGGGCGGGCCAGATGTCATCCGGCTGGTTGGAGGGTGGCTCGTCCGAGCCACCGGACGACGAGCCGGGGCTGCGTGCGATCGAGGGCGGGCTCGCGTGAGGTTCTTCCTGCCACGCTCGCGCGGTGGGGCGCTGTGGCGGTTCGCGCTCGCCGGCGTGCTCGTCGTCACCTGCACCGCTGCGGCGACGGCGGTGGCCGGGTTGCTCGAGGTCAAGACGATCACGAGCTACTTCACCGCGCCGTCGATCGTGCATCCGAGGGTCCAGGTCCCGCAGCCCGGGCAGCCGCAGACGATCCTGATCCTCGGCTCCGATCACCGCGCCGGCGAGCCGCAGAGCGCGGCGAACTCCGACACGATCATGCTCGTCCGGATCAACGGCGACTCGGACACGATCAATGTGATCTCGGTTCCGCGCGATTTGCAGGTCAATATTCCGCTGCCGACGGGCTTCGCCCAGACCGCAAAGATCAACGCCTCCTACCCGCTCGGCGGGCCGAACCTCGTGATCAAGACGCTTCAGCACGACGTCTTCTCGCAGCTGAAGGTCAACCACATCGTCGACATCAACTTCCTCGGCTTCAAGAAGCTCGTCGACGCGATCGGGTGCGTCTACACCGACGTCGACCGCCGCTACTACAACCTGAACCTCGGGACGGAGGCGACGAACTACTCGAACATCGACATTCAGGCCGGCTACCAGAAGCTGTGCGACGACGCCGCGCTCGCGTACGTCCGCTACCGGCACACCGACACCGACATCGTGCGCTCGGCCCGCCAGCAGGACTTCATCCGCGATGCCAAGAACCAATACGGTCAGACGCGGCTGATCGAGGACCGGGACAAGCTCCTGAAGATCTTCGGGCGCTACACGCAGACTGACGCCAACCTGCACTCGGTCGACGGTCTCATCAACCTGTTCAACCTCGTCGCGTTCGCGGACGGCCACGCGATTCGGGAGGTGCATTTCCCGGCAATCCTGTTGCCCTGCAACCCGCCGGCACCGTGTTACGTCACCGCGACGCCGCAGGCCGAGGCGGCCGCCTACAGGTCGTTCATGAGGGTCATCAAGACGGCGCCGGCCCCATCGAGCGCCTCGAGCGCCTCGAGCGCCGGCGCGGCCGGCAGGCCGCACAGTGCGCGCTCGGCGCGCGCCCCGACTGCCGGGCTCGAATCCGACCCCACCGACGGCAAGGCGCAGGCGGCCGCGATGCGCAGCAGCCTGCCGGTGTACGTGCCGCGGATGATCGCGTCCGGGACGACGTACGAAGGCCCGGCCGCGGGCGAATACCCCCGCGCCTACGAGCTGCGCGACCCACGGGGCCGGCCGCACGCGTCCTACCGCCTCGTGCTCGCGTACAACGCGACGCTCGGCCAGTTCTACGGGGTGCAGGGAACGACCTGGCGCGAGGCGCCGATCCTGTCGAGCCCGTCCGAGATCCGAGTGATCGCCGGCAAGCGGCTCGAGCTGCATTTCGACGGCGGCAAGTTGAGGCTCGTCGCGTGGCGCACGCCGCACGGCGTCTACTGGGTTTCCAACACGCTCAGTCTCGATCTCTCCAACCAGCAGATGCTGGGGATCGCGGCCTCGCTGACGCTCGCGCGGTGACAGCGGCGCGCTGTTCGGTCATGTCCCGCTAGCCTGGTCTGTTCGATGAGCCCCTCGACGCGCGAACCGATCGCCGTGATCGGGACCGGATATGTCGGTCTCGTCACCGCCGTGGGATTTGCCGAACTCGGCAACGAGGTCTGGTGCGTCGACATCGACGCCGAGAAGATCGCGATGCTGCGTCGCGGCGAGGTGCCGATCTACGAGCCCGGGCTCGCCGACTCGATCGTGGCCCATCGTGAGCTGCTGCACTTCTCGACCGAGCTGGGTCCGGCGCTCGAGGCGGCGCGGCTGCTGTTCGTCGCCGTCGGGACGCCGCCGACCTACTCGGGCGACGCCGATCTCTCGGCGGTGCACGCCGTCGTCGACGCGATGCCGGACTCGGGCGCGCATGCGCTCGTGATGAAATCGACGGTGCCGGTCGGCACCGGTGCCGCGATCCGGCGGATGCTCGACGCCGACGGCAAGCAGGGGTTTGCATACGTCTCGTGCCCCGAGTTCCTCAAGGAGGGCTCCGCACTCGAGGACTTCCGCACGCCCGATCGCGTCGTCATCGGAGACGAAGGCGACTGGGCCGGTGACGCCGTCGTCGAGCTGTACGCGCCGCTCGGCGCCCCGCTCGTCCGCACGGACATCGCGAGCGCCGAGATGATCAAGCTCGCCGCGAACGCCTTCCTGGCGACCAAGATCTCGTTCATCAACGAGATCGCCAACGTGTGCGAGGAGACCGGCGCCGACGTGCTCGAGGTGGCCCGCGGGATGGGGCTCGACCAGCGGATCGGCACGCACTTCCTCAAGCCGGGCATTGGCTTCGGTGGCTCATGCTTCGCGCCAGAGGAGACCCTTCTTGTCCGGCGGACAGGCCGGACCACGCTGATGAGCTTCGAGCAGCTGTGGCAGCGGCTCGAGCACGAGCACGACGAGTACGAGCCCGGTGTGATCGAGCCGCACAACCTCGAGGTGCTGTCGTGGGTCCCGGGCGGCGAGGAGCCCCAGTTCCTGCCGGTGATGTGCGTCACGCGCCGCGAATACGACGGCGAGCTTGTTGAACTGCGCACCAAGATGGGCCGTCGCGTGCGATGCACCCCGGACCACGGCTGGATTGTCGGCGATGGTTGCGGCGGCGATCCGCAATTCAAGCTCGCGTGCGATCTGACCCAGGAGGACTGGGTTCCGCTCGCCATGGGTCGCGGCGAGGAGTGGGAGGGAACGAAGGTCGCGTCGCTGATGTCCGCGGTCGACGCCGCGGAGCTGGCGCCAGAGCAGCTGATCGTGCGCCCAAGCCGGGAGCGCGTCGACGAGCTCGTGCGGTGGCCGCTCGAGGAGCGACGGCGCGTGTTCGCGCGGTCGAGCTCTGTGGGGTCGCGGACGGGCGAGGTGAAGCGGACCGGGACGATGCGCTGGGACGAGTTGGCGCTCGCCGGGATCCCGGTCGAGGGATCGACGATCAGCACGACGAAGAACGGCAACCAGCCTCGCAGCGAGGTGACGGTCGATGAGTCACTCTGGCGGGTCGTCGGGCTGTACCTGGCCGAGGGACACACGTCAATCGAGCGCACTCATGGGACGTTGGCCTGGACGTTGCATCCGACGCGTGAGGAGCACCTCGTCGATGAGGTGGTGGCCTACTGGTTGCGGCAGAACGTTCGAGCGAGCGTGTACACGACCCCAACCGCGAGACAGGTAGTCGTTCGCTCGCGACTGCTCGCGACGTGGTGGACCCAGGTCCTCGGTCTCGGCCGCACGTGCCACGAGCAACGCCTGCCGGACCTCATCTGGGATCAGCCGGATCCGGCGAAGTGGGCGCTGCTGTCGGCGCTGTTCGAGGGCGACCGGTCGTGGTCGCTGGTGAACGGCGGGCCCAGCGTCGTCATCGAGTATGGAACGATCAGCCGTGAGCTGGCTGACGGCGTCCTGCGGCTGCTCGGCGATCTCGGCGTGGTGGCGTCGCAACGAGTTGGACGGACACCAATGTCGACCGCGGAGACGTACGGGATTCGGATCGCCGGCGCGGACCAGGTCGAGCGCGCGATCCGGCTCGTCCCGGAGCGCGACCGGCCAGGCGTGCTCGCATCAATCGGCCGCCAGCGCAAGCGGATCGCGCCGACGGGCTACAGGCGCCTCGGCGATGGACCGGCATGGGCCCGTGTGACCTCGACCGAGCGCCACCCGTACTCCGGCAGCGTCTACTCGATGGAGGTCGTGTACGCCCACACCGTCGTCGCGACTGGTGGGCTGACGGCTTCGAACTGTTTCCCAAAAGACGTCTCGGCGCTCAAGCAGCTCGCGGGCAACTCCGGCTACCACTTCCAGCTGCTGACGGCGGTGATCGAGGTCAACGAGCTGCAGAAGCGCCGCGTGATCGGCAAGCTGCAGAAGCACCTCGGCTCGCTCGTCGGCAAGCGTGTAGGCCTGCTGGGGTTGGCGTTCAAGGCAAACACCGACGACATGCGGGAGGCATCGTCGCTCGTGCTCGCCGCGCGGCTGCAGGCCGACGGCGCGCACGTACGGGCGTACGACCCGATCGCCGAAGCCGAGGCGCGCAAGCTGATGGTCGGGGTGGAGTTCGCCGACTCCTCGCTCGAGGCGGTGAGCGGCGCCGACGCCTGCATCATCGTGACCGAGTGGCCCGAGTTCGCCGAGCTCGACTGGGGTGAGGTCGCCGGCGCGATGCGCGGTCGGCTCGTCGTCGACGGGCGCAACTTCGTCGACTCCGCCTCGGTCCGCGAGGCCGGCCTCACCTACGAGGGCATCGGACGGTAACGACGGCATGCAAGCCCTGATCCTCGCGGGCGGGGAGGGCACCCGCCTGCGCCCGCTGACCTCGACGATGCCCAAGCCGGTCGTACCGCTGGTCGACCGCCCGTTCGTGTCGTACATGCTCGAATGGCTCCACAGCCATGGCGTCGATGACGTGATCCTCTCGTGCGGGTTCATGGCCGATGGCGTACGACGGGTGATGGGCGACGGCTCACGTCTCGGCATCCGGCTGCGCTACCTCGAGGAGCGTAAGCCGCTCGGCACCGGCGGCGCGCTGAAGTTCGCCGAGGAGTTGCTCGACGAGCGCTTCTTCATGCTCAACGGCGACGTGCTGACCGACATGGACCTGACGGCCCAGCTCGAGCAGCACGAACGCACCGGGGCCCGGGCCACGCTGGCACTGATCGGGGTCGAGGACCCGTCGGCGTACGGCCTCGTGCGCCGTAACGACGACTGCTCTGTGCGCGAGTTTGTCGAGAAACCCGGGCCGGACCAGGAGATCGACACGAACCTCGTCAACGCGGGCGCCTACATCCTCGAGCGCGACGTGCTCGACACGATGCCGCCGGCCGGCTCGACCGTCTCGATCGAGCGCGAGGTGTTCCCGCGGCTGGTTGGACACGGGCTCTTCGGGTATGAGTCAAGCGGCTACTGGCTGGACATCGGGACGCCGGAGCGCTACCTGCAGGCGACGTTCGACATCCTCGAACGGAACGTGAGCACCGAGGCCGGGAGCCAGCTCGGCCAGGCCGGCCTGGCCGTCTCCGAGAGCGCGCGAATCGACGGGCGCGTCGTCGCTCCGGCGCTGGTCGGCCCCGACAGCGTTGTCGGCGTGCGCGCGATCGTCGGCGGGCGGACCGTCGTCGGCCGCGGCGTCACGGTCGGCGCGGGCGCGCACGTCGAAAGCTCCGTGCTGCTCGACGGGGCGCGCGTCGGCGCTCACAGCACCGTGTCCTCGGCGATCATCGGGCCCGGCGCCTCGATCGGCGAGCGCTGCCACATCGGTGGCAGGGTCGTCCTCGGGGAGGACGTCACGATCGGGTCTGACAACGTCCTCGCTGCCGGCGCGCGTATCTTCCCCGGCGTACAGCTGCCCGACGGAGCGATCAAGTTTTGAGCCAGACTCTCACCCTCAACCGCGAGACGATCGCGGCGGTCGACACCACGAATCAGGTGCAGGAGGTGCTCGGCCTTCCCGACCAGCTGCGCGACGCACTCTGGCGCGCCGAGTCGGCCAACATCGAGCCGCGCGATTCCCCCGGCGGGCTTGTCGTTGCGGCCATGGGCGGCTCCGCCATCGGGGGTGGGCTCGCGCGTGCCGTGCTCGGCGACCGCGCGTCGCGCCCGATCGTGATGGCGCGCGATTACGAGCTGCCGGCCTGGACGACTCCCGACACGACCGTGCTGTGCGCGAGCTATTCGGGCGGGACGGAGGAGGCGCTGGCGGTGTATGACGCGGCCGGCGCGCTCGGCGCCCGCCGGATCGTCGCAACGACCGGCGGCAAGCTTGCCGAGGCTGCCCGTGCCGATGGGATCCCGGTTGTCCCGCTGCCGGGCGGGTTTCAACCGCGTGCGGCGGTCGCGTACTCGCTCGTCGTGGCGCTCGAGGTCGCCGCGATCTGCGGCGCCGGGGAGCGGGTGCACTCGGAGATCGACGTCGCCGCCGCGCACGCCGAGGCGCTCGTCGACCGGTGGGGTCCCGATGGCGACGAGGACTGCCTGCCCAAGACGCTCGCCCGTGGCCTGATCGGCACCGTCCCGCTGATCATCGGCGCCGGGCTGACGTCGCCGATCGGCTACCGCTGGAAGACCCAGATCAACGAGAACGCGAAGCTGCCGTCGTTCGCCAACGAGCTGCCCGAGCTCGATCACAACGAGATCTGCGCATGGGAGGGGCCCGAGGATCTCGGTCCGTTCAGCGCGGTGTTCCTCGACGACTCCGATCTGCATCCCCGGATCCGCCAGCGGATCGAGCTGACGCGCGGCTGGGCGGCGAGTCGCGGGATGGCGACCTACAGGGTCGACACGGTCGGCGTGACCCGGATGGAGCGCCTCGTCTCGCTCGTGCTGCTCGGCGACCTCGTCTCGATCTACCTCGCGGCCCTGCGCGGGGTCGATCCGGTAACGATCTACGCGATCGAGCAGATCAAGGACGCGCTCGCCCGCGGGTAGGCCGGCGGTGGATCAGCGGGGGGCGGGCATCCCCGTCGCGACGCCCTCGCGGATCTCGATGCCGCGCTGCTCGTACAGGTGTGCGTCGGCGACCCGCAGAAGGTCATCGATCGTCTCGCCGTCGGCGGGATAGGATGCGGTGCCGATCGTCAGATCCCAGCGGGACTGAAGGCCGAGCGCCTCACGACGGACCGCGACCTCGGTGGCGATCCGCTTGGTGACGACGGCGGCGCCCTCGGGGCCCTGCTCGGCGAGCAGCAGCCCCATCTCGTCGCCGCCGAGCCGGCCGACGACGTCGTCGGCCCGGGCCGATTCGGCGAGCAGCCGGGCCACGGTTTGAAGCAGCTGGTCTCCTGCGCCGTGCCCCTCGCTGTCGTTGACGGCCTTCAGGCCGCGCACGTCGATGTAGGCCAGCACGAACGGCCGCTCATGGCGCCGGGCCCGGGCGAGCTCCCGGTCGGCCGCGGCGATGAACCCGCGCCGGTTGAGAATCCCGGTGAGCGCGTCGGTCATCGCGGCCTCGCTCATCGCCGCGAACTGACCCGCCTGCCGCCGCACCCGGTGAGAAGACCACAGCGCCGCGGCGCCGGCGACGCCTGCGAACGCGACTGCCGCGCCGAGCGCGATCCAGATCGCGAGGGGCACGAACTTCACGAAATGGAGGATCGGGCTTGGCACGCCGACCGGTGCCATCACCGGCTTCGCGGTGTCCTTCTTGCCGGCGTGGGTGTCGGTGGCCGACTGGGTGGCCGTCGCGTTGACGGGGCCGCGACCGAGCAGGCCGCCGAGCGCACCGGCGCTCGCGAGCGTGATCGGAGCGCGGACGCCGCCGGCGCTGGTCGTCGATCCCGTCGTCCCGGCGCGCGTTGCGCCGGAGGGCCGGCGCCGCTTGGCCAGTGGCTTGGACTTCGAGGGGAAACGGCTCGGGGGGACGATCCGGGGCGGCGTCCCCTTCGGCTGCGTCGTCGTCGGGGTCGTCGACGCTGGGGTCGTGCTCGTCGCTGCCGGCGCGACGGTCGCGCCGACCGCCCCTGCCCCTGCGGGCGCCGGTGTGAACGTCGGCGTGCCGCTCGTGCCCGGCTGCTGGCCCACGTGACAGCCGGTGCCGCACTCGCTGTTGCTCGAACCTGTCTGGCCGCTGCCGCCGTTGCCGCCGCGGCCCTGTTGCCCGCTGCTCTGCGATTGCGAGCTGCCGGCCGGGCTCGCCGAGCCGTTGCCGGATCCGCGACCGGCGCCGCTGTCGGTGGGGTTTGACCCGCTGCCGCCGCGGCCGCCGGTTCCGCCGGTCGGGTTCCCGCCGGCGCTGCCGCCCGAGCTCGACGGAGTCGCCGTCGCACCGGAGGACGCTGAGCTGCCCGGATCGCTCGAGCTGCTGGCGCTCGAAGACCCACTCGATCCGCCCGCGCCGCCGGCTCCGCCGGCGCCACCCGATCCGCCCGACCCACCACCGCGGCCGCCGCCGCGGTCGGCACTGCTCTGGGCCGCGGAGTTCTGTGCCGGGCTGCTCTGCGCAGCGGTGACCCCCCCGGACGAGCCGCCGGATCCGCCGCGGCCGCCGCCGCGGCCGCCGCCGGGGTCGCCGGATGCGCCGCCGGTTCCCAGAACCGGAACGCTCATCGCGACTATCAGCGCAAACGCGCAGATCCCCTTACCGCGCTTCATCAAATCAGGACGCTTTCGGGACGGTTGGACGTACACGGGGGCCGTTTCCGAAGAGCCCGGTTCCGACTCCCACCAGAACACACATCGACAGACGGCGGCGGCATCCTAAGCCCCTGATCGGCGTGAACCGGTTTTTGCTGGACGTTTGTCGTATCGGCGCCCTGGTGAACCTTGACACTCTCGTGGTAATGTTGGCCGCGATGGAGGCGTTGACGATTCACGAGGCCGCGGAGACCACGGGCTGGTCGCCTCGCATGTTGCGTTATGTCGAGCGAACCGGCCTGGTCACGCCCGCGCGTTCGTCCTCGCGCTACCGCCTGTACGGACCCGCGGAGCTGCAGCGGCTGCGGACCCTCAAAGAGCTGCTTGCGCGCTTCGACGTCGGCCTCTCGGACGTCGCGTTCGCCGCCCGCCTGAAGACCGATGCCGAGTTGCGCGACGCGATCCAGACGTGGCTCGAGACCACACCGAGCCGCCCGGACGACGTCGAGCCGGCGGACTGGTTGAAGTTCGAGCAGGACAAGCATCAACGCCTGCTTGCCGCGGCGTGAAGACCCCGTAGACATCCGATCACGAGAACCGTGGAGATGCAATGAGTACGACTGCCGCACACACCGATTTCAAGGTTGCCGACCTGTCGCTGGCTGCTTTTGGGCGCAAAGAGATCAACCTGGCCGAGCACGAGATGCCGGGTCTGATGGCGACACGGCGCGAGCATGCCGACGCGCAGCCGCTGGCGGGGGCGCGGGTGACGGGGTCGTTGCACATGACGATCCAAACGGCGGTGCTGATCGAGACGCTTGTGGCGCTCGGCGCGCAGGTGCGCTGGGCGTCGTGCAACATCTTCTCCACGCAGGATCATGCGGCGGCCGCCGTCGTCGTCGGGCCGGAGGGGACTCCGGAGGAGCCGCGAGGCGTGCCGGTGTTCGCCTGGAAGGGGGAGACGCTCGAGGAGTATTGGTGGTGCACCGAGCAGGCGCTGTCGTGGCCGGGCGGGGATGGTCCGAACATGATCTTGGATGACGGTGGTGACGCGACGATGTTGGTCCACAAGGGCGTGGAGTTTGAGCGCGCCGGCGCGGTGCCGGACCCGGCGAGCGCGGACTCGGAGGAGTTCCGGATCGTGCTGGCGCTGCTGCAACGTTCCTTGCAGGACGACGGGCAGCGGTGGACGCGGGTCGCGGCGACGATCCGGGGCGTGACGGAGGAGACGACGACCGGTGTGCATCGTCTGTATCAGTTCGCCGAACAGGGCCAGCTTCTTTTTCCGGCGATCAATGTCAACGACTCGGTGACGAAGTCCAAGTTCGACAACAAGTACGGTTGCCGGCACTCGCTGATCGACGGGATCAACCGCGCGACCGATGTGCTGATCGGCGGCAAGGTCGCGGTCGTGTGTGGCTACGGCGATGTCGGCAAGGGGTGCGCGGATTCGCTGAGCGGTCAGGGAGCCCGTGTCGTCGTGACAGAAATCGACCCGATCTGCGCGCTGCAGGCGGCGATGGAGGGCTATCAGGTCGCGCGCCTGGAGGATGTGGTCGAGACCGCGGACATCTTCGTCACCGCGACCGGCAACAAGGACGTGATCACGGCCGAGCACATGGCGCGGATGAAGCACCAGGCGATCGTCGGCAACATCGGCCATTTCGACAACGAGATCGACATGGCCGGCCTGGCACAGCTGCCTGGCGTCGAGCGGATCAACATCAAGCCGCAGGTCGACGAGTGGTCGTTCCCGGATGGTCACGCGATCATCGTGCTCTCCGAGGGACGGCTGCTCAACCTCGGCAACGCGACCGGCCACCCGAGCTTCGTGATGTCGAACTCGTTCACCAATCAGGTGATCGCGCAGATCGAGCTGTTCGGTCACACCGACATCTACGAGAAGCGCGTGTACACGCTTCCGAAGCACCTCGACGAGAAGGTCGCCAGGCTGCATCTCGACGCACTCGGCGCGACCCTGACCGAGCTGACCGTCGAGCAGGCCGCGTACCTCGGGGTCCCGCAGGAGGGCCCGTACAAGGCCGACCACTACCGGTACTAGAACTGAGCGTGGGGCGTCGGTCCGGCGTCGGTCCGTGTGGAGGGTGGCGTGGCTGGGGATCGTGTGGATGGCGGGTGGGCGCGCGTGGATAGCGGGTGGGCGCGCGTGGACAGCGGGTGGGCGCGCGTGGACAGCGGGTGGGCGCGCGGCGCCCACCGGCCTGCACAACGTGAAAAAGTCCCCGCCGCGCGTGACGTTTCTGCAGATAAGCACCGTGGTGGTGCTTATCTGGCAAATCGTCGGGCGCAGCGCCGACTTTTTCACGTTGTGCCGGGGCGGGGTCAGGCCGGGCACCCCCACCACGGAAGCGGTCATCTAAAGGCCGCAGGGCGTGGCCGGGTTCACGGGTGAGAGCGCGATGGCACGAACGCCCATCCCGCCGCACGAGATTGCCGATCTGAGCCTCGCCCCCGAGGGCGAGGCTCGGATTGCGTGGGCATCCGAGCAGATGCCGGTGCTCGCGCAGATCAGCGAGCGGTTCGCCGCTGTGCGGCCGCTCGATGGCGTCCGGGTCGCCGCGTGCCTGCACGTCACCGCGGAGACGGCGAACCTCGTGCGGACGCTGATGGCCGGCGGTGCGAGCGTGGCGCTGTGCTCGGCGAACCCGCTTTCGACCCAGGACGACGTCGCGGCCGCGCTCGTGCTCGAGCACGGGGCGGAGGTCCGGGCCCGCCGGGCGGAGGGGCTCGACGCGTATGCAGCGCACCTCCGCGCGCTGATCGCCTCCGGGCCGCAGATCACGATCGACGACGGCGCCGACCTGATCGTGACGATGCACGAGACCGGCGGCGAGCTGCTCCAGGGGCTGATCGGCGGAACCGAGGAGACGACGACGGGCCTCGTCCGGCTGCGGCGCCTCGAGACCGACGGATCGCTGCGCTGCCCGGTGCTCGCGGTCAACGAGGCCCGGACCGAGCGTACGCTCAACGACCGCCACGGGACCGGCCAGTCGGCGCTCGACGGCATCGTGCGCGCGAGCAACGTGCTGCTCGCCGGCCACACCCTCGTCGTGCTCGGCTACGGCTGGGCCGGTCAGGGCGTGGCCGAGCGGGCGCGGGGAGCGGGCGCGGCCGTGATCGTCTGCGAAGTCGACCCGCTGCGTGCGCTCGAAGCGCGGATGGCTGGCTACGAAGTGATGCCGGCGCTGGCGGCAGCGGAACGCGGCGACGTGTTCGTCACCGTGACCGGCTCGCGGCGCGTGCTGCGCGGCGCGCACTTCGAGCGGATGAAGGACGGCGCGCTGCTCGCAAACGCGGGCCATTTCGACGTCGAGCTCGACCTCCAGGAGCTGCAGGCGCTGGCGCGCGGGGGCATCCGGACCGTTCGGCCGCTGATCGAGCAGTACGAGCTCGCGGACGGGCGCCGGCTCAACCTGCTCGCCCGCGGCCGGGTCGTCAACCTCGCCGCGGCCGAGGGTCACCCGGCCGCGGTGATGGACGTCTCGTTTGCGCTCCAGGCGTTGTGCGTCGAGGAGCTCGTGCGCCGGGGCGCGGGCTACCCGGCCGGAGTCCGGCCGGTCCCGGCCGCGATCGATCAGGAGGTCGGGCGGCTGAAGCTCGCGGCGCTCGGGGTCGAGATCGACGAGCCGACGCCCGAGCAGGAGCACTACCGGGAGTCGTGGAGCTGAGTTGGTGGAGGCACACGCTGTCGCCCCCGTCTGCGAGGATCTGATCGACATGTCGAGCGGAGGTGCTCCACGGACTGCCCGCGGTGGCATCGACCTGGGCGGGACGAAGATCGAGGCGGTCGTCGTCGACGCGCGGAACAATGTGCTCGGGTCCGCGCGGCGGCCGACGCCGACGGCCGGGACGCCGGCCGATGTCGCCGGGCGGATGGCGGAGGCGATCACCGAGGCGGCACAGGTTGCCAACCTCGAGCCGTCGGCACTGCTGGGCATCGGCGTCGGCTCGCCCGGAGTCGTCCACCCTGAGACCGGGGCCGTGACGAGCGCACGCAACCTTCCCGGCTGGGAGGGAACGTTCGAGCTGGCGGCGGTGCTGAGCGACGCGCTCGGCACGCGCGTGGCGGTCGGCAACGACGTCCAGGTCGCGACCGACGCCGAGTACAAGCTCGGGGCGGGCAAGCCGTACAGGTCGCTGCTCGGCGTGTTCTGGGGCACGGGCGTGGGCGGCGGCCTGATCCTGAACGGCAAGCCGTGGATCGGTCGCGGCGGCGCCGGCGAGATCGGGCACGTCGTCGTCGAGGTCGACGGCGCCAGGTGCGGCTGCGGCCGCCGCGGGTGCATGGAGGCCTACGCTGGACGAGGCTCGATGGAGGCGCGCGCCCGCCGCCGGGTCGAGAAGGGCAGCAAGACCGAGCTGTTCACGCTGATGAAGGAGTACAAGCGCACGCGGCTGACGAGCTCGATCTGGTGGCATGCGCTCGAGCGCAAGGACAAGGTCGCGACGCGGATCATCGACGAGGCCGTCGTCGCCCTCGGCGCCGGGATCGGCTCCGCGGTCAACCTGCTCGATGTCGAGGCGGTGATCATCGGCGGCGGCCTCGGCGTGCGCTTCGGGGAGCCGATGGCCACGCGGATCGCGGCGCAGATGCAGCCGCATCTGTTCAACGACGGCAACCCGCCCGATGTACGGGTGGCGGCGCTCGGAGATCTCGGCGGCGCGCTCGGGGCCGCGCTGCTCGCGCGCCCGATGCGCGTACGCCCGCCCACCGCGCGGCCGCCACTCCCTAACGCAAGCTAAACGGTTTGGGTAGGTTCAGCTAAACCCGTTTTCTGGCAGTGGAGCGCCGACTCTGGCAGGATGAGCCCGCCTCGCAACGCCGCGGGGCAGAGGGAGAGGACAATTCAGACCCGCCAGAACGGCACGAACGCCCCGGACGGATACGGAAACGATCGGCCCTCAGGGGCCGGCAACCGGGGAACGTCGCGCAGATCACAGACGGTCGCCCGGGCTGCGGCGGGTGGATCGCTGTTGCTCGCCATCGTGCTCGTCGTCCTCGTGCTGTTCGACAGCGGCTCGACGTACACGATCAAGGCCAACTTCCAGGACGCGGGCGGGCTCGTCACCGGCAACCAGGTGTTCATTGGGCCGGCGGTGGTCGGATCGGTCAAGTCGATCGGGCTGACGCCGAACGCCCAGGCGCAGGTCGAACTTGAGCTGAACTCAGGGGTGGGGCCGATGCGTCAGGGCACCGTGGCGCGGATCTTCCAGAACTCGCTGTCTGGAATCGCAAGCAAGTACGTCGTGCTCGAGCCAGGGAGCGGCCCGGACATTCCGAGCGGAGGGGTGATCCAGGAGGACCACACCTCCTCCCAGGTCAATCTTGACCAGCTGTTCGACACGCTGGATCCACGCACCCGGGCTGGACTGAAGGCGTTTATCCGCGGTGAGGGCGTGGCTATCCATGGCAAGGGGACGGCCGCCAATCGCACGCTCCTGTACCTCGCCCCTGGGCTGGCGAGCACAAGCGACGTGACCGCGGAGATTGCGCGGGACGAGCCTGCGTTCGACTCGCTGCTGACCGATGGCGCAACGGCGCTGCAGGCCCTTGCGTCGCGAAGCCAAGAGCTCACGGCTCTCGTTGCGAACACCAACACGGCGCTCGGAGCGATCGCCAATCAAGGCCAGGCGCTCCGGCAGACGCTCGTACTGCTGCCGCCCACACTGAACAAAACGAC
>DATKOY010000177.1:0-18996 GCA_035524415.1 Solirubrobacteraceae bacterium | reverse complement strand
CCGCCGGACGAGGGACGGCGTGCCGGCGTTCTGTGAGTGGCTGATGGGGTGATGACGACCGCCGCGTCACCCCCGCCCCGGGACCCCAGGGATCACCGGGGAGCAGTGGCGGCGCCTGGGCGCGGTCGCCGTCGCGGTCATCGCCCTCCACATCGCCGGGGTGGCGCTGCCTTCATTTACGTGCCCAGCTATCCGATGCTCGCCGGGCTCGGCTGGACCGCGTATCTGCTCGGTTTGCCCCACGGGTTCGACGACGACGAAATCGCGGTGATGCACAACACGACCCGCAAGCTGATGCAGGAGGGACAGCGGCCGACGAGCGTCGGGTTCTGCTTCTCGCTCGGACACTTGACGGTTGTGTTCGCCCTCGCCCCCGGCGTCGCCCCGCCGGGGCCGGCGTGCTGTACGCCCAGATGCCGGCCCTCCAGAGCTACGGAGCCATCATCGACCCCTTCGGTCGCTGGCACGTTCCTGTAGATCAGCGGGATCCTCAACCTGGTCGTGCTGATCGACATCGCCCGCGTTGCCCGCGGGCTCGGGCAGGGCCGGGTGGCGACGAAAAGCTGGAGGCGCGGCAGCTCGCCCGGGGCCCGATGAACCTGGATCTTCGGCCGCTTCTTCGTGGTCATTCGCTGCTCCGGGCAGATGAACCCGCTCGGCCTCCTGCTCGGGCTCGGCTTCAATACCGCGAGCGGGGTCCGACTGCTCGTGCTGTAGCCGAGGCGGTGGCCAAGTCAATCCCGATCGGCGCGATCCTCGTGCTGCCGATTCTCCTCGCCTGGGGATGACGGCGACCGATTCCGCCGACAGCGCATTCATTGACCCACGCCCACGGGTGGGCGACGGCCAAGGCGGTGCGGAAGATCTACTACAACCTCACCGTCACCGCGATGAGCGTCACCGTCGCGCTCGGTGTCGGCTCGATCGAACCCGCTGCAGGTGGTCCGGGACCGGCTGCACTCACCGGCGGTGTCTGGGACCTGCTCGACGCGGTCGATCTCAAGTCGGTGCGCTACATCGTGGCCGGTCTGTTTTGCCACGCGACATGGCTCGGCGACGCCGCGATCTGGAAGCCCGGACGGGTCGAGCGCCGGTGGACGGGCTCGTCCCGAGTCAGACGCGGCGGCGGAAGCACTGACCGTTCGCACGCTGAGAGGCGTGCGGTCGGCCACGACTTATACGCGGCCCATCGGCCGCTCGATGTGCACGGGCACGCTCGGCCGCGGCGCCGCCGCGGGATGACCGGCGAGGCAGCCGTTGATGAGCAGGTAGAGCTGCTGGGCCGCCGCGTTCATCTGCGGCTCCTGCAGGGCACCGGCCGCGTTAGTCGGGAACTGCGTCTTCAGGGAGTACACGAACGCGCCCTGCGTGAATGCGGTGGTGATCTGCGTGGTGCGGGCACCCCGGAGCTCCCACCCGGTCCCGTTCGGAAGTCCGGGGACGGGGACGGGCGTGAAGCGGGCGCCGGATGCGGCCGCGACGGCGCGGTCTTGCCGGTATTCGGCGGCCAGCTCGGCCTGGGCCGAGGCGGCGGAGCCGAACTCAGCGGCGGTTGAGGCGGCCCGGCCCGTGGCCGGGTACAGGGAACGGAAGCGCTCCTCGGCGCCGGCCACGAAGGCCAGCCGCTCAAGACGGAGCGCGTCGCCCGCTGCGGCGCCTGGACGCCCCAGCACCGACGCCCAGTCGGCCGGCGTGTTGACGACGAACGGCGCGCCAGCGCGGATCGACTCCGGCAGGCTGCGCGCCGGAAGGACGCGCTCTACGAGCGGGAGCCGGGCGTCGGCAGCGGTCCCGGGGCTGTCCGGGCGCATCGTCTGCGAGTGCTGCATCGTGAGAGTGCCGAGCGACAGCGCCAGCGCGGCGGCCGCCACCGCTCCGGCGGTCCGGCGAGACACGCGGATGCGGGTGATGTGATGCTCGTGAATTGGGGGGTACACAGTCGCCATTGCCCTCTCCTTTGTCTCGCCGTCGGCTCGGTGGCCGGCGCCGCTTTCGATGGAGAGCACGCTACGGCTGGGCGGATCGGCCGACCACGTATTCGGCTACACGCGCTCTGTGGAATCCTCCACAGAGGACGCCGCACCGTCGTCGGCCTCCCCGGCTCGCAGTGCCCGCTCGGCCCGCTCGGACCACGGAATCGCCCGCAGGCGGCTGAAGGCGCCCACGGCGTCGCGCAGGTCAGCGACTACGGTCGCCTGCTCTCCGAGCTGCTCGAAGAACTCGAGCCTGAGTACAGCGGCATCGAAGGTCATTCCGGCGCCGTTCGCCGCGCGGATCGCGTCCGACCACCGCGCCACGGCCCGCACGTGGTCACCCGCACGCATGGCGAGGAGCGCGTCGAGGCGGGCGGACTGTGCGAGGACGATCGGCGAGGTGATGGGGACCAGGTCCGCCTGGAGCGCGAGCGCAGCCTCGCGGAGCGGCTGATCGCCGGGTAGGCCGGCGACGAGATCGATGGCCAGGGGCAGCCAGGTCGGCCATTCGGCGTAATCGCCCGACTGGGCCTGATCGATGACCGCCTTGCCCCCGAGCGCGTCACCGGCCAGCGTGGCCAGGGCCGCCTCGCGCAGGCTGCGGTAGTCGCTCTCGAAGGCGGGCCCTGACTCCTCCTGATGGCGGTCGAACTCCTCAATGAGGGTTCGCGCTGAGGCCAGCTCGCCACGATGAAGGGCGACGAGGAGGCGCGGCCCCAGCACCATGCCCCGGTTTGCCGGCGGTGTCTCCGCCGCGACCTCATCGACGGCGGCGACCGCCTCGTCCCAGCGGCCGAGCGAGAACAGGCCACGGGCGAGGTACAGCGCGGACATGTTGCGATGCGCGCGGCTGGCCACCCGCTCGGCGGCGGCGATCGCCTCGCGACCGGCCGCGACCGCCTCGTCGAAACGACCGAGCGCCGCCAGCGTGACCGCGATGTTGCCCAGCGACGCGGAGACGTCGGACGGGGCGTGGCGCTCGCGGATGGCCAGGGCGGCTTCGAACAGGGGAAGCGCCTCGACCGGCCGCGCCATCTCGATCAGCGCGGAGGCCCGGCAGTTGAGAGCGGCGCCGAGCTCCTCGTAGGCAGCGGCGTCCTTGGCCGCGGCGGCCGCCTCGGCAGCGATTGTCTCCGCCTCCTCGGCCGCGCCGTTACCGTAGAGCAGTACCGCCAGCGTGGCCGCGGCAGCGGCGAAGGCGGCGTCGCGTTCATCCCGCAGCGAGGCGTACAGCTCTCGCAGCGGACCGATGAGCTCGGCCGGGGGCCGGCTCCAGCGGTACACGCTCAGCTCGCGCGCGCGCAGTCGCATGGCCTCCCGAGTCCGCTCGGCCTGCTCGTGCAGCTCACGGGCGGAGGCATAGTGGCCGGCGGCGACGTCCTCCTGATTGCCGTAGCGCTCCGCGCACCGGGCGGCACGGACGAAATGGTCGGCCCGGTGCGCCGGATCGCTCTCGATCCGCGCCGCCTGGGCGAACAAGGCCACGGCCTCGTTCAGGGCGCCGACGCTCTCCGCCCGCTCGGCCGCCCCGAGCGTCATGGTCAGCGCCCGGGCGCGAATCACCGGCGCATCGGCGGCGGTGGGGTGGGCGTCGAACGCCGCGACGAGGTGGCCAGCCAGGATCGCCGGGAGGTCCGGATCCCGTGCCTGGTCGGTGAGGTAATCGACCGCGGCGAGATGGCGCGCCTTGCGCTCGCGCTTGGACAGCGTGTCGAGAACCACCCGCTGGACCAGGCGGTGGACGAATACCAGCGTCGCCGGTGACTGCGATCGCGCGTCGGTGTCGACGGAGAGGAACTGCTTGGCGACGAGTCCGTCGACTAGGGATTGAGCGTCGGCGGTGGTGAGACCGGCCAGGGCGGCCACGGCGGCGAGGCTGAACCGCTGGCCGAGGATCGCCCCACCGCGGAGGATCCGCCGCTCGAGGTCGCCGAGCCGGTCGAGACGGGAGGCGATCAGCGCCTGGATGCTCGGGGGTACGTCGAGATCGTCGACCGCGTCCACGACGCGGTAGCGGTGTGCGTCGCCCTCGGCCACCATCACCCCGCGGTCCGCGAGCATCCGCAGCGACTCGACGGCGAATAGCGGAACCCCGCCTGCGTGGGCGCCGACCGCGCTCAGCAGCGAGGCCGGCGCGCCCTCGACCGCGGCCCCGACGAGCGTCTCGATGTCCGCCTCGCTGAGCGGCTGCAGATCGATCCGCCGGCCGAGCGGGGTCAGCGCCGCCAGGCGCTCGTCGGGACGGCTGAACACGAGGACGAGGATCCGCGAGGATGATGCCCATTCGCACAGGTGCTCGATGAAGTCGAACAGTCCCTGATCGGCCCAGTGGAGGTCCTGGAAGAGCAGGACGACCGGATCGCGCTCGGCCAGGCGCTCGAACAAGAGGCGCCACGATGTGAACAGCTCACCGGTGTCGATGAACTCGTGCACGTCGCCGAAGCCGAGCAGGCGGCTGACGCCGCGCAGCGCCCCGTCGCGACTGTCGCGATCGGCGGAGGCAAATAGGTCCTCGACGAGCACCTCGAGCTTGCGGCGCTGGGAGCTCGGCAGGTCCTCGACGCTGATCTTCGCCCGGACGCGCACCATCTCGGCCAGCGAGGAGAGGCCGGCCCCCTGGCCGAAGCTGAGCGCCTGGCCGTGGTGCCAGAGCACGTCGGCGGCCAGGCCGTCGGCGTACTTCTTGAGCTCCCAGGCCAGGCGTGACTTGCCCAGACCGGGGTCGCCGACGACCAAGACCAGCTGCAGGCCCGAGTGGCTATCGATCAGGCGGTCCAGCGCGCCCCGGATCACACCGATCTCCTCGTCGCGGCCGACGAGGGGGAGCTCGAGGTCGCTGCGGGCGGTGCCGCCAACGGTGGCGATCACCCGAAGCGCGCGCCAGGCGTGCAGCGGGTCGGTCTTGCCCTTAACGGCATGCTTGCCGGCGTCCTCGTAGGCGATCGCTGCCGCGGTCACGGCGCGCGTCACATCATCGACGAGCACCGTGCCCGGCTCGGCGACGGATTGCAGGCGCGAGGCGGTGTTGATCGCGTCGCCGATGACCAGGCCCTCGGCGACGGCGTCGAGCTCGACCGCCGCCCGTCCGGTGAGCACCCCGGCGCGGAGCCGAAGCTCGAGTCCGAGCCGGCCGCCGAGCGCCGTCACCGCGGCCAGCAGGTCGAGCGCCGCCCGCACCGCCCGCTCGGCATCGTCCTCCTCGGCTACTGGGGCACCCCACAGGGCCATCACGGCATCGCCGATGAACTTCTCGACCCTGCCGCCGTAGGAGGCGACGATCCGGCGCGCGGTCTCGAAGTACTCCGAGAGCATCTCGCGCACATCCTCGGCATCGCGTGCCTCGCTGAACCGGGTGAACCCGGTGAGGTCGGCGAACAGCACCGACACCTGCCGGCGCTCGACGGTGAACGGGGCCACGACGGCGGGCGGGGCGGGTCCGGATCGGTGCGCCGTGGCCGGCGCGGACGCGGGGCGTGCGCCGGCCACCAGGGGCGTGCCGCACTCGAGGCAGAACTTCTGCCCCATGTGGGCGGCCGTAGTGCCACACAGGCCGCAGCGCGGCAGCAGCGGTGCGCCGCACTCGCCGCAGAACTTCGCCCCCTCCGGGACGGTGCTGGCGCAGGTCGGGCAAACCGAGGTCACCGCCGTCCCGAAATCGCCGCCTCAGGTGTTGCAGCGGGCCGCGCGCGCCCGAGGGGGACGGTGGCCGGCGCTCGGACGATCCGCCGCCACGGTCGGGCAGCCGCCGCCCTGGCCGTTGAGCAGCGGGAGGGCGGCTTCGTACTGCGTGACGACGGTGGCCGAGCAGACCGACGTCGGCCTGCCGCCGGTGGCCAGGCACAGCTCGGCGGTGAGGACCTCGGCCTCGCCTGCGATGGTCTGGGCCCCGATGCTGGTCGGGTTGCCGAGCGAGCCCGCGACCTGCGCCCACGTGAGTCCGCCGATGAGGTGGGGATCGACGGTCGAGCTGACCTGGACGAAACGCCCCGCGACATCAATGAACGGAGTCTCTGGCGGTCGGTCGAAGCGGTGGATCAGCATCCACTCCGCGGCGGTGGGGTGCTGGAGCTGGGGAAACTTCTGGCCGTGGCGAATGTGGCCGAGGATCTCCACCGGGACGAACGCCAGGTAGGGGCTGTGATAGCTCGATCCGTAGAAGGTGAACGTGCGGACCGGCGGGGGCTCCGTCGTGTCCGACTGCATGAGGTGGAGATTTGAGAACGTTCCGAACTGCGAGAGCGCGGCGATCATTCCCCAGCGCTGCACCCCGCAGAACGGACAGCCCTCGGCGCCGGCGAAGAACAGCTCCGGCTTGCCCCCACGGGTCAGTGGCAGCCATTGCTTCTCGATCATCGGACCGGCGAGGCCGATCCTCTTGCTGCCCAGCGCGTTCTCGGCTGCCGCCGCCAACGTCGCGGCAGGTACACGGGTGATCTCAGCGCTGATCTGCCTTCGCAGCGCTTCGTAGGCCGCTGCCCATGCCGCAGCGTACGAGCGTGTGGCGGCCGCGCGGCGCCCGGCCTGAGCCGCGTGATCCCCGGCGGCGATCCCGCGGCTGGCCGTCGCCAGTAGGCCCGGGTCGCCACCGGCCGCCTGGGCGAGGATGCTCGCCGCGAGCCCGCGGGTGGCCCTCACGATCAGTCCTGCAGCGATTGTGGCGCGGGTCGTCCCCGGTCCGGAAACGTTCTGGAGCTCCGTCAGCGCGGCGGTGGTGTCGGACAACACGCGGGCGCCATCCGGGGGCGCTACCACCTCGCTGGGGTCGAGCCACAGCACTGGGTCGAGGGCACGAGCCAGCTGCTGGCTGACGGCGTCGGCCGCGTGGCGCGCGAGCGGATTGCTCGCCTGGGTGGCGAGACGGTGGATCTGGTTCAGCGCCCGCAGCAGTGCCGCCCGCGGTGGCGTCGAGGTTGGCGCCGCAGTGGCGGAGTAGCCGAAGGCAAGCGCGCAGACGAGGCCGGCGAGGATCGCGTCGACGACGCGTCGAGTTCGTCGCGGCGCGTTAGTGAAGGTGCGCGGCACCGGCGCTCCGCACGCCTGAGGATTGACAGACAGCCGCGGGTCGGCCGTGGGTCGCCTTGCAGATGGCGGCCGTGAAGAGGTTGGCCAGGCCATCGATGTGCCGTGCGATTTCATCGTGCGGGTGCGACAGGCTCGTGGCAATCTGCGACCACGACCTGTGGACAAGGCTGCCCGGGTCAAACGCGGAATTGAGGAAGCCATAAGCCCCGCCGACGTCGACGGCCGGAACCTCTCCTTGGGGGTCGAACGGCTTCAGCGCGGCGTCCTCCGCCGGGGTCGAGTTCTCGACGTTGCTTCCCTTCAGATCCTGGAAGACGACAGAGGTGAAGCTGAGGTAGCGGCTCTTGTAGCGCGCGTCCAGGAAGCTCAGCCCACGGGTGTGCGGGTAGCAGGGGAGTGGGCTTAGCGAGCACGCATCGAACACCTGCTTGCAGTAGTACGTCCCGGTGTCGAGAACCCGCAGGTGGGTCAGTGTCCCGAAGCGGCTGAGGGCCACCGCGAGCCCCCAGCTGTTGGCGGCGCAGTGCGGACACCAGGCGACATCCTCGGACAGCAGCTCAGGCTTGCCGTTGTGCTCGAGGCTGCCCTTGAGCGTGAAGATGCCGAAGTCGGACCGCCCGGCCAGGTCGCCGGCGCCGACCTGGTCGAGCGCGCCGGCGGGAACGTTGGTGACCAGCGTGGAGATCTGCGACGGCGCGGGCGTGGAACCGTCCGTGCGAAGTTTCGCCCCCACGGCAGCGGGGGAGAGCGCTATCAGCCCGATAACAAGGCTGAGGACCAGCCGACCCGCAGGGAGCCCCAAACATCCCACGGCCGCACAGTAACCGGGTCGGCATCTGGAATGCAAGCGGCCGCGTCCGTCAGCCGACGAGGCTCCGCAGCGCCGTGCGGTCGAGGACGGTGATCTCACGCCGGCCGGTCTGGACCCACCCGAGCTCGCGCAGCACATGGAGCGATTTCGCCACCGCCTCACGCGACGCGCCGGTCCAGGCGGCGAGCTCGTCCTGGGAGAGCGCTAGCGACAGCGTGCTCGGACCATTGGCATTGACGTCGGCCTCGTCAGCGAGCTCGAGCAGCCGTGCCGCAATCCGGCTGGTGACGTCCCTTGTCGCGAGGTCAACCCGCTGGCGGTCCGCCACCGACAGAAGTGAGGCGACGTGATCCAAGATCAGCATCGCCACTCGCGGACGATCGGCGATGAACCGGCGGAAGCCCTCCGCCGGGATGGCGATGACCTCGACGTCGCCCATGGCGACGACGCTCGCGCTGCGCGGCCGGCGGAAGATCGGTGAGAGCTCGCCGACCAGATCGCCAGGTCCGGGGAACTGCAGCACTACCTCACGACCACCCACCCCGGCCACCGAGACCTTCATGCGGCCGGAGACGATGGCCATCACGCCCCCCGCGTCGTCGCCTTCCCGGAAGACCATCTCACCCTGCCCGAAGCGCCGGGTTCGGCCGGCGGCCCGGAAGCCGGACAGCTCGTCCGGGCTGAGCTTGGCCAGGAAGCTCTCGGTCATAGCCTCGCGGTGGGAGGTGTCCTCACAGCGCGGCCGTTCTCTCAGGTGAGTGCTCGCCCAGCACCGACGCGAGTTCGGCGGACGAGTCGAGGTTGAGCTTGATGGCCGCCGAGGCCAGCTGCATCCGCACCGTGCGCGGGCCGAGGAACAGACGCTCCGCGATCTCGGCGGCCGACGCCCCGGCGGCCGCCGCGACCGCGACCTCGAGTTCTCGGGGGGTGAGCCGGTCGGCCAGAGCCAGCCGCGGGGCCGGAGCCTCCCCGGACGCCTCGATGAGCGCGGCGCGCGTGCGCTCGGCCCACGAGCGCGCCGCCAGCCGTTCGAACGTCGTCAACGCAGCGGCGAGGACGTCGGCGGCGGGTTCGGGCCGGCCGGACCTCAGCAGCCGGATCCCGTAGAGGAGCTTTGTTCGCGCCCGTTCGAACGGGGCGGCCGCGCCGTTCCCCGCGCTCAGGGCGGCCGTGAAGGCGTCATCGATCTCGACGTCTTCGGCCAGGAGCGCGCGGCAGCGAGCGAGCGCAGCGAGCGCCGAGGGACGCTGCGCGCGCTCGGCGTCGACGCGGAACTGCTCCAGGGCGGCCGATGCATCCTCCCGGCGCTCGGCCAGCGCATAAGCCTCGATGAGGTCAGGCCGTCGATGGGGCGTGCGACCTGCGTCCGACCACCCCTGCTCGTCCTGCAGCCGGCACGCGGACTCGAGGTAGGCAATCGCCGCCTCGGGGCGGCCGAGCCCGAGCTCGAGCAGGCCGGCCGCGGTACCGGCGCGATCAAGCCGGGATCCGCCGCCGAGCCGGGCGGCGATCTGCAGCGCCTCCTCGACGCAGACGCGGCAGTCCTCTGCCGACCCGCGGGCGCCGGCCACCCAGGCCAGTGCTCCGAGTGCCAGGCCGGCATCGGCCGGCTGTCCGGTCTCTCGTGCCACTTCGACCGCCTCATGCAGCGCCGCTGACGCGGCGGGCCAATGGCCGGTTTCGAGCTGGACGTCGGCGAGCCGGATGAGCGCGTAGGGGAGAACGCTCAGCGCGCCCGCGGCGCGGGCGTCATCGATCACGTGCGTCAGCACTCGGGCTGCCGCATCGTGACGGCCCGCCAGCCCGAGCCCAGCGCCGAGGTACGCGAGCTCCTGATGATCCCGCGCCTCTTCGCTCCGCTGCGCAACGGCATCGAGCCGCGCCGCACCCTCCTCGTATTCCCCGACGAAGATGAGCGCCGTGCCGAGGGCCACCTCAGTGGCGAGAGCGGCGGCGCCGGCGGCCCCTGAAAGACGCTCCGCCCGTCGCGCCAACCGCACCGCCTCGCTCGGTCCGCCAGCCCGCAGAGCGGGCAGAACCGCGTCGGCCAGCAACTCCGCCGCCGCCTTTGGGTCGTCCCGCTCGCAACGGCCGGCGGTGGCCACAAGCTGGTCGCGGGCGACCTCAGCCGAGCCGCTCCGGGCCAGGATGCGGCCGCGGAGGTGCTCGGCCTCGCGGCGCGTCTGCTCTGATTCGACGTAGCGCAGCGCCGTGTCGACGTGGTCGAGCGACGCGTTCACATGCCCGGCGCGATGCGCGGCCCGGGAGGCGTCGAGGAGACGCCTCGCCCGCAGCTCGCGCGCAGGCGTGAGCCGCGCCGCTCGCTCGAGGCAGGTCGCGGCGGCGGCGAACGCGGTGCGCTCACGCGCCCTGATTGCGATGCGCTCCAGACCCGACGCGATCTCCTCGTCGGCATGCACCGCCGCACGGGCGCGATGCCAAGTGCGCGCGTCGCCGTCCGTCACGCCCGCCAGGGCGGCATGCGCGGCGCGCCGGTCCGCGCGCGCCGCCGAATAGGAGGTGACGGCTCGGGCCAGCGGATGAGTGAAGCGCAGACCCCCCGCCTCCTGCCGGAACAGCCCGGACGTCTCGGCGGTCTGGCGGGCGGCCTCGTCGACTCCGAGCGTCTCGCAGGCGGCGGCGATCGCCTCGTTTGCGTCCGGGCCGCCTAGGGCCACAACGAGCAGGGCCTGGCGAGCAGCGACCGGGAGCGCGGCGATTCGGCTCAGGAACGCCCATTCGACCGACGGCGGGAAAGGACCCTCGACCGCGGCCTCTCCGCGCCGCTGGGCGCCGGAGAGCTCATAGGGCAGCTCGAGCAGCGCGAGCGGGTTCCCGGCGGCGGCGGTCACCACCGCCTCAGCGACGGTGGCGGCGAGCTCACCCGTCCAGAGCCGATTCAGGAGGGACCGCGCGTCGGGCAGCTCGAGGGGGCCGAGCCCGACGTCCTCGGCGAAGGCGAGATCGTCGGCCGACTCGGTGGCGACGAGCAGCGCGATGCCGTCACTCCCCAGCCGCCGGGCGATGAACGCGATCGCTTCCCGCGACGCGTCGTCGACCAGGTGAGCGTCGTCGACGAGCACCAGCAGCGGTATCTCCACGGCGGCGGAGACGAGGAGGTCGAACGCCCCGGCGTAGACGGCGAACCGGTCGTGGATCGGCGCCTCGGCCACCGCCTCGAGGATGAGATCGATGGCCGCCACCCGCTGGGGCGCGAGCGCCTGACGGCGGTCGGCGATCGGCCGGCACAGGTCGGCGAGCCCGGCGAACGGGAACTCGGCGTCCGTGCCCTGCTCGCCCGTCGCCCGCAGCACCCGGAGCCCACCGGCGCGGTCGGCGGCAGCCGAGAGCAGCGCGCTCTTGCCGATCCCGGCCTCCCCGCGCAGGACCAGCACGGCGCTCTCGCCTCGGCGCGCCGCGACGATCGCCGCGTCGATCTTCGCCAGCTCGCCGTCCCGGCCGACGAGGTCCGGCAGCCAGTCGGGACCGGCGGCCGTCGGCCGCGGTGCCGCGGAGGGACGGGGGGCCCCGAGCGCGAGCGCGTTCTGCAACCACCGCCCAAAGAGCTGCCGTCCCGTCTCCTGAAGGAAGGGAACGAACTCGGCGTAATCGTCGAGCAGCCGGGCCACGGCACCCTCGCCGTGGCGCTCCTCGAACAGCACCTTGGTCTCGGGAAACTCCTCCAGCCAGGAACGGATGTCCTCCAACGATGGCTCGAGGTGTGACTGGATCCCATAGGCGACACGGCCGTAGCGGATCGCCTGGTTCTCATACCGTGGCGAACGGGCCAGCCGCACCGCGCCCGGCGGGAGCGAGAAGTGATTGGAATGCCACTCGCAGACTTCCAGATCGGGCGGAAAGCCCCGGAACACCGGATCGTGCTGAGCGCTGGCGGTGAGAAAAACCTGGTTGACCCCGACCTCCGGCTCGGGACCCTGGAAGCTGCGGGCGCCGAAGACGTCGGCGAGCAGTTGCACCCCAAAGCAGATGCCGAAGTACGGGATCCCGGCGAGGACCGCCTCGCGGACCGCGCGCTTCTCGTCTCGGATCCACGGATACTCGTCCTCCTGCCAGACGCTGGCGCCCGCGCCCATGGCGACGATGAGTCCATAGTCACGCCAGTCCGGCACCGGCTCGCCCTCGTAGAGCAGAACCCGGTCAACCCCGATCCCGCGCTCGCTGAGCACCTCGCCGAAGATGCCGATCGGATCAGAGGCCAGATGCTCGAAGGCCAGTGCTCTCATGACACATACATCCGGTCGGCCACCGCGCGGGCGAGCACGAACAGGATCTCCGCCGCACAGACGGGGTCGCTGCTCCGGAGCTCGTCGAGGAAATGACAGCGCAGCACACAGCATCGGTCCGTCGGTGGCCGCGAGCACCGAGGCGCTGCGCCGGCCCGGCGTGCCGAAGAAGCCGACCTCACCGATCACATCCCCCGTGCCGATGATCCGCAGCCGCCGGTCGCCCGGCCAGCGCACTCCCGATGCCGCTGGATGCGCCGGTGATCAGAGCCCACCTGCCGTAGCAGTCGGCCAGGGTATCCGTCTGCACGGTCATTGCCCCACGACGCGAATCTATCCCGGCGCCGACGACCCCGTCAAGCGTCCGCCACCGTGTCCCCGGCTCCCGGCGGCAAGCGCGCGGAGCATCGTCTCGGCCAGTTGGGGCAGCGGGGCCGGCCCTCCTGTGAACAACGATCGGGCTTCGGCCCGCCAGCGCGACCCGGAACCCTTTGACGGGGGTCGCCAGGGGGCAGCGTGGATGACATCGACGGCGATGACCGGACCCTCGGCGTCGCGGGCCATCGTCTCGACCGGCAGGTTGTCGAGCACCCCGCCGTCAACCAGCAGTCGCCCGTCGGACGAGGTTACCGGCGGGAACACGCCGGGAATGGTCAACCTGGCGAAGATCGCCTGGTGCAGCGGGCCGGTCCGGTGCGCGACGAGCGCGCGCGCGTTCAGATCCGAGCTGACGCAGAAGAATCGCAATGGGAGCTGCTCGATCCGGCGGCTGCCGAAGCCCTCCCCGAGCAGGCGCCGAGTCCGCCCGCCGCGGAGCAGCGAGTAGACGGGACGGTGAAGTCGCCGCTCGGATTCTGGGCCACGACGCAGTGCTCGAACGCCTCATAGATGGCCGGCGCGGACATCTCCTGCGCGACCGCGGCGGCCACCACCGCGCCCATGCTCGCCCCGGCGATGCGGTCGATCCGCACTCCCGCTGTCCGCCGGCCCTCGATCACCCCGAGGTGAGCGAAGGCTCTTGCGCCGCCGCCCGAGGCGGCTCGGGCCGGCTCACCGGCGATCGGTTGGCGGCCAGCTGCGAGGCGAGCCGCTGGCACAGCGACAGGGTGAAGCTCGGGTCGGCGGCGAGCACGTGCTCGAAGGCGACCCGGTTGATCTCGAGCAGCTCGGAGTGCTGCACCGCGCGCACCGAGGCCGTTCGCCGGGTGCGGGTGAGCAACGCGAGCTCCCCCGGCCTCGGGGGCAGTTCCCGATTGTCATCGGGACAGCGGGGCGCCCACCGTTCAAGCCACGCCTCGCGGGCGCCGTGCGTGCCGTTCGCGAGCGCTGGTGGAACGTCGCTAGGGGCGTGCTCGATGGCGGGGTCGCACGGTTCCCACAGGTCGTCATCGTCGGGAAACAGGTCGTGGACAGTCATGGCCGCAGTGTGCAGCCGCGCCGATGCATCTCCGTGCCCTGACACACATCTGGCACCCAATCGCGACGGTCTCGTCGCAGCTCGTGTCGACCACGGCAGATTCTGCGTAAGCGCTCCGGGCGTGCGCGGCGCTCGGCGCCGATGCCTCGAGATGCTGAAAGTGCCCGAGGCCGCTGCGATCACCGCGCGAGAGCAACACAGACAGTTGCCATTCTCGGCTATTTTTGGCAACTCCACTTGCTACACTCATCGCTATGAGCGTCGTAGCCCGCAAGCAAGATCTATTCGAATACATCGTTCGTCTTCGTCGCGTGGGGCGAGATCTGCCGGGTAACGAGGATGTCTTCGCAGTCCGCTGCGCGCTCGAGCGCGAACTGGGCGAGACCGTCTCCCGCCGACTGGCCGCGCGGGTACTAGGGGTCAGCCACACAGCGCTCGATCGGTGGATCAAGGCGGGAGACCTTCCGCTCGTCTACTCAACTCAAGGTCGGATCGGGGTGCCGGTGCCGGCGCTCCTGGATCTGTACGAGTCCGTGGAGGCTGATCGCGCGGGCGGCGATCGCCGGTACGTCCTGGCCCCCACGATGGTCCGTCAGCGCAAGGCGGCACAGGGCCTCGATCTTCACTGCTATCAGCAGGACACCGAGCGAAGCGACCACGACCGCGCCCGCGCGCGCAGTCTCGCTTACCACCGGGCCGTCGCGGGACGACTCCGCAAACCGATGGTTGAAGAAGCACGTCACGTGCTCTCCCGGTGGCGAGATCAGGGACGGATCGACGAGCGGTACGCCGAGCGTTGGGAGCAGGTTCTGAACAAGCCGCTCCCGGAGATACGAAACGCACTCGTCGACGAGAGCCTGGATTCCGACGATCTTCGCCAGACCTCACCGTTTGCCGGAGTCCTCAGCGAGCCTGAGCGCCGGCGGATCGTGCGAGAGGTGATCTAGCCTGCGTCCGGATCAGTTTGAGCATGTCGTCGCCGCAGCGGCGAACATCACCGGCCAGGACGAGTTTGTAGTGATCGGCAGTCAGGCCATCCTCGGAAGCTACGAGCGGCCTCCCGAGGAGCTGCTGCATTCCCTGGAAGTCGACATCTGGCCGCTGCGCGATCCCGGCGGCGCGGATCTCATCGACGGTGCGCTCGGGGACGGGTCGCAGTTCCATGTCGCCTTCGGCTACTACGCCCACGGCGTCGGGCCGGAGACCGCAAAGGCTCCGGCAGGATGGCGGGAGCGACTGGTGAAGCGCGACGTGCCGCCTCGAGCGGGTGCGGAGCGGACGATCGTCGCCTGGTGCCTCGAGGTGCACGACCTCGTCCTTTCGAAATGTGCCGCCGGACGGGAACGCGACTGGGATTACGCGGGCGGCGCTGCATGCACAGATCGTCGACCCGGTCGTGCTGCTCGCCCGCGTCGCGGATCTGCCGGTCGCCGACGAGGTGATCGCCCACGTCGAGATGATGCTGCGCGCGATCCTCGACGCGGCCTGAAGACGGGCACCAAACGGGTACCAAACAAGTAAATCTGACCAGGCGCAACCGATCGCAATTTTGCGAAATCCCTGCAAATCCGCAGGTTCCTAACACCCCTGAAGCGACTCATAACCCGAGGTCGCGGGTTCGAATCCCGCCCCCGCTATCGAAAGGCCTGCAAAACGCAACGTTCCTGTTACGCCTCGACTTTCGTGATTTCACGCGGCTTGTGATGTTGACGGTGACTGGGGTTGTGTGAGTTTCGGGTTGGTGGTCATCGCGGGTGCTTGTGCCCAAAAACTCGTGGCGGATCAGTTCGCGGCTGAGCGCAGCTCGCATGTCGCTGTAGCTGATTGTGGTCTTCTGGCGGTACCACGGGGCGCTGCGGCGACGGGTCGTGAGGTCGGTGTCGGCGTCGCCGTGAGGCTGGTACCAGCAGATCGTGATCGTCTGGGCGAGCAGCCCGAACGGAACGGTTCGCTCGACCGCTCTCTGGACGCGGTTGCGGGCTTGGCCGACGCCGTGTGCCTTCGCCTCTTGATTGCGGGTCTCGATCGTCCAGCGGCTGTCGTAGCGCGAGAGCAGCTCGCCGGCTGGAACAGCGGCGTCGGTCGAGGCGATCGCGACGTCGAACCCCTGGGTGGTTGCCGGGGTTCCGGATCAAGATCACCTTCACCGGCCGCATGTAGAACGGCGTGTACCAGAGGCAGATCAGTTCGTGGACGTGCACGGTCCGCTGCCGCCCGTCGGGGCTCGTGACGGTCGCTGGCTGAAACTTTGCGGTCGCGGCGATCTCGGCTAAGGTCGGGAGCTGGGCGCCCTTCAACGGCGGGCGGCCGTTCTGGCCGGGCTGGCGAACCGGAGCGAGATTATGCACGCGCGCGTTGTTGCGCATCCGGGTGGCGACCGTGACGCGGTCGGGCAGTCCACGCCACGCGCCAAAATCACGAAACTCGAGTTACGCGGTTTGGCGCGGAAATGGGCCATAACTCTCTAACCCGAGTTCCGCAGCTGAGCGGTGATTTTGGCGGGCGGATTGCGCGGATCCCCTGTTTGCGGCGTCCCCGAGATCGACTCCGCGAGACGCCGCCCGACCTCCTCCTCCCGCCCGGCTACGAGACGAACGCGTGGGCCATCAGGAGCTGTTGACTACCGTGTTTTCGAGCACCGTCCGCCGGCTCGGCGGGATATTGAGCGGTCGGGTGAGCGCGACCAGCGCCCGCGGGTTGGTGCACGCCGGGCACGTATCGAACACCCGCACGGCATCCGGTGCACCGGGAGCTGGGTCGCTCTCCGCCACGGCAAACTGGCTTCCGTCGGGATTGAAGGCAAGCGGCCACTGGACGTCGGGAAAGGTGAGCACGCGCAGCGCTTGGCCCGTGCGCGGGTCCCAAATCCGCACGGTGCGGTCGAGGCTGGATGTCGCGACCAGGGACCCGTCGGGGCTGAAAAGCGCCCCTTCCATGCCACGGGTGTCGCCGATCAGATTCGCGAGCCGATGGCCGGTGGCCACGCTCCAGATCGTCGCGCGCGAGTCCCATGAGGACACGAGGAGCCTGGACCCGTCGGGGCTGAGGTCCGCGGCCGAGACCTCGCCACCTTGGTTCACCTGCCTCAGCAGCCGCCCGGTCTGGACGTCCCAGACATCGGCGTAGCCGCAGAAGTCGGCGCCGGCGATTCGGCGATCGTCCCGACTGAACGCGAACGAGCTGGGCGGCGATTCGCATGCCGCGGACGCGTTCTGAAGCTCCACCCCCTTACCTGTCGCGATCGAGAGGATCACTGCAATCGGCCCGCTCGTAGCCGATCCTTCCAAGAGCGCCACGCGCGCGTCATTCCAGCTGAAGGTGACGGTCTCAGCCCCCTCGGCTGCGGGAACCGAGGTGATGCGTAGCCGCCGCACCACCCGGCCGGAACGGGTGTGCCAGATCGTGACGGGCACCTCTTGCGGCAACACAGACGCTGTGGTGCCGACACCGAGCGAGAAGCGTCCGTCGCCGCTGAGCACGACCGCGTGGACTCCCGGCAGCGTCTGCCGCTGGACCGCATGGCCCCCGGCAGCCGGCGCGCCCAACACCACCGGCTGCTCGAAGGGCACGGCCTCGACAGTGTTGCCGTCAAAGGCGAGTTGCGCCGGCGTTCCAGCCAACGGCAGCATCTGGAACGACTGCTCGACGCCGATCGCGCGCCATATACGCGCCACGCCGTCCCCGGATGCCGTGAGCAGCGAGTTGCCATCGGGAGTGAACGCGATCGAACTGATCGCGGCCGTTGGCCCGTCGTACGAGACCAGTTCCTGCTTGGTGGGTATCGACCACACGCCGGCCGTGCCGTCGAAGGCGCCGATGGCGAGGCGGGAGCCGTCCGGGCTGAACGCGAGCGCCGTGATCTGCACGTCAGGGAGCGTCAGCAGCGTCGACTGCTTGCGCCACGTCGATGTACTGTAGATCGATACCGCGAAGGTCGCCATCTGGGTACTCACCGGATAAGCGACCGCCAGTTGCCTACCGTTGGGGCTCACGGCGACGACCTGCGGCGACGAGGTCACTCGCGCAGGCGCGGGGATCCGATGGATCAAGCGGTTCGTGGCGGCGTCGTACACGTGGACCGAGGCGTCCTGCCCACCGGCGAACAGCAGCCGACCGTCTGGACTGAATATGACATTGCCCCCAAGCGGAGCGCTCAACTCTGTCCCCGGAGTCACACCGTTCACAGGACCGATTGCCAGTCCGTGCTCTGAGTCGGCGGCAAGCGTATGCCCGTTCGGGCTGAAGGCCACCGAGGTTGTGTCCGTCGACAAGGCGCCCTTCCACACGACCGCGGCCACAGTCTGTGGATTGATCACCCATACGCCGTCCCCCGCGGCGGCGGCAAGCGCGTCCCCATCAGGGGAATACGCGAGTGAGATGACCTGAACGCCGATGTTGTTACTCCTCAACACGTGTCCTGTGGCCGCGTCGAGGATCCGCACGAGGCCGTTGCAGGTCCCCTCGGCGATCTCCCTGCCGTCAGGACTCATGGCAGCCGAGAGACATCCCCCTGGGCTGGCGATTGTCGGCAGAGCGCGCTTCAGCGGGGAGGCGTCGAGCGCGGCCCGGAGGGCGAACATCGACTGGGGCGTGGCCCGCGTCTGCACCGCGCGCAGGCCGAGGATCACCGAGATCTCGGGGTCGTTGGGAAGCTCCGCTTGGCTCTCGGCGGAAAGGGCCTGTGCGCGGGCTCCGACCCGCGCCGAGACCGCCTGCGACTTCGCCCCGATCGCTTGGCCGCGGGAGATCAGCGCGAAAATGAGCAACCCGATCGACACCGCGGCCACGGCGACGCTGCCGATCATCAGTGTCCGCTGGCGGCGGGCGGACTCGGTGCGGCTGGCCAGCAGGTACTCGCGTTGGAGTGGCGTGGGGGCCGGGTCGGCGTGCTCCGGACTGGCCGCCAGCCACGCATCGGCAGCCTTCAGCTCGGCGCCCCGGAGGAGGAAGCTCTTGTCGCGTCGTTCGGAATCCCACTCGAGCGCCTTGACCAGCCAGCGGGTATGTGCCTTGGCCGCCGTGAGGTCAACGTCAAGCGCGATCAGGAGCCGCGCCAGTCCCGGCTCAAACTGCGTATCGTCGGTGAACGGAATCCAGTTGCGATCCCGGATCGCGGCCGGAAGCTCGGCGTCGGGCACCGGCTCACGCGAGACGGGCAGGATCCGCTTTTGCATCTCCCGGGCGTACTCGACCTCGTTCTCGCAGTACGCCGACCTCACCGCGTTCGACGTGATCACGAACAGGAACGTGTCCGACTGCTCGATCGCGCGCTTGATCGCCTCGGGGAACACCTCTCCGTCGGGAATCCCCTCGGTATCCAGCCACACGTCCTTGCCGCGTGCCGAGATCGACTCCACGAGACGTCGCACGAACTCCTCATCCCGCCGCGAGTACGAGACAAAAACGTCGGCCATCAGTGAATTCGCAGTGGGCCCAAATCCTGCTCCCCGCGGACGATTCTACGGTGGGCTGCGCAGCGCGACAAGCCAGCCGATCTCGCCCGCGGCGCCACCCAAACTCCGAGAGATC
>DATKOY010000176.1:0-3311 GCA_035524415.1 Solirubrobacteraceae bacterium | reverse complement strand
CTCGTCAACGAGGCCCTCGACGCGGAATAGCCTGGCTATACTGGCGGGCGCCACGCGGATGTAGCTCAGTTGGCTAGAGCGTCTGCTTGCCATGCAGAAGGTCGTGGGTTCGAGTCCCATCATCCGCTCTAAAAACCCCCGTAAATCGGGGGTTTTTGTTCGAGGGTCAGGCAACGTGAGTCCCAGATGAGTCCCGAAAACTGCCTCTGTTTCCCGTCTCGAGCGCATGTGCGGCGTACTTACGCCGGGGACCTGAGCTGGGCTCGATCAGATGCTTCCGACTGACCACCACGATGAACTCCTGACCATGCGTGGTGCGGTGGGCGGGGCGGCTTGGTGCCGGGCGGCTCAGATTCCGCCGATTCGTGTGTCGACGCAGGCAGCGGCCCACGTCACAGGCGCTCTGGTTTAGACGACCCTCGTTTTAGACGGATAGCCCGCGCCGGCTGCGGCTGGTTAGGTGGCTCGGCGGCGGACTTGGCGGATCGTGATGGTGAGGAGTGCGAGGGAGAGCGCGAGCAGCCAGGTGCCCTCGATCAGTTGCCATGTCCAGAAGCGGCTTGTGGGTTGGTAGCTCGTGTGCTGCACGTACCCGTGTCTGATGAGGTACTGCACCGGGTCGCCGACGCTCGGCGGCGTTGCGGGTCCGGGTTGGAAGTCCTGGAGCGTGAGTGCTTGGACGTCGACGGGTCTGAGTGTCCGATTGAGCATGTCGAGGCTCGCCGGTTTGCCGTCGAGGGTCCACCATTGATTGATGACCAGTGCTGACCTTGGCGTAGCGGCCTGGGTGGTAACGAGTGGAGCCTGATAGTGCGGGCGTACGAATGCGCCGGTGAGGAAGGCGAGGGCGGTCCAGACGGCGAGGGTTGCGAAGAGTGCGGGGATGACGCGGCGGAGGAGGATGCCGGCGAGGGCGCCAAACGCGAACGCGGTCAGCGTCCAGGCCGCGAGCACGACTGGATGCACGTCGAAGATCGTGGCGGCGAGGAGGCTGCTGTCGCTATCTCCGCCGACATCGACGATCGGCTGGTAGTACCAGGAGAAGAGCGCGCCGAACGCGGCAGCTGCAAGAGTCACTGCGAGCGCGAGCGGGACCAGCTTGGCAACGGTCCAGCGGGTCCGTCCAAAGCCCTGCGTCCAGGCGTAGCGGAAAGTGCCGGTCTCGAACTCTCTGGCGAGTACCGGCGCACCGACGAACGCTCCAACCAGGAGAGGGATCAGTTGGAGTAGTCCGGCGGTGACGATGGCGCCGTGGGCGTAGGCGGCGGAGAACTGTTGCGCTGCGGCCGCGCAACGACTCGACACCGCCGGCTCGCAAGCGGCGACGGCTGCGTAGGCGTGGTGGAGCTGGAGGCCACGGACGAGGAGGTAGAGGGCGGGTGCGCCGAAGAGCGCGGCAACGCCGGCAAGGGTGAGCCGGTGTTGGCGCCAGGTGACCCAGGCCATCCTCCGCCAGGGCAGCGGTCGGAGACGCGAGTCAGGTAGGGAGTCCATTGGCAGCGCGGTCATCGCATCGCCTTTATCGCGTCGACCTCTCCGCGCGGGCCGGGGAGGGCCGCGGCAGCGGGTTCGCGCAGGTAGGCGAGGGTCAGTTCTTCGAGGCTGACCCGGTGTATCTCCCAGCCGGCCGGAACGGGATCGCTGCCTCTGTTCGTCCGGACGAGGAGCTGCGCTTGCGCCTCGCCGCGGCGGGTATGGACGACGCTCAGCCGTTCTGCGTACGCGGCGGCCTCGGTCGCCGGCCCGGTCAGGATGCAGTGTTCGGCGAGCAGGTCTTCCACTTCGCCCGAGACCTGGATCTTCCCGTGTGAGACGAGGACGAGGTAGTCGGCGACGCGCTCGAGTTCAGCGAGGACGTGCGAGGAGAGCAGGACCGAGACGCCGTCGTCGGCGACCGCGGTCATGACGGTGGCCATGAAGTCGTGTCGGGCGAGCGGATCGAGCATCGCCATCGGCTCGTCGAGCACGAGCAGTCGTGGACGCCTCGCCAGCGCCAGGGTCAGCGCGAGCTGCGCCTGCTGGCCGCCCGACAGGTCGGCGGCGGCGCGCTCAAGTGGTATTGCGAGCTCGTTCAGCCTCGTTCGGGCGAAGCGATCGTCGAAGCGGCGGTTGAGATTGCGCGTCATGTGCAGCATGTCCGCGGCCGAGAGGTTCTTGTACAGCGGCGTGTCCTGGGCGACGAACGCGATCCCGTCGAGCGCGGACGGCGAGCCGGCAGGCCGCCCGTCGAGCACGGTGACAAGTCCTTCGCTCGGCGTCGCCAACCCGACCACCAGGTTCAGCAGCGTTGTCTTGCCGGCCCCGTTCGGGCCCACGAGCGCAGCGACACGCCCCGCCGGGATCGCCAGCGTGCACTCGCGCAGCGCCCAGGTTCCGCCGTAGCGCTTGCCGAGACCGCGTGCCTCGACGATGCTCATGCGACCCGCACGGACCCGTCGTCCGCGGCGCCGCTGTCGCGCCGCTCAGCGAAATCCCGCAGCGCGCTCGCAAACAGCGCCGCCATCCCGTCGACGTCAAGCCCCGCCGTGTCGGCCGAGGACAACCAGCCGAGCAGCGAGCGTCGAAGCTTGGCCAGCTCCGGTAGGCCGACCTGGTTGAGGCTGGCGGTGACGAAGGTTCCCTGGCCAGGCCGGCCCTCCACGAGACCCTTGATCTCCAGCTCTCGATAGGCCTTGAGCACCGTGTTCGGGTTGATCGCGAGCGAGGCGACCGCATCCCGCACCTTCGGAAGTTGATCGCCGGGCTGGAGGTGACCGAGCCGCAACGCATGCTCGACCTGCTGGACGAGCTGCTGGGATGTCGGCACCCCTGAGCCGGGATCGAGCCGGAACTCGAGGGCCGCCACAACGCCGCGCGCTCCAGCGCCGCCCGATCTGTCTCTCTGATCTATCTCCATAAGACAAGATTACAGAACACGAACTCGGGCGTCAATCCTCAGTGGTGTGGAGGAGCCCCACGGTTGTCGCCGCTCACGGTCGAGCGACCGCGCCTCCTGCATCGCTGAAGAGGCGGTGAGACTGGTCGAGAGTATGTGCGCACGCCTGGGCGTGCGTGGCGTTCGGCAATCAGCAAAGGGCAACAGCGTGGTTTGGGCACTGGTGCCCAAATCGTGAATGACTCGCCGCAAGTGGGCCTGTTCTTTGGCGATGGCGCGTGTATTCCCAAGAGCTTCGGTTCGGCGCAGCCATGCGAGTTTGACCCGGTGACGACCGACTACACGACCCGGTTGCCATGCAGAAGGTCGTGGGTTCGAGTCCCCGTCATCCGCTCTAAGAATCCCCTGCTCAGAGGCGTTTTTGTTGTCTGGTTGA
>DATKOY010000175.1:0-2792 GCA_035524415.1 Solirubrobacteraceae bacterium | reverse complement strand
GTCCGCTACCCGGGATACGCGTCGTGACCACCAGGAAGATCATCGGCAAGCCGTGTGCGGGAAAACCGCACGCACGGATTGAAAGGGGAATGAGGAAACGGACCCGCCAGGAGCGGGCACCGCGCCTCTGACTACCAATGGGTACGCCCGCCGACGATCCGCCGCCCGAGGCCAAGAAGCTGCCGACGGGCCGTATCGCCCGGACTGCGCGCGTCGGCGGGCTGGTGACCGGGCAGGGCGTGCGGTGGGCCGGTATGCGCGCCGCCAACCGGGTGCGCACCCCCGAGCGGGCCGCAGCCGCCGAGAACGAGCGCACGGCGGCGCTCGTGAACGAACTCGTCGACCAGCTTGGCCGCATGCGCGGCGCCGCGATGAAGGTCGGCCAGATGATCTCGATGGTCGAGTTCGACGGCCTTGCCGAGGACCAGCAGGACGAGCTGCAGCGTAAGCTCGCGTCGCTGCGCGACGGTATCCCTCCGGTGCCGTTCGCGCGCCTGGAGAAGCTCCTGCGCCAGGAGCTCGGCGAGCCGCTCGGCAGAGTCTTCTCGGACTTCGAGGAGCGCGCGTTTGCGGCGGCCTCGATCGGCCAGGTTCACCGCGCAACGACGGTCGATGGCGACGAGGTGGTCGTGAAGGTCCAGTATCCCGGCGTCGCGGAGGCGGTCGAGACCGATCTGCGCAACGCGATGCTGTTGGTGCCGCTCGTCAAGCGGCTTGCCCCGGGCCTGGACGCCAAGGCGCTGGCGGCCGAGATGCGCGAGCGGATCGCCGAAGAGCTGGACTACGAACTCGAGGCCCAGAACCAGCGCCGCATCGAGCGGCTGATGCGTCGGCACCCGTTCATCCGCGTGCCGCACGTGTACACCGATCTGTCGCGCCGGCGCGTACTCGTCTCGGAGTACATCGAGGGCCAGCGCTTCGAGGCTGTGCGCCGAGCGCAGGAGGCGCAGCGCGACCGCTACGGCGAGGTCGTCTTTCGGTTCTACCTCGGTCTGCTGTACCGCGACCACATCGCGCTTGGAGACCCCCATCCCGGCAACTATCTGCTGCGTCCGGACGGACAGGTCGGCTTCCTTGACTTCGGATTGATTCGCGACATCGATCCCAGCCATACCGCCGCCGAAGCGGCGGTCGCGCTCGCGGTCCGCGACAAGGATGCGGCCGAGCTCAAAGCCGCGCTCGTTGCGGCCGGCTATCTGCCGGCCGATCGAGCAGAGTCGGTCGATGCCGAGCTTGCGCTGCGGCTGATGCGCCCGGCGATCAAGTGGTACTCGGTGCCGGGCCAGCGCCGCTTCTCCGCCGGTTACGAGCACCGCGGCCGCGACCGCACCCGCGACCCGCTCGACAGCGAGCAGCGGGCCGCGATCAAGACGCAGATCAATCAGTTCACCGTTCCGCCGCAGTCGGTCCTGATCCGTCGGATGCACGCGATCGTCGCGTTCGTTCTCCAGAACCTCCGGGCCGGCGCTGATTGGGGCGCGATCGCCGCGGAATACCTCCACGGCGCACCGCCCGCGTCGCCGCTCGGCCACGCCGAAGCCGAATTCCTCGCGCGTCGCGGCCGGTAACCGAACATCGAGTCGGCCGATGAAGCAGACAGCACGAAGACTGGTCGCGGTGTTGGGAGCCGCAGGCTCCCGCTATCTCAGTTCCGGCGCCTCCGACGCCGCCGCCGGAATCGCGTACCGCGTCCTGTTCTCGCTCGCGCCGCTGACGGTGGCGCTGGCGTCGGTGTTCGGCCTGCTGCTCCAGAACGAGCAGCTGAAGAACGATGTCATCAACAAGATCGTCGCGGTGCTCCCGGTCAAGAGCGGGGACGTGAGTCAGGCGATCCAGAACATCGCGACACCGGCAAGCGCGGCCGGCCTGGTGAGCCTGATCGTCCTGGTCTGGGCGGCGTCGGGCATGATGCGTGCGATGCGCTCGAGCCTCGAGCGGACGATGGACGTGCAGGACGACCGTGGACTCGTGCGTGGGAAGGTCATCGACATCGCGCTCGTGGCCGCAACCGCGGTGCTTGTGCTCGCGTCAGTCGGGATCGGACTGGTCACACAACTCGTCGACGGCGTCATCGCTGGGCTGGCGAGTGCGGCCGGCGTCCAAGGGAGCGTGGTCAAATCGGTCGTGTCGAGGCTGCTTCCGTTGCTGCTGTGGACCGCGACGCTCCTGCTCCTCTACCGCGTCGTCCCCGCGAAGCGGCCGCGCTTGGGCGACGCGCTCGCCGGCGCCGTCGTCACCGCCGTGCTGTTGTTGGCGATCTCGCTCGCCGCCGGCTTCATCTACGCGCACGCGACCAAGTGGAGCTTCATCTACGGGTCGCTGACCAGCGTCTTCGTTTTCCTCTACTCCGTGTATCTGTTCGCGTCGGCGATGCTGTTCGGCGCGGCATGTGCCGCGGAGTGGTCGCGACCTCACCCCGCCGACCCCGAGCCCGTGTCCGCCAAGCTGCGTCGGAGGATTCGCGGGTTGCTGCACCCGACCGAGAAATCACGGTAGGGAGCGCGTGGCTGTGGTCACTCTCGCCGGCTGAGCGCCTCGAGTCCGGCGAGCAGCACTTCGAGCACGAACTGCAGCCGATCGTCGCCATCTGATCGGACCATGTCGTCGGCGATCGAGGCGAGCACCGGGAAGCGGTCGGCGGGCAAGGCGCCGAAGAAGCGGTGCACATCCTCAAAGTACTGCGCAACCTCCTCGCCGGTCATCTCGCCGTGCTCGTAGAGGCTCTGCTCGAATGCACTCGCAGAGATGTACAGGATCAGCTGGTCGAGGCAGAGCGCGATCACCCTGTCGGA
>DATKOY010000174.1:0-13821 GCA_035524415.1 Solirubrobacteraceae bacterium | reverse complement strand
CCGACGATGCGATCGTCGGGGCATACGTTCGCGATCTCGGACTGCTCCGTGACGCGGTCGTCAACGTCATCGTTCGCGACGAGCAGGCGATACCTCCGCGCGGGTCGACCCGCCTGCTCGCGGGGGACCAGATGCACGTGTTGATCAACGAGGAATCGGTGCCCGCTGTGCGCGCGCTGATCGATCGCTGGCACACCGGACCGATCGGACCGCCGCCGCGCCCACCGCGTCCGTTGACGGGCCGGCGGCCGATCTTCACCGTCTGGGCGAGGCGGCGGATGCGGCGGGGCTCGGACGACGAGCAGCCTGGCTGCAGACCGTGATCGGGGCGCTCGCCGCCGACCGTCCCACCGACCCGGGACGCGATCCGGACGCGGGCTGAACCTGTCCGGCCGAGCCACCTGCCGGGACGCGATCCGGACGGCTGACGCGGTCGCGGGCGATGGGTAGATCGTTTCCACCCTTGGGCGGCTGGTTCCGCCGCCCGGGTGCGACGAAGCTCCAGATCTCCCACCCGCGTCTCAGAAGGAGATCCAGATGCTCTGTTCGAGCACAATCCGCCGCCGGTTCGGTCCGCCGTCGCCGAGCATGGCGGTCGCGCTGTTCGCCCTGTTCAGTTCGCTCAGTGGCGTCGGTTACGCGGCCACGACGCTGACGAAGCCGACGGCCCGGACCGGCACCGTTCCGGTTTCGGTTGCAGTTCCGGTCGCGGCGACGAATGCGATCGTCCGCGGCCCGCGAGGACCGCGGGGTCCACGCGGCGCCACGGGGGCCCCTGGGCAGCCCGGGCCCAAGGGCGCTCAAGGCATCCCCGGGCCCCAGGGCAATCCTGGCGCACCGGCCGTTCTTCAGCGGACTCGGCTGGACTACCTGCCACCCAACGTGCACCTGACGACCTCGAGCGCCTACGAGCAGGTCGAATCGATCGGGACCGTCGACAAACTCCAATCCGACACTGTGCTGCGGGTGACGGTCAACGACACGCTCGGCGCCGACGGTCTCCAGGGGGGTGCCGTCGGATGCGCCTTGCAGCTCCGGGTCGATGGGGTCAACGACGACGGGTCGAGCTCGACGAGCGCCGACACCGGCACCGAGGCGGTGATCGGTGCCTTCACGACCGAGATGTTCCCGACGACGATCGTCTCCGTGTTCACAGGCCTCCCCCCAGGTCCGCACACGCTCAGTCTCTGGATGCGTGCGACCTACCTCAGGGGTCCGGGGTTCTGCCTCGAGGGCAGCGGCGCATACCCGACGCCGGTCCCGCACACGGCGATCGTCGAGGAAATGCAGTAGCGGTCGCTCGCGACGCCTCCGACATGCGCTGCTGTATAACCGGCGCATGTCGGGGGTCACACTCGGGGACACCATCGCCGACTGCCGGATCGATGCGGTCGCCGGCCGCGGGGGGATGGGCGTCGTCTACCGGGCCACCCAACTGCGGCTCGACCGGAGTGTCGCGGTCAAGTCGATTGTGCCGGAGATGGCCGCGGACGCCGCGTACCGCGCACGCTTTCAGCGTGAGTCGCGGCTCGCGGCCTCGATCGAGCATCCCAACGTCCTCCCCGTGTATGAGGCGGGCGAGCTCGAGGACGGCGCGCTGTTCCTCGTCATGCGCTGGGTCGAGGGCACCGATCTCCGCTCACTGCTCCAACGCGAGGGGAGCCTGCAGCCGAGCCGGGCCGTCGCGCTGCTCGCTCCAGTGGCGCGGGCGCTCGATGCGGCCCACGCCCACGGGCTCGTTCATCGAGACGTCAAGCCCGCCAACGTGCTGATCTCGCACCCGGATGAGGGCCCGCGCGAGCACGTCTACCTGACGGACTTCGGCATCGCGCGCGGGATCAACGTCGATCAGATGGTGACCCGGACCGGCGTATTCGTCGGGACTCTCGCCTATGCCGCGCCCGAGCGGATCGCCGGCGAGCCCGGCGGGCCGGAGTCGGACATCTACTCGCACGGCTGCATGCTGTTCGAGGTCCTCACGGGTCATCACCCGTACGAGCGAACGAGCGAGCTCGCGGCGATCCATGCCCATTTACACGACCCTCCGCCATCCGCGCGGGTCGAGGCCGACGCCGTACCGGAGCAGCTCGACGAGGTGATCCGGATCGCGATGAACAAGGACCCGGCGGCGCGGTTTCGCACCGCTGCCGACATGGCTGAGGCGATGGAAGCGTCAGTGCCCGTGGAGAGCCGAGATCACGGGGCGAGCGAGGTTCACCGGTCTGCGCCGGCCCGCGGCCGCCCCCGTGCGGTGTGGGCCCTCGGTGGCCTAGGGATCGCCGCGCTTGTCGGGCTCGTGATCGCGTTGACAAGCGGCGGCAGCGAGCTGCGGCCCCACGGCCCGCGCCGCGTCACTGCCGCGCCGATCGGGGGGCTGCCGGCATCCGTGCGCGTCGCGCCGATCACCCAGCTCCCAGCCGGCCACATGCCGGGAGCAGTGACGTCCGTCGGGCCGGACACGGTCGTGGCGGATCCCTCCCACGCGCGCATCGTGATCATCCATGCCGACGGACGGCCGCCCTCGGCGGTCGCCGTCGGCCACCGACCGGTCGCACTCGCGCTCGACCCTGCCGGCCGGGTCTGGGTCGTTGATTCTGGCTCGGGCGACGTTCGCGTCGTCGACCCGCACACGCGTCGGACGATCGCGGCCGTCCCAGTCGGCGCAGCGCCGTCCGCGATCGCGATCGGAGGCGGCTTTGCCTGGGTAGCGGACGCACGATCGAACGACGTGCGCAAGATCGATGCGAGCACGTTGCGGCCGTCCGGCCTGCCGATCGCGACCGGCGGCCGCGGGGCGGCCGCGATTGCCTACGACGCGAACGGCACGGTCTGGGTCGCCAACAAGCGCAGCTCCGACGTGACCGCGATCGACGCGGGGCGGGCACGCGCCCCCCAGTTCGTTGCCGGCGGTCCGGAGTCGATCGCCACGAGTGCTGGGGTGTGGCTCGGGACCGCGGGCGGCACGATCGTCCACCTCGATCAGTCCGGACAACAGGTGGGTCAGCCGCTCGCACTGCACGGCGGCCGCGTCAGCGTGGCGGCGGTCGGAGACGCCCTGTGGGCGATGACCACGGACGACGCGACCCTCAGGCTGCTTGCCCCGAGCGGATCGAGCGCAGGCCGCGTGCACGTGCGGCAATCGCTGTCCCCCGCCGAGGCGCCGGCGCAACTGTCCTGTGCTCCGCACGCATGCGTCGTCTCCGACACGGCCACGCGCTTGATTGTCGCCGCGCGGTTCTGATCACGGCGCGAGCGACCTGAACACCAGCGTCCCGCCACGGTCGGCGCGCCGTCCCGACCCAGGGCGGATGTCGACAACCCCGCCGCCGGTGCGCACCGTGTACCGAGCGCCGGGCTCGAGTCCGCTCACCAGGTTCAGCGTGGACCCTCGCGAGAGGGCGTACCGGACGTCCATCTGAGCGCCCGCACCGATCACCACCGCCGTGTTTCCGCCACCGGGTCGCTGCAGCAGCACGCCAACTGCCTCGCCGGTCGCGCGCAGCGGCGCGACGTGAGCGGCGCGCGGCGCTGAGGCCGCGGCGTCGAACACGGTCAGCCACCGTTGATCCGACGCGGGGCTCCCCGGCCGCACCTCGAGACGATCCACCTTTGTCGAACCGAACAATCCCGCGATCGAGTCGGTGTGGCCGGCCGGCAGGACCGTATCCACGCTGCCGGCGTAGCCACTGTGGCCGATGACGTCATACCGGTTCACACCAGCGCTCCCGCTTGGAACGGCGATCGCATGCCCACCGAGATGGAATGCGAGCCACTGGTCGATCGCGGGGTCGGTGATGGACGTCCGGTCGGAGACGACGAACGTGCCCGGTCGCACGTAGACGACCGTCCGCGTCCAGGAGCGGATCGCTCGGGCGCCGGATTGCGGATACTCGTCTTCGAGGTGGGTCCCGGTCATCAGCACGTACGAGCCGCCGTCGTGAAAGCGAGCGATCCGGGTGCGCGCGCCGTCGCTCCGAAGACGGTTTCCCTGCCCCCACGGCGACGGGCCGCCGACGTAGAAGACGTTGAAGATGTCCCGGTTGCGACCGCCGTCGGAGAACAGATCGTCGTAGATCGGCTGGTAGAAGCGATCGCCGTCGCTTGTTCCCGGCGTATTTCTCAGGAGCGCGCCGTTGGCATTGACGAGCAGCGGACGGCTGCCGTTGACGATCGACAGCGAGCCGGTGTCGAAATACTCCTCGCCGTTCTCGGGGTAGTTGATGTACGGGCCGGACTTGAACGCTCCCCAGACCGCGCTCCGGCTCCAGTTCGAGCGGACCGCCGCCATCTCGATCCCTCGCGCGTAATAAGAGCGGGGCAGCGTCACGTACGGCCGCTGCGCGGCGCCGGGATCCCAGAACAGAAGGTTCTCCCAGAGGTCCCAGTCGCCTCCCAGCTCACCGCCCGGCTGGGCGGCGCGCGCCGCGCGGGCGAAGCTGCGGAAGACCGGCGCGAACGGGTCGTGAAGCGCCGTCAGGATGCCGGCCTCGGTCGTGAACAGCCACGGCGCTGCGTCGGACGGGTTGTCCCCGGAGTACAGCGCCGAGGAGTCCTCGAGCGTCGTCATGCCCGGCCACGTGAAGTACAGGAGGAATCGAGGGTTCGCGACCGGAAACAGATATGGGCGCGAGCCATGAACCAGGTCGATGCCGGTCGCCGTCCGCGCGGCCACCGCCGGCAGGCTCATGTTGACGCTCGCGATCGGACCGTAATTCCAGCCCTCGGGCCAGCCCCCGCCCGACAGGTTCACCGCGTAGTACGGCTGCACGAGCCGGGCCTGCACACGACGCACCCAGTCGCCGAGCAATGCGCCACCTACGCCGGTATCGCCGGCGAGCGCCATGCCCGCGTAGGCATCAGCGGCGTAATAGCCGGCAAAGTAGTTGCCCTGGGGGAACGATCGCTCGAATCCAGCCCGACGGAAGTCCGCCAGCCAGCGCACGATCGCGGCCGCGACCCGTGCGCGCAGGCTAGAGTCCAGGGCTGGATACAGCCAGTCGTAGCCGATCGACATCCCCGCCGCGTAGTAGCGGACGCCGTAGCCGCTGTCGCGCAGCGTGTTGGGAGCGTGGGGCCCGCTTGGCTCGGACATGTGCTCGAGCACCTCGGCGCCCACGGCACCGTAACGCGCTGCACGGGAGGGGTCGATCCCGCGCGCGACCTCGGAACAGAGTCCGATGTCGAGCAGTGCCGGGTAGTAACCGTCGCCCTGGTAGCCCTCGCCGATCCCGCCTGCGTCCGGGTAGTCGTTCCCATCCGGCCACTGGACCGCATCACGGCGGTATCCGTCGCAGCGCGATCGAAGCGCGAGCCACGCAGGGTCGAGCCCCCGTGCACGTTCGCGAACGCGGGTGAGCACCGAGGGGCTCAAGAAGATCCGCGGATGGCTCCGGATCGACACCGGCGTGCCCGGGGGTGCAGCCGTGCCCATGTGCGCATCGCCCGCGGCGGTGCCCCCGGACGCGTGCGTGCAACCCGCAAGCACGAGGACCGCAACGCCCAGCGCCGCCCGCTGCCCGCGTGTACTGATGCCGGTGGGGGCCACTAGTGGTCTCCAGCGTCGGTGGGGGCCACTAGCTGCAGCCGATCCCGATGTCGGCCACGTCGACTCCGGTCAGGATCTCTCGGCCTGCTGTCCCACGAGAGCCGGCGACCCGGATCTCGTGCACGCCGTCCCGGTTGCCCGGGCGATCCAGGTAGAGGGACGCGATGCGCCCATCCCCGAGGACGCAGGGAGAGTTGTCATTGTTGACGCGGGACACGAGTACCGGATCTCGCAGCCCGCGGGGCAGGCGCCAGATCTGCTCCCCGTGCCAGTCCGCCTCGAACACGACGTCGCCGCCGGGTGAGAAGTCCGCGTGGTGCACCTCGTTGCGCGCGCTCCCGCCGGGGCCGTCAGCTGGGGCCATCACGACGCTGACGCGCCCGCCCGACGTGGAGACCGAGCAGACAGCGGTGCCGGGGTCGCCGGCGAGGCCGGCGCCGCAATCGAACAGGACATGGCGTCCATCGGCGGAGATCGCCGGTTGTGTGTTGTGGTCAAACGGCGACGCCGATGTGATGTTCCTCGGGGTTGTCCAGCTCCCGGCTCGCCTCGTCGTGACCCACAGATCGCGCGTATGCGCTCCTGCGCCCTGCGGGTAGACGACGAGCGCACCGTCGGAGGAGATCGCGCCGAACCCGTCCGCGCGCAGATCCGCGCCGCCCACCTGCAGCGCTCCGCCGGTCCTCAGCGACGAGCTGATCCGCGCCAGGCATGCATCGCCTCCACACCCGAAGCGCTCCGTGCTCGTGAGCATCCACCGTCCCCCGGGCGACACGTTCAGCCATTCGTCAAGCGCTCGGGGAGAGAGTCGATCCAGCGCCGCGCTGATGTCCACCGGCCGTGCCGCGCCGCGAGCGTCGAATCTGTAGACGTCACCTCCGGTGAGGCGGTAGGTCACGAAACCGCCGGCCGCCACCCGTGCGCTCGGGGGAGGCGATCCCGTCTCGCCGGGGGAGGGCGCGGCGAGCAGCGAGGACGCCAGGAGAGTCGTCAGGATCCGGTGCGCGGCGACGACGATTGGGGTGGCACAGCTCGGCATGGCCAGAGCATCGCGACGCGGCTGTGCGCTGTCGATGACCTTAGGGCGAGATCGATCTACACCATATGATCGGCGCAGCAATGGTCGATTTGCGCGCTCCGCATACGGCCACGCCCGCCGAGCTGAAGGCCAGAATCGAGGCCGAACGCGCAGGTGCGCCGTTCCTCCTCTATCGGGATGGCGACGGTCACCAGTCGATCGTGTTCCTCGCGGACGCCAAACGCCTCACCGTGGGCAGAACCGCGGCGAATGGCTGTGCGTTGCCATGGGACACCGAGACGTCTCGCGTGCATGCTGAGCTCACCTTGATGGGCGCCGAATGGACGATCGCCGACGAGGGCCTATCGAGAAACGGCACCTACGTGAACGGACAGCGGGTGCAGGGCCGCAGGCGGTTGCGCGACGGGGACCTGATCGTGGTCGGCCGGACGCAGATCGTGTTTCGCTGGCCGCTGGCGCCGGCGCTGGAGGAGACGGAGAGTCCGTCCGACGCGCATGCGGCGCCGGTGCTGTCTCCCGCGCAGCGGCGCGTGCTGATCGCGCTGTGCCGGCCGCTCAAGGACGCGACCGCGCCTGTGATGCCCGCGAGCAATAAGCAGATCGCCGCCGAGCTCGGCGTCGGCGTCGACGCGGTCAAGGCGAACCTCCGCGCGCTGTTCGTGAGCCTCGGGGTCGAGGATGCGCCGCAAAACCGCAAGCGGGCGCGTCTCGTGGAGCTCGCGTTCAAGACTGGTGCGGTGAGTCTGCGGGACCTCTGAGCGGTTCGGTGTACCCGGCGCCGGTGCTGCTAGCGACGAGGGAGGATTGAATGGAGCATCAGGTCATCACTGCCGACGAGCGCCGGCTTCACGTGGTCGAGCTGGGGGTGCCCGAGGGGTGGCCCGTGCTCGTCCACAACGGCACTCCCGGCTCGCGTCTGCTCTATGAACCGCTGGTCCGGTTGGCCGAGAGGCAGAGAATCCGGATGATTAGCTACGACCGGCCCGGCTACGGCGGCTCGGACCGGGATCCCGGCCGGTCGGTGGCTCGTTGCACCCACGATGTACGCGCAATCGCCGAGGCACTGCGGATCGAGCGGCTGGCCGTCTGGGGAATCTCAGGCGGCGGGCCTCACGCGCTCGCCTGTGCGGCGCTGCTGCCCGACCTCGTGCCTGCCGTCGCCGTCCTCGCCTCCCCCGCCCCGTGGGGTGCCGAGGGGCTCGATTACTTCGCCGGGATGGGCCTCGAGAACGTCGAGGACCTGGCATTGACGCAGAAGGACAGGACCGCTGCTCGCGCGAAGCACGAGCAGGACCGCCTCGAGAGTCTCGCGGCGACGCCCGAGACGATCTACACCACCTTCCAGACATTGCTCTCGCCCGTCGATCGGGACGCGCTCACGCCGGCGCTCGCCCAGTACCTCTTCGAGGTGATCCAACTCGGCCTGGCGCCGGGCGCCGACGGATGGTGGGACGACGATGTCGCGTTCATCGAGCCCTGGGGATGTGAGCTCGACCAGACACGGACTCCGGTTCTCCTGCTCCACGGACGCCAGGACCGGTTCGTGCCGTTCGCGCACGGCGAGTGGCTGGCCCGCCACATCCCGGGCGTCGAGGCGCGGCTGTTCGACGACGACGGCCATCTCACGCTGATCGAGCGCCACCTCGAGGGTGTCCGCGAGTGGTTGCTTGAGCGCCTGGACTGATCGGGTCTGGATCTTCCCGTCTCGTTGCCTTTCGGTCAGCAACCCCGACGGCTCTCACCCGCGGGCAGCGAGGGCGCTCGCGGACGGCACCTGGGGTGGGATCGAGACCCCAGCCTGGTTGGCGAGGCCGGACAGGCCCGTCACGTCGTTGTTGGCCGAGGTGATCGCTGCGGGGTCGGCGTTACCGCTCTTGGCGCTGTCGCCGATCGACCTGAGCTTGTCTCCGAGCGCGTTGATCGGCGAAACCAGCTTCTGCAGTTTCGGGCTCGATCGTGCGTCCTGAATCGCGAGCTTCAGCTCGTGGTAGGCGAACAGGCCCGCGAGCCCCGCCTTCGCCAAGGCCAACTTGTGCTTCAGGATTCCGCCCGAGAACGTGCCGTTCTTGAGCGGTTTGTAGATCCAGCGGTGAAACGCCCCGAACGCAAGCCCGGCGTGAAGCACGAACTTCACAGTTGGGAGGCGTCCGACGTTCGGCGTCGTGGAGCTCGACGCCGCGCTCCCACCGCCTGCAGAGCTCGAGCTGCTCGAGCTGTTGCCGCAAGCGGCAACAGCAAGTCCGAGAACCACCATCGAGACCAGCAACGATGTCCGAGCGGCGAGGAGCAGCGACTTTATGTCCGTGCGTGGGCTCGGCTGTGGCGGTCGAGCCCAACGCGATTGTTGCGAAGGAGCACATACAACGCGCCAGCTCCAACCACGACCCCCGCTGCAAATGCCGGGGCTCGTCGCCTCGGTTTGGGCGCCTCGACGAGCCCGAATGCCTCGGCTGCCATCGGGCCGTAGATGCTCGCGAACAAAACGACGTTCCTGCCGGTGGCGCTGAGCCGTCGGATCTGGGCACGTGCCTTGCGCCGGATGACGATCTTGCGAACCCGCCAGGCGAGTTTCGCGGGACGCTTACCGGCACGGAACGTCACACGCCGGAGCTTCGGGGAACGCGCCATCGCCACGGCCCCAATGGCGCCCATCCCTACCTTTCCCGCCGTGCTCGGCATAACTCCTCCCTCGAACTCAATGCGCATCGTACTCGGATATCGATCCATGTCGCGTCGGCTGTGGTCGCCGATGGCGTGACTCATGGTGCGATACTGGGGCGAGTGGCATGGGTACCGGCGCCTTGCAGAGGCTCGATCGGGCGCAGCAGAGTAGCACCACGCTGAGCGTCGCCGTCGCGACGGTTAAGAAGTTCTCCGAGGACCAGTCAGCGAATCTCGCGGCGATGATTGCGTTCTGGGCGTTCTTCGTGATCTTCCCGCTGTTCCTGGTGCTCGTGACGCTCCTCGCGATCTTCCTTCCGGCCAGCGACAAGAACTCCGTCCTTGGCCATGTCGCTCAGATGCTCCCGCTGCTCGATCCGAGGACCGTCAATGGATTGAGCGGCGCATGGTGGACCATCGTGCTCGGGCTTGCGACGGCGCTCTGGAGCGGCTCCGGCGTTGTACGCACCGCACAGTTCGCCTTCGATTCCGTGTGGGGGATCCCGCCCACCCAACAACCAGGCCTGGTCAAGCAAACGCTGCGAAGCGTATTGGTGCCGGCGACGATCGGCGTTGGCCTCGTGCTCACGACGCTCGTCTCGGGGCTCGTTGCCAGCTCGTCCAGTGGGGTCAATCTCGGCGTGGTCGCACGGGTCAGCGGCCACGACTTATCCGCCGCGTGCGATGTGGCGATGTTCTTGGCGGCGTTCCGACTCCTCACCGACGACGAGGTCACCCTCCGGGACGTCCTGCCGGGGCGATCCTCTCGGGCATCGCCTTCTTTGTCCTGCAGCAGCTATCCACGATGATCATCTCCCGGTATCTGAAGACCGCCCAGTCGACCTACGGTCATTTCGCGACCGTGGCGCTGTGAGTCCGACGGTCTTTCGGGACGGTCCGTTCCGGTTCTTCTTCTTTTCGCGAGAGGAGGAGCGGATGCATATCCACGTCCAGTCTGCCGACGGCGAGGCGAAGTTCTGGATCGAGCCTCAGCTTGAGCTGGCACGAAACTACGAGTTGACCGAGCAGGACTTGAAGCGCGTCCTAGAGTTGATCGTCGAGCACGAGCAGGAGATCAGGGATGCCTGGAGCCGCCACTTCGGAAGCTGAAGTCACGAACATCTCGAAGCACGGCTTCTGGCTGCTCGTCGACGGCCGCGAGCTGTTCCTACCCTTCGCCGAGTTCCCGTGGTTCAAGCAGGCCCCGGTCGAGGCCATCCTGCGTCTTGAGCGTCCGACGCCGGGCCACCTGTACTGGCCCGACCTCGACGTCGACCTCTCACTCGACTCGATCGAGCACCCCGAGCGTTACCCCCTCAGGTCGAAGACCTGAGGAGGCGCAAGCAGTCGTCTCGGACTGGGCAGCCGAGTAGCTCGAGAGTGTCGGATCTTCGTGGGTGCGAGGCGAGTCCGGCGACGTTGACGCCACCGAGGACCCTCCGCGTGTATGGGCATGTGTTCGAAGATGCGGCCCGACTGCCGCTGCTCGCTTCCGGTCTGGACGAGCACGGACAGCGTGTGCGCGGTGACCGTTCTGTGCGTGAATCGGCGCGCCGCTCAGGGCGTCGGGGTGACGACCCCGCTCGCCGCGAGGTAGACCTTGGAGTCGGCGTCGCCATCGGTGTTCGTGATCCCGAGCCAGGCGCAAACCATGTGCCTCGCCGGGATCCATCCGCCTCCGAACGTGACCCTGCGCGTGAGGTTGAAAGCGCCCCGCGGGATCTCTTTGGAGATCAACGTCACCGCTTGGATCCCGAGGTCGTTGTTCTCGCCGATGTAGTTGTCCTCCGCCGCGGGGGTCGCCTTGCAACTGCGCAACGGGCGACCGGCGCATCTGACCCCGGCGCTCGTGTTGCGCAGGGCAAAGCAGGCGGGGAGGACCTCCACGGTCATATGGGCGGAGATCTCTGAGGTGCCGCGGACTGCGAACGTGCCCTTGCGGCCGAGGCGAGGACGGCTCGGCGCGGACAGCTTCATCGTGAACCGTGGCGCGCGCAGCGAGAACGACGCCGACGTCGACACCAGCCCCGGCTGCCCGAGCCCCACGTATCCGATCCATCCGCACACGAGGTACGGTCCGACGGGTGAGGTGAGCGTGTCGAGCCCTCGGCCCTGAAGATTCCCCGGGATCGTCGTCCTGTACGTGAAGCTCTGGCTGGCTCCGAGCTGCGTCTGTTGCCCACCGATGATCGAGGCACCTTCGTTGCCGTTCTGCTCCGACGGGTCGTCAAACGAATCCGGTCCGCAGGGGCCAAAGCTCGCGGGTCGGACAATGACATCGAGCTCATAGGAACTGACCCCGGAGGGGTCCGGCGCCGGGCTCGTACCGGTGACCGTGTATGTGATCGGCAGCCCGGCGACCTGCTGAGAACCGACCGACAGCGCCAGCGAACCGTCGGCGAGCGAGGCCGCGGGCGCCGCGAGCATCGCCGCGCCACCGATGGCCGCGCACGCAGCCAACCGTGCCCACAGTGTCCTTATCGATCTCCTCCGTGCATCGATATACCCCGCGCGCATCCTACACCGTTGCCCACGCCTGGTCACCAGGCCGACGCGGCAGCGATAGCGTGACTGCTTCCTTTGGCCCGGGAAGGGCTGTGACGAGCGCCGCGGGCCTGACGGCCGCTGTCGCCGAGACGCAGCCGTGCGGCAGCGCGGCTCGTCCGTCTGCGACGACGCTCAAGATTGGCGGGCTGCTTCGCCAACCGAGCCATTTGCAGGCATTCCGAGAAGCGGGAGCGACAGGACTCGAACCCGCGACTCCGGCGTGACAGGCCGGTGATGGCGGTCTGAAACACCGTAGTTGCTAGGGAATGTGATCGCGGATCGCCATTATTCACGGGCGTCTTCGGTGACTTTGATGCCCAACCTGATGCCCAATCCGAGTTGATGCCCAGTTGACGCCCAGTCTCAAGTTATGCTTTAGGGTATGCGTGGAGACTAGGCGAATCCCCCCTCACGCATCTTGGAGAGCGTTTTGGGATGAGAATGCTCTCGGGGTTGCGGCACTTGTTGGAGCCGTCATGAGGACACGGCCTTGGGCGGTGCCTTCCCAATCCCGCGCGCGACCGGCTGCACCGAGCGTGGACGCGAGGTCGACGCGCCGGGTCCGCGCGCGTCAACCTTTCCGACCGTCGGCATGCCCGGCCGCGCGCGGTCTCTCCAGCCCAGCACGGACGCTCGGCACCGTCTCCGCGCGCGACAACGGCCGGCCGCTCACCGGTCCTAGCCCCTTTCGATGCCAGTTCGTGCGCACGACCACGACGTCTAGGCGGGACGGCTTCGGACATCTTGGGATTCCCTCCCCGCCAGCGAGCACAATTTGGGGATCTCGTCGGCGATTTCGAGGGACGTCTTGGGACGTCTTGGCCGTCAGCACCCCGATGCGTAGAGTGTATGTCTGGTTTCGAGGGGTGGGAGGCGCTTGAACTTCGTCGGTCGGGCGATCGCGGCGGCGGGTCTGCGTGAGCCCAACGATCTTTCGCGAGGGGCCGTTTCGGTTCTTCCTCTTCTCGCGTGAGGAGGACCGGATCCACGTGCACGTTCAGACCGCGGACGGCGAGGCGAAGTTCTGGATTGAGCCGCAGATCGAGTTGGCCCGGAGCTACGAGTTGAGCGATCAGGACTTGAAGCGCGCCCTACAGTTGACCGTCGAGCACGAGCAGGAGATCAGGGATGCCTGGACCCGCCATTTCGGAAGCTGAAGTCACGAATATCTCCAAGCACGGCTTGTGGCTGCTCATCGACGGGCGCGAGCTCTTCCTCCCCTTCTCCGACTTTCCGTGGTTCGGGCAGGCTCCAGTCGAGGCGATCCTGCGGGTCGAGCGGCCGATGCGCGGACACCTGCACTGGCCCGACCTCGATGTCGACCTCTCGCTCGACTCGATCGAGCACCCTGAGCGGTACCCGCTCAAGTCACGGCTCTGAGCCGCGGACCGGCGTCGAATCGAGCGCTGCCGAGAGTGGCGCCGTGCCGCGATGGCACCTGTAATGAGCGGTAGCGCGCACTCAGGGGGCGGCTGCCTGCTTGTGCTCACATGCGCCCAGTCTGGCCAGGGCTGCTGCTTCTGGGCCAGTTGCGATCGTCAGCTCGCCGCGCGGCTCACGCTCCCTTCCACCGGGAAGCACTCGTCCGGGGTCGACCGGCCGGGTGATCCAGACGTCGTCAAGGCAATCGCGCGACGCGAGGCAGCGCGAGGATCAAAGCGATCGCCCCGGCTGCAGCACCCGGGCTTTCGAGATCGGGCCGATCCGATCGTGCGCCGCGGCGGTGATCGGATGCCCGGGACGGCTGCGCGAACCCGGACTCCCCGCGTTGGAGGGAGCGACCCAGCTTCGGGTCGGAGTGTGCAGATAGAGGATTCAAGGTGCCGAATGCGAATTCCTCACGCGGAACTCAGACGTCCGTCGCAGCGGCGGCCGGGATGGAAAGGAAGCGCATATGAAGGGTGTAGGCCGGGCCGTGTTCGTCGCGGTTTTGTTCCTGATGATCGGCGTGCTCAACATCATCTATGGCATCGCCGCAATCGGGAACGCTCATTTCTTTGACAACACGCAGTTCGTGTTCTCGAACCTC
>DATKOY010000173.1:0-4273 GCA_035524415.1 Solirubrobacteraceae bacterium | reverse complement strand
GCGCAGGTCCTCGTAGCCGGCGATTTCCATCGCGACCCGCATCGTCTCGGCGTAGTTCCCGGAGTCGTACGTCCAGCCGGTGGTCGTCTCGTAGGGGAACTGCTCTGGCTTGATGAAGCTCCGCATGCGCAGGTCGATCGGGTCGACGTCCATCTCGAGCGCCAGGGCGTCGACCATGCGCTCCACCAGATAGACGGCCTCGGTGATGCGGAACGAGCAGCGGTACGCGACGCCGCCCGGCGCCTTGTTCGTGTAGACGGCCTTGACCTGCACGTGCGCCGCCTGCAGGTCGTACGAGCCGCAGACGATGTGGAAGAACCCGGCCGGGAACTTCGTCGGCTGCGCCGTCGAGTCGAAGGCGCCGTGATCGGCGATCACGTCGACGCGCAGGCCGGTGATCTTGCCGTCCTTCGAGCACATCTCGGCATGCATCACGTAGTCGCGTGCGAAGCCGGTCGACATCAGGTTCTCGGAGCGGTTCTCGACCCACTTCACCGGCACACCGGCCACGATCGAGCCGGCGATCGCGCACACGTACCCCGGGTAGATCGGCACCTTGTTCCCGAAGCCGCCACCGATGTCGTTGCACATGATCCGGATCATGTGCTCGGGCAGGCCGGCGACGTGGGCGTACACGGTCCGGTGCACGTGCGGCGCCTGGTTGCCGTTGTAGATGTCGAGCTGCCCGGTCTGCGGGTTGAAGTCGGCGATCATCCCGCACGTCTCCAGCGGCGCGGGGTGGCAGCGCGGGTAGATGATGTCGCGGGTGACGACGGTGTCGGCCTCGGCGAAGACGCGCTCGGTCGCCTCCTCGTCCCCGGCCTCCCAGGTCGGGCTGGCGAGGTTGTCGACCTGCCCCACCTTGTCGTCGCGGATCAGCGGCGCGTCGGGGTCGAGCGCCTTGCGCGCGTTGACGATCGCCGGCAGCGGTTCGTAGTCGACCTCGATCAGCTGCAGCGCGTCGCGCGCGGAGTACTCGTCGGTCGCGATCACGAACGCGACCTCCTGCCCCTGGAAGCGGACCTTGTCGCCGGCGAGCACCGCCTGCGTGTCGTAGGAGATCGTCGGCATCCAGGCCAGGCCGAGCGTCTCGAGGTCCTTCGCGGTGACGACCGCCGCGACGTTCGGGTGCGCGAGCGCCGCGGACGTGTCGATCGACAGGATCCGCGCGTGCGCGTACGGGCTGCGCAGCATCGCGCCGTGGACCATGCCGGGCAGCGTGATGTCGTCGAGGTAGCGCCCCTTGCCGCGGATGAAGCGCGCGTCCTCCTTGCGCTTCAGCCGGCCGAAGCCGACCGGCCGCTCGGCTCCGGGGCTGGGAAGGTTCTCCACCGTGGCCATCGCTCAGGCCTCCTGTCGCGTCGACGCCTCGTGCTCGGCGGCCCAGCGGACCGCTGCGACGATGTTCTGATACCCCGTACAGCGGCAGATCGCACCGGAGATGGCGGTGCGGATCTCGAGGTCGGTCGGGTCCGGGTTCTCGTCGAGCAGCGCGCGGCTGGTCATCAGCATCCCGGGGGTGCAGAACCCGCACTGCAGCGCGTGCTTCTCGTGGAACCCCTGCTGCACCGGATCGAGCCGCCCGTCGACCTCGAGCGACTCGACGGTGCGGATCTCGTGGCCCTCGCACATCACCGCGAGCGTGGTGCACGACTTCAGCGGCTGCCCGTCCATCAGCACGACGCATGCGCCGCAGTTCGACGTGTCGCAGCCCCAGTGCGTCCCGGTCAGCCCCGGCGTCTCGCGGATGAAGTGCACGAGCAGCAGGCGCGGTTCGATGTCGCGGGTCACGGGCTCGCCGTTGATCGTGATCGTCACCTGCATGATCAGGCCTCCTCGTGCAGTGCTCGTGCCGTGGCACGCCGCAGGGCGCGTGTGGTCAGTGCGCCAGCGAGGTGGCGCTTGTAGTCGGCGGGGCCGCGGCCGTCCGCGGTGGGTGCGCAGTCCTCGGCGGCGATCCGCCCCGCCTGCTCGAACAGCTCGTCCGAGGGCGCCTTGCCGCGCAGCAGCTCCTCGGCCCGGGTGAGCTCGACGGTGATCGGCGCGACGGCGCTGAGGCCGATGCCGGCATCCGCGATCGTCCCGCCGTCGATCCACACCGCCGCCGAGGCGGCCGCGATCGCGAAGTCGCCGGCGCGCCGCTCGACCTTCTCGTGGGCACTCCCGCCGCCGGGGCGCATGGGCAGCCGCACCTCGGTGACCATCTCGCCCGCACCGACGGCCGTCATGTACGGGCCGAGGTGGAACTCGCCCATCCCGACGACGCGCTCGCCGCCGGTCCCGCGGATCACGACGGTCGCCTTCGCCGCCGCACAGACGGCCGACAGGTCCTCGGCCGCGTCCGCCTGGCACAGCGAGCCGCCGATCGTCCCGCGGTTGCGCACGACGGGATCGGCGATCACCTGCTCGGCGTCGCGGAAGACCGGGAACCACTCGGCGAGCAGCTCGGACTTCAGGAGGTCGACGTGGCGGGTGAGCGCCCCGATGCGCAGCTCGTCGCCGTCGGCGCGGATGTACGCGAGCTCGTCGAGGTCGTTGATGTCGATCAGGTGCCCGGGGTTCGCCAGGCGCAGCTTCATCATCGGCAGCAGGCTGTGCCCGCCCGCGATGATCCGCGCGTCCGGCCCCAGCCGCTCGAGCGCCGCGATCACACCGTCGACGCTCGTCGCGCGCTCGTAGTCAAACGGTGCCGGCGTCTGCATCGGGCCTCGCTTCGGGGTCGAGAACGGCCGCGGCGCCCGGCATCCGTCGGCGCACGCCAGGCGACTCGCTCGGCTCGTACTGCACCGGCGCGTCCGTGCCGATCACGGGGGAGCGCGGCATCTTCTGGGGCCGCGACTGGCGCAGCTCCGGGTAGAGCCCCATCGCGGCGCCGGCGCCGCGCGAGGGGTCGCGCAGCGCTGGGCCGTTCGGGCTGGCGGCCGCGATCGGCGCCTCGCGGCCGAGCCGCGCGAGCGTCAGCACGCCGCGTGTGTAGACCTCGGCAATCCGCGGGGCCGTCGTCTCCCCGCTGCCCGGGAAGTCGCGCAGGCCGTCCGCGCCCGCGCCCGGGTAGAGCCCGTCGATGAGGCCGATCGCATCGGACACGCCGGCCTTCTTGACGAGCAGGCCCTCGAGCGCGCTGACGCCCGCATCGAGCGAGGTGTTGATCGTCGTCACGACCGCTCCGACTGGCGCGGTCTTGTCGATGATCTCGCCGACCGCGGCGATCGTGCGGTCCAGGCCCTTCGTGATGCGCGCGAGCGCGACGATCGTCCAGATCAGGTACCACGCGAGTGCAGCCACGATCAGGACGACCGCGACGATCAGCACGACGCCGGCGCCGCTCATGAGACCGCGTCCGCGTCGTCGAGGATCACGTCGAGCGAGCCGCCGTACTTCGCGACGCCCGCGATCGTGCGCGCCGCTTGATCCTGCGTCGTCAGGAGCAGCGCCGTCGCGTCGAGGTCCTTGGACCCCGCGACCGCGGCGGCGCTGATCGCGTCGACGCTGGGGACGATGCTGCGCGCCGCGCGCAGCACGCCGTGCAGCAGGTAGACGACCACGGGCAGGACGACGAGCAGCAGCACGGCGTCCCCGATCCAGTAGAGCGTCATCGCGGCCTCCGCTCGGCGACGATCGCCGCCTTCGAGGCGATCCCGGGAAGGGCGCCAAGGATGGTGTCGAACTGCGCGTTGATCGCGGTGACTGCGGGCTCGAGCGGGCGCAGGTGCTCGGCCTCGACGGTCGTCAGCGCGGACGCGAGCGTGGCGAGCTTCACGGAGATCGACTCGAGCCCGCGCCGCACGAGGATCAGCGCGACGGCGACCACCGCGATCACCACGACGGCGAGCAGGACGCTGAGCAGGACCAGCCAGTGGGTCGTGCTCATGCCGCACCGTACCCGTCGGTCAGCGCGTTCATGTAGCCGTCCTGGACGACGGCCTCGTCGACGATCAGCGCCAGCACGGGCGCGGTCGCCTCGAGCTGCGGGATGTTCGCGGTGTTGCCCGCGATGTCGCCCGCGACGGTGAGCAGCGCGTCGGCTGAGCGGTCGATGTCGCCCACGGTGCGGACGAGGACGCCCAGCAGAACGGCGACGATCAGCGCCGCGACGAGGCCGATCACCAGTGCCACCGTCCACAGCGTGGTGGCGGATGCGGCGAACTCGAAGGTCATTTCCCGACCGCCACCTTCCGCAGCGCGCGCGCCGAGTGCAGGATCCGCACGCCCGAGTCGTTGATGCGCGCGATGCCCGACAGCTCCGCGGTCTGGGTGCGCACGACCTCGAGCC
>DATKOY010000172.1:0-8867 GCA_035524415.1 Solirubrobacteraceae bacterium | reverse complement strand
CGCGGTGCCCGACGAGATGGCCGACGAGACGTCGCTGGTCGGGCCGCCCGAGCGCATCCGCAAGCGTCTCGAGGCCTGGAAGTCGAGCCCCGTCACCACGCTGATGGTGACGGCGCGCGACAAGGAGACGCTTCGCCTGCTGGCCGAAGCGGTGCGCTGAGCGGCGGATGGAAGGGGCGCCCGCGCCCCACTCGACACCTTTCCGTGCCTTCGCATTTCTTTGTGGATTCCTCGCGCAACTTTCCCCAGAGAACCCCATAGGCTGCGCTCGGGGGAGGAGGTGGGACGCCAGGAGGCGCCGTGCGCCGACCGTCCCGCGCTGCGTCCGGCCTCGTCTGGTTCCTCGTCTCGCAGCTCGGCCTGCCCGTCCCGCGAGCCTCCGCCTACTCCACCGACGGCTCGACGCTTCCGTCGGGCCGGAGCATTGGTCCCGCGGGAGGTCTCTTCACGGAATCGCCGTTCACGGACCTCTTCACGGGCGCCGCCACGTACGAGCTCCCGATCGAGCTGCCCCCCGGCACCGGCGGAATGACGCCTCCGCTCTCGCTCCGATACTCGAGCCAGAGCCGCGGCGACTCGTGGTCGGCTATGGCTGGACGCTGGGCTTCCCGGCGATCGCCCGATCGCTCAGGAACGGGATCCCGAGCTACGACGACACCAGGGACATCTTCGAGTACGCGGGCCAGGAGCTGGTCCCCGAGAGCGCATCGGCGCAGCTGCCGCGGGTCTATCACACCCAGCGAGAGAGCTTCGTCCGGATCGTCCACGAGACCACCGACACGTGGTCGGCCACGGACAGGAACGGCGTCGTGATGCACTTCGGTCTGGCCGCCGACGCGCGCATCCAGAACGCCCAGGCGCGCACCTACCAGTGGCTCCTGTCGGAGCAGGACGATCTCCACGGCAACGCCTTCACCGTGAGCTACGACCGGCGCGACGCCGGCACCGCCTACCCGAGCCAGATCGTCTACACCCTGCGACGTCAGGCTGGCGGCGGACTCCAGGCCCTCGACGGCGACGCGTCGCGGAACCGCACGGTGCAGTTCGTGCTGGGGAGCGACACCGATCGACCGGACACGCCGGTGAGCTATCGCGCGGGGCTGCAGAGCACGCTCGCACACCGCCTGGACTACATCGACGTCACGATCGGCGGCCGCCGGCTCCGCCGCTACGACTTGAGCTACGTCCAGAGCCCCGACTCGACCCGCTCGCTGCTCGACTCCGTCGCCGAGACCGGGGTCGACGGCGGCGGCACGCCGCGAGTGACGCGGTTCACCTACGCCTCGAACGTGCGCGATGGGACGGCCGGCTGGCAGCTCGCAAGCTGGTCCTGGCCGGCCGGCCTGTCGCTGATCGATGCGAGCCAGCAGGACAAGGGCGTGCGGATCGCCGACATCGACGGCGACGGCCTCCCCGATTTGGTGAAGGCGCTCGCAACGCAGAACGGGTCCGACCCTACGACGGCGAGCTGGACGCTCACCGCAGACAGCGGCGTCTACTTCAACTTCGCGACGGGCTTCTCCTCGAGCCCGGACACGTACTATCGCTTCCCGTCCTACTCCGGGACCGGCTCGCAGCAGATCCCATTCGCCTTCGCGTGGCAGTCGGGCAGCACCTCCTACACGACCGGCTTCGACGCAGTCGACCTCGACGGCAACGGGACAGCGGACCTCGTCGGTGGGATGCGCTCGCTCAGCGCCACCGATGACTCGATCGGCCAGCGAACCCTGCTCGGAATGCCGGCGTGGTACGCGACGAAGCCGCGGAGCGCGGCCGGGCCGATGTTCACGCCCGTGAATCCCGGCGATCCGTATGCGGACGGCTTCTGGGGCCTCAACCGCTACGGCATCGTCGACATCTACTACCACACGCCGACCTTCGCGAGCACGGCGGGGAACGCACGCTTCGCCGATCTCGACGGCGACGGGCTCCCCGAGCTGATCGTGCGCGGCGCCGAGTACAAGTGGACGGCAGTGGGTGGCGCCCCGCCGGTCTGGGCCGTCGACGCGCCCCCGACCTGCATCGACGAGGAGCTCACGAACTACTACTTCGAGAACCTGGGGGGTCTCGCGTTCCAGAAGGCGGCGACTCGCACCGGGAGCCACACCTCCTCTACGTGCGGCTCATCCCTCGTGCTCAGCTCGACGGACTTCCAGCAGTGCGACCTCACGACGCCGCTCTACTCCGCCTGCGCGTTCCAGGTCGCCTACAGCCTCGCGGACGCATTCCACTTCGGCGGCGACCCATATGCGGGCCACTTTCCGTGGTACTGGCTCGACACGTTCGAGAGTGGATCCGTCGACATCGACCTGAACGGCGATGGGCTGGCGGACTCGCTCGCGGCGACCAGCGACCCGGTCGGGTTGGGCAGCGTATCGACCGCCTGGCTGAACGGCGGCCAGCGCAACTACGTCTCGAGCCCCGCATGGGCGCTCCCCGCCGGCGTCTATCTCTACCAATACGATCACATCCAGACCCAGTCCACGTTCCAGTACTACTCGGTCGATCAGGGCGTCCGCTTCGCCGATCTCAATGGCGACGGTCGCGTCGATCTGGTCCAGGCCCAGGCCGGGCCCGGTGGCGACACGCACCGCACCTGGATCAACGCCGGCGACGCAACGCCCTCGCCGTGGCTGTCACCCTCGGCAGCCGCGAGCGCACCGTGGACGCTTCCGTCCGGTCTGAATTTCGTCGACAGCACGGGCAAGGACCTCGGTGTCCGTCTGCTCGACCTGGACGGCGACGGCATGGTCGACATCGTCCGCTCGGACGGCGTAACGGCGCCCCAGGTGTATCTGAACCGGGGGCAGGTCCCGGACCTCCTCACCGCCGCAACGACGCCGATTGGAGGCACGACCCGGTTCGCGTACCAGCCGTCGACACGCTACCTCGGCGACGGACTGGATCTGCATCCACTTCCCGATCCGATCCAGGTGGTCTCCTCGGTGACCGTCGACGACGGCAACGGGAACGTCGGAACGACGAGCTTCACCTACGGGGATCCCTGGCTCGATCCGACGGAGCGCCAGTTCCACGGATTCGGGCACGTCAGCGCAACGCGCCCCGACGGCCGCGTCGTGGCGACGACCTTCTGCCAGGGAGATCCCTGCGATGGTTCTCCCCTGACGCAACAGGTGTACGCGCAGCAGACGCTCCAGGCCGGGATGGAGTACACGTACACGCCCTCGACGACCGCGCCCTTCGTCACGCTGCCGACCCGGATCGACCGCCTCGAGTACGATGGATCGGCGACGCCGCGCCGGTCGCGAACCGAGTTCGAGTACGACGGCGGCGGCGCCATCACCCGCGGCAATCCGACGCGCATCGTCTCGTGGGGCGAGGTGAGCAGCTCCGGGGCCGACGTCGACCCCAGCGACACGCGCACGCTCGAGCTCGACTACGTCCCGAACGACGCGATCCATCTGCTCGACCGCGTGAGCGCGCGGCGACTGCGCGCCGGAGCGCAGCCCGGTGTCGGCAACGTGGTCCGCGAGAGCCACTTCTTCTACGACGACGACACCGCGGGAGCGGCCCTGCCGGTGGTCGGCGACCTCACCCAGCGGGTCGACGTGCTCGACGATCCGGCGCATCCGGATCCCACCACGACCTTCGGCTACGACGGGTACGGCAACCTGACCAGCGTCACGAGCCCTCGCGCGAACGCCGGCGAAGGGGGCGGCACGACGAGCTTCGAGTACGACGCCACCTACCACACCTTCCCGAGCGCCGAGGTCGATGCGCTCCAGCACCGGAGCGAGCTCGCCTACGTGAGCGCGAGCAGCTGCGCGATCACGCAGCCCGCCGGCGCCGGCCGGGTCGGGACTCAGAGCGACCCCAATGATCTGGCGGCCGGAACGGCCTGGCAGCGGTGCTACGACGCCTTCGGGCGCATCGTCTCCGAGATCGGCCCGCAGAGCCTCTCCAAGACCCTCTACACCTACGGCGACACCCCCCCGGTCAGCATCTCCCGCTTCGACTACCCCAACCCTTCCGGCGCGAACGCTCGCTGGCACACGTACTACTTCGACGGCCTGGGACGGCCCACGTACACGTACACCTCGGGCCCGCAGTCGCGCACCGTAGTGGAGGCACGCGACTACGACGCATCGGGGCGCCTCACCGACGAGTACGCACCTATCTTCGATGCGGCCGGGCAGGCCACGACCTACGCCTACGACGTGCTCGATCGGGTGACGAGCATCGTGCGGCCCGGCAGCGGCCGGATCGAGACCTTCAGCTACGACCGCGGCCTCGCCACCTTCACCGATCCCAACGGGAACGTGAAGCGTCGCTTCTTCGACCCCTTCGGGAACGTCACGCGCTTCGAGGAGGTCGCGGACTCGGGAACGCTCGTCACCACCTACGACTACGACGTGGCCGACGGGCTCGTCGGCATCGTCGACCAGAACGGGAACCAGACGCAGGTCGTCTACGACCCGCTCGGGCGGCGCACCCATCTGGCCGACCCGGACATCGGGTACAAGGACTTCACCTTCGACTCCGACGGCAACGTACTCACCGAGAAGGTCGGCGGGCAGGAGACCGTGACCTGGGCCTATGACGCGCTCGACCGCCCGAAGGTCAAGAGCGGGATCTCGAATCGCGGGTGGGCGCCGAAGACCGTGACCTGGAGCTATGACACTGCGACCCGCGGAATCGGACACCTGACCAACCGCTCGGACGACGGGACCGCGAACGACCGCTACTACAGCGTCCTCGCCTACGACCTGCTCGGCCGACCGACCAGCGAGAAGATCCAGGTCGGCAACGGCGCCAGCGCACGATTCCTCACCTTCTCGACCAGCTACGACGGGCTTGGCCAGCTGATCCAGAGAACGCATCCGACGGGTACCCAGGTCGGCTACACGCGCGACGCGGCCGGCTACCTGACCGAGATCGACGCGGGAGGCAGTCCCGACGCGTCGAGCATCACCTGGGCCGCAGACGGCCGGCTCGCGACGTGGACGGCGCCCGGGGGCGTCGTGACGAATCGGAGCTACGACCCCGGCACGCAGCGGCTGAACGAGATCGAGGTGGATTCGCCGAGCGCGGGTCTGCTGGTCAGAAAGGACTACATCTACGACCGCGGCGATCGGATTCTCGGCATCATAGACGGGGTCGTCGGAAGTCAGAGCGAGGGCTTCCAATACGACCGGCTGGATCGACTCACCTCCGCGTCGGGCCCGTTTGGCGCAGCCGGCGCCTACGCGACGCTCTACTACGCCTACGACGGCGTCGGCAATCTCACCTGTCAGGCCGCCACCGGGAGCGGCTGCGCTGGAGGCACCAGCCTGGTCTATCCCGTTGGCAACCACCAGGCCTACACGATCGGGGGGGTCGGCGCCGCGTACTTCTTCGGCGGCAACATGACCTACTGGGGGAGCCGCCGCTTCTACTACAACGCGTTCGGCGAGCTCCAGCAGATCCAGGACTCGGGCAGCACGACCTCCGCCGTCCTCTACGACGCCGAAGGCCAGCTAGCGCGCATCTACACCGCGAGCGACGGCCAGACCCGACACATCGTGGCGCCGGACTTCGACTGGAACGCGACCACGTCCCAGGCGAGCGTCCACGTTCTGTTCGATGGCGAGCGCATCGCGACCCACGGGATGGCGTTCACCCCGCCCGGGCCGCCGCCGAGCTGCGGCGCGATCGCGCCGGCCGGCTTTGCACCTGGCGGCGACCCGGGCGACCTCCTCTTCCTCTTCGCTCCCGGAATCGCTGCAGTGCTCCTGGCGCTGGGCTATGACGCGCTACGGCGCCGGCCTGCAGGCCAGCGCGGCATCGCCGTGATCTCGGTCACTACGGGGACGGCCTTCCTGGTCGTGACCTCGATGCCAGCGCCCTTCGGGCGTCTCGGCGCGGCCGAGGCACAGAGCGGCGGCGCCACCTCGATCTACTATCACGTGGACCACCTCGGCAGCGTGGTGGCCGTCACCGACCCGACCGGCGCCCTCGTCTACACCCGATCCTTCTACGAGCCCTACGGTCGCCAGGTGGGCGGCGGCGCTCCGCCGACGCCCTTCGGCTTCGACGGCCAGCGCTACGGCCAGGGCGTCTACTCGATGGGCCCGCGCTGGTACGACCCTGCGATGGGGCGCTTCACGCAGCCCGACCCGATCGTGGCGGATCCCTTCAACCCGCAGAGCCTCAATCGCTACAGCTTCGTGCTGGGCGACCCGGTGCAGCTCGTCGACCCGACCGGGCTCGATCCCGAGTCCGGCCCCTCGCAAGCCGACCTGCAGAACCAAATGAACGCGACGCTCGGCGAAGGCGGGCCGGCGGCGCAGGGAGACTTCGAGTGGACCCCGATCAACCCCTTCGACTGGGGCTCCCACTCGAACCACCACAACCGGGATCAGCGGGAGCAGCAGGCGCTCGCGAATGCGTATCGGGTGCTGAGCCAGCTCCACCAGCCGACGTACAACGCGCCAGGTCGCCAGTCGCCGACTCGACTCGCCATCGACTACTCACTCGTGGCACTCGGGCGGTACCATGTGGACGTGACGGCGCGCAATCCGATGTCTGTTGGAGGAGACGCAAAATTCTCGGCGGGTCCCTCTGACTCGACCGGAGGGTTCTTCGGTCGCAACTTGGGCGGTTTGTTGAGCGCAATCGGGATGAACACGATGGGTGTGATCCGTGCGCAGGTAATCGACGTTCCGAGAGACTTCACCGACCCAGGGGTTGCACTCACAACAAGTGCTGAGAGTCCCATCTCATACGAGAAGGTAGTTCTCGAGATGCGAGCCCTCGAAGGGGACATAAATCGAGCGAATATCCGTTACGACATATTGGGCCCGAATAGCAACTCAGCAGCGTTCTCGTTGCTCAGCCGGATCGGGGTGACCGTAGAGCCGAGCCTGCCCCTTCCTGGCTATCAGCTGCATGTGCCCTAGGAGATCTATGCGAAACAGGCCGAGTACAATCCTGATTCTTGCCGCTCTCTTGGGAGCTTCGTGCATGGGCGATCGCCGAGCCACGAAGACCGAGCAAGCAATCTCGCGCGTCCGCGATCAGATTGCGATCGGTATGCCGCGCTCGGAAGTGGAGGAGAGGGTCAGCAAGCTCCCCGATCTCTACCAGGTCTACACACCTCATGATCAGATCATTCCTCCCGAGGACCGGCAGTTCCAAGGGACACCGCTGAGCGGGCGCCTGACTGTTTCGACGCCTCTCGAGATCGATGGACTGGGAAAGGCATCCGGACATGTGGTGATCGAGTTCGACCAGAATGACCGGGTCGTCAACGTCCGCGTCGGCGGCTTCGGGTTTGGTGACCGGTCATAGCCCACTTCCGCGAAGACACCCTCGCGCTGGGCACCGGCGGCTGGGACAGCCCGCGATGGGGCGCTTCACGCAGCCCGACCCGATCGTGGCGGATCCCTTCAACCCGCAGAGCCTCAACCGCTACAGCTTCGTGCTGGGCGATCCGGCGCAGCTCGTCGACCCGACCGGGCTCGATCCCGAGTCCGGCCCCTCGCAAGCCGACCTGCAGAACCGGATGAACGCGACGCTCGGCGATCTCCCACTCGAACCACCACAACCGGGATCAGCGGGAGCAGCAGGCGCTCGCGAATGCGTACAGAGTCTTGAATCAAGCGCAGTGTCCTGGCTGCCATCTGGGCAACCCGCTGCCGGATCCGAATAGATCGACCCCGTCGTTCTCTCAAGCACCGCTCCTATGGGCTGGCGGCTACGCAGCTTATGGCTTACCAATCGCCGGCACCGGGGCAGTTGCCGCAGAGACCGGCGCGCTGGGCGAGGCTCAGGTTCTCGGGCCTCTTGCTGCCCTTGGATTGGCCTCCATTGCTCGCAATCGCACCCTGGAACTGAGCATCGCTGCATCCGTGCGAATCTCTGCAGGTGTTGAAGCAAGTCGTGAGCTGGGGATCGTCCCTGGCGTGCGAATTGCTGAAGTTGCCTTTGGTTTCGGTGAAACCTTCGATCCGACGGGTGTGCTTTCACTTCCGCCGTCGCTTCCACGCGCAGGTAGCCGCTATCAGCAACTCGGTCGCGCCGTCGGGGAAATCGCCAACTACGGCCCAGAGGCTTGGATGCTGCTTCAACGGTTGTTTAGATGATCTGGATCCTTGCCATCGTTGGCGCGGTGGTGCTGATGGCGCTCACGATCTACTGGCTCGAGCAGCCGTTGTGGCACCGTGTCGAGGGCGTGCAGGCGATCGAGAGCCTCCTCGTCGATCTGGTTTCGCCGGCGAGCCCGTGGCCTCTGATGCGGCTGGAAGCGCATTCCCAGCAGCGGCTCCTCTTCTCGCGGCAGCGGACGCCAGAGGGCTTTCGTCTAGACATCGAGCTTCTTGCGGATGGCATCCGGGAAAGCGAACTGGACCGCATTCGATCCAAGCTGAGAGCTGCGAGCTTTTCGGTTTCGGAGACAGCCGAAGGCCAGGGCTTGGGTATCGATATAGGCGCGGTCGGCCCGTCCACGCTGTCAGAAGCGGCTCAAGCGGCTCGAATCGTACTGGCGGAGCTGGGGGTCGAGAGGCGCGAGACTCTTCGCGCTCGGTACGGGGGAAAGCTGGACGAACTCGTCGTAGCACCGCGAATGGAGCGTCTTGCTGGCCAAAAGGGGGCGATTGCTCGACTCATCGCTAGGGCTGGGCTCCGGAGAACGAATCGCCGGTAGGTACATCGGACCGCGAACAAGAGCGGTCTCCGCCCGTTGGGCTCTCATGTTCTTCCTCGCCGTTGGCTCCTACGCCATCCCCTCGCACGCGAGCGCGTAGGCCGGCGACGGCGCGAGTTCCCGCGGCCAGGCCACCACGAGGTCGCCTCCCGCCCGGTGCCACGTCAGCGCGCCGTAGCCGAGGAGACGGACCGACGCGGAGGCCGGCAGCGCGACGTCC
>DATKOY010000171.1:0-4627 GCA_035524415.1 Solirubrobacteraceae bacterium | reverse complement strand
TGCGACTGCGCGCCCGACCCGACCACGCTTGCTCAGGTCGTGTCGCCGTCGACCCATGACGGCCTCCCAGCACCAGCCCTGCGCTTCGGCGACACACGGGTGATGGCGCTGCTCTCCTGCCTGTGCTCCTACCGCCACCTGTTCGCCGGGCTCACCAACAAGAGCCTGTGCGAACTCATCGCCGGTCTCATCCCGGGCTACAGCGCCCGGCAGATGACCTACGACCTGCGCCGCCTGCGGCGCAACGGCCTCATCCGCCGCGTCCACCGAAGCCAGCGCTACGAGCTGACCGACCACGGCCGCCGGATCGCCGTCTTCTTCACGAAGACCTACACCCGCACCCTCACCCCCTCGCTCACCGAACTCGACCCCACCCTCCCCGACGACATCGCCCAACGATCCCCACTCGCACGCGCATGGCGAGCCTTCGAGAAAGCCCTCGACCAACGCATCACCGACACCGCCCTAAAACCGACCTGAGAACATGACTCGCCCGTGAACGTTTCGGGCGCCAAGCCAACCTAGCTAGACAGTCTGTGCAAGACATCGACACAGACGGCCCTTTCTCCATAGAACGCTACCAGCCTGTTGGCGCGCCATAGGCAGACCATCCTTCTCCGGCTCGACGGCTTCGAGGCGGAGCCGCCTTGGCTACCGCCGCCCTGCTTCCAGGTGGGCGGGCCGCGCTCCACCGGCTGATAAGTGGGCTACGAACATGGATGTAGGTGGTTCAACACAGCCTCATCGGCTAGGCGTCTGCCTTCCCGTTGGGCTACGGGCTGCAGGAGCCGCGAGCACCGGTTCGGGTGCGAGACTGCCGCTTTCGCCTGAATCCAGCAGGCGACCCCCCTGGCTGAGCGGAAGTCTTGGCGGCGTGGCCAGCAACGCTGTCGAGATTGCTCAGATGCAGCAGCGCGGTCGAGGCTCCTGGTTCTCGATCATTGCGAGCGTGTGCGAGCGGGCCGCTGTGCCGTGGGGGCTGCACGCTAACGCACATACCCAACCTCGTGCGACGGGTTAGAGTTGCGGGACTGACATGGACGGGACCGAACCTGTCTCAGAGTCCGAGCGGACACCGTCATATCGGGGCCACGGAGTCACGCGGCGGGTCGCGCTGGGTAGCGCAATCGGCACGGCGTTGGCGCTCCAACTGCCCGATGCAGCCGCCGCCACACCTCCCATTCAGGGCCATGGAGCGAGCCTGCAGACCCACGGCCTTGGCAACGGGGGCCGGCCGATGCGGCCGTCGGCTGTCGCGGCGCTGGCCAAGCACATCGGCGTTGGAGAGCCTGTCGCGATTGTCGACCTCGCGGCTGTGGACCACAACTGCAGCCGGTTGATCGGCTGGAGCAGGACCAACAAGATCGTGTGGCGGCCGGCGTACAAGACGCTGCGATCCCCCGCACTGCTCGCATATGTGCTGGGCAAGCTCGACCGGCCGCGGGTGATGATCCATCATCTTCACGACCTGTCCCAGGCGCTGCCTTTCGTCCCGGACGGGACCGACTTTCTGATGGGTTACCCGCCGACACTCGGCGAGTTGCGCCACTACTTGAGCTCTCGCCCGGCGTCGGGCGAGCGTCGCCATACGCTCCGGATCAACGTCGACGGGTTGCCGCTGCTGCGCGCGTTGGACGAGCTGTCGAAGCACACGCCGCGCGGGCTGCCGATCGACGTTGTGCTCGAGATCTACAACGGCATCCCGCGCGGCGGGTTCGATCCGGGCGCTGAGCTGACGCAGGCGTTGAACGTGCTGCGCGGGGCGCGCGGTCGGCTGCGGCTCGGGGCGCTTTTGTGCTACGACGCGTACGCGGTCTACAGCGGTGACGATGCGACGCTCAAGACCACGGCCCAATTCGCTCAGCACAAGCTGATCGAAGCTCACAAGGCGGTGATCGCGCAAGCGCATGATTTCGTGGACCTCGCCACGCTCGTGCGCAACGGGCCGGGCTCCGCGAACTACACGAACTGGGCGGGGACGACGGCCGCGAATGAGTTCTCTGCGGGTTCGGCCGTGCTTTTCGCCAACTACCTCGATCCCTACCGAAATGCCGCCAGTCTGGCCAAGGCGCTTTACCTGTGCGCTCCCGTGCTGCGGCTGCCTGAGAACAACTTCTTCGACAAGGGCCCCTTCCCGATCCCCGCTGGGACCGTGGGGGTGTACATCAAGTCCGGAGGGTGGCCGACCGGCAACAACCCGACGCTCTCCAAGCTGGTGTATCCGACCGGACTGCTCGAGGGACCTCTCTACGGCCGCGGCTCTAACGCGTCGGGTTTGGTTCTCGCCCGGGCCGGTCAGCTGCGTCTCGGTGATTACGTGGTCGAGACCGCGCAACAGGTAATGGAGGGTCAGGACTATTTCGGCGGGCTGTACGCCGCCCGAGAAGGCAAGGTCCGCGCGCTGTGGCCTGTGCTGTCGCGCTGGGTCGGCCAACGCGAAGAGCTGCTGCCCGCTCCCGCCCCACAACCCCCGCCGCGCGGATTGCCTCCCCCCACGGGCGGAAACGGCTAGCTAGCAGTGACGGCCCCTCGCCGGTCCTGACCGTTGGTCGGCCGGGCCAGCACAAACCGCTGCCGCAATGGGCTATTTGCAGCACTCTGGTTGAGGCTCCCCACGGAGACAGCCGCTTCCGGTGACAGCGACAGCCAAGACCATGCCGTCGCTGCCCTCCAAGGCGTCTCCTTGCCCGGGCAATGCGGGCGTCGTTTGCGGCTGTGCCGCTTCGGACGAACAGCGCGTGCCACGGCACGAGCAACGGCAACGCTGTCACAACGTCATGAACGAGCAGCAGTCCGAGGCAAACCTACGACGTGTGGGGAAAGCGGCAGCCCCAGCCGAGCCGATGGACTCCGAAATGACTGTTGAGAACACCGTCGCGGTGGGGCCAAGCGAAGTCGTCGTTCTCAACTGTCGGCTAGGACGAGCTGGGGAACTACGACGCGGCGCCGGCTCGCTTCCCCATCTCAGGTTTGCGGAAGTCCGCTTCGATACGGCCGCCCTCCGCCAGCAGCGACCCCCGGCTGTGTGCGATCTGTACACCCCGGGCGCTACCGAACGAGATGGCCGATCGCTTCCCCTCCGGACGACACGCGCTCGATCCGGCCGCACTAACGGTCGCCAAGCAAAGGGGCTGCGCCGGCGCCGCGACCGCAATAGGCGTCGATCGGTAGCGGCTGGAGGTCGACGCCGCTGGGCGACCCGACATGGCGCATGGTTTCGGACAGCAGTCTCAGCGCCAAGTTCGCGCCTCGGGCTCCCGGCTGCTGTTAGCCCAAGGGAGCGGTGTCGTGTGGCAGGCGGTGTAGAGGCGCGCTCTTGGAGCGCGCCCCGTTTCATGCTCGTCAGCCCGGGAGCGCTCCCTCTGCCTGACGCTCAGGCGCGTACTGATCCGCCGGCTCGAGGAAACCGCGCAGCTGGGCGCGCAGCTCCTCGTTGTTCTCGTGGCCGTGTACCGAGGCAGCGTGCTCGGCCGCGGCCCGCACCACCTCATCCTCCTCGCCGATGATCACCAGCGAGCAATTTGACTCGCTCGGCCAACGCCGGCAATCAGCCATCATTCGGGCCATAAGCGGTCCTCCTTTCGGTCGCCGATCCGGATCCTCGCGCCTCGAAGGACCGGCGTCAAGCGCGTCGGATCGCCGCCTGCACCCAAGGCTCCCGATACCGCAGCTCGATGGTCTCAGTCACTTCCCGTCGATCGAGAACAGCAGTCTTCGCTCCGAGCCGCCCTGACCAGGTCAGACGCGGAGGCCCCACTGCCGCCTTGTAGCCCCAAACCGACGACGGCGCAGGTTAGGGCAACTGCCTGAAAGTGGGACTTCGCCGGGTCTGGGCCCGTCGTCACTTACCAGACTCGTGCCGCTCAGCCCGCCTTGGCGATCACACCCCGCATCTCCTCGACAGAAAACGCGCGCAACGTCTCAGTGCGGAGGTTGCCTTGGGAGGCCAGCCTCAGCAGCGCGGCGGCCAGCGTCTCGCTGTCTGGGGCATCGACGATGCTGACGATGTCGTGGCTTCCCAATGTCCAGTAGATGTCCTTGAAGCGCACGCCCATCCCCTCAAACTGACTTTCCGCCGCCTCGTAGCGGTCGACGCTGTCTTTGAACGTCCCCACACCCTGCTCAGTCCAGTCGATGAGCACAACGTAGGTCGCCATCTGTCCCTCCTCGGTCGGGTCTGGGCCGACCCTACACCCGTGCGGTCACGCGGCACAAGCACCAGTTCACTCGGCGGAACGAAGCCACGGATGAACCTTGGTGGCCGTCGCCTACGCTCGTGCTTTGATCGAAAGGCGGCGGCTGCGCCGGAGTGCCTGCTTCAGGCGTGACGCAGGCGCCCCGTTGGCGGACCTGATGCGACTGCTCCTCTGCACACAAGCAAGTCGGCGCTAGCCGCATCAGAGCTAGCGCCGCCGCGGCTTGGGCGACTACCAGCACGTCGGCCTCGTCGACGACCACTTCCGCACAGTCCCGGCAAACCGAGCATCCGCTGCCGCCGAGCCGACACCCCGGCGAGCAGTTAGCCCGCCGTCGGCGGCTCTGCAAGCAGGCAAGCAGCAGCCGACTCGTCCGCCGTCGGACTGCCGCTCACCAGCGCAGACCAGCCGTCATCTGGAGGGCTGACCTT
>DATKOY010000170.1:0-78390 GCA_035524415.1 Solirubrobacteraceae bacterium | reverse complement strand
CCCGCGACCACGGTGATCGTCCCGACGCACGCCACCCGGGTTTGGCAGCCGGCCGTCGTCTGCATCTGGCCGCTGCCCTTACCGAAGCTCACCAGCCCCGCCAGCAGCGCGATCGGTACCTGCAGGATCCGTACGCGTTGCGGGCATGTGGCCCGACTGTCGTACGATACGTGCTGCGCGAAGTTGAGCACCGCGAACGTCCGGGCCGTGTGGCCGGCGAAGTCGGTCACGACGAGCACTACGCCGACTGGGTCCCGCGCCAAAGTGGAAGGGTTGGGGGGGTGGATGGCGGCCCGGTTCCAATCGAAGGTTTCCTGGCTGGTCGGCTTGTCGCTCACCACCGCGGGGCCGGCAAAGTTGTCGATCAGCCACTGAGCGTCATGGTCGCCAAAGTAGATATTCGTCTGGCCGTCTGGCAGCGTCAGCGTGAGCGCGGCGAGGTTGACGGAGTCCTCGGCTAAGTCCTCGCGGCGGGAGACAAGGGCACTTCCCGCCCCGACCTGCTCCACGAGGGCGCCCCACAGGTCGATGACCCTGAACGAGTAGGACTTGATCCCGTCCGGTGAGACAGACTGGCTGCCGTCGAAGGTGGTCAGTACCCCGGTGCAGGTCGGGTTAGGCGACAGCGTCAGCTTGGCGGTAATCACCCCGCGCTGCACGACCGCGGTGGGAGCGGAAACGGTCGGCTGCGAGTCGCCGCCATCGTTGCTGGCGATGACCTGGAAGCGGATCGTGAAGCCCACGTCGGTCCTGGTGAGCGTGTACGCGGTGGAGTTCGAGCCAGGCACCGGGGCACACGCCGTGCCGTCAGCTGTGCAGCGCAGCCAGGCGTATGTGAAGCCAGTCACCCCGTTCTGCCACAAGCCCGGATCCCCGGTCAGCGTCTCGAACTGACGCGCCGTGCCCGAGACCGACGGCAGCTGAGTGTTCTGCGGCGGCAGCGGGGAACCGGAGAAGACCTCAGTCGCCTGTATCGGGACGAGCTGTGCGTTGTCCGCGCTGCTTCCCGGGGCGATCTGCTGACTGGAGCCCAGGCCACCCGCGAACGGCTGTGAGAAGTAGCGGATCCCGTCCACTCCCTGAGTCCCGGTCTCGATCGGCGTGTACGAATCATCGACCGGCATCAGCGCGATCCGCTGCCCCACATCGATCGGGATCTGGACTGGGAACGGGCCGTTGACGGCATCGGTGCTGGTCTGAGTCGTGACCGCCACCGGACTGGAGGTCGCGATCAGACGCCACCCCATGCCCGTCTGGTCAGTCGGCGCCAGGACCACCAGCTCGAAGTGCTTGCCGGTCGCGACACCGCCACTGAGGAAACTCCAGGAGGCGATGGTTCCGGCCCGCGGTGCACTCAGCACATACCCCGCGCCGGCGTCGCCCTGAAACACCGGAATGTTCTGACCCAGCTGGTCCGAGCTGCCCATGTTCGGGACCAAGCTCTGCTCGCCGATCACCGTCGTGTCCGCGAGCGCGCCCGGCGCCCCCCAGACCAACACCGCGGCAAACACAGCGACAAGCCCAGCCGCCAATCCCCACGGTCTGCAGCCGTGCGCCCTGATCGGACCACCCACAACCCAAGCCTACGCCGCCCATCATGCCCCCGCAAGGCAACGAACGCTGCCGCGTCGAAGGTCTGCTTCCGTTGCGCCGCGGTACTCGCCGGCACCGCGACCTTCAGGACAGAACCGGTGGGGAGATTCGTGGCCGCCCGTGGGGAGAATTAGCGGCCGCCAATGGGGAGTTCCGGTGGCCGCCTACGGGGAGAATCTCATGGCCAGGCACAGCGGACGGCCGGGTTACGCCCAACGCGGTAGCGCCCGCGGCGTCGCTGCTTTCACGGACGACCAGTAGTGCCGGCGCCTAGTGTCGCGCTGGTGCCCGTGGGGCGAAGGCATTAGTCGCATCGCGTGGCTCCCGTCGGCAGTGAACCTCCTCCCCGAAAGAAGTCGTTCCGGTCATGTGTGCGGAACATCGGCGATGCTGAGCGCCTTATGTCGCTGTGATGCGACGCGCGTGGCTTTCGCCGCGACCAATCAAGGCCAGATCATGCTTGTGGGGCCTGGCCAGCGAATTGGAGCATCACGCGGTGTCTGCGGCGTGATGTAAGCGTGGCCTCGCGTGCCTTCGCACGGCCTTCAGGTTCAGGGAACCACTAGGCTCAGCGTGCGCGCCTTACGGTCGGCGCGCAGTTGGGCCGGGGTGTAGCGCATTGTCACCCAGCGCTTTTGCGAGTACAGGCGCGTGAGGTTCGCGAACCACGGCGAGGTGGGGTCGGTGGCCTGTGAGTAGGTGAGGATGCCTTGCGCACGCGGCCCTTGCTTGGTGAGCTCGGTGGTCATCACGAGCGAGGAACCGGTGAACACCTCGCCATAAGGAGCGTCGTTGGTCGGATTGGTCGCAGTGGCGGTGCCGGACTGGATCGCGTTGAAGCATCCCGTGTTGCATCCGTGAATCGGGATCGTCGCGGCGTTGCGGGTGGCGTGCTGTACCTGGCCGTAGGAGGCCGTGAGTGCCACCCCGTGGCTCTGCAGGTTCAGCACCGCGTCGGCGAGCGCCCGCAGGATCGCGGGGTTGGCGGTGTTCAGCTGCGACGGCGTGCTCAGGGGGTGGTTGGGGTCGAAGGCGTCCGCCCAGAACCCGCTGCTCGGCGCCAACCGGTCCCACACGTAGAAGAGCCATCCGCCGTGAGCGTCGAGGTTGCCGGTCTTGTTGTAGGCGGCGAGCGCATTGCACGCTGTCGTCAGGTCGACAGCCGTCCCGTTGGACGCGATCTCGTGGGGGTCGGCCCGACATGCGCTGACGAGCGAGCTGAGTACGAGCTCGGCGAGCCTGGAGCGGTCGTTCTCCCACATGCGCTGCAGCAGCGAGACTGTGAACTTGCGCCCGCCCAGGCCGTCGGTGCCGGCCACGCGCTCGGCGATCATTTGGTTGCCCAGCTGCGTGCGCAGGCCCTGGACCGTGTCGGTCAGGCCGATGATCGGTGAGAAGCCGGTCAGTGGCGCGGACGGGTTGGCCAGCCAGTAGGAGTCGTTGGAGTTCTCGACGTAGTCGCGGCGGATGATGTGAGGCATATGGGAGCCGTTGAAGATCCCAGGCACAGGGGTACCGGGATCGTTGGCCCATCCGCAGGCCGAGCGCGACCCGTCGAGCGTGATCACGCGCGCCTGGGCGAAGACGAGCTGGGGGAGGCCCGCCGGGGTGCAGGCGCTGATCTTGCTCGTCGTCACGTTAGGTGTGTTGCCGACGTCGCCGTAGAGCGCTTGGCCGCGGTCGTCTGCAGCGATCGTGTTGAACGTGGGGATCGCGAGGAAGTGCTCCTCGACCGAAAGCAGGCTGCGCACCGACGTGGCCTGACCCATGCGCAGGTACTGGTTCGCGGCACGCGCCAGATCGCCGGCAACGCTGTCGCCGAGAGCGTAAGCGTTGGACGTCGTCCATGCGTACTGCGCTGCCGGGACGGTCAGGACCGGCCCCCAGCGCGTGGTAAAGAAAGTATGCGCCTGCGTGCCATGGCCCGTCTGCACCTGGACCGTGACGCGACCCATCTTCTCGGGCTTGCCGTCGACGTAATAGCTCGTCGGGTCACCCGGAACAAGGCTGAGCTGAAAGATGGTGAACCGGCGTGTCGTGGAGACGGTGTGCGTCCAGGCCAGGTGCTGGTTGAAGCCGATCCCGATGAACGGAAAGCCCTCGAGCGTCCCGCCCATCACGTTGTATTGGCCGGGGATCGTCAGCTGGGCCATCCAGAAGCGCTCGGTGCCGCGCCACGGGAAGTGGGGATTGGCCAGCAGCATTCCGTCACCGCCTCGGGTGTCCTGCGTCCCCAGGCCAATCCCGTTGGATCCGGCGCTCGCGTCCTGAGTGTCGCCCAGCTGTGCCTTGAGCGCAGGGATATTGAGTTCGCGGGCTGACGCGACGGAAGCGCTCGCCGCGCCAGGGGGCGCCGCGTCGACCAGGTCGGTGATGAACTGCGCGGCCGAACCCTCGATGACGATCTGCTCGCCGCGTAAGTAGAGGTCCATCGTGGTGATCGGATGCACCCACGACTTGCCCTTGCAGCGCGGGTCATGGAGCTTGCCCGAGCGGAGGAAGGCGTTGTAGCCCGCGGTCCAGCCTTCGTACATCTGGCGGACCTGGGGAAACGGACCGACCGGGGGGCCCTGCGACACCGAGCGATCAACGATGTGCGAAGCCTGGATGTACTTCCAGAACAGGTCGGAATTGAGGTTGGAGTCGGCGGCGCCGGCGGAGAAGTTCAGGTTCATCGCGTCGGGGCCGAAATAGCGCGAGCGCTGGCCCTCGACCGTGACGAATTGGTCGGCCAGCGTGCACAGGTTGTCCCGAGCGAAGGCATATCCGTCGCCATAGCCCAGTCCGCGAAAATCGCGCGCCAAGACATGCGGGATCCCAGCGCTGTCGCGAGTCACGGTAACCACCTCACGGGCACTGGCGGCGTGTGACCGGCGCACCGCGGCCGACGCCGACGCGCAGACCATCAGCGCTAGCGCGCCGGCGATCGACAGCAGCACGCGGACCCCGAGCACAGCGTAGGCGCCGCGGCCGCGTCCGCCCATGACAGCTGTCCTTCCTCGCGTCAACCTTGGTCCTCTCTCACGCTGGGCAGGAACGCATCACTGTACTTTTCCGATCGATCCACCGCCTCCGTACTCGCCACGCGGCCCCATCCGTAGTTGCCGCGGCCTATCGCCGGAACGCCGCACTCCCTGAGCGTTTGCGCGCTCAGGTTCGATCCGCCGGAAGCGGGGGCGGCGCGAGTTTCTCCGGTGCAGGCGCCATGTCCGGGTAACAGCGTGGCGCGATGCCTCGGGCTCGGGCACGTGCACGTGTACTGGGACAACGCAGATCCGGATCTCGATCCGCCGTGCAGCGGTGCGTTGTGCCAGCTGACCTGTCACCGAGGCGCTAAGTCTTGAGAAGCGGATCGCTCGCGCGGATAGTTACCTTTGTGCATCGCCAGCCCGCTTGTGCTGACCAATGGCAGCTCAAGCTATCCGGCGGGTGCAAACGTCTACCGATCGTCGGGCCTTGGCGCGACCCGTCCTTCCGTCACCGCCCCGAGTCGCCCGAGAGCGGCCACCGGATGGAGCATCTCGGGCTGGCCGAGCCGTCGGCGTCGCACGCTCCCCGCTCGGATCGCTCGTTCCTTGACCCGGTCTCGCCGTCCGGGGCCGACCATCGCTGCCAGACGCCGCCCTGCCAGCAGATCGAGGACATCGGCACCTGGGATGGTTGGGCGCACCGCGAGGCGAGGCCTTACTCCGGAGCGACCTCGCGGGGCTTCCGCCGGCGTACGTCGACGTCGGCGAGTGGACGCGCCGCGCGATGAGAGCATCGAGTACGCGTCAGCCATCAAGGACCGGGTACGCGTGCTGCGCTCCGCACTGCACCCGCGCGGTCGCCGGCTCTCCCTCACATCGCCGACATGGCCGGGCATGGCATGCATCGCCGCCTCGAGGTTGCACGTTGCCACAACACGAGTTGGCGAGTGGACCGCGACTCGAGAGTCGCATAGGGTCACGCCGGACGCATCGGCGAAACGGATACGAGGAGGAGCGGGCATGTACGTACGGATCGCGCGGTTTGAGGGTGGCGAGCGCAACTGGGATGAGTTCGCCGCGGCCGTCGGCGAGACCATTCGCGGCGGCGGGCAGGGCACTCCGTTTGAGAAGGTGGCTGGCGCAGCCAAGCGGGTGATGCTGTTTGTCGATCGCGAGAACAAACGGGGCGCGAACCTGTTCCTCTGCGAGACCGAGGACGACCTGCGGCGGATCGACGCCGCCCTGAACGAGACGACGCCTGCGGCCGGACGCGGCGCCCGGACCTCAGTGGAGATGTACGAGGTACTCCTGGACGTGGAGCCGAACACGTAGCTTGGGTCCTCGGGGCAGAACGACGCTCGCCGCACGACCCGCTTGCGGCACGGCGGTTGCGGGAGATGAGTGGCCGGCGGGTATAAGGCACCCCGCCCGCCGCTTGCTGGACACGATTCCTCCGGAGCGTGCAAGCACGGCGGGCTTGGAGGATGCTTCTGGTATGGCGTCGACGTACCCCTGGGGAGACCTGCCGACCGCGCTGCGCGAGCTCCTGCGTCCGGGTCTCGCAAGCGTGGTCGAAGAGGTGATTGCGGCGGTGCGCGCGACGGTCCCGGAGTACGACCAGCCGCTGGAGGGCGAGTTCGGGATGTTGATCTCGCAGGGGGTGACCGTGGCGCTAGAGCAGTTCGTGGGGCTGCTCGGTTGCGACGAGGACGTGCCGGATCTCGCGACGTCCGAGCGGCTGGGGCGTGCCGAGCATCGGGCCGGGCGTACGCTTGACGCGTTGCAGTCCGCGTATCGGGTTGGTGCGCGGGTGGCGTGGCGGGCGATGGCGCAGGCGGGTGCTGCTGAGGGTGTCGAGGCGACGACGATGTACCAGCTCGCCGAGGCGGCGTTTGCATACATCGACCGGTTGGCGGCGGCCTCGGTTGCGGGGTTCGCCGAGGCTGAGGCGATGCGCACGGGCGCCCTGCAGGCGCGGCGCCACGCGCTGCTTTCGCTGCTCGCGAGCGGGACGCCGCCTGATCGCGCGGAGGTCGATCGCCGGGCGGAGGAGGCGGGGCTGGTGCCGATCCCGCGGCAGGTCGCGGCGCTCGCTGTCGGTGTGAGCGACCCGGCGCAGCTCGCACGGCGGATGCCCTCGGGCTCGATCGGGGCTGCGCTTGATCCCGTTGGCGTCGTGCTGATCAGCGATCCCGACGCACCGGGGCGTCCGGCGCGGGTGCGCGCGGCTTTGCGCGACCGGCGCGCGGTGCTCGGTCCAACGGTGGCGTGGGAGGACGCGCGGACATCGGTGCGGCGAGCGCTGCTCGCCTGGCCGGTACACGTCGCCGGAGGGCTCGGCGAAGCCACGCTGGCGCGTACCGACGATCACGTGATCACGCTGCTGCTCGCCGCGAGCCCACGGCTGACCGCCGAACTTGTCGCACGCCGCCTCGGCGCGCTGAGGGACATGACCCCGGGCGCGCGCGAGCGCGCGATCGCCACGCTCCGGGCCTGGCTGGATGCGCATGGCGATGTCTCGGCGACCGCCGAGGTGCTCCATGTCCATCCCCAGACCGTCCGCTACCGACTCAGTGGGCTCCGCGAGACGTTGGGCGATGTGGCGCTGGACGACCCCGCCGCGAGACTCGAGCTGGCGCTGGCCCTTCAGGCCGCGATCGCCTCCGACGGCCGCTCGCTGGGCGCCGGTGACGCCGCCTCCACATCACCCGGCGCGGGCGCCTTCGACGATCCGCCGCCGGAGACCGTTGGCTAGCTGAAGTCGCGGAGGATCTGCTCGATCACCTGGTCCGCGCTGAACTCGATGCTTCGGTTGGCGAGCTGGACCTTGCGGACCGGTTCCACGTTCCGCCCCAAAGTAATCAGGGGCGGCTCAGGCTCGCCATGTCGGATCTGAGCGAGTCCGGCGGTGGCCATCAAGGCATTGCAGAGACAGATCGCCTCCGGCGCCCGCAGCGGCGAGCCGCCCTTGTCCTTGAAGGTCTTCCGCGGCTCGGCCGGGCAGATGTAATCGACCCGTCCCTTGGCCGCGTCCCAGAACGGCGTCGCCAGGTATCCCAGGTCGCAGGCGGCGCGGCCCGGCGTGGTCATCCGGTACTCGTTGACCTCCGGATCAGCCACCGTTCCCGGAACCGAAACCACCGCCTTCAGCGGAAAGCCCGTCGGCGAAAGCCGGGTGCTCGCCACCGTCAATTTCCGCCGCCAGATTTGCGTCAGGACCTCGAACCTCCTTTGGCTATCCATCCCCGACTCCAGCGACAACGCGAACGGCGTCCCGACCTGCACGCCCGTGGCGCCCAGCCGGATTGCCGCCGCCAGCCCTTCAGCGGATCCAAATCCACCGGCCAGCCAGGACGGTAGGCCCAGCCCGGCGATCGCCTCGAAGTTGGCCACGTCCTTCGGCCCCCACACGACGGGGCCCACTCTGAGTCCGCCGAGCGGCGGAGCGTTGTGGCCGCCGGCCGAGTCGTTCTCGACGACCCAGCCGTCGGGCCGCGTGGCGTCGTTGCCGGCGATCCCGATCGCCTGCAGGTGCGAGCTGATGATCGCGAGGAACTTTGGTCGCTCCAGCAGCTCGTCACCGGCCAGGAACTCGCGTGGGTCCAGCTCCAGATAGAACTCTTGGCCGGGCTCAGCGCGCGCCACGTGCACCGGCAGCTTCACCGGCTCCAGCGCACAGAGCTTCCGGATCAGTCCCGGAACATCCTCGGGATTCCCGGCCCCGGCCGCGACGTAGTCTGCTCCGGCCAGGATCGCGCCTAGCAGGCCCGGCAGCAGCTGCAGCTCGAGCTTGCGCAGGTAGTTGATCCCGATCGGTCGTTCGTGGCCGTCTTTGGCCCGCCGCACCGCCGCGAAGTTGGCGGCCAGCGTCAGCAGCGACCGTTCGGCGGGCGAATCGATCTGCGGCGCGGGTACTCTCGCGAACGCCCTGCCCGGCGGCTTCCCGCCGGGGATGTGGTAGTGGTCGTAGAGCTTGCGCAGCACACGCCGCATGTCGGGCCGCAGCAGCTGCTCAAGGGCCTCGAACTGCCCACGCCAGACTCCGGCCGGATCGCCGAGCTGCAGCTCGCGCGCGATCACGACCTCGAGCGCCGTTCCGGATATGAACCCGGCACACAAGCCGGAAGGGTGCTTCGAAACCTCCAGCGCCAGCTCCGGGCACGAAACGTTCGCGCCCATGCCGCCGCTGAGTACCTTCGCCTCACACCAGAGATCTGGAAAGCGGCCATCCACCAATCTCTGTTTCCCCTGCGGGTTCACGGTTGACGAAACGCCCAGGCTGCGGGCAACTCGGTCCTTGTTGAGCAGGAGGTCGTCGGCCGTCGGATGTTCGATTGCGCTCGCGATCATCGACGCGTCCATTCAGAGCCAGATCGTCGCGGCGTCAGCGGTCTCAGGCGCGACACCATCCGCACCCCACGCGGATCGCGCCGTGACCACAACGCACGCAGATATCCGAGACGGTCATCGGACAGAAGCGGCGTGGTCAGCGTCGCGGCCACGGCGTCCATCACCGCCCGGGCAATATCGCAAGCGTCACCGGCATCGAACTACACAATAGGCAAAGAACAACGTTGATTCTTCGCCTGCGTCAACGTAGTCGGGGGAGGATCTGTTGCGAATGCTCAAACGCGGATCGATGTCTACCTTCGCCGCGCCATGTCGGCTACCGGGTTCCGTGAGGGATCAACCAGTCTGACTCATCACAGCCCGATCTGACCGCCGCCCACCGCGCTTTTTGGCAACGCGGTCGGGGCGCTGGGGGGCCCCGACCTCCGGGCAGGAGGTGGAAAGCGCCCGACCGACGGGCTCGGAGCGCTCAGTCTTGGACGGACTCCCGGCGACAGCCTCGGCGGGGCTCGGTGCTCGTGTATCTCCGTCGCCGGTTGGAGGTCGGCGGCGTTCGAGCCCCGGCCGAACGTCGTGCTCGGGTTATCAGCGCGGTTCAACAGGCGATCCGCATTCGGCGTGTACTTGGATAGGCAGTTCGTCAGCGGAGGACCCGGGTGCTACCGTCGATCACGTCGGCGGCGTTGCCGCTCGTGAGTGTTCGCTATCCGACGCGACGAATTTCCCCCGATCGCGCTGGTTTAGGAAAGAGGAATGTCGATCCGCCGCACTCCCGCGCTTGGGCTCTGTTCGCGCCGCGCAGGTCCCGTGACTGCGCGATACGCCTCTGTCGCGACCGCGAGGCGGAGCGAGGTGATGGAGTGAAGACGGGACGCGAGAAAGCTGAGGAGAAACGTGCGGAGAAGCTCGAAATGGTCCGCGAGCAGGTTCGGAGCGGTTCGCTGGTGATCCGCCAAATGACAGATGAGGAGCGCCGCCGGTACCCGCCGCGTCCCGTCGACCCGAAGCGAATCGGCCAGCGGCGTTGAGCATGCGCGAGCGAGAGAAGCTGGTCGCGCGGATCCGGCACATGCGCCGCGCCGAAGCGAGCCCAGACGAGCAGGCCAGTCCTTCGACAGCGGGTCCGGAGCAGGCCGGACTGCGCGCGCTGGAAGCCCGGATTGCGCACTTGGAGTATCTCGTCCAGGGGCTGCAGGACTCTGTGCATCGTGAGTCGCGGCGGCACGAGAAGCGGATCGCGGAGCTCGAGTCTCGCATCGCGCCGGCGGCGCTCGGGAGGGCTTTGAGCGAGGACGCTCGCGAGCGCGGCCTGTAGCCGCGTATGAGCGCATTTCTCGTTCGAAGCATCGAAGGCGGGCCGAGCGCCTGCGGGCTCAGGCGGGATCGCCGCGCGGGCGCCTCGCCACCTTCGCGCAAGCTCGCGCCGTTTTCGCCTGACGCGATGGCAACCGGAGTCGCGCCATCCGATCACCGGCGCGCGCACGGCGAAGACGGTCGACCTGACCGCTAGCTAGAGCAGGCAATCCCGCGGTGGCGTACGACCTCGCTGACCTGCGGGCCGCGCTGCTCGGGAAGGAGGCAGAGTGGACGTGCCGCACGGAGCCACGCTCGACAGATGAGCTCCGCGCCTCGGTGGGGTCATAGCGAGAAGATCACCGCGAGTGAAAGGGCTAATCGATGAAACTGACGACCACGACGCAGGTTTCCGTCGACGGCGTGATGCAGGGGGGCGGCGGGTCGGGTGAGGACCGGCGCGGCGGGTTCGAGCGCGGTGGATGGGCGATGGGGCTGTTCGACAGCGAGGTCAAGACGTTCGTCGACGAGGTCTATCAGCGCGCCGACGCGTTCCTGTTCGGCCGGTGGACCTACGAGCTCTTTGCCGGCTACTGGGGAGTACGTTCGGGCAACCCCATCGCCGATGCCTTGAACACCCGCCCCAAGTACGTGGCATCGAACACGCTCACCGAAGCGCGCTGGGCGGACACGACCGTTCTCTGCGGTGACGTCGCGGCGGCCATTGGCCGGCTGAAAGCCACGCCGGGAGGCGAGGTGCAGGTGCACGGCAGCGGCAACCTGGTCCGCTGGCTCTTCGACAACCAGCTGGTCGACGAGATCACCCTGCTCGTCTGCCCGGTGGTCGTCGGCCAGGGGATGCGCTTGTTCCCCGACACCGGCCCGGGCATCGCGCTTGAACTGGTCGACTCGCGAGCCTTCCCGAGGGGCGTAACGCTTCAGGTCTACCGGCCCGCCGGGCGCCCGCAGTATGCAACCGCGGGGACGCAGCAATGAGTGGCGAGTCGTTGTGGTCGCGGCTCGCGGGGCTGGCGGCGCTTTCGCAACTGGGCCGGAAGGCGTGATTCGAAGACGACCGTCCGCAGCATGTCCCGCTGCTCACGAAGTGTCTGCATCTCAGATCAGTGATTCCACGGTGGGGCGCACGTCGTTCGGCGCCCCGCTCTCGCCTGCCACTCCCGGGCGCGCGTACGGCCACACTCACTCGCTGATGGGATGCGAGTGCGGATTCACGCCCCGTTTGGGGGCACGGATCCGCACTCACCTGCTCCTCGGCCGCGAGTGTCGGGTGATGACCGAGCATGCGACGATCTCAAGCGAAGCGAGGCTACGAGTAGATCCTCGTTGCGTGCGCCGGCATTCGCACACGATCAGACCCGACGAGCGTGTCCGCGATGGCAGCGGCGGGCGGCTCGGCCTGGAGCGCCGCCGGCGCTCCCGATCGACGCCTGAAGGAGTCATCCCCTGCGCCGCGCGCCGTTAGCCGAGCTTCGCCTTGAACTCCCACTCCCATGTCGTCGTCGTCCCGAGGGTGGTGTCCATACCGTCGCCGACGAGCACCTGATCGCTCGGCGTCATGGCCGGCTGCCGCTTGACCCCGACGAAGGTCTCAAGCGGCTGGAACGAGTGCTCTTCGGTATGGCTGCCGATCCCCAGGCACGTGATCGTGATCGAGTACATCTCGATGGCGGATGGCTTTACCAGCGCGTCATAGCCTCCGAGGTCAGCGTCGATTCTGAGGTAACTGCTGCTCCACGGGTTGTGCGTTCGCGTCTCGTCGGACGTGCCGGAGCAGACGCCGGTCTCGGTCGCCTTGTTGTCGACCGAGCCGTACGGCATGTAGTTGTACTGGCCGTCGAAGCTCGAGAACACGAACCGAAAGCCCTCTCTAGTAGACGTGACGAGGTTGGCGACCGGTCCCGTGCTGGTCGTGGTGAGCTTCGTCGCGTCCCACTCCTTGGCGACGATTGCGAACCGCTGGCCCTTGAACAGGTTGTTGGATTCGTCAGACTCCTTCACGTTCTTCAGGTAGTTCGCCATTGCGCCCATCTGCGCAAAACCGAGCGAGGGCTTGGCGCCTGTGATGTCGACCGTCGTGACGAAGCGCACATGGAAGCGCTGCTGTGCCTTCAGTGGCGGGACCTTGACCCGCTGCAGAAACTGGTGGCGGCTGCTGTCTTGGAAGAACACAACCGCGGTCGACGCCGGAGCGGCCGCGTTGCCGTGATTCCTGATCTCGACTGTGACCTTGATCGGATCCAACACGCCGTCGGTGCGGACGATCGCGAACCCAGGATCGCCCAGATCGGTCTCGAGCCTGGTGACCTTCAAGTCGGGCTTGGGCTTCGGCGCTCGCCTCCCCTTGGCCTCAGCCGATGCCGACAAGAGCGCGACCGCGACGACGATCCCGATCCCGACGACAACCACTCTGCGCACACTGCACCCCCGTACTCGGGCCCTGGCAGGTCCCGCCCAGCACCAACGGCGGCGATCATAACCCGGCGCGCAGCGGGCGGCAAGAACATCTCTGAAGCGACGTCAGCGCGTTTGCTGGGGGATCTGCGTGGAAGCGGGCGGCGCGGCAGCAGGCGCCGCACATGCTGACCCTTTGGCCGCGATGCATGCCAGCGTCCCAGCGTGAAGCGGTAACGTTCCCGTGGTCGCTGGGCACGCGAAGTCGGGACGGTTGTCTCTGCATCGACCGGCGCACCGCACCCGAAAGCTAGTGATGGGGTAAGAGTCGTGTGGCCGTTTCGACGCCGCCGCGGCGGCAATTCTGGGGACGATCTTCCAAGCCCGGCCGGCCTCGGCGCGTTCGCACGAGCGAACGGGTGGGAGGCGGTTGGCGACGAGCGGCCCTTCGACGGTCATCTCGAAGACGGTGTGCATCGCGTCACCTGCGCGATCCACCGCGTGCCGTCGAACACCGTCATGGCCGGCATCCGTGTCGGCAACACAATCTTCCGTGACTCCTACCGCACGACAGTGAACGGCCGAACCGTGATCGTGTCCAACGGCTGGACCAACATTCAGACGGAGGTCCAGCACGCCCCTGACCACTGGCGCGGTGTCGCGGTGTGTGCCGCTGAGCTGCCGTCCGTGCTCCCGCTGGCGCGCATCAGCCCCCGCGACACAGGCGCCGAGCTGGCCGTCAGTCCCAGTCCGACGAGCAACCCGGAGTTCGATCGAAGGTTCGTCGTCAGCGCACCCCCAGACGCCGCGCTCGAGGTGCTGACACCGCCGGTCCAGCAGCAGATCATGGCCCGGGACGACTGGTTCTTCTGGATCGAGCGCTATCTCTTCGGCTGTATCAGCCCCGGGGCGTTTACCTCGGTCGAGGACGTCCGCGAGCGGATCGACGCCGTGCTCCGCGTCATCGCCGCCATCCCAACCTCGGTCCTCCCCGACCACGTCGATCACGCCGCCGACGACCTGATCGCCCGCATCAGCCGGCTCACGAGCATGGAGGAGGCGATGACCATGCTCCAGCACCTGACCCCCACCGAGCGCGACCAGCTCGCCACCTCAGATACGCCCCTCGCCGCGTTCGCCGACGTTCGCTCGCCGCAGGAGGCAATGGCGCGGTTCAAGACCCTTGACCAGCAACGCAAGATGCAGCTGCTGGCCATGTTCATGCGGGTCAAAGACGCCCAGCGCAACACCTGAGCGCATCCGGGGACATGCGCGTGCTTTCGGAGCTGCGTTTGAGCTGAGGACCGAGGCGTGTTCCTCGGTGACCACGAACCAGAGGATCCGGCACGCTGAACCGCCGCGCCAAGTAGCGCCGATGACGAGGGGGTGGCCCCGCAACCAGCACGAGGCGAGCGCCGATCGACGAGGCGCGTGGTCACTCGGCTGCAGTTGAGCTCGCCGGCGAGGGCGGGTGGAGAGCACCGCCGAACGGGAACAGCAGCGCCACGATCCCGGTCCAACCGGTCTGATGGCTTGCACCGATCCCGGCGCCCGTATCCCCGTTGAAGTACTCGAAGAACAACAGCAGGTCATGCCAGTGGGGGTCGTTCTGGAACTTCTCGTTGGCGCCGAAGACGGGCCGGCGACCGTTGGCGTCGTTGGTGAACGTGCTCGCGAGACGCGCCCCGATTTCGTTCGCGACCGCCAGCAGGTTCAGCTCTCGACCCGAGCCGGTCGGACACTCGACCGTGAGCCGGTCACCGTAGTAGCGATGGAGCTGACCGAGCGCGCGGATGATCACGAGGTTGATCGGAAACCACACCGGGCCCCGCCAGTTCGAGTTGCCGCCGAACATCGATGAATCCGACTCGGCCGACAGGTAGGCGACGCTGTGCTGCTGGCCCTCCCAGTGGTAGACGCACGGTTGCGCGAGATGGCGGCGGGAGATCGAGCGGATCCCATGGGGGCCGAGGAACTCCGCCTCATCGAGCATCACCGCGAGCAGCCGCCTGAGCCGTCTCTCGTCGACGAGCGAGACCATCCCACGTCCCTCCGGGCTCTGGTCCGGCAGGTGAGCAAGCGCACTCGCGGCGTCCGGAAAGACGTAGGAGCCCATCATTGCGGCTGTGCGGTCGGTTTGCGTCAGCAACCCGAGCAGGAGCGCGTTGCGCTCGATCATATCCGGCTCGAACACGGTCGCGGCACACAGCGGCAACAGGCCGACAAGCGAGCGCACCGTGACCCTCTCCGTGCTGCCATCCGGCCTCCGGATCACGTCGTAGTAGAAGCCGTTATCCTCGTCCCACAGCGGCGTCTCGGAGTCAGGGGGGTTCATCGCGATCGCGATCCACTCGAAGTGCGTGAGGAACTTGAGCGCCATGTCACGGTAGGTCGGATCGTCGCGGGCCAGCTCGAGCGCGATCTGGAGCATCGACTGGCAGAAGAGCGCCATCCAGGCTGTGCCGTCCGCCTGCTCGAGCGCGACCCCGCCCGGCAGCGCGGCGGAGCGATCGAATACCCCGATGTTGTCGAGGCCGAGGAATCCGCCCTGAAACAGATTGCGGCCGGCCGGATCCTTGCGGTTTACCCACCAGGTGAAGTTGGTCAGGAGGCGGTGGAACACGCGGGCGAGGAAGTCGCGATCGCCCTCACCGCGAATCTCCGCTTCATGCTCGTACACGTGCAACGCAGCCCAGGCTGTGACCGGCGGGTTGACATCGTCAAAGTTCCACTCGTAGGCCGGAATCTGACCGTTGGGGTGGAGGTACCGAGTCTTCAGCAGCAGCTCCACCTGCTCCTTGGCGAAGTCGATGTCGACCAGCGCGAGGGGCACGCAGTGAAATGCAAGATCCCAGGCGGCGAACCACGGGTACTCCCATTTGTCTGGCATCGAGATCACGTCGCTGGCGACCATGTGCGACCACTGACCATTGCGCACCGAGGTTGCGGGAGCGTTTGGATTCCACGAGTCAATCCCGTGCTCCCGCAGCCACACCCGCACGTGGTACTCGTAGTACTGCTTGCTCCACAGCATCCCGGCCAGCGCCTGCCGCATCACCATCGCCTCGTCGCGCTGCGCGTTCGCGGGAATGACCGACGTGTAGAACTGGTCGGCCTCGTCACGCCGTGTGCTCAGTACGTGGTCGAAGTCGGCTCCGAGCGCCTCCGCGCTGGACGCGCGGACGTCAGCAACGGGCAACGCCGTCAGGCGTACCCGCACCGAGGCACTACCCCCGGGCGCAACCTCCAGCCGGTGATGTGCAGCGACCTTGGTCCCGGAGCGCGCCGGATTGACGGCGTCGCTACGACCACCGACGATGTACTCGTCGACTGCATCTTTGACGTATGGGGAAGCGTTCGGGGTGCCGAATAGGCGCTGGTTGTTCGTCTCGTTTTCGCAGAACAGCAGCGTCGCCGATCCGTCGGCGCGCAGCAACCACTCGCCAAGGTCCGGGTGGGTCGCCTGCGCCGCGGCGATGCCGTTGCCTGCCTCGACCGCATGCAGGCTCGGCTTGGCCACAGTCTCGCCCCACGACCAGGAATTGCGAAACCACAGCGTCGGCAGGACGTGCACCGTGGCCCGATCCGGCCCGCGGTTGTGCACGGTCACGAGCATCACGATGTCGTCGTGCGCTGCCTTTGCATACTCGACGACCACGTCGAAGTAGCGATCGTCGTCGAAGATCCCTGTGTCCAGAAGCTCGTACTCGGGGTCGTGCTTGCCGCGGCTCGCGTTCGTGCTGACCAGGTCCGCATAAGGGAACGCCCGCTGCGGGTACTTGTACTGGAACTTCATGTACGAGTGTGTCGGCGTGTTATCGAGGTAGAACCAGTACTCCTTGACGTCCTCGCCGTGGTTGCCCTCTCCGTTGGAGAGGCCGAACATCCGCTCCTTGAGGATCGGGTCGGCGCCGTTCCACAACGCCAGCGCGAGACACAACCGCTGCCGCGCGTCGGAGATCCCGGCGATCCCATCCTCCCCCCAGCGATAGGCGCGCGACCGCGCCTGGTCGTGGGTGAAGTAGTTCCACGCGTCGCCGTGAGCGCTATAGTCCTCGCGGACGGTCCCCCACTGGCGCTCGCTGAGGTAAGGGCCCCAGTACTTCCAAGGGACCTCACCGCGGCGCGCTTGCTCGAGGCGCTGGTGCTCGGGCGTGTCGCGACTCGCCCACGAAGCCTGATCGGGATTCACGTGACCGGGCGGCCTTTGGCTCGGAGCCGCACCTCGACTCGGGCCGGCCGCGCTGGCGACGCTCGTGAAAGGAAGCCACGGGCTGCCGCGTTCTGCACGATCGCACCGGCGACCACGCGCTCGGACCGGTACGTATCGCGCGAGAAGCCCACGGAATGAGTCTAGGACGACAACGGCTCACGCGCGCACCCAGCACCCGCTCTTGGGCCGTCACGCATCCCGCTCTGCCGACGCACTCGTCGGCCGGGGGCGCCTCTTCCCGTCTGGGTCACCCGTCGCGGCTGCGTCCGGGGCTTCCATGCGTTCGATCTCGCACAGTGACGCACGAAGCGGGGAGCTGCCGCTGACCGGGTCACCGGGCGTGTGCTGCAAGATCAGGTTGAGGTTGGCGCTGTCCGGGCCGTACGGGGGATAGCCCGGCAGGTCGAGCTCAGCGCATGCCTGCCACCACCCGTGTTGGCCGCACACGACCCCTGGGTCCAGGCTCGAGTTGAGCCGCGCCCGCGCGCGCACGGCGCCGTTCGGGGTCGCGATCCGCACCCAGTCGCCAGCGGCGATCGCGCGCTCGGCGGCGGCGTCGGGGTGGATCTCGACGTGTGGGTCGGGCGTGGCGCGGCGCAGCGTGGCGATCTGCCGGTGCTGGGACTCGGCGAACCGCACCGACTTGGCGCACGTGAGCACGAGCGGGTAGCGGACGGCGAGGTCGGGTCGCGAGCGGGGGCTGATCCCCGGCTCGGTGAACGTCGGCAGCGCCGGGTACCCGTGGTCGGCCAGGGTCTCTGACAGCAGCTCAACCTTCCCGGACGGGGTGCGAAACCCCACCGGTGCGTCATCCCGAAGCTCGGCGTGCTTGTGGTAGCGCGTGGCCAGCGGCAGCCGGATCCCGGCCGGTTGCGCACGGAGCTGCTCGAGCGTGATCCCGCTCGGTGCGAGCTGATGTCGCCACGCGGCGTCGATGTCGCCGTCCCAGAACTGCGCGCCGAGTCCGAGCCGCTGTGCCAACGCGAACACGATCTCCAGATCGGAGCGCGCCTCGCCGCGCGGCGCCTGGACCGGCCGTCGCAGCTGCACGAGCGACTGGGCCTCCTGGCTGACCTCGAACCCGATCCGCAGCGCCTCGACCTCGAACGGAGTGGCGACCGGAAGAACGATATCGGCCAGGTCCGCCGTCGGGCTGAGGAACGTGTCGGCGTGGACGGCGAAGTCGAGCGCCGCCAGCGCGTCCCGGCCGCGGGCGCTGTCGGCTTGCGCCATCACCAAATTGGCGCCGAAGTTGACCAGCGCTCGGGCGCGGCCGTCCAGCGCCGCCGTGTAGAAGTCCGGCCCGGTGATGAACTCGAACCGCGCCGGCCCGAGCGGCCGCTCGTTGCGCCCGATCGCCTTCGTGCGCTGCTCGGGCGCGAGCAGGCCGAACCCGTCGATCGGGTTGGTGGGCACCGGGGAGAACAGGACGTTGCCGCCCGGCGCGTCGAGGCAGCCGAGGAGTGCGTAGAGCACATTGATCGCGCGGATCGTTTGGGTCGCGCCGTTGTGCTGCTCGAGCCCGCTCCACGTATAGAACGCGACCGGGCGGGATCTCCACAGGGTTTCCGCGACCCGCTCGATCTCCGCCGCCGGCACCCCGGTGATCGCGGATGCCGCCTCCGGCGGGCATTCGCGACAGTGCTCAGCGAGTTCCGCGAGCACCGGGCGGCACTCGATGTCGCCGACTGTGCAGCGGCCGTCGAGCGCCAGGTGTGTCTCGTTGGTGTCGTAGCGCCGCGTTTTCGGGTCATACATCACCGGTTTCGCGACGGCCGCGTCCCACGCCACGTAGCGCCCCGGCTCGGCGCCGGGCACTTCCTCGGAGCGCAGCAATCGCCCGGTATCGGCGCGCACCAGCAGCGGCGCGTTCGTGAAGCGCCGGACGAACTCCACGTCGTACAAGCCGCGCTGGAGCAGTACGTCGACGATCGCGAGCGCGAGCGCGGCATCGGTCCCGGGTCGCACCCTCAGCCAGTGATCGGCTTCCGACGCGAGCCCCGCCCGGCGCGGATCGATCGCCACCAGCTTCGCCCCCCGCCGACGCGCCTCGACCGTCGCCGTGGCATGCACGAGCCGGGCGACCGACGGGTTGTACCCCCAGTACAGAATGCAGCCAGCCCGCTCGAGGTCGGGCATGAACGCCCCCGGCACCGACGCACCGAACGTGTATATCGAAGCGAGATGCCGGCCCCACCCGCACAGCTCCATCGAGTTAGTGAAGTTCGGGCTACCGAACGCCCGGCGCAGGCGGGTGATCCAGTCCACCGAATCGCTGAGCGCCGAGGTCGACGGCGATGCGGCCGCGAACACGACCGACTCGGGCCCCGAGACCGCGGCGATCCTCGCCAGCCGCGCCGCGACCGTGTCGAGCGCCTCGTCCCAGCTGATCCGCTCCCATGCGGGGTCCTGCGCCCCCTTCTCAGCCGTACGCCGCAGCGGGTGCAGCACCCGATCCGCGCTGCCCACGATTGCCGGCGCTGCCTTGCCCTTCACACACAGCGCCCGCCCCGTCGGGTGGCCCGGGTCAGGCTCCAGCGCCGTGAAGTGGCCGTTGACGGTCACCGCGGTCGCGCCACAGCGGGAGACGCACAGCGCGCAGAAGGTCGGCGTCCGCACTTGTGCCTCATTCTGTTCCACGGCTCTCCGTGCCCACAGTAGCGGGTCCTCCGCGCGGCTCATGACGATTCCCGGACAGCGACCTACGGCGCAGTTCCTCTCGACAATCCGCGACCTGCTCGAGACATCCCTGCGCCTGGCGCCATGACCGTACCGGCACACCCGGAGCGCGCTCCCAAGCATGTGCAGAAACCGCCGGGTTTCTTGCCAGTCAGGTTCCATGGCTCTACCAATTCGCGGCGGCCAACCCCGAGGAGGAATGAGCATGGCGACTATCGCGACAGACGATCCGCTTGCCGCCGAGGCGGCGCGGGACGAACCCCAGCCGACGCCGACCGGCGACCCCGCGATCCTCGGACTCCCGATCTTCGTCGTGGGATCGATCGCGCTTGGGCTGTCGCTGGTCGGGTATGTGCCAGACGCCGCCGGCGGGGTGATCGTGCCGGTGATCTTCGCCGCGACCGGCCTCGGACTTGTGATCTCAACCGTGTGGGCGGCGGCGCTGGGACAGACGATGGTCGCGTCGATCTTCGGGCTGTTCGGCGGCTTCTGGCTGAGCTTCTCGATTCTCGTGCTCGGGGTGTTCCACAACTGGCTCCTGATCCCGGCTGCCAATGTCAACAAGAGCATCGCGCTGTTCCTGATCAGCTGGACGATCGTGATGGCTGCGTTGACGATCGCGACGCTGCGTTTGCCGGTGTCCTACACGGCCGTGATCGCACTGGTGGTGTTGGCGCTTGTGCTGCGAACGATCGGCGTTCTCAACACGGACTCCTCACTGAACAAGGCGGCGGGATACGTCGTGTTCGTGTTCGCTGCTCTGGGCGTCTACCTGTTCCTGAATGCCGCCGACACCGCGACGGGTGGACGCGGCTTCCCCCTCGGGCCGGCGCTTCGCAAGTAGCCGCTCGGCTGCGAGGAGCGTCGTCATGGCGGAGATCGTGCTGGAGTTCGACCACTACGGTCGAGTCGTCGGACTGCGGGTGACCGGCGCGGCGGACTCAATCCTCGCGCCGTCGCTATTGGAGACGGCCAAGCGTATGTCATAGCTGCGCTGGAGTCCCCGCCGGGTCCGGCGAGATGCACATCTCGTCGGCCAAAGCGAGGTGTGTCCTGCTCCTGTTGTGTGGCGTGCCCGCTGCTTCGCCCACGGCTTACGCGTAACGCAGCGCCTCGCCCGGCTTGAACCGCACGGCGCGGCGCAGCGGGATCTGGATCACCAGCAGCGCGAGGATCAGGGTGCCGATCAGCGCGATCGGGATGTTGAATGCCGGGAACGTAAACAGGATGTGTTCGTTGAAGACGTTCTCGGCGAGGGTGACGACGGCGTGGGCGAGCCCGAAGCCGAGCGGGATTCCGATCAGCCAGCCGGCGAGCGCGACGGTCAGGCCTTCGGTCGCGAAGATCTGTCGGACGTCGCGGGCGTGCGCGCCGATGCAGCGCAGAATGCCGATCTCGCGGGTGCGCTCGAGCACGACCATTGTGAGCGTGTTGATGAGCGCGACCATGCTGATCGCGACGATCAGCAGCCCGAGCACGGTGATCGCAGTGGTGACGCCGCGGTACGCGGCGCGGTCGTTGGCGGCGCCGACGTACTCCTTCTGCGTTGTGATTTGCAGGCCGTGCGCCGCGAACGCATTCTCGAGCCGGGTGTTGGTCTGATCGATCAGGGTGTGGCTGGCAGACGTCGTCTGGATCCAGTACGCGTTGACCGCTCCCGGTGTGTGCAGCACGGACTGCATCGTGCTCAGCGGGACGTACAGGACGGTGCCGTTGTCCTGCTGGTCTGAGACGAGCCCGACGACGGTGAACGACACGTTTCCGGCTGTCGTGGGCACCGTGACGCGCTGTCCGAGCTGGGTGTGGCTGGCGCGGGCGATGCTCTGCTCAACGACGACCACGCGCGCCTGTGCGCGCGTATCAGCAGGGATCAGCAGGCGGCCTGCAACGAGGTGGAAGCTGTACATCGGCCGGTCTGGCAGCGCCCAGACATAGCCGTCCTGACCGCCGAGCTTGACACCGTTGCTCAGCCACGGCTGAACGCGGGCGACGCCGGGGATCGACGCGATCAGGCTTCGTGTGCTTTGCGGGAGCGCCTGGCTCATCGTCGATCCTGCGGAGATGTCGTAGCGGTAGGAGTTCCACGACTCGTTGACCGTGTTCCCGACACTGGTGGTCAGCGATAGGAACGCGAGGAGCGTGGCGACCGCGAGCCCGACCTGCAGAGTTGTCGCGATGCTGCGCCGCCGGCGGCGGGTAACACCGCGCAGCCCGATCTGCGCAGTACGGGGAAGAAAGCTCGCGCTGCGCAGCAACCGGTCGAGCCGCCCCTCGGGTCCGCTTGCGCTCCCCGTCGCCTGGAGCGTCTCGGCCAGCGGCAGCCTCGCGGCGCGACGCACGGCGGGCAGCGCCGCCACCGGCGGCCCGATCACTCCCAGCGCAACGCTGGCTGCGACCGCGGGCAGATCGACGCTGAAGGGAGCGCTGATCGCGTACAGCGAGGAGGCGAAATACGAGGTCAGCACCCAGGAGAGCAGCATCCCGAGCGCGGCGCCGGCAGTCGCGCCGAGCCCGCCCAGCAGCATGGTGGTGCGCAGGTACACGCGCCGGATCTCCTTGCGTCCGGCGCCGATCGCCTTCATCGTGGCGATCTCCGGCGTCTGCTCGCTGACGAGCGTGCTGATCGTGCTCGACAGCAGCACCAGCGCGCCCAGGAGGGCGAGGAGCGTGACCACGTCGAGGACGCCGGTGATCTTGCTGAACACGCTCTTGCCCGGCCAGTCGCCGTGGGATCGGATCTGCGGCAGGTCGCTGAAACCGGTGAATTGCGGGACGGTCTGCAGGTACTGCCGGATCGTCGTCACGGTCCGCTGGGCGGCAGCGGTCGACGAGTCGCGAAGCCGGAACTCAAGCCGCGTATAGCCGGGCGTACCGCTCAACGCTGCGACCGTCGGCGCGGTGGCGTACAGCACCGCAACGGTGTTCTGGACGACGTTTTGCCCGCCGGCCAGGTTCCGTCCCTGTCCGCTGATCGGTAGCGCCACCCAGTTCCCGCTGCCGGCGCGCAGGCGCACCGTCCCGCCGACGCCGCTCACGCCGCGACCGGTGGCTGCGTTCTGCACGTCTGACAGGACCGCGCCCGGCCCCGGCGCGGAGCCGATCGTGACCGTGACCGCGTCAACTGTCTGGTGCGCGAACGAGGTCTTGCCGATCAGAATCGTCCGCCAGCCGGCCCGATTCAGCGTCGAAAATGTGGCCTGTGGATCGAGCGCAGCGACGTTCGGCAGCTGCCCCAGCGCCCGAACCTGTGCCCCGGTCAGCGGCAGCGGCTTGACCGTGACCGTCACATCGGCGAGCTTGTTCGCGGCGATCTCGCGGTTCATCGCCCGGTTCATCAGCGTCGGCAGCGCGAACAGCCCGACGCTCGCGACCGCGATCGCCAGCGCCGCAACCGCGAACACAGCGCGCCCACGGCGCCGCGTCAAGTCAGTGACCGACTTGCGGGCGACCGCAGACAGAGCCACGTCAGGCTCCCGCGACGACGCCGTCCCGGATCGTCACCCGGCGGTGCGCGCGCTCGGCGAGCGAAAGGTCATGGGTGACATAGAGCACCGTCTTGCCCTCGGCGTTCAGCCTCGCCAGCACCTCGAACATCTCCGCCGCGGTGTGCGTGTCGAGGTTCCCGGTCGGCTCGTCCCCGACGATCAGCTTCGGATCACAGGCCAGCGAGCGCGCGATCGCGACCCGCTGCTGCTCACCCCCTGACAGCTCGGAGGGCAGGTGGTCGAGCCTGTCGCCCAACCCGACCAGCTCGAGATTGCGCGCGGCGCGCTCGAACCGTTTGTGCTTGGAGCCGCGATGCGCGAAATCGAGCGGCAGCACCGCGTTCTCGAGCGCGGTCAGGGTCGGGAGCAGCTGGAAGAACTGGAACACGATCCCGACGTTCTCTCCACGCCACGATGCGAGCTCCTCCTCGGTCATCTGATCGATCCGCTCACCGCCGACCGCGACGGACCCGGCGGTCGGGCGATCGATGCCGGTGATCATGTTGATGATCGTCGACTTCCCGCTGCCGGACGGCCCGACGATCGCGACCATCTCCCCGGTCGAGATCGACAAGTCGACGCCGCGCAGCGCGCGGTACTCGAGCTTCCCGGTCCTGTAGACCTTCTCCACGCCGGCAAGCTCGATCAACGTCGTTGTTGCCGCGGGCGATTCCGGCGGGTGCGTCACGTGTGTCGCCACGTGCTGGGCCCTTTCTCAACGCAAGGCGCGAATGAGCGCGCCGAGTCGCAACGATCTTCGCGCGACCCGGCTCGGACGCCATCGGTACATCCGAGCACACCGGGCGCGGGCATGTACTGAACCGGCTGGGCTGTGCACCGCTCGCGCGTGCAAGCACCAGCACAGCTGGTGCTCCGGAGCTAGGCCGGGTCCCCTCTGGCTGTGTCGGTTATCCGGAACCGGCATCGGGCACATCGGCGGGTTGCGGAGGCCGCAGAATGAGGCGGGCGATGCCGACGGCCAACCTCTTCAGCCATTCCCACCATCCATCGTTGTGCGCTTTGTCACATCCCGGCCCGGGCCCGACTTCCGCTTTGGATGACGAACTCGAGAACGTGTTTTGCAAGCGACTGAGACGGGTCAGGTGAGGGCCTGACCCGTGCAAACGTCCCACTTCGACCCGAGTAACCAGGTCTTGTGTGGGCCCGGCTTGAAGTAAAACGCCAGCGTCCGGTAGGCACGGTGGCCGTGGCAGCGGCCAACGTCGGAGGCGTGCAGTGACACGGTGCAGAAGTGGCCGTCGGCAACCGAGCGACCAGGGCACCAGCCGGTGCCAAAACCGGCCGTTGTGCCGGCACCCCATGCGTGCCAACGCACCGACCTCACCTCGCCGGTCGGATCACCACCCAGATAGACGCGTCGGGGCTTGACCTGGCCAAATCCGGCGCCGTTCGAAAACGCGCGTGCCCACCCAAGGACGGGGCCACCAGAGGCGGCGGCGATCGCAACCGAGTTGACTAGGCCCATGAGCATCAATCCGACCGCGAGCGCCAGCGACTGCCAGCGGAATCGTCCGGGTAGCGATGCCATCGCGGTGCATGCTACTGAGCAACGCTCTCTTCCTCCGGACGGGCGGGCTGCCTGCGGCTCCAATGCTCGCAACATGCGTGCGCGCGGCGAGTTATCGGTGATCGATGGGTGGCGTCTGCCCCTCCGCGGACGTAGGATCAGCGAGCGTGTCCGCGCGCTCCGATTCCGACACCGACGCGGCCATCTTCGCAGAGCTCGTTCGCCGCGGTCCGTGGCTGCTGGCTGACCTGCCAGAGACCGAGGCGATAGCGGCGGCGGAGATGTTGCTCGAGTGGCTCGATGGCAGACGATCGACCGGCGCCGTCGACGAGGCCGAGCGGCGCTGGGCGGCGGCGATGAGCGCGCTGTATTCGTGCGAACTCGAGCTGCCCGGCCTACGGCGGCTCACGGCGCGGGCAATGCTCGAGCTGCCGGACGACCACGACGAGAAGGACACGGAGCTGGCGCTCCGCCTGCTCGCCGAGCAGCGCGAACTGAGTCGGCGCGAGGGCGACGCGTACGAGGAACTGCGCGCGATCGCCGCCTCTCTCAGCTCCAAGCTCGAGGACCCTGCGAGCGAGGACGAGCTGCTCGCCGCCGGACGATCGCTCGCGGGCGGCCTTGCTGACGCCGACGCCGCGGACGAATTCCACGTCGAGGCGGCGTCGATGCTCCTTGGGCGGCTGATCGAGGCGCGAGATGAGGGTGATGCCGCGGCCGAGGAGCGGATCGCCAACGAGGCACGAGCCGAGCTGTCAGAGGTCTCGCCTGACCGGATGGCCGCAAGGGCCGACTCCGGCGCGCTCGCGACGCTTGCGGGGGTGCTCGACACGCTCGAGGACTGGGAGGAAGCCGTGTTGTTGTGGGAGCGCATCGCCGACGGTGGCCGCGGAAACCCGGCCGCCGGCGTGCGAGGGGCAGAGGTGAGGCTGCGGCTCGGTCAGCACGCGGCGGCCGTCGAAGCCGCCCAGAGCGTCATCGGCACGCTCCGGGACTACTACCTCCGTGCGGTGTTCCCTGCGGAGCTCGAGGTCGGCGGCGAGCAGCTCGGCTCGGCCGCGACATGCCTCGCGTTCGCGCACGCAAGGCTCGGCGCATGGGATGCTGCGCTGCGCGCTTTGGACACGGCGAAGAGCCTCCGGACGCGCCACCGCATCGCGCTGCGCGCGAGCGACCGCGGTGAGCGGGCGGTCCTGCTCGAGCGTGCGCTGCGGACGGGCGACGGCGACCTGCCCGGTCTGCCCGAGCCGGACGCCGGTGACGTTCTCGCCGGATCGGTGAGCATTCGCACCCGCCTGCTCCAGGAGCACGCCGCGGTGATGGCCGGGTTCGAGACAGACCTTCTCGAGAGTCCAGCGATCGCCACCGTGGCAGCGGTGCTCGAACCGGACGAGGCGGCACTCGTGCTCGGGACGCATTGGTCGGGCACGCTCGTCGCCGTCATCACCTCGCGCGATGACGCAACACCGAGCCACGCCGAGATCTCCGACGAATGGCGGCTGCGCGAATGGATCGACCTCGTGCGGGGCGAGGACGGCGACGGCTGGCTGCTCGCGCTCGACGACCCGGATTCCCGTCCGGACCCCAGCCGCGTGCTGCGCGAGTTCGCCGCCGCGGTCGACGGCATGCTGCAGACGCTGTCCGTCCGGATCGCGCCACTCGGGATTCGCCGGCTCGTCGTCATTCCGCACTCGCTGCTGCACCTGATCCCGTTCGCAGCACTCTCAAGCTTCGCCGGACTCGACCTCCTGCTCGCCGCGAGCTGCGCGCAGTTCGTCACGTCGCGCCGGCAGCCACCGAGCAGGCTTGTGGGCCGCGCGGTCGTCGTGTCGAACCCGACGGGAGATCTCCGCGTGTCATCGGCGGAGGCGGCTGCGGCTCGCGCGGGATGTGAGCATCTCGGCCTCGACCCGGAGGTGATCGAAGGAGAACACGGCACACCGGAGCACGTGGCCGCGGCGGCTGCGGGGTGTGCGCTGCTGCATGTCAGCGCCCATGGCCATGCCGAGGTGACCGAGCCCGAACGGGCGGCGCTGCTGCTCAGTCCGGGCCCGCTGGGCGAGGATCCGATAGCCGCCCTCCTCGCCGGAGTCGATGCGTGGATGGAGTACGCAGGCGACGAGGACGTGCGGTGGGCCACGCTCCCTCTCGGCGGCCGCATGTATGAGCGTCAGGAGGAAAGCGGAGCGATCACGCGGTGGACGGACGGCCTTGCGCCGAATCTGCTCGCGCGGTATCTCGACGGCGCGCCGATTCGCATCTCAGCGCCGTGGTCCGCCGGAGACCTGCTTGTGAACGACACGCTGCGCGGCTGCGGGCTTGCGGTGCTCTCGTCCTGCTCCGCGGGCCTGCCGTGGGCCGGGGCGACGGATGAGGCGGGCGGACTCCCTGCGGCGTTCCAGCTGGCTGGCGCCGACAGCGTCGTCGCGACGCTCTGGCCGGTGTCCGAGCCCGTCGCCGCGCTGTGGACGGAGGATTTTTACGCGGCGCTCGACGAACAGGATCACCGCGTCGCGCGCGTCGCGCAGGCCGTCCGGACCGCCTCGCTCCACCTCGCCGGCATGACACGAGACGAGGCGCAGGCCCGCCTCGAGCGGCTCGCCGCGGGCGCCACGGATCCCGGTGCCTCTCATCGGATGCGGGTCTTCGCTCGGCGTCTCGCGCCCGACGCGGAGCAACCATTCTCGGACCCGTGGGAATGGGCAGGTTTCTTTGCGACCGGAGCAGGTAGGCTCACGCGGGAAGGAGCGACACAGTGACAATCGAGGAGCTCGCGCGGCGCGCAGAGAGCGTCGAGATCCCCCGTGGCACGCCGGCGCTCGTGCTGAGCAGCGATGACGACATCGCGCCATCGCTCGATCGCCTTGGAGATTGGTTCGGCACGAACCCTGACAGTCCGGGCGTTCGGCTGATCGTCGACGATGAGGAACGCGGCTTCATCAGCCAGGCGAGTCTCGACGACATCTTCGCGGTCGGCTACAAGGGTGACGCGGCTTCGGCGCAACTCCCGGGTCGGACGCCTGGCGCGGGCCACACGGTCTACGAGCTCCGCTGTCCAAGGCCAGGCTGCCCGGTCGGCCCGGTGTTCTCGTTGTTCTATCCGCTCCGCTGCTCGGTTCACGCGGACGCCGTGCTGGAACGGGTGCAGTGAACGCGCTGCTCGGCCTGCTTGGCACCGGTCGCGATTTCGGTGCACGGTTCACGCTGATCAACCTGCTGCCGACGGGAGCGCTCGCCATCTATGTGCTTGCGCTCGTATGGAGCGGCGCACCGGCACACGCGCCCGACGTCGCGAACATCGATCACCACCTCACCAACCTCTCGGCGGGTGCGGCGACGCTGCTCGTGATCGGGCTGCTCGTCGTCGCGGTGATCCTTCAGCCGCTGCAGCTCGCGCTCGTGAGGCTGCTCGAGGGTTACTGGGGAGACAGCGGCCTTGCGAGAGCCGCGGCAGCGCGAGGAACGGCGCATCACGAGCGCGAGCGCCGGCAGCTCGAGCAGGCTGTCGTCGTTCGGGGCCGGATGCCAACCGAGGCGGAGCTCGATCGCATGGGCGACGCTGCCGCGCGGCGCCGGCTCTATCCGACGAACTGGAGTTTGCTTCCCACGCGCCTTGGCAACGTGCTGCGGGCGAGCGAGGAGCGCGCCGGCGGGCGATACGGCCTGAATTCGATCGTCGCGTGGCCCAGGCTGCTTCCGCTGCTGCCTGACACGCTGCGTGCAACAGCCGACGACCAGCGAACCCAGCTCGACGCGGCCGCGCGGCTGTGCGTCGTCCTGATCCTCGCGAGCGTTATCGGCGTCTGCTTCCTCGCGCCGCACCCGGTGTGGCTGATTGCGCCCGCCGTCACGATGGGGCTGGCGGTCGTCGCGTACAAGGCAACGATCGCCGCGGCGATCGCCTACGGGGAGACGCTTGAGGTCGCGTTTGATCTGCACCGGTTCGACCTTCTTCGGGCGGTGTGCGCTCCGTTGCCCGCGGACACGAACGCAGAGCTGACGACAAACGCGTCCCTGTCGAGCTTCTGGTTGCAGGGTCCGCCGCCGCAGCCCGAGGGCGCGCCTCCGCTGTTCACATACGAGCACAGCGGCAACGCGGCGTCGTAGTCGAACGTACGCTCAACGGCCGCAGAGGCGTTCTATGCTGGACGAAGAAGCGAATGAACGCCGAGGACCTCATCGAGATCGACCGCGCCGGCCGCCGCTGCGGTGTCTGTCGCTCCGGACGTCACTGGCGCCGCTTCAGCGTCGTTCGTCCTGAGGGACGGGATGCAATCGTGCTGTGCGCCGCCTGCCGAACGCGTTACGAAGACGCGCCGCCCGCCCTACCAAGCCGCGGAGCTGCTTCTGCGACGTCGACGGCACCCGCCACGGCGACGGCGACGAGCGCCTCGAGCGCCGACCGCCGCGGGCAGCACGAGGATCGGCTGAAGAAGGTGCTGCGCGAGCTGCCGCGAGGGGAGCACTCCACGGGGCGGATCGCTAAGGCTGCCGGACTCAACGAGACGAAGGCGCTTCGGAGGCTGCGACAGCTGGAGGCGTCGGGCGAGGTCCGGCAGGTCGGCAAACGTTGGTCGACGCGGCAGCCCTCAACGGACTTGGAGCAGGCGTTTGAGCGGCTGCAGGCGAGGACGAGCAACATTCGGATCGTCAGGGACGACCTCTCCCGGACCTGAGCCGCCCACGACATCCTCGGCCGGATCCGGACGTGGGTGTGCTTGGGTGAAGGCCGGCGCGTTGCGGCTCTCCCGCCCCGTCCTGTCCCCGATCGGCGGTGGACCGAAGCCTCGTACGGATGAATGCGAGGGCGTGACGCGCACCTCCGTTGGGCGTAGCCTGCTCTCGTAACCAGAGCGACCGGGGATCAGACGACGCTGTGATCGGCCGCGAGCGAGAGATCGCGGTCGTCTCGGCCTTTCTCGATTCGATCGCGCACGGCTCGCAAGCGCTGCTCCTTCAGGGCGAGGCGGGAATCGGGAAGTCGACCGTCTGGTTTGAGGCCGTTCGTCTCGCGGAAGCACGTGCGTATCGTGTGCTGAGGGCTCGGTCGGCCGAGAGCGAGGCCCGGCTCTCCTTCGCGGTGCTGACGGATCTCGTCGGCCCTGCGTTCGACCAGACGCGGGCTGCGCTCCCGGCGCCCCAGGAACGTGCGCTCGCGGCCACGCTGCTGCGCGTCGCGACGGATGAGCCCGCTGACCCGCGCACGACGGCGACGGCGCTGCTCGGCATGCTCGGCGAGCTCGTCGGCCTCGAGCGGCGGGTGCCGCCCAGTTCGGTTCGTTGCCTCAATCTGCTCTTCCGCGACCGTGACGACCTGGTCGCCACGGCCGGGGGCCGGGCGACGGTCACGGCCGGAACACTCGCTCTCAACACGGGTCGAGGCTCGCTCGCGGGCCACGTCCTCAGAGCAAGCTTCTCGGGCACCGGGCGACTCGGCGGCGGATATACGTTCACCTACCAGGGTACCTACAGGTAAGGGCGAGGAGGATGCCTCAGTGCCGCTACGCGCCGATCTGCGAACGCGGCCCCTTCTCGCCGAGGACGTTCCGCAGCAGGCCGATTCCCTCGGCCTCGAGCTCGACGGTCATGCCGGGCTCGAGATATCGGTCGCGTTCGAACCCGCAGCCCATCCCGATCGTCCCGGACCCGAGCAGGTCCCCTGGGACGATGTCGGACTCTTGGGAGATGAACTCGATGATCTGTTCGAAGCTGAACTGCATGTCGGCGAGCGTGCCGCTCGACCACGTCTCGCCGTCGATGCGAGCCTCGAGCCTGGAGTGCTCGCGGCTGAACTCGTCGGGAGTGGCGATCGTCGGTCCGATCGAGGAGGCCATGTCCTTGCCGATCCCGGGCCCGATCCCGACGCTTGACTCGCGCATCTGGATGTCGCGCGCCGACCAGTCGTTGTAGAGCGTGTACCCGGCGATGTACGCGCCGGCCTCGGCCTCCTTCACCCGGCGGCCGCGTTTGCCGACGACCGCGCAGATCTCGAGCTCGTAGTCGAGCTTGTCGGTGTAGCCCGGGTATGGCACAACGTCCTCGGGCCCGTAGATCGCGTCCGGGTTGCCCTTGTAGTGGGCCGGCAGCTTGTACCACTCTGGCGGGAGCTCATCGGGACGACCGAGCACCCTGCAGATGTTGCGCAGGTGGGCTTCGAAGACGAGGAAGTCGCGCAGGCTGTTGGGTCGCGGGAGTGGGGCGAGAAGCCGCACATCGGCGAGCGCGCGGCGGACCGCAGCGCCGTCGAGCGCATCGTCGCCGCTCTGTCCGACCTGCGCGATCGCCTCGCGGGCGCACTCCATCGCGTACTCGCCGCCCTGGAGCAGCTCGAGCATGTCGCTCGGGACCTCGGCCTCTGCAAGCGCCAGGTAGCGCGGCCGTCCCTTGCGGGCATGCTGCGCAGCACGGGCGAGCGACAGGTCGATCACGTGGTCGGTGGCGTCGATCGCGCCGGTCCGTCGGACCGGCCCGAGCGGGGTCGCGATCTCGAAGGTGACGAGCCGCATCGATCAGCCTCGGTGCTGCTCGTGGTAGCGGCCCATCCAGCGGAACATCTCGACGGGGTCTGCGGGCGGGCGCGACGGGTCGAGGTCGCGGTAGATGGTCTCGACGGTGACGACGATCCGCTCGGAGTCGCTGAGGGCAGCGAACTCGCCCAGGTCGATGTCGAACGCGGCGTCGATCGCCTCCATTCCGCCCTCCCAGCGCGCCCGCGCCTGCACCATGACGTGCTCGAAGTAGCGCTTGACGTCGAGCACGCCCTGCTTGTCGCTGAGCGGGCCGTGGCCCGGAACGACGGTGTCGACGTCCAGTCCGGCGATCGTGTCACACGCGGCGATCCAGTTGGCGACCGGGCCGGCCCACGCGATCGGTGTGCCGCCGATGAACGCGAGGTCGCCGGTGAACACCGTCCGCGCCGACGGCACGACGACGATCGAGTCCGACTGCGTGTGGGCGGGCCCGAGATCGCGGATGACGACCTCGACGCCCCCGACCGACAGCATCAGCTCGCCCTCGAACGTCTCGTCGGGGGCTCGGCCGCTGATGCCGCTGAAGTCGAAGTCCCCGAAGGCGTACTGCGCGAACGCAGCGATCTCCTCGTCAGGGGCGTGCTTCATCGCATCCAGACGCGCGGGCGGGACCTCATGCATCTCGGCGGCGGCCGCGACGGTGGCGTAGATCGTCGCCCGCTCGGGCACGAGCTCGTTGCCGAAGCAGTGATCACCATTGGCGTGGGTGTTGACGACGCTGCCGATCGGTCGCGTCGCTGTGATCGGCTTCATCTGCTCGAGCATGTCGCGCGTGAGCTTGAGGTCGAACAGGGTGTCGACAAGCAGCGAGCGATCGTCGCCGACGATCAGGCCGGCGTTCGAGTAACCCCATTGGCCGCGCGGCTGTAGGTACGCGAACAGCCCGTCCTGAAGCTCCTGCAACCCCTTGGTGAAGGTGATCGTCATGCCGTCACCGCCCCCGGAGCCCCTACTCGCTGATGAGTCGTCAGGATCCGGTCGCTGCTGCTCCTCATCGTTCTCTCCTCGTCGTGGGGTCTCGCGTGCCGACCGCCGCCGGGCGTGGTCGCGCCAGCAGGTGCAGTGTTTCACCCCCGCCCGGGGCTCGCCAATGCCGCCGCGTGGACGGCCAATGTCATCACCGGCCTCGTGCTGGTGGGCGCGGTGATGCTGTCTCGGCTGGCGCGACGTCGGGCAACGGGATTCATGTGGGCGTACGGCCCGGTCTCTGCGAGAGCGGAGTCCGTGCTCACAGGTTGAGCGCCGCGTGTGTCGGGCGATGACCGTGCGACGACGATCTCAAGCGAACCGAGGCTACTGGCTGCTAGGTCAGCGGTCGGGGCTTTCCGTGCGGGAGCAGGTCTCGCTCGAGTGCGTTGAACACGAGCGCGCCGATGAACTGGTGGCCGGCGCCGTTGGGGTGCATGGTCCCGTTCTTGTCGTGCTGTTGGGTGAGCGACTCGCCGAGCGAAACGACCCACGGGCTGTTCGAGCAATACCCGTGGGTGAGGAATCCCTGCTGGGCGCCGGAGACCAAGTGCCAGCCCCAGTGGCGGGCGGCGGTCGCGACCTGCACGTTGAGCGGTCGCACGACGCTGTTGTAGGCCCACTGGGCGTCGGAGAAGCCGAGTCGCCCGAGGATGTTGCTGCAGATGAACCCGTGAGAGTCGTGGGTCGGGTCGAAGTACTGGGTGATGTAGACGCGCTTGGCCGGTACGCCTGCGCCCGTCAGATGCACTGGAACGCCGACGACCGGCTTGCCGGCAGAGTCGGTGATGTGGCCGGAGGGGTCGAACTGGGTCTTGCCGAGGATCGCGTAGTAGTCCTTGGCGATCACCCCGCCCGCCGAAATGTTGTAGTCGAACTCGAAGATCTGCCACCCGGTCCCATTGGGGCCCGATGGCGCCGTCGGGTTGAAGCCCCAGTCGGGCGGGATCCTGAGCACGCAGGTCGCATCGCCGGCCTCGCACGTGCCGGGCTGGATCATCTGTGGCCCCGACCCCATGTGGTTGAGGTAGACGCCCTCGTAGTAGCTGGCGCCGGGCCAGGAGTAGCCACTGGCCCCAGGCCCTGGGTGGGCTTTCGCGACCAACGTGCCGCCGGCATGGACGATGTGCGTGCTCAGGCTGAAATCGACGCCCTCGTGGGTCAGGCACGTCGGATTGGCGTAGTCGAGGTGCGGCACCGCGCAGTCGACCGGTACCGGGCCGAGCGTCGGGACAACCCCGGGTGGCAACACGAATGCCGACGCTGCTGACACTCCACCGAACAACAGCAGCGTCCACGCGAACACCAACCGCAACGCCCCGCCGCCCAACAGCCTGAGACCACCTCGCTCAATTTCCGTCACCCCTTCCGCCAACGTAGGACGCCGCACGCCCGAGCGCATCCCCCGCAAACCCCGTTGACGACTACGTAGTAACCCGCACGCGACGTCTCGCCGCAGCAGGTCGCCGAGCGTGGCCAGGTACGGTCGATTACAACGACGCCAGCTTCCAGGCCGGCCAGTTCGGGCTCGGCACGACCTCCGGCTGCCCGGCTGGAACGCAGGCCGTGGTGTTCACCGACAACTCGGGCGAGGGGTTCGTCGGCTGCGGGCTTCTTCGTCGTGATCTACTGTTAACGATCCCGCGGTATGGGCGTGGTGGGCGATCGCCGCGGGTGGCCCCCGGGAGACCGAAGATATCCCGCGGGCGTAGGCTCAGGACGGTGGTATCCCAGCGGCTGCTGATCGTCATGGCCGGCATCCAGGTGGGGCTGACAACCGTGCTTTCCGGCGGCTCACCCTCGGCGGGCTCCGCGTCGAAGCCTGCCACCAGGACCCGCGCGCCGTGCTTCCGCAGGCGCCCGACAAACGCCCCCCTCCGGACTGTCACCTAATAGGCTTGCCCGCGGTGGTCGCTTAAGGGCAACGTGCGGGCTCGTCTGTCAGGGGTCTCGGCTTGGACCGTGGGCTTGTCCACGGCGATTGCTGTGCTGGCTGGGGTCGCGTTTCAAGTTCTCGGCTACCTGAATCTGCGCATTCTCGCCACGATCCTGGCGGCCGTTGGGGTGGCGGTCTTGGGGTGGTTGGCGCAGCGAGTCAAGGCCGCGAACGACAAGCGTCAGAGCTGGAGTGGCCGAATGGCGTCGCTCGAGGACGCGCTCGCGGTCTGGCCGCTTCGTCGCGTGAAAGATGTCGCTGACGGCGCCTTCGATGCCGGCCTCTTCCCGTTCGCGACCGAAGCGCTTCGCGCGGACGCTTCGGGGGCTGGGATCGACGAGCGACTTCAACCTGGCGGGATCATGTTGGTCGTCGGACCCGCCGGATGCGGCAAGTCGGAGCTGGCGCTGGACATGCTCCGCGAACAGTTACCCGACGCCTGGCTGATCGTTCCCGAGAACGCGCGTGGGCTCGCGTCTCTGCTCTCGCTTGACCCGCCGTTCGGCATCGCTCCGGAGCAGTCGGCCGTCCTGCTGCTCGACGGCTGCGGGCGGTTTCTGCCGGGCCTCCAGCTTGGGGCGCTCGACGAGCTGCGCGCCAGGTGCAAGCGCCTGTTCGTGGTGGCGACGATCCGCGACGATGAATTACGCACGCTGCTGAGTTCGGACAAGGAAACGGGGTACGTCGCCCGGCGGCTTGTGGCGCGCGCTCGCGTTGTTCCAGTTGCGACTGGGCGGACCGACAGCGCACGCTCCTCGCAAGAGAACCGTGCCGCCGGCGGCATACTCGCCTCCCGGTGGGGCGCTGCACGAGCGCCGCTCATCGCGGTGCCGAGCGAATCCGAGGCTCAGCCGCCCGGGGAAGCGGTTCTCCTGCCCGCCGCACCGCGCCGAGTGGCGCAGGATTGGGGTGTGCGGGCGCTCGCTGCCGGAGCGCTGGCGCTGGCCGGCGGGTTCGCGGCGGTATGGCTTGCGGAGGGGCTCGAGCAGCCGGCCCCGGTTGCCACGCAGCTGACGGCGGTTACCAACGAAGCGGACGGGTGCGGCAGCCGCTTCGTGTACGCCCCAAAATCGGCCGACGCGATCTCGGGCGATCGGCCCGTGGTCATCGTGACACGTGATGCCGGGCGCTGCCACGTGCACAAGCAGTCCGACAAGCTGTCGGTGCTCGTGCCCGTTGCCGGCCGACTCACTGAGGTCTATGCCTTCCAGCCGGCCGGCGCGAACGGCGGCGTGTACCAGTTCAGGTGCGCCGGCACGATGCCGGGGGATCCCTGCCTCACGAACATCGCCGGCACCAGCGCGTACGCGATCACCGGCGCGTTCACAAATACCAACACGCTCATCTCCTATCCGATCGAGATCCTGCAGGCAGGCGATGGCTTCAGCGCAGCACCGATTCGGGAGTCGGGTCAGGCCGGTGGCGGGCACGGGCCGCACTCGACGACGCTCAGCGATGGGGCGACCGCGGTCACCGTTGTGCCCACCACTGCCTTCAGCGTCGTTCAGCCGCTTGCGGGTCAGCCGCCGGTCTATATCGAGGGACAGATCAGCAGTGGCTCGTTCGATTTTCCGCGGGCGCTCAAGATCTCCGCCTGGTCACCGACTGCCGGCGCGGCGCAGGCGTCGTTCGATCACGAGTGCAGGCCACTTGCCTCAGGCGAGACGCTGCAGGTCTCCTTCGTCCGCGGCTCAGGTGACTTCGTCGCGGACTTGGGCAGCCTGCTCGGACGGTACTGGACGCGGGTCGCGCGGACGGACGGCGAATCCTGCCCGTGATCTGTACGCACGTACAGGCTCTACCGCATGCAATCAACGGCCCCGAGCAGACCAGACGCGTGCTTCAGCACGTTGATCGCCGCGGCCCGCTTGGACAGCCAATAGGCCACCCCCTCCCCGTCCTGTGCCCTTGCGGCGTCCGCGACGAACTCGTCGGAGTCGATCACGCTGAGCAGGGCGCGCGTGTAGGAGCGCATGAGTTGCGCCAGATCGGCGGGCGGGCTCAGCGGTGTGACCGCAGCGTGCAGGCGCACGAGCATCTGACGCTCGTGATCGCTGAAACTGGCCTGATCGGACAGAGTGGCGGGCTGGGCGAGGCGGTCGAGGGTCGAGATGATCGCGCGGCAGCGCGCGTCCAGATGCGCCACGAACCTTGCGTCAGCTGCGCTTGGTTGCGTGAACGGCAGCGTGCTCGCGGTGCTCGCGGTGCTCGTCGCGATCACTGCGGGAGAGGAGGCCGGCCTTGGGAGCTTTGCGGACGATCCACAGCCGGCGACACCCGCGAGGAGCACGATCGCAGTGAGGAGTCGCTGGCACGTCACGACCTTCACCCGACGTAGGCTAGTCAAGTACGGACGCCGGAGCTGGCCCTCGCGTGTTACTCCGCCAGTCGCTCAGCGAGCCGCTTCGGCGGCGGTCGCACCCTCGGAAAGGCGTTCGAGCAGCGCACGAACCCGTTCTGCGCGCGGCCGGTTGCCCTTCGCTTCGAACAGTTCAAGCGCCCTCGCCGCTTCGGAGCGTGCGTCGTGGCCGCGTCCGAGGCAGCCGAGGACATGCGCGTGATCGAGCCTGGCGTCGGCCTGGATCTCGGGAAAGTCGGTGCGGTACGCGAACTCGACGGCGCTCGTCGCCCAGCGCTCGGCGGCCGCGCTGTCCCCGTCTGCCAGTGCCAGGCGGGCACGCACGCCGTGCGTGATGGCGAAGTTGATCGCGTCTTCTCGGGCGCTGATCTCTTCGCATAGTTCGATCGCGGCATGAGCCCGATCCGCGTAGCCAGCCGCCTGGTAGGCCCGTGCGAGGTACGCCAGTGACGTCGAGCGAAAGCCTTGTTCACCGATCTCCTCCAGCAGCGAGTCGTTGTGTTCCAAGGTTCCGCTCGCGCGCGATGGATCCCCTGCTCCGAGTTGCCAGCGCCCCGCCATCTGATGCACGCCGCAGGCCATCACCTGGTTGCCCATCGCCCTGAAGCCAGCGCTCGCACGTTCGAGCAGCGCATACGCATCGTCGAAGCGCCCACCGAGCCGTGACACCTCGGCTCGCGTGAGGAGGATGCAGGCTGCCAGGTATGGCCCAAGGTCAGCGGTCTCGAGAGCATCCAACTCGGCGGTGATCGTGTCGCGATGAGTGGGGCCGTAGAGCAACGCGGCGGCGTACCATCCGAGCGCGCGGGCTCGAGTGCCGGTGTCGCCCGCGCGCTCAGCATAAGCCGCGGCCAGGCGCAGTTCCTCCGCAGCGGCTGCGCACTGGCTCCGGCCCCAGTGGGACCTGAACGCCGCCATATGGGCCTTGGCGAGACAACGATCGTCGCCGCGTGCGGCGAACTGCCGGAGCATGCCCGGGAGAACCATCGCGACGGTCTCGGCGAGCCGCTTGGGATGTGCGGTGTTGATCCATTCCAGCCGGATCAGTGCCGCCTGCGCCGCGGTATCAGGATCGCGCTCACCCGCCGCAAGCAACGCGTCGACTCGGTTCAGCTCTTCGGACTCGATCAGCTGTTCGGCGAGATCGACGCCGATCTGGACGCGAACCTGATCCTCCTCGGGGGCGAGATTGAATGCCCGCTCGAGCAGGTTGCGTGCGGCGGCCACGTCGCTGCGCTCCGAGGCGCGAATGCCGGCTCTGTGAAGGTGCTCGGCGCCGGCGCGCGCGAGCGTACGGTCCACCTCGCGGCCGAGTTCGCGTTCGTATCGGTTCGCTTGCTCGATGTGCCAGCCGGTGATCTCATCGAGTTCCGCGAGCCCCGTCGCAGCGTGCTCAAGCCAGCGCGCGAACCGCGCATGTAGGTCCGCGCGCGTGCCCTTCGGCAACCCGTCGTACGCTGCATCGCGGATCAAAAGATGCCGGAAGCGAAAGGCCTCGTCTCCGGGTAGCGTCGCCTCGTGCGGGCGGATTAGCTCCTTACGCACCAAGCTGGCGAGGCGCAGCTCCACATCCGAGGCCAAGCGCTCGTCGGCAAGCGCTCGGACCGCCAGCCGATGGAATACCTGACCTTCGATCGCGCCGCGCTCGAGCAGCTGACGCTCCTCCACCGCCAGGCGCTCGAGCCGCGCCACAAGCAGCGCCTGGATCGTCGCGGGCACCGCGACGGTTCCGCGGTCCTGAGCCAGCGCGACCATCTCCTCGAGAAACAACGGATTGCCCTCGCTGGCGGCGATCACGCGTGCGCGCCCCTCCGCGTCCAAGCCGTCGCCAACCTGTTCAAGCAGACGCCGGCTCTCATCGGCGTCCAGCGGCTCGAGCAGAACGCTCGTCGCATTGAGCTTGCCGCCACCCCAACTCGGACGATCTTCGAGCAACTCCGGCCGCGCCGTGCATAGCAACAAGATCGGAACCCCGCGCGAGAGGTCGGCGACATGATCGATCAGGTCCAGCAGCATGGGCTGAGCCCACTGAAGATCGTCGACGTACAGGATCACCGGCCGCTCGTGCGCGAGCGCCTCCAGCAGCCGGCGTACCTGCCAGAACAACTCTTCAGCTGTGGCGACCCCGCCTCTCTCGAGCTGCTCGAGCACCTCCCGCGCCGGCTCTCCCACCATCGTCAGCGCCTCGATGATCGGCCAGAGGGTGATGCCCTCCCCGTAATGAAGACAGCGACCGCGCAGCACCCGCGCGCGATTGTCGACCTCGCTCAGCAATTCCGCGATCAACCGTGACTTGCCCACGCCCGCCACTCCCAGCAGCGTGAAGAGATGACACCCCCGCTCCTGCTCGGATCGGCGCCACGCCTCCCTCAGTATCCCGAGCTCTCGCTCGCGGCCCACCAGCGGCGCATCCATATGCCGCGCGAAGCCCGGCGCGACCGGATCGACCCATAGCAGCCGATAGGCCTGCACCGGTGCCGACTTGCCCTTGAGCACGAGCGGCTCGAGTCGTTGCACATCGACCGCGTCGCGGACCAGCTGCAGCGTTTCCGCGCCGACGAGGATCTCGCCCGGCGCCGCCGCCTGCTCCAACCGCGCCGCAACGTTGACCGCATCGCCGACCGCTACGTTCTCCCCTTCGCCGGACAGTACCGGCCCCGTGTTGATGCCCGTGCGGAACCGGAGCGTGACACCAACCTCCTCAGCGATCGCAGGAAGCCGATTGCGGATCTCAGAGGCCGCACGGACCGCCCGCAACGCATCATCCTCGCGCACCGTTGGGATACCGAACACCGCCATCACCGCGTCACCGATGAATTTCTCCACCGTCCCACCGTGTCGCTCAATGATCGCCCGTAGCTGGGCGAAGTAGCGGCTGATGACCCCCCGAAGGACTTCTGGATCGAGCTCCTCGCCGAGCGCCGTCGACCCGCTCACATCGCAAAACAGCACAGTCACGATCTTGCGCGACTCACGCGGCCGCCCAGCGGCGGTCAGCGACACGCCGCAATTCGGACAGAACCGGAACCATCCGGATGCACACTGCCGCACTGCGCGCAAGTTGTCATCAACGCCACACTCCTTTATGCAGCACACTGCGCCGTCGAGCCGCTGCGCAAAACCCAGCGTACCGCGTGCGGAGCGTCAGCCGGCTTGTAGGGAGTCCGCGGGCGTGCGCCCGCCGTTACTCCCCGGGCGATCTAAAGCTCAGGTGGTGCTTGGTTGCCGCGTCACATTCCGAGGCTCTCGATCGCATGCTTGACGGCATTCGCGTCCGGAGCTTCGGCACCGCGTCACGTCCTGCGACTGATGATCTGATCAGCGCAGCCTCTCCTGCTTCGCCTGTGTGCACGCAGACTGGGTGCGTCAGTGGTTCCTGCGCACAGGTTCTACGGACGAAACCCGATGCGGTGACGCACCGAGTGCGCAATCTTGGATCTCACCCTCCCATCGAAGCCGAGGTGGTCGTGAACGTCGTCGTCGTCTACAAGTGGGCGAGAGATCCGGAGGACGCCGCGGTGCGCAACGACGGCTCGGTCGACTGGCGTGGCGCGAGGATGGCCGCCGGAGAGGATGATCACGCCGCGGTGGCCGTCGGGCTCGCGCTCGCCGCGGGCTCCGGCGGCAGCGCCGTGGGAGTGACGATCGGTGACGGGGACGCGACGTGGGCGATGGCCCGCGGCGTTGAACAGGTCGTCGCGGTTCCCGACGCGCCGAGTCTTGCGGACAACGCGGCGACGGCCGCTCTGGTGGCGGCCGTGATTCGGTCGGTCGGACTGGTTGACGTGGTGGTCATCGGCGACGCCGAGGCGTACCCCGGTGTTCCGGCCGCGTTGGCGGGTGTCCTCGGCTGGCCGGCGCTGCTCGGTGTCTCGACCGCGACATGTGCGGGCGGCCGGGTCCTGGCTACCCGTCGGATGGGCGACCGCGAGCAGACGGTGAGCCTCGGCCTTCCGGCGCTGCTCGCGGTGGCGGCCGCGTCCGCGGAGAAGCAGGCGCCGGGCATGAAAGAGGTCCTGGCGGCGCGTAAGCGTCCGATCAGGATGGTGTCTCTGGCCGACCTCGGGATTGGGCTGCACGACGTGCCGCAGTCGCGGGGCACGCGCGTGCCGGAGGTGGGATCGGCTCGAATCTTCGAAGGCAGCCCTGCGTCCGCGGCCGGGCAGCTCCTCGCCGCTCTCCGAGAGGACGGCGTGCTGTGAGCGGACGACGACACACGCACGAGCGGGGACGGACGAGATGAGCCGTCAAGGCTGGGTGTTGGCGACGGACGTCAGACGGCTCGGCGGGATGGTGCGCGAGCTTCGGAGCTTGGGCGGAGGCGTGGTCGTCGGCGTGGTCGGCCCGCGGTCCGTCGCCGACGCGGCGGCGGCGGCGGGACCGGACGATGTGATCTGGGTCGAGTCCGCCGACGATGTCCCTGCGGAGGCGTACGCCCCGGCGCTGGCGCAGGCTGTGTCGGCCGCGATGCCGCGTGCAGTGCTGGCCGCGACGACGCCCTCGGGCCGCGCGCTGCTGGGAGCTGCGGCAGCGGGCCTCGGTGCGGTCGTCATCCCGGGCGTCCTCGGTGTCTCACTCGAGGGCGAGACCGTGGTCGTGGAGCGAGCGGATCTGGGCGGCCGCGTCGTGGAGACGCTCGCGTCGAGCGCGCCGCTGGCAGGGTTGTACGTCGGCGACGACAGTCCGTCGCCCGGCGAGGTGCCGCCGCCACGGATCGAGCGGCTCGATGACAGCAGTGCGGCCGACATCCGGATCGAGAAGACGGAACCAGTGATCGGTGCGCGCGGCGGTGTGAGCGACGCCGAACGGGTCGTCGCCGTCGGCCGAGGCCTCAAGGCGAAGGAGGACCTGGCGCTGGTGGAGGACCTGGCCGCCGCGCTGGGGGCGGAGATCGGGTGCTCGATGCCGATCGCCGACGACTTCGGCTGGGTCGCCAAGGAGCGTTACATCGGCCGATCCGGGCAGCACATCTCGCCCCGGCTCTACGTCGCGATCGGCATTTCTGGGGCGCCTCAGCACCTGGAAGGGGTGCGCGACGCAAAAGTCGTCGTGGCCATCAATGCCGATGCCGAGGCGCACATCTTCCACCGGGCCGACTACGGGATCGTCGGCGACCTCTACGAGGTGATCCCCGCGCTCCAAGCCGCGCTCGGCGGAGTGACAGTCAAGGAACACGCTTAGGAGAACAGTCATGGGTGATCAATTCGATGCCGCATACGACGTCGTCGTGATCGGCGGCGGAATCTCGGGGCTCTCGGCGGCCCTGCAGGCGGCCAAGGACGGCCTCAGCTGCGCACTGCTCGAGAAGGAGGCGCAGGCGGGTGGCAGCTCGGCATTCGCCGAGGGACACGCGGCCTTTGAGTCCGACGAGCAGGAGAAGCGAGGCATCCACGTCGGCAAGGTGCAGGCGTACGAGCGCTACCTCGACTACTCGCACTGGCGCGCTGACCCAGCGATCGTGTCGCGGTTTGTCGAGAACGCCGCGACCAGCATCGTCAAGCTCCGGGAGGAGCTCGGTGTCGTCTACGACGATGTTCAGATCACGGCACCCGACCAGCCTGGCGAGCTCCGCACATGGCACCTGCCGGAAGGCGAGATCGCTCACGTGATCGAGCTGCAGGTCGCCGAGGCTCGCCGGAGGGGCGTGGATATCTTCCTCGGGACCCCGGTCAAGCACATCCTCATGGAGGAGGGTAAGGTCGCAGGCATCCTGGCCACCGACTCCGATGGACAGGAGGTCAGGCTGGGGGCCAAGGCCGTTGTCGTCGCGACCGGCGGCTACGCGGCCAGTCCGGAGATGCTCGACAGGTACAGCAAGTACGACGTCGGAGCGAAGATGATCAACGTCGGTGGCCCCGGCAACACCGGCGACGGAATCAACATGCTCCTCGAGGTTGGGGCCGTCACAAACCGGAACATCGGCACGCTGCTGCTGTTCCCGTTCATGCGTGACAAGGCCATCGTCAGCGAGACCAACTGCGCAGGCATGCAGCCTTACCTGTGGGTCGACGCACACGGCCGGCGGTTCACCAACGAGGTCGTCGGCCTCAACTTCGGCCATGCCGGGGACATGATCGCCGGCCTCCCCGGGGCGATGTACTGGGCCATCCTCGGCCAGGAGCAGATCCGTAAGCTCGCGGAAGTCGGCAACGAGGTCGGCCTCGGCATCTACATCCTCAACTACGCGACGCTGCCCGGCCTGCCGGCGGAGATCGCGGCGGACGCCGCCGACGAAGGCCGAACCAACGTGTTCGGTGCGGCGACGATCGAGGAACTGGCCCGCGAGATCGAGGTCGATCCGGCGATCCTGAGGGCCGAGCTCGACGAGTACAACGGCTACTGCCACGCCGGCGAGGACCGCAAGTTCCACAAGGAGGCGCGGTACCTGATCCCGATCGAAGAGGGGCCGTTCTACGCGGTCAAGATGGAGACCGGGATCATGATCAGCATGGGCGCGATGAAGGTCGACGACCACTGGCGCGCGATCGACAAGAACGACGAGCCGATCCCGGGCCTGTACGTCGTCGGATGTGACGCCGGCGGGCTCTGGGGCGAGAGCTACAGCCTGCCGATCCCCGGCTCGGCGAACGGCTTCTCCCTGACGTCCGGGTGGCTGGCCGCCGACGACATCGCAGAGAAGGTCAAGGAGCACGTCCTGGGTTGACGGCGAAGCGCCCGAGGGTGGAGCGAACGCTCCACCCCGCCGCCGCCGCCGGATCGACACTCGAGATGGCAGCATCGTCAAACACCTCCGCCGTCGATTTCGACGTGATCGTGGTCGGCGCCGGGATCGCCGGCTGCGTCACGGCGTACCAGCTGGCGCGGGCCGGGCATGATGTCCTCGTCATCGAGCGGGGCGCCCAGCCGGGCGCCAAGAACCTGTCGGGAGGTGTCTTGTATTCCCGCGTGATGGAGCATCCCTGGCCTGACTTCGTCCACGAGGCCCCGGTGGAGCGCATCATCACGCGCAACTGCCTGACCTTCCTCAACGCGCGCTCGCACGTGACCATCGACTATCGCGACGAGCGCCTGGCAAATCCGGTGAACGCCGTCTCGGTGCTGCGTGCACGGCTCGACGCCTGGCTCGGAGAGCAGTGCGAGCAGGCAGGCGCCACCGTCATGCCGGGCGTGCTCGTCGACTCGCTCGTCCTCGAGGGCGACCGCGTCACCGGTGTTCGGTCCGGTGACGACGAGCTGCGCGCTCGCGTCGTCGTGGCCGCGGACGGAGTCAACTCCTTCCTCTGCCGGAACGCCGGCATCCGTTCACCGGAACCGCCACGGCACTTCGGGCTCGGCGTCAAGTCGGTGATCGCGCTCCCTCGAGACGCGCTCGAGGACCGCTTCAGCCTGAGCGGGAATGAGGGCGTCGCGTACGCGGTGGTCGGCGACTGCACCAAGGGGCTCGGGGGCGGCGGGTTCCTGTACACGAACCGCGACTCTGTCTCCGTCGGCGTCGTCGTTCGATTGGACGAGCTGTCCCAGTCAGCCGCGTCGTCGTCGGACCTCCACGATCACTTTCTCTCGCACCCGGCCATCGCCCCGCTGCTGAAGGGCGGCGAGCTGGTGGAGTACGGATCCCACCTGATCGCGGAAGGCGGCCGGGCGATGGTGCACGATCTCACGCGACCGGGGTTGGTCGTCGTCGGCGACGCTGCCGGCTTGACCCTCAACACCGGGTTCACCGTCCGCGGGATGGACTTGGCGGCGGGTTCGGGGATCGCGGCCGCGAAGACGATCCACGCTGCGCTCGCTGCGGGCGACACGTCAGGAGCACGACTGGCGGAGTACTCGGCGGAGCTTGATCGCGGTTTCGTCGGCCGAGACATGAAGACATTTGCGAAGGCCCCCGCCTTCCTCGAGAACCGCCGGATGTACGGCGACTACGGGCAACTCTTCGCAGACGTGCTGTACGGCGTCTACGGTCTCGACACATCACCGCGCCGACATCTCGGTCCCACATGCCTGGGAGCCCTGCGGCAGTCACCGGTGAAGATGCGCGAACTGGCACACGACGCCGTGTCGGCGATGGGAGCGCTATGACGCCGCACCTGGGCACCGTGCCAGAGCGCCTGGCCCGGAATCGGTACGCGCTCGACGAGCTGTCACACATCGAAGTCGACCAAGCGCTGATGCGGGCGACCGGTACGGGCGAGTTGTTGATCCGAGCGTGTCCAGCACACGTCTTCTCCAAGGCGCCAGACGGTTCCATCGCCGTCCAGCACGCCGCATGTCTCGAGTGCGGGACGTGCCTTGCGCTGGCGAGCCCCGGGTCGCTCCGCTGGCACTATCCCCGTGGCGGCTTCGGGGTGACGTATCGCGAGGGGTAGCTGTTCCGAGAGCTGACAGCGTCGACCGCTTTAGGATCGCCGCTGTGGAGATCCCGCCCGAGGTTCGCTACGTGGTTCGAGATGGGAGGAGCATCGCCTATCAGCGCTGGGGTGCCGGCGGTCGGCGCGTGGTCGCGATCGGGGCTGCGCTGGGGAATCTCGATCTGGTCTGGGGTGATGCGGCGCTGTTTGACGCGTTCGTCGCCGCGGGCGAGCGCTCGGAGATGATGATGTACGACCAACTTGGCCAAGGGCTGTCGGATCCGGCCGCCCATGTCCCGACGCTTGAGGAGCGTGCCGCCGACTTGGGAGCGGTGATGGATGCGGGTGGCTTCGAGACCGCGACGATCTGCGCGATCTTCGATGCGTCGCTTGGGGCGTTCGTGTTTGCCGCTCAGCACCCGGATCGCGTCGACGGGCTGGTGCTGTGGAATCCGTTCGCTCAGGGCTGGCGCTCGGCGCCGTTCGACGAGCTCGTGGGCTGGGAGGATCGGGATCAGGTTGAGGCATATGACCGGGCCTGGGAGGACGTCCACGCACGCTGGGGCAAGGGTGAGTCACTGAGCATGCAGATGCCGGCACTTGCGACGCGGGGCAACGTGCGACTGTGGAGTCTGCTCGAGCGGGCGGCGGCCAGTCCTGGGATGATCCGCACGCTTCACGAGGCGACGTTCGCGGCCGATGTCCGCGAGGTCCTGCCGCTCGTTCGTGCACCGGTGCTCGTGCTTCGCTCGGTGGGGCACCGACTTCCAGAGGGCGTGATGCGCCACGTCGTTGAGTTGCTGCCGAACGCATCGTTCGAGGAGTTATCGGAAACGAGCAGCATGGCGGAGTTCTTCGCCGCGGCCCAGCAGCGGGCTGACAAGTTCATGTTTGGAACGGCGGACGAGGGCCGCACCTCGCGGGCGCTGATGACCGTCATGTTCACGGACATCGTTGGCTCGACCGAGCACGCGGTGAGGCTCGGGGACACGCGTTGGCGGCAGGTCCTCGGCGACCACGAACGGATGGTTCGCGCCGAAGTCAATGCCGCCGCCGGGCGCGTCGTTCAATTCGTCGGAGACGGCTCACTTAGCACGTTCGACGGGCCTGCCCGAGCAATCCGGTGCGCCGAGAGACTGATCGGGGCGGTACGCGCCGCCGGAATTGACATCCGCGCCGGGCTGCACACAGGCGAATGCGAGCGCCGCCAGAACGGCATCGCCGGGATCGCCGTGCACATCGCGGCCCGGGTCAGCGCGCAAGCCGGGGCCGGGGAGGTGCTGGTGTCACGCACCGTTCGTGACCTCGTCACAGGGTCGGGAATCGGGCTGCAGCCTCGCGGCGAATATGAGCTCAAGGGCGTGCCCGGAACATGGGAGCTGTTCCTCGTTGGTGACCAAACCGCACCGCTGCCGGTTCCCGCCCAGGAGCGCGATCTCCGACGACTGGATCGTCTGGCGCTGCTCGCCGCGCGCCGCACGCCGCGTCTGCTCCGGGTCGCAAGCCGCGTCCGCCCGAACCGGTGATTCCTGATGTCGACCTGACGTGCCCCGATCAGGAGACGGGCGGTTTCACGTTCGAGCAGTGTCCCGCTTGACGATGATCGCCTGGCCGGCGTGCACCGAGACACTGGCAACGTCCGTGCGTACCTTGGCCAGCAGCGCCGGCGAGACCGCCGTGTGACAGCCGGGTACGGTGCCACCTCGCGCTCGGTGAGCGCGAGCGTGCCCGGACGCTCGCGGCCGAGGAGCTCGACCTCGCTCGCGACTTCGGCGCGCCGGCAGCTCAAGCGCGGGCGCTACGCGCGCTCAGCCATGCCGCCGACGGCACGGCGGGCCTCGGACCGCTGAGCGAGGCTGCGCGGCTCCTCGAGGAGTCGCCGGCCCAGCTCGAGCGCGTGCACACGCTCGTCGACCTCGGGATCGCCCCCTCAGCGACGGACCGGGTCGCCGCGGCTCGCGATGTCCTGCGCCGCGGCATGGCGATCGCACATCGCTGCGGAGCGCCGGCGCTCGCGACCCGGGCCCGTGACGCGCTCATCGCCGCCGGCGGCCGCCCCCGCAGGCCGATCCACGAGGGCCTCGACAGCCTCACGCGCGCCGAGCGCTCCGTCGCCGAGCTCGCGGCCACCGGCCGCACAAACCGCGAGATCGGCCACGAGCTGTACGTCACCCTCAACACCGTCTCAACGCACCTCCGCAGCGTCTACCGCAAGCTCAACATCGGCTCCAGAGCGCAGCTCACGGCTCACTTCGGGCCGGCCGCAGACTCACGTCGCCTCGGGCCGGACCGCTCCGCACCCGAGCAGCTCTGACCTGACCCGACCCACGCGTGCACGGGGCCGCCGATGAACCGGCGCGGTCAGACGCATGAGGCCGTGTCGTTCGTGGCGCGGCGGTCCAGATCGTGGTCATGGGTCTCAGTCGCGGGATACGGAAGCTGTCGATACACGTGTGCCTCCTGGAGTGCGTCGCACGATCAGCTCTGCGCGCTGTCGGCTGTGTCACCACCGTAGGGCCCGGCTCCGTGGTCCACCTCGTCATTTGACACAGACGCCGCTCGCGCGCACAACCAACCGGGTGGGCAGGGGCCGGTCGTGGGTGTTGCCGGCCGGCGCGCCGTAGACGATGATGCCGGCGTGACAGACGGGGCTGAGTTAACGTTGCTCTTCACGGACATCGAAGGGTCCACTCGGCTGTTGGATCGCCTCGGGAAGCGCTACCGCGACCTGCTCCGGGAGCATCACCGTGTGATCAGAGAGGCCATCGCCGCGACCGGCGGGCGCGAGGTGGAGACCGCCGGGGACTCGTTCTTCGCGGTCTTTTCCCGGGCGTCGGATGCGGTGGAATGTGCAAGGCGCGCGCAGCTCGCGCTGGCTGCGTGTCAATGGCCAGACGGGGTGGGCCCGTCGGTGCGGATCGGTATCCATACCGGAACCCCGACCGTCAGCGACGGCGACTTCATCGGGATCGATGTGCATCGCGCGGCGCGCGTGATGGCGGTCGCGTATGGCGGGCAGGTGCTGCTGACCGAGCAGACGTCGAGCCGGCTGCGGTCAGATGTACCGCTACGGGACCTTGGTTTTCACCGGCTGAAGGATCTGCCCTCTCCCGAGCGCGTGTTTCAGTTGCTCGCGCCCGGGCTTGAGAGCGATTTTCCGCAGCTGCGCTCGCTGAATCGCTCTCATGTCCCGATTCCCGCCAATCCAATTGTTGGACGGCGCGAGGATCTCGCGCGAGGGCTCGAGTTGCTCTCGAACGAGGCCGTGCGGCTCGTCACGCTCGTGGGGCCGGGCGGCGCGGGCAAGTCGCGCTTGGCGATCGAGCTGGCCGCACGGGCTGTCGATCGATACCGCGATGGGGTGTGGTTCGTGGCGCTTGCGTCGGTTCAAGACCCGGCACTCGTGGCAGCGGAGATCGCCCGGGTGCTGGAGATCGATCGCGCACGGGGCGAGCACGTCGAGCACGCACTGGCGGCCGTGCTGGGGGAGCGAGAGGTGTTGCTCGTGCTCGACAACTTCGAGCATCTGCTGGCAGCGAGCGGGGTCGTGGGAGATCTGCTCGCGCACGCGCCGAGAGTCGACGTCCTCGCGACGAGCCGCGAACCGCTACGGGTTCGGGGTGAGCATCGGGTGGACGTGCCGCCGTTGCCGCTGGATGATGCATCTGAGCTGTTTGCTCAGCGCGCCAGGGCGGCCCGTGCCGGGCTGGAGTTGCGCCCTGAGGATCGCGCGGCGATCGAGGGTATCTGTCTGCGGCTCGATGGGTTGCCGCTTGCGCTTGAGCTCGCGGCAGCGCGCGTTGCCGTGTTCGCCCCCGCGGCGTTGGAGGCGCGGCTCTCAGAGCGGCTGACCCTGCCCGAGGGGCCGCGCGATCTTCCTGAGCGGCAGCGGACACTCCTCGCGATGATCGACTGGAGCTACCAGCTGCTCACTGCGGGCGAGCGCCGGCTGCTGCTGTCGTTGGCGCCCTTCATCGGTGGTGTCCGGGTCGAGGATGCGGAGGCGATCTGGGGGCCCGACGTGATCGATGACCTGGTGTCGTTGTTTGAGAAGAGTCTCCTGCGTCGCCGTGAAGACCCAGATCGCGAGCCCCGTTTCTGGATGCTCGACACCGTCCGACAATTCGCTGTTGACGCCGCGGCAGTCGAGGGGCGAGCCACCGACGCGGCAGCGCGCCACGCCGAGCACTTCCTGGCGATCACCGAGGATGCGGCAGCCCACCTGCTCAGCACGGAGCAGCGACGCTGGGTGAACCGACTTGACGCAGATCATCCCAACCTCCGCACCGCACTCCGCCATTTCATCGAGCATCGCCCGACGCAGGCAGTACGGATGGCGAGCAATCTCGAGTGGTTCTGGATCGTTCGAGGTTATTCCGCCGAAGCGCTCGTCTGGCTGACGGAAGCGCTGAAATCGGCACCGGCCGGCTGTCCGGACCGGGGTCGCGCGCTTGCCGCGGCGGGGCAGATGGCGGTCCAGGACGGCCAAGCGGCCGACGCCGAGGCATTGCTACTCGACGCTCTCGCCCTCGCGGAGCACGACCATGACGAGCGCGTCGCCGTTCTAGCGCTCACTCACCTCGGCTGGGCGACCGAAGCGACCGGCAACCACGCTCGCAGCACCGGTCATCACGAACGTGCCGTCGCAACGGCACGCGCCGGTCAAGACGACTGGTTGTTGGGAATCGCGCTCAACAACTACGGGATCCAGATCGCGAGGGCTGGGAATCTCGAGCGCGCGCGCACCCTGCTCGAGGAGTCGCTGCTCCTCGGCCGCCGCACCGGAGAGCCACGTGCGATCGCCCTCGCATCCGGCAACTTGACCGAGATCGTGCTCGACGAGGGCGACCTCAACGCCGCCGAGACGCTGATCAACGAGTCACTCACTCAGGCGCAGGAATGCGAATCCCTGCCGATGATCGCCAGCGCACTCCTCACCAAGGCGGTCATCGCTCTGCGCCGCGACGATGTCCCACACGCAACCACCCACCTTGGCGAAGCGATCGCGGCAACGCGCTCGGGCTATGACGCCGAGGCGATCGCATCCGTGCTCTCGCTCGCAGGCACAATCGCAGCGATCCAAGCGCACCCGATTGAAGCTGCAACGTTGTGGGCCGCCGCCGACGCCGCGCGCGCACGGATCGGACTCTCCGACGCCCCTTCCGATGAAAAGCTCCGCACGGAATGGCAACCGACAGCGCGAGCCGCGCTCAACGATCCCCACAGATGGGACGCTGCCTGGGTGGCCGGCGCCGAGCTCTCACTCGACGACGCCATCGCGCTGGCCAGCACTCTCGTGGATGGAGCAACCGCATGACCCTGAGCTGATCGCCGCGGCCGCTCGCTGCCCGGGATCGCCGGACGGGCCTCGGGTCAGCTGTGCCCGGTCCCGTGGGGACCACGACAGAAGTGATCTCCCACACCTCACGAGGATCGGGGGAGCCCGGGAACGTCTGGCTGTGGGCGCGTCGCAATCGCCCGCACCCGCGCGGCCGAGGGCGACTGAGGGAGATCGTGTCCGTTCTATGAGCGCATCTCCCGGTCCTCGGATCCTCGCGCAGCGCTGCTTCCGCGTCGGATCCGGAGTCCTCGCCCGACCGCCCCCGGACCTCGCCCTACGGGTAGAACACTTGCGGTCGGGGCCGCTAGCGACCAGCGACCGACGCCCGCAGCGTGGCGGTGAGCTCACGCGCGACGTCGACGAGCAGATCGACATCCTCGGTCTGCGTCAGCCAGTTGACGATCGCGGGCCGCAGGGCCACCTTGCCGGCGTATGTGGTGTTGCCTACGAACACGCGGCCGTCGGCGCGCAATGCGTCACCGAGTCGGCTGTTGAACTCGTTGAGCTGCTCCTCGCGGACGTCCGTCGGGTGCGCTCTGAAGCAGACGATGTTCAGCGGCACGTCCGCGAGCCGTTCGAGCTCCGGCGCGTTGTCCACGCGATCTGCGAGGTGTCGCGCGAGCGCCACGTGACGCTCGACCATCTCACGGTAGCCCGACCGCCCGTACGCCCGCAGCGTCGCCCAAACCGCGAGCGCACGCGCCCGGCGGGAGTTCTCGGGCGACAGGAACCCGAAGTTCGGGTGCGGATCGTCGGGCGAGGGCAGGTACGCCGCGCCGACGTTCATTGCCCGGGGCAGCCGCTCCACCTCGCGGACGAACGCGAAGCCGCAGTCATACGGAACGTTCAGCCACTTGTGCCCATCGGAGATCACCGAGTCCGCCCGGTCGACCCCCTCGGTCAGAGCTCGGGTCACCGGAGCCAAGCGGGCGAACAGCCCGAACGCGCCGTCGACATGGAGCCACGCCCTGCGCCCTTCGCACAGGTCCGCGACCTTGGCGATCGGATCGAAATCACCGGCGTTCACTTCACCGGCGTTGGCGATCACGATCGCGGGGCTATCGCTCCGGTTCAGCTCGCGCTCCAGCGCGGCGAGGTCGAGGCGGCCGACGTCGTCTCGCGCCAGTCGGCGGATGTTCGCTCGACCCAAGCCGAGCATCCCGATTGCCTGGACCGCGCTCGGATGCAGATAGCCGCTCGACAGGATCAGCGGCGCGGGCAGGTCGACAACGCCCTCGGCCTCCACGTCGACCCCCTGCTGTTCGCCCCACCAGTTGCGTGCCGCCGTGAGCGCCACGAAATTGGCCATCGTCGCCCCGGTCGTGAGCACTCCTCCAAACTCCGCGGGGAGCTCGAACAGCCGGCGCAGCCAATCGACTGCCACCTGCTCCAAGCGGGACGCAAACGGCGAGGACGCCCACGCGTACGCCGGCTGGTCGTACGCCGACGCCAGCCAGTCGCCGCCAAGCGCCGCCGGAGTCCCGCCGCCGACCACGAAATGGAAGAACCGCGGGCCGCTCGAGCGCGTTGCGGTCTCTTGCGCACGCTCGCCCAGTTCCGTGAGCGCGGTTCGCGACCCGACTCCCTCCTCCGGCATCGGGTCAGTCCATCGCGCGATCGCGTCCTCGGTGCCCGGCCTCTTGACGCGCTCGTCTCGAATCCCGTCCACGTATTGCCGCGCCATCGCCGACGCGAACTCGAGAGTCGCGTCAAGCTGGTGGCGTTCGCCGAACGGATCCGGCACAGCGCCATCCTCCCACATGCTCGACGCGACTCGCGGCGCCCTCACCTCGATCGCGGACATGTGGACCTGGTCGTGCTACGATATCGTATAACGATATTGTTGACGACCGACAGCTTGTCGGTAGGAGGAAGGACGATGGGTGATCACGCACGCACCGCGGGGGGCCGGCCGATCCAGCCCGAGATTCCGCGGTCGCGATTCGCTGAGGGCATGGCCAGCTATCCCTCGGACCTCGAAGAGCTCCGCGTGGGCCGCTTCAGCGAGGGTCAGCGGACCCTGCTCGGCTCGGAGGCCCGGTTGCACCGTGGGCGCTTCAGCGAGGGCCAAGAGTTGCTCGGTGATGACGATCCCGAGAAGCACACGCGCCGGCGCTTCAGCGAGGGCATGGAGATCACGCGATCGACCGCGTGAGCACCGCGGCGACGACGACGACGACGGAGCCGTCTATCGTGGCGCGACATGACGCTCGATCAGGCGGACTTCACTCGGCTTCTGCAGCTGCGCACAGGCTTGCGTCGGTTTCTGCGCTGGAGTGAGCAGCAAGCCAAGGCCGCTGGGCTGACGCCCGCCAAGCACCAGCTCTTGCTTGCGATTCGGGGACACCCAAACCCCGCGGGACCGACCGTCGGCGAGATCGCTGACTACCTCCTCCTTCGCCACCACAGCGCCGTCGGTCTGATCGACCGTGCCGCCGCGGACGGGCTCGTCAGACGCACCCCCGACCCTGTGAGCAAGAGCACCGTGCGCATCACCCTCACCGAGCTCGGGGCCGACAAGCTCGAGGCGCTGTCCGAGGCCCATCTGGAAGAGCTCGCCCATCTCGCGCCGACGATGCGCGCCCTGTGGCGTGCGCTCGACAAGGTCGACGGTCACCTCGCCGGGCCGACGACTCGGCCAAAGCCATCGAGGCGCTCACGTTAGTCGAACGATCGCGTCAACCTCCCCTGCACACGAACGCCCGACGGTCGCGGGCCTGGGTGCGCGGCAGTCAGTAGATCTCCGTGATCCAAGTCAGCTGATCGCGCGGTTGCGGGGACTGCCGCCTATGGGTTTAGATGAACGCGAGGTGATGATATGGCGAACAAACAGATCGCCCTCACGGCGCGTGTAGGGGACCGGATCGAGGCGCGCGGGTTGCATGGCGCGCCGTCGCGGCGGGGAGAGATCGTCGAGCTGCTCGGCAGCGCGGGCCATGAGCACTACCGCGTGCGCTGGGATGAGCAGCACGAGTCGATCGTGTACCCGACCGACGGCGTGATCATCACTCCGCGGGCGGCATGCCGGGGTACGCTCGCCGAAGAGAGCGACTAGACCACAAGCCTCGTGGGCCGCTCCACGGGGAAGCACGCGAGGTTCCTAACGGTCGGCAGCCTCGACCGGCTTCCCCTTGGCGGTCCACGCAGAGCCAATGTGGCCGGCGTGGCGGAACCACAGATACAGGATGGCGCAGGACATGACCAGGCTGCCCACGCCGGCAAGAGCAAATGACCAGAACGTCCTCACGTGATCGGTCATCCATCCGAAGTTCATCCCGAAGAAGCCGGTGAGGAACGTCAATGGCAAGAAGATCGTCGCGACCAGCGTCAGGACCTTCATCGTTTCGTTCTGGCGAACATTGATCACCGTCTGGTCGTTGGAGATGACCGCCATGTTTGCCTGCAGGATCATGGCCAGCGCATCGCGGAGCGCCGCGACCTCTTCGTTGATGTGCTTGACGTGGTCGTTGACGTCGCGAAAGAACTGTGAAAGCTCCCGGCTCACGCCGACGTAGGAACCGCGCTCCAGACCGTCGAGTGGCGAGAGCAGCGGATGCACCGCGCGATAGAAGTCGGTCGCCTCCCGGCGCAGCAGGTAGATGCGCTCTGTCGGTGCCGTCGCGCCGCTGAAGACGGTCGCCTCGACCTCCTCGACGTCGCGGTCGAGCCCTTCCACCACGGGCAGGTAGTCATCGACGATCGTGTCGATGATTGCCCACAAGGCCGCCGCCGGGCCCTCCTTGAGCAGCTCGGGTCGGACCTCGAGTCGCCGGCGGGCGACGGTGAAGCCGCTCGCCGCTCCCTGCCGCACGGTGATGACGAACCGACGTGAGATGAACACTGAGACCTCGCCAAACTCGACCTCCTCGCGATCGTCGAGGTAGCGGGCCGTCCGGAACACCGCGAAGATGACATCTCCGTCCTCGTAGCGCTCGAGCTTGGGGCGCAGGTGCGGATTCTGCGCGTCCTCGACCGCGAGCTCGTGCAGACCGAACTGCCGCTGCACATCGCGCAGCTCCGCTTCGTCAGGTTCGAACAGCCCGAGCCAGACGAACCCGTCTCCGTGCGTGCACATCTCGGCCGCGCGACTCAGTTCCATCGGCCCTTCGTGCTGGCGCTTCCCGTCGCGGTAATGAGCACAATCGACGATCACAGCGGTCTCCTCGCAGACGCATTTTCGCTCAACGAACGGTCACATTCTGATGCGGGCAGACCAAGGATCCGGTTGCTGCCGTGTTGCGGCGACCGAGAACATGCTCCGACCGCACGGGCGCGCGTCCTGCTGTCGCCCATACGCACTCACGCGCGCTGAGGATCGCCCGGAGCGAGCTGCCCGGATGGGCGGCGCAGCCATCGGACGGCGCTGAAGTCCTGACTCCAGTCAGCTTCTCGCTGATTGCAGGCCCAGGAGCTCGGCTGCGCCCGTGCAGAGACCGATGCTGAGGCCATGGAGCCGGCGCCGACCGTGGGTCCGACGCAGCGCCGCAGCAGGCGGTGCTTGACGCTGCTCCTGATCGCGGGACTCGTGGCGGTCGCTGTGACGGGCGTGGCGCTGGGCGCCACCGGAGGTGCGGCGCGACGGACGGTCGCGACACGCACCAAGCCGCTGCCTCTGGTCGTTCGGAACGCATCGTTCAACCTGACGCGTGGACGCATTGCGGGAAAGGCTGTGATCGCGAACACCGGCACCGCGCGCGTCGCGGCGACGCAAGCCGGACTCGGCTGGCGTCTGGGCCGAGGCACCCTCACAACGCTCGCAAAAGCCTCCGTCCCGGGCTTGGCTCGCGGTACGTCGGCCCAGATCAAACTCGGGCCGAAGCTGCCATCGGCAGCGAGAGCCGGGACCTACGCGCTCTTCGTCTGCGTGGACATCAGCAGCAAGCTGCAGCCGTTCAGCCAGAAGAACAACTGCTCACGTGCAGGGACGGTCACTGTCAAGCGCGGCGCGCCACCACCGGCATCTGCCCCAGATACCACGATTACCTCAGGGCCGTCCAGCGTCGTGCGAAGCGATTCGGCCTTGTTCAGCTTCGCGTCGAGCATCGCCGGAAGCACCTTCGACTGTAGCCTTGACGGAGGGTCGTTCTCGGCGTGCACAAGTCCGAGCTCGTATCGCGGCCTGTCGGACGGCCAGCACACGTTCTCAGTCCGAGCGGGCGTCTCAGGAGTCGTTGACCGCTCGCCGGCACGCGCGTCGTGGACCGTCGATACAACTGCACCGGCGGTGACGGTGACGAGTCCGGTGAACGGAAGCACGACGAGCAACAACGCGCCGACGTTTTCGGGGGCGGCCGGAACGGCGGCGGGGGATTCGTCGACGATCACGGTCAAGGTCTACGGCGGCTCGAGCGCTTCGGGCTCGGCGGTGCAAACGCTGAGCGCGACAGCGTCCGCCGGCGGCTGGTCGGTGGCTCCGAGCTCGGCGCTCGCCAATGGTACCTACACAGTGCAGGCGGAGCAGTCCGACAGCGCCGGGAACACGGGCACGTCCTCGGCCAACACGTTCACGGTCAAGGTGGCGCCGGCGGTGACGGTGACGAATCCGGCGAACGGGAGCACGACGAGCAACAACGAGCCGATGTTCTCCGGGGCGGCCGGCACGGCGGCGGGGGATTCGTCGACGATCACGGTGAAGATCTACGGCGGCTCGAGCGCTTCGGGCTCGGCGGTGCAAACGCTGAGCGCGACAGCGTCCGGCGGCGGTTGGTCGGTGGCTCCGAGCTCGGCGCTCGCCGACGGCACCTACACGGTGCAGGCGCAGCAGTCCGACAGCGACGGGAACGTGGGCAGGTCCTCCGCCAACAGCTTCGCCGTCGTGCTGGGCCCGGCGACGAATCTCACGTTCACACAAGTCACCGCGACGTCTGTTCGGCTGTCATGGACCAATCCGTCGAATAGCAGCTTCTCCGGTGTGAGCATCCGTCGTGCCAATGGGACGACTCCCCCGTCGACCCCGGCCGATGGGGTCGACGTCGCCGACACGAGCGCCAACACCACTGACGTCACCGACGCCAACCTCGCGCCGGGAGCGAGCTACTCCTACACGTTGTTTGCGCATGACAGCGCGCCCATCTATGCATCTGGAACCACGGGTACCCATACCGTGCCGACCACCGCCGGGCCGGCCCAATTCTGTGGGCGCCTCATGTCGGATGAGACGTGGGGTCCAGCCGATGCGGGGGCGTACGAGCTGACCTGTGGCGTCGACGTGCCCGCGGGGGTCACGTTGACCATTGAGCCCGGGGCCGTGGTCAAGGCGACAGGGGGGACTGGCATCGGCGCGTCTGGCGTGCTTGCAAGTCTGAGTGTTGAGGGGTCGTTGGATGCGGTTGGGGTGTCTGGGAGTCCGGTGACGTTCACGTCGGTGAATGACAACACTGTGGGTGGGGGCACTGGTTCGGGGTCGCCTGCGGCGGGTGATTGGGGTGGGGTGTTTGTGGATGGTGGCGGGTCGGTCGATCTGGAGCGTGCGAACGTGAGCTATGCGCAGACGGCCGTGTTCGGGGCGACGACGGGTTCGGTCACGGCGGTGAGCGATGATTTTGAGTTGTTCCAGTCTGGGGGGGTGACGACGGCGCCGGCGAGTGCGGTGATCAGGGGCAGCACGTTCCATGGCGGCGGGATCGGGGTGCAGGTCGACGCGGCGGATGTGACGCTTGAGAACAACAGTGCCTACATTCCGGCGACGGGCGTGGGCTTCATGTCTGGGCTGGCGTATGCGGTGCATTCCTCGGCGCTTGATTTCGGGAAGCTGGCGGGGAACACGGCGACGGGCGGCAGTGGCCTGCTCGAGGTCGCGGGGACGGCCGTGACCTCCACCTGGAGCGGGACGATCCCGCTGCTGATCCAGTGCGCCAACAGCGGCAGCGGCGTGTTCATCGGCAACCAGGGTGGCGTGCTCGATGTTCCCTCCGGCGCGACCCTGACCCTCTCCCCGGGCAGCATCATCAAAGCCACCGGCGCCTGCCCGAGCAGCGACGGCATGGACCTGACGATCGAAGGCGCGCTCTCAGCAGTCGGTACCGCCGCGAACCGGATCGCGTTCACGTCGCTGAATGACAACGCCGTTGGCGGGAGCACGGGCTGGACGCCGCCCGGACCAGGCGACTGGGGCGGGATCGAGGCGACCGGGAACGTCGACAGCGAGTACGACGACATCAAGTACGCGGTGGACGGCCTCAACCTGCAGGCCTCACCCGGCGTCAATGACGCCGTCCACAACGACTGGTTCGATCAGAACGAGGCAGCTCTCTACGGGACCTCCGACTGGGATGGCATCGACACGGGACTCGAAGGTTGCCAGTACGTCCCCACGATCGCGGCGGGCGGGAACGTCTACGGCAAGAATCAGACGACCTTTGCCTACGAGTCCGTCGCCGATTACGCTTCCATCCAGAGCGCGCGGTTCGGCGGCGCTGCCGCGTATCCCGACGGCTGGACCGACCCAACCCAGATTCACCCTGGCAGTACCGATCACGTCACCTGGGCGCTCCTTCCGTGTCAAGTGGGCCAAGACGCTCAATCGCGTGTCGCGACTCCATTCGACATCACGGGATCGTGACCGGGGCCGTGCCGGCGGTGGACCTTCCGGCGCCATCGCGCTAGCGTGAGCGTGTCGACTCGCCCCCAGTCTGGGAGGCATCAGCGATGAAGCTCGGGATTCATTTCGCCAACTTCACACTTCCGGGCGGGCCTCGGGCGCTCGCCTCGACGCTGGCGTCGACCGCCCAGGCCGCCGAGGAGGGCGGCTGCTCGACGTTCACGCTGATGGACCACTGGTTTCAGATGGAGCGCTTTGCGAGCGCGCGGGACCCGATGCTCGAGGGCTACACGGCGCTCGGATTCCTGGCTGCCCGGACGGAACGCATCCGATTGGGGCTGCTCGTCACCGGCGTGACCTACCGCCATCCCGGGCTGCTCGCCAAGATCGTCACGACGCTCGACGTCGTGTCGGGCGGACGCGCGCAGCTGGGGATCGGCGCCGCCTGGTATGAGCGCGAGCATCGCGGCCTCGGGGTCGCGTTCCCGCCGCTCAGCGAGCGCTTCGAGCGCCTCGAGGAGGCGCTGCAGATCTGCCTGCAGATGTGGAGCGACGACGACGGACCGTTCAACGGTCGCCACTATCAGCTCGCAGAGACGATCTGCCAACCGCCGCCCCTGCAGCGACCGCACCCGCCGATCCTCGTCGGCGGAAGCGGCGAGCGCAAGACCCTGCGTCTCGTAGCCCGATACGCCGACGCGTGCAACCTTTTCGCGAGCGACCCCGCGGTGGTGGCGCACAAGCTCGACGTACTCGCGCGCCACTGCGAGGACACCGGCCGCGATCCCGCGACCATCCAGAAAACGATCCTGGCCGTAGGCAGGCCGCTCGACGACCTCCACGCCTTCCTGCTCGGAATGGAGCGATACGCGGCGCTCGGCGTCGAGCTCGTCGAGGTCGTGCCGACCGGTCCGGACCCCGTCGCCTTCGTGACCCGGCTCGGCGAGAGCGTCGTCCCCCGCCTGGACCAGCTCGCCGGATCGACCTGACCCGCCGACGGGGCGGGCACCCGTCGCCCGCCGCCCGCCGCCCAGCGCCGGGCGGCATGACGTGAAGAAGTCCGCGCCGCACTCGACGATTTGCCAGATAAGCACCGCCACGGTGCTTATCTGCAGAAACGTTGTGGCGACTGCGTTTCTTTTCACCTTGTGCCGGGCCACGCCTCGCCGGGTGGGGCTCGGTGGGATCGGGTCAGTTCAGAGCATCTCGGGGACAAGATGGCACTCCTCGCCCCCGCGCCGCACTCCCTTACGGACACGGCCACTAGCCGGAGTAGACAGCCGTCCAGTGTCGCGAGCTGGTCGGAAAGCTACATGGGGGCGCAGAGAAGGTGAAAGTGCCTCTCGCTCGCTGCCGACTCGTAAACGTGCCGGACATGCCCAACGTGAAGCGAATCCGCACCGCCGTCGCCGTGCTGAGCGGATACAACTCGCCGCTTACCACGATGTGAAACTGAGGCTTCGTCCCCCGCGCATCGATGCGCGCATTCGGATGGAACGTCCGATCACCAAAATACGTGACCACCATACCGTGAACCGTGCATTGTACGGTAAACGAACGCTCAAACGCGACCTGCGTCGACACGATGCGCTGTCGCGATACCTTGAAGTAGACCAACACGTCACCGGTGTCCGATCTCGCCGCCGGACGCGCATACCACGTCCCGGCGTGCGGGACGAACGTGGTACCCGATGCCTCGCCGGGAGCGGGTCCTGAGACCAACACCGCCAGTGCGGCAGACGTGGCCCCCGCAAGGCAGGACAAGGCTGCTCGTCTCAGCATGCCTCGATTCGTAACCCCGCGTCGAGCCTGCTCGCGTCCGCGACATGCCGTGAATCCCCCTCGGATAAGTACGGGTCCCGGACGTCGCTGACCGGGTGCCAGGAGCGCGGATGGAGACGTTCAGTAGTCGCGGCGCGAAAGTTCAGGGTGGCACCCCGATTGTCCGCGCCGCGCGCCGGCCCCATCCTCCTGCGGATGCGCCCTCTCCGCCTCGCCGCTTGCACGGCCGTCGTGCTGGGGAGCGCCGTCTTCGCCACCGCGGCGGCCGCCGGACCGGCGGCCGCTGCGACCACTCAGTTTGCCGCTCCGAACGGCGCTCCGACGCCGCGGCAGTGCACCGACATGACGAGGCCATGCTCGCTGCAGGCCGCGCTCACGAGCACCGAGAAGATCGGGACGGTGAGCCTGGCAGGCGGGAAGTACGACATGGCGCGGGTGACGCTCGTCCAGGGTCGCCTGCTGTGGACGGCGACGGATCCCGAGAACGTTCCGGTATTGGCGACGTCCCGCGACGCTCCGGTCCTGAGCCTCACCTCAGCACAGTCGGGATCGACGTTCGACAACCTCGAGATCGCCGGCTCGAATGCGACCGGATCGACGCAGCCGGCCGTCGAGGTGGCAGCCGGAACGGCGGCCACGTTTAGCTCGAGCATCATCCAGGGACACAGCTGTGTTGACGCCCCGGCGTCCGGGCAGCTCCTGATCCAGGACTCGACGCTGTCGAGCACGATCGCGGCGACGTGCGTGACGCTCGGCCCGCTGGCGACGGTGCGGCGCAGCTCGGTGTCGCTGCCGACCGATGTCGTCGCTCAAGCGCCACCGCCGCCGGTGCTGATCACCCAAGGGCTCGTCGAGGACACCACGGTCAGCGGCGGTCTGTTCCTCGCCGCGCCGACTGCGATCGCCCGACGGGTGAAGGCGACCGGCATCGACGCGATCTCGGGCGTTGGCCTGGTTGCCGACTCGCTCGCGAACGGGTCAGGGACAGACGGCTCCGCGATCTCAGCAAACGGGAGCGGCGGTGGGCGCTTGACCGTCGTCAATTCAACGGCAATCAATCGAACGGGCCCGGCGCTCGTCGCGCGCGAGTCCTTCACGCCGGGACAGGGTGCGCCCGATCAGCTCGTCGTGACCAACTCGATCGCCCGCGGCGCGACCGCCGACCTCAAAGCCGAGCTGCTGACGTTATGCGAGCTCGGCATCGACTGCGAGCCCGGCCAGATCCACGTCGACCATTCGGACTTCGTTACGGCCGATCCGTCCGGGCCCGTCATCAGCAGGCTGAACACGACGGTTCTGATCACCAAGGGAGCGGGCAACATCAGCGGCGACCCGCTCTTCATCGACGCGGCCGCCGGCGATTATCGCCTCCGCGCTGGCTCGCCCGCGATCGACGCGGGCGCTCCGAATGACCTCTCGCTGCCCGCCGACTTGGACGGCATCTCCCGCGTGGAGGGCACCGCGCCCGACCTCGGCGCATTCGAGAGCTCATATCCTCCGCCTCCGCCTCCGCCTCCGCCTCCCCCTCCTCCTCCGCCGCCACCGCCGCACGCCAAGCCAGTCCTGTCGAACCTGAAGGTCAGTCCCAGCACGATCCGCGCAGGCGCGCGGGCCGCACGGTCACCGGCCGCGACCACGCGCGTCACGTTTGCGCTGTCGGAGGCCGCCGCCGTGAAGCTCAGCTTCGCGAAGGCGCAGCGCGGCCACCTCGTCGGCAGGACGTGCAAGCTCTCCGGCCGCGGCAGCCACCGCTGCACGCGCTACGACACGAAGGCCGTCTTCACCATCCACGGACGACAGGGCGTCAACGCCGTGGTGTTCTCAGCCAGACTGTCGCTGAGCACGCTCCTGTCCCCAGGCTCCTACAGGCTCACCGCGACGCCGACCGACAGCGCGCGGGCGAGCGGGCTGTCACGCACCGCCACATTGAGGGTGATCGGCCTGGCTTGACCATCATGGCCGCGGGTGGCCGGCCCGAGGGATGAAAATGGGCGCGCTTAAGCGTCGCCCTCGGCCGTGCGCCGGTGTGGGCCAGGCCCGGCGCGGAAGCGCATAACAGCTGGAATTGTCCCACTTTGGGGCTTCGGCTGGCGCGTATTTTCAGAACAACGTGAAAAAGTCCGCGCCGCGGTCGCAGGTGTTCTGGGATCTCAGTATCGCTATGCGTTACTGAGATCCCACGACGTCCCCGAGTCGATCATGACGACCCGGCGGCACTGCTCGATCGTTGATTCCCCGACCCTGCTCCGGCCGGCACAACGTGAACGGAAGCGGCTCCCGCGCGCCGTCAGCTCGCTTGACAACGGCAGCCGCGCTCAGTGCGTGGCCCTCCGAGGGACCAATCTGACACGGCATGGTGTCCCGGCGCGCCGTGGCAGCGGGGTTACGCTATCCGCGTGGCGGAGCAGGACGAGTATTTACTCGGTTACTGCGGTGCCGAGCAGCAACGGCTCCAGCGACAGGCTGACGAGTTCGCCGAAGACTCGGCCTGGATGTTCGATCAGCTTGGATCGCTGGCTGGGGCCCGCGTCGTTGAGCTCGGGTGCGGCCCGCAGGGGTGTCTCCACGCGCTGGCCGAGCGCGTCGGCGCCTCGGGCTCGGTGATCGGTGTCGAGCGAAGTGAAGAGGCGGTCGGGTTGGCGCGCGCGTTCGTCGCTGCGCGCGCCCTGCACAACGTCGAGGTCGTCTGCGGCGATGCGCGTGATACGTCATCACGAGCTCGTGTGGCCGCTCACGTTGGATCCGCCACTGGCGGCGTGGGAACGCCTGTACGAGATTCTGCGCGCGTATGCGAGATCCAACGACATCGACCTCTTCATCGGTCGTCGGCTGCCGCGTCTCATGCGCCGTCACGGAGTGCTCGATGTCAAGGCACGGCCGATCGTCTGTGCCTACCCGATCGGCCACAGCAATCGCATGCTCGCCGTCCGGTTCGCCGAGAACCTCGCCGAGCGGATCGTCCGTGACGACCTCGTCCGCCCCGACGAGCTCACGGAGCTGATCGCCGAGCTCAAGCAGCACCTCGAAGACCCCGACACGCTCGTGATCTCGGGCACATTCGTGCAAACCTGGGGACGCATCGCGGGCTGACGTTCGCGTGCCCCGGTGCGGCCCACGCGGCAGCGAGCCGAAGACCCTTCCCGCAGCCGCCGCCTTTACGGGCGGCTCGAGTGCTGCTACATACGGTGCCGGCCATGGACGAGCGCTCCAGATGTCCCTCGTCAATGACGCGCCGCGATGCCGTCAAGCGCGCGGTCGCCCTGGCGACGCTTGGCGCCGGCTCAGCGCTGATCGGTCGCGACGTTGCTGCAGCCGCCGCCTCCACCGGAACGAGCGGGCCGCGATTGGATCGTGACCGCGTGGCCATCATCGGCGCCGGTGCGGGCGGCGTGGTGGCCGCTTACTTGCTTGCCGGCACGCTCGACGTCGACGTGTTCGAGGCGAGATCCAAGATCGGCGGTCACTGCGATTCGCACGTGATCGACTACCAGGGGCAGAGCATCACGGTCGATCTCGGTGCCCAGTTCTTTCATCCCGACACGCACCCCATTTACGTCACGCTGCTGGAGCAGCTCGGCCTCTACGATCCTGCCCACCCCGATGCCGACGACACGCTGCAGGCGCCCGGAAGCCTGTGCATCTTCCCGGTGGCCGGGGGGCCGCCGGTCTTCTCGTCGTCGCACCCGTTGATCACGCCGCTGCGTTCGATCGCGTTCGCGATCTACTCGCAACTCGCGCGGCACGCGGTGCTGTCCAACCTGCCGTGGGAGACCACCGTCGACGCGTGGGTCCGCAGCCTGCCCGTCGGCCAGTCGTTCAAGGACGCCGTCGTGTATCCGTGGATCACGGCGCTGATCGGGTCTCCGCGGGCCGATGCGCTGCAGGCGTCGGCGCGATCGATTCTGCAGACATTCGCGCTGGCGTTTCCGGCCAACGTGCTCCAGGGCGCGAGCACATACAACTCGACGATCGGACTGCAGGGCAACCTGCAGCGCATGCTGGACCGCAGCCCGACGGTGCGGGTCCATCTCAGCACGGCCACGCAGGCCCTGACGCGTGAACGCGCCGGCTGGTTCCTGCAGACGCCGGCAGGCCGGCGCGGCCCTTACCACTCCGTCGTGTTGAACGCGCCGCCGCGTGTCGGACGCCAGCTGCTGCGCGCGCTGCCCGCCTTCGCGGACCTCACGGCGTTGTTGAACGTGTATGAGTACTTCGACTCGCGCCTTCTGATTCATACCGACCCTGCCTACGTGCAGCGCGATCGCCCCAACTGGGCGGCCTACAACGCCGGGGTCGACGGTCGTGAATGCGAAGGCAGCGTCTGGTTTGGCGCCCTGCACGAGAAGCTGCCTTCGGGCGGGACGATCGACGTGTTCAAGTCGTGGGCCACGCGCCGGCGCGCCGATCCGACGCAGATCCTGCTGGAACGGCGGTTCAAGCACCCGCAGATCAGCCAGTCGACGATCGAGGCTGCCCGCGCCTTGCGTCCGCTGCAAGGGCAGGGCGGCCTGTACTTCAGCGGCCAGTACACCACCGGCTTTGACTCGCAGGAGTCAGCGGTCTACTCGGCGATGAAGGTGGCCGAGGCGCTGGCCCCCGGCAGCCAGAACCTGGCGTCGCTGAAGACGCTGTTGGCCGTGCGCGGACGCGCGGGCATTTCATACGACCTCTGATCATCTGCCGCATCTGCTGTGCGTCTCGTTGGCGGCTGGTGGAGGTGCAGCCTGTGCCTCCGCTGCTTACAACGTGGCGGTGCCCGGCGGGGGCCGAGCGGCGCGTCACTCGTGCCCCCGCGCGGCGTTCCGCGATCTGAATTCAGCGGATCGTCAGGCTCAGCCTGTCCGTCGGGGAGGATCCGCCGCCGTTGGTTGCCGTGAGCAGAACGGCGTACTTCCCGGCGGGCAGCTTCTTCCGATTCGTGAGCCTGCCCGTGAAGTGCACGGTGTTGCTCCCAGAGCTCCCCGAGACCGTCAGGACGCCCCTGGTCACGGTGCGGGAGCAGCCGTGGTGGCGGCGGTTGTGCCGAGTGACCGCGACGCATTGTCCGTGCACCTTCCGTCCAGGCACGCGCTCCGTGAACACGAACCTGACGGTCGCCGCCGCCGAAAGGTCAAACGTCAACGCTGTGTCCGCGTACCCGGTGTGCGACAGGACGGGCGCGGCATGCCCCGGTGCTGGCGGTGTCGGCGACGGCGGTGTCGGCGACGGCGGCGTTGGCGACGGTGGCGTTGGCGGAACGAACTCGTACGCGCCGATGTCGGTGTGCGCGCCGAGTTCACGCAGGTTGCCGTCGACGTCGGTGGATCCGTTGAGCGCAGCATCGGCGCCCGCGTCGATCGTGGGGGAGGATCCCAGCTCGTGGAAGTCGCCGTTGGCAGGATCTGCGAACACCGGTGCCGCCGCTTGGTTTGTGCCCGAGCCGGCAGGCGGCACCATGATCGTGCCGCCCGGCTGGACCTCGGTGATCGTTGCGTAGTTCGCGTGGTCGGCCGTGACCGAGACGGTGGTTTGCGGATTCGGGTCCGACGACACGAAGACATCCGCGCCCGCACCGTGCGCGAGCGAGTTGATCAACGTCATCTGGACCGTCCAGCCGCCGCCCGAGTTCGCGACCGCGCCGAAGCCGCCCGTATTCGTCGCGACCAACGTGTCGTTGCGCAGGGTGGCGGACTGTGAGAACGGTCCGCTGTCCACGACGCGCACGCCGTAACCGTTCGGTCCTGACGACCAGCAGACGCTGTCGACCAGCGAGCCGATCACCGTGCATCCGACCTCGATGTTGGGGCCAAGGGCATGCGCGATGACGTGATCGATCGTCGCCGGTTGCGAGACGACCTCGATCGCAGACCCGCGGATCGACGAGTTGTTGTCCTCGACGTCGACGTCGCTGAGCGCGCTTCCATGCGAGATCCCGATTCCCGGGTTGGCGTTCGTGTAGATCACCGGTCGGGACTGCCCCGCTTGCCCGTGGATCGTGATGTCGGCCGAGTCCGTCAGCGGCGTGGACAGTGGCGTCGCGTGCGATCCATACGTGCCGGGCTCGATCGTGACGTCGTCGCTCGCGCTGGCAGCGCTGATCGCGGTGACGATGCTGCACGGCGTCGCCTGATTGCAGCTCGTGCCGCTGCCCGTCGGGCTCGCATAGCGGTTGGCCGCCAGTGCGCCGCTCGTCCACATGCCGAAGATGATCCCGGTGGTACAGAGCACCTGTACCACGCGTCGTGTGTGCTCCATCTGCGTTCTCCTCGTGCCGTCGTCGAAGCGTGAGCCGCACAGGGCTCACGGTTGATGTCCTTGATCTGGGGAGCGTGGAGCGGCGTGCCAAACGCGGACCAAAGCACCACCAAAGCACGCCGTTCGTGTAACGGTCGGTGGGATCGCGGGACTCATTCCCCACCCACCACCGCCAAGGAGATCATCGATGTCCACGAGTGAGCAGCATCCGCACATCAGCCTGCATCACGGCACCTTCGCCGAAGGCGAGGCGATGCCGGACACGTACGCCGGCGAGGATCACGTCGGCACGTTTGCGCAGGGCCAAGCGAACCCCAACGCAGCCGCCGGCGAGGATCGCGTCGGCACGTTCGCCGAAGGTGAGGCGATGCCGGGCACATACGCCGGCGAGGATCACGTCGGCTCCTTCGCTGACGGCCAGTTGGGGTAGCGAGGCTGAGACTCAGGGCCGAGGCGGGGCCGGGGAGTGCCGAACACGTCGCGTGTTCGCCCAGGCTCCGCGTAGGTCCGTCGTGACGGGACCGAGCTGGGCCAGCGACGGGTAGCGGTTGCTGAGCCCGCCGTCGGTGATCTGGCCCGTTCGAGCGTCCACGACAAGCGTGATGACGGTTCCGCTCGGCGGCTTCCCCCCGTGGGGCAGCGGCGCCCGCGTCGCGGCGAAGTGGCCCCGTATGGCGATCAAGTAGGACCAATTCCATTCGAACACGAGTTCGCCGGATGCGATCCGGTTGGCGTCGAAGCGGGTGCCGGCGGCGTGCTGGATCAACGTCGGCTGTGGATCGCCGGCCCCGCTCGCTGCGCGTTCAGCGAGCGCGAGGATCCGCCGTCCGCTCAAGGACGGCTTCGCTCCCAATCTGAACACGAGAACGCTCAGACCGGCGTGCACGGAGCGAACGTCGGGCCCGGTGAGGTTTCCGAGATCCACGCCGTGGGCGGGCTTGTACCGCAATGTGATCCGGTAGTCGCCCGGGCGAAGGTCGTCATACAACACGAGTTCGACATCTGCGCGGGCGCCCGCCGGTTGCGGAACGCCCGCGGTCATGCTGCACGGCAACGCGATGCCGTGGGTGCCCGTCACGCTCATCCATCCTCCATCGGCCCGCCGCTGCACGTCGAAGCAGACGCCACGGAGGATCAGCGACCGCGAGCCGTTGACGAGCGTGACCGGGATCGACTGGCCCGCCCGATAGGCGGGGTGTGCCAACAGCAACCGGACGCCGGCGGGTGAGTCTGAGCCCGGCGCCCGTCGGCCGGCCACCGACGTCGCCGCCCCGGCGAGCACCGCGATCGCAGCGGACACGCACGCGAGGACAACTCGTGCCCTGCGCATCAGCGACGCCCGACGCTCGCGAGAGTCCACGCCACCATACCTCCTGTCAGGCGGTCGATGCGGAGTTCATCGCTCAGAGCGCGAGCGAGCCTCACCACAGGCTCCGCTCGAGCGCCTCGCCGACGCCGGGCAGCGCGCGCAAGGCGCTCGTCGCGGCCTCGACCGTCGACTGCCCGGGCGCCGCCTTGTACGTGAGTGTCTGCTCGCGCCGAGTCCCGTCGGGATCGTCGATCTGGACCGCCAGGCTGACCGTCTCCTCGTGCGATCGCTGGCGCGCAGCGAGATGCCTCGCGACAGCGCGTAGCGCCCTCGAAGTCACGATCACCGCGACCGTTCGCGTCCCGAGGTCGCCGTAGCCGCCGATCGGCGGTGACTCCTCTGGGAGCATCGTTGCCTCCGCACCGACGCTGTCGACCAACGCCCGCGCGTCTGATCTCTGCAGGCCGCAGAAGCGCAGGATGAGCCGCTCCTCGATCATCGCTCGCTGCCTATCATGCACCATCGACACCCGCGGCCGCGCCGACGTCATCCGGGGCCGGGGCTGCCAGCTGGTGGCCCGCGTGCTCGAGTCTGGCGCGTGCGGTCGTCAGGGCAAGAAAGGCAGCTTCAGCGCTGTCTCCGGGGCGCCCTGAAGCGTGTGTGCTCGGGTGTGCGCGCCACCCGCGGCGCACCTCCCTTTGTCTGCCTCGCCGTCCCAGAAGATCGCCTTGCACTTGCCGCACCTCGCCCAATCATCCTGTCCCTGCCCGCCCGGATTGCTGAGCTGCAGAACGAACCGGAACCCTTGAGCGTTGTGTCCGCTTCCTTTGGGACACACGCCCGGGTCACCGGGCGCAGGCCCGAGACCCGTGGCCGGTCGAAACATCAGAGAGCACTTCTCGCAGAAGTGAAAGCCGATTTCATACCCCTGGCGAGGCGGCACATCGTGCAGGAGCAAGAACGTCAATCCGGCCGCTGCATGACCACCGCCTCCGGGGCACACTCCCTTGGCGGGAAACCCATCAAAGAACAAGCCGTGGCACTTGGCACAGAATCGCCAGGCCGACTGAGTGCCGCTGACAGTCAGAGGCTGGGCCGCTGAGCACGATATTTCACCCGTATCCTGGTTGATCTTGCAATCGCCCTTGAACAGTCTGAATGTGACCGACGCATCGTTCCCTTTCCCTCCAAGATGAAAGAGGCTGAACCCCTCCGCCCCGCCTTGAGGGCTGACACTTTGGTCGTATGAGTTAGCGCCTGCAAACGGGTTATCCCAATGAACCTGGAGGACACCAATCTCGACGTCGTCGGGGTCGTGAATCGCGTAGGACGCGAACCCCTCGGTGCCCGTCAGTACTCCGTCGGACTCGGACCTCCATGTACCGAAGTTACCGATGATATCCGGCGGCTGAGAAGTCCATTCCCCGTGAACGAGCGTCGTGTTCTGCAAGAACAGGTTGAACTGCGTGGTGTTGTCGAGAGTGACCTCGGTGGAGCGAGCGGCCACGGCTGGCCTCCAATGTCAAGATTTTGCGGCGCAGGCGGCGGGCAGCAGCCGCCGCCGTGTGGTTGGCGGCGCGAGGGCTCCGAGCGAGTGGCCCCTGCGCAGTGCTAGTCCCCCTTCCCTGTCTCCCCATACGTTGATCGAACAGCACGGATTGTTTCAGCGGGGCGATCTGACCGCAACCTGGAAGAACGAGACTGACGGCCCGTCGGGTGAGTGGTGGAGTTGGCGACTCCCGCCGATCTGAGCCTCGGGCTGCGTACCGGGTCCGTGCTCGGCCCGTGCATCCACTGGTCCGATCGTCGGGATCTCGATGGTGTGCAGCAGCTGTTCGAACGGATTGGGCGCGATCGCCTGCACGACGTCAGCGGGACACCGGCGACACCGGGACTCGTCCTGCCGAACCTCGTGTGGACCGCCGCTCATCGACCGGAGCTGTCATGCGTGCGGCCGCCGCGCTCAGTCCCAAGGACTTCGTGAGCTACCGGCTGACCGGCGAGCTTGCGACCGACACCACCACCCCGACGCGCAGCCTGCTCAACGACTGGCGCAGCGGCGGCTGGTCGGACGAGCTTTGTGCCGGCGTCTCGCCCGAGATCCTCCGCCGGTGCGGTACGACCCGTGGCAGGCGAGGGCCGTGCTCGATCAGCGGGCCTCGATCATCGGGGCTTCGAGCGGGCACCGTGCTGGCGGGCGTCGGCGGCGACGACCCGAGCGCGGTGCTCGGCTGTGGCGTCACCGAGCCGGGCGAGCTCAGCATCGGCTCGAGCTCGTCGACGAGCTGGCGGTGGTGGCCACCCGCCCGACCGTCAGCACCGACAGCCCGCTGAGTGTTCTGCCGCACGTCGTGCCCGATCGCTACCTGCACGAGATGGTTGCGATGGGAACCGGCACGTCGCTCCGATGGTTTCGCGACGCGCTCGCGCCCGCGGGAGCCTCGGCGCTCTCGTATGGCGGGCTCCTCGCCTCCGCGGCGCCCGTGGCGCCGGGATCCGAAGGGCTGAGGGGATCGCCTACCAGTACCCACCGCTGCTCGAGATCGTCGCGCGCGCGGGTTTTGAGCTCGAATCGATCACGATCTCAGACGGCGAGGCGCGCAGCGCGATCTGGAACCAGATCAAGGCCGAGGTGATGGCCGGCCGATGCGCGTCGCCGTGGTCCCGGAGGCGCCCGCCGTCGGCGCGGCGATCCTTGCCGGGATGGCAAACGGGACGTTCGCGTGCGCCGATGATGGCGTCACCGCACTGACCCAACCCGCGGCCGTTGTCGCGCCCGATCCTGAGGTGCACACGCGCTACAGCGCTCACCGACGCCGCTGGGAGGCCGCGCGACGCGCCGTGTTCTCGGCGTCCGATGCCGTGGCGGCGCAGCCGGACATCGCCTTCAGCCACGCATAGCCCAATCCCCTGCCCGTTCAACGAGGATCGGACCGCTGATCGAGCCGGAGGCGATGGAACGCGTGCTCGGCTATGTCGAGCAGGCCACGGCGATGGGCGCACGGGTCGCGTACGGCGGACGGCGCGTCCTCGAGAGCACCGGGGGCTGGCTTGTGGAGCCGACGATCCTCGACAACGTCACGCCGGACATGCCCGTCGCTCGCGAGGAGATCTTCGGACCGGTCGTCTCGATCCTGTCGTTCGAACACGAGAGCGAGGCCGTCGTCGGGGTTCGGCGGCCGCGACAAGGGCCTCGAGGCCCTCGACCAGTACAGCGAGCTCAAGACCATGTGGTTCGCGCTGAGCAGGGGTTGACGGTGATCTCAGCGGGTGCCGGATACCGGCTGCGAGAATGTGCCCGGTGAGGGCTTATCGTGCGGTAGCCGGGGCTGTGGTCGTGCTGGCCGGATGGATGGCGATCGGCAGCGGGATCGCGCAGGCGGGCACGGCGGCGTCGATCGCTGCGGTCGAGGCTCAGCCGTTGACGGACGTCGTCGTGGACACGATTCCGGGGGGGTGCAACCCTGCAAACCTTGGGACCATCAAGATCGACTGGGGCGACGGGACCACAAGCCCCGGTGTGGCGGCCGCAAGTGGCCGCGCGTGCGAGATCAGCGGTAGCCACACGTACGCCGAGGAGGGCTCGTACACCACGTCGGTGTCGTATTCGTCCCTCAACGGCCTCCCGGGCGGTCCCGACGTCGGGTCCGTCACCGTCGCCGACGCACAGGTAGCCGCGAGCGCCGTCGACGACTTCACGGTGTCCGCCGGCTCCCTGCTGAATGCCACGGTCGCCACCTGGAGTGATCCCGCGCCCGAGCCGCTGTCGAGCTACAGCGCGACGATCGATTGGGGCGATGGCAGCTCGAGCGCCGGCGTGATCGGGAACGGCACCGTCGGCGGCGCCCACACGTATGTGAACGGCGGCCGCTTCACGATCACGGTCACGTTCCGCGACGAGGGCGGCTCGAGCGCAGCCGCGCACGAGCACGCAATCGTGAGCGGCTGTTTGGCGGCGGCGTCGGGCGCGCCGGCCCCGCCGTTCACTCCCGCGGCGTCCGGGCTGAGTGCACGCTACGTGCAGGCGATCTACCACGACATCCTCGGCCGTTCGCCCGCCGCGTCTGAGCTCGCGGCTGCGACGAACGCGCTTGCACTCGGCGCGACCCGCAGCCAGCTCGCGCTCACGCTGCTGGGCAGCAGCGAATACCGCGCACACGTGGTCGGCTCCGCGTACGAGGCGTACCTGCATCGCGCGCCGATGCCGAGCGAAACGAATACGTTCGTGATGTTGCTGGGCTCGGGCGCCGGCGATGAGGGATTGAGGGCGCAGATCCTCGGCTCACCGGAGTACTTCGCGAGTCGTGCGAACAACTCGACCGACGGTTTCGTGAGCGCGCTCTACTGTGATGCCCTGTCTCGGTCGATCGACCCGCTCGCACAGACCAACGACGAGACCGCGCTCGGCTCGGGGGTGCCGCGGACCACGCTCGCCTCGAGCGTGCTCGGTTCGACCGAGTACCGCTCGCTTCTGATCCGCGGCCTCTACCTGCGTTACCTCCGTCGCGCGGCGACGTCCAGCGATCTCGCCACCTGGACGGCGTTCATGCACAGTGGCGGCACCGACGAGCAGGTGATCGCGGCGATCGTGTCCTCCTCCGAGTACTTCGCTGAGTTCAACCCAGCGCCGGCGATCCCCCCGATGGTGATCCTGAAGGGCAATACGCTGGGCACAACCCTTACCCGCGACGCCATCTTGACGTTGACGGTCTATCGGGCCCTGCCACTCGGCCACGCCAGTGCAGTGCTGGTCCGACCGCCGCGCGTCACGCTCGTCGGCGTCGTCGACTTCGGCCTTCACCACAAGGGCCGCATCAAGCTTCACTGGAATCGAACGGTTCACAACCACCGGCTCGGCCGCGGGCGTTACCTGCTGATCCTGGAGGCATTTACGCGCCACAAGCCGTACCACAAGCCGTACAAGACGTTCAAGCTGATTGGGATCAGCAACCCGGTCGGCCTGAGGATTCGCTGACGTCTACGCGCTGATCACCCGCGGCCTCGCCGCACGCTTGGGCGCGGCCGTCGTCGGCAGCACTCTCAACCTGGCGTGAGGAACGACCGCGGCGCGCAGACCGCGCGAGCTGACCGTGAGCGTCGCGGACTTGATGCCGGCAGTGGTGCCCGTGACCCACACCGTGACCCGGCAGCGCGAGCGGGTGCCGACTCGTCCCGACAGTGCGATCGCGTCGGTCCCCGGCGTTGCCTTGAGGATTGCGCGACCGCAGGATGCCCTGGCTCGGGCTGGCGAGGCCACCAGGAGGCCCTTCGAGAGGGTGGCTGCGACGGTGATGTCATTCGACTTCCGGGCCGCGGCACTCGGGACTGTCATCGTGATCGTCAACGGCGTTGTGTCCCCGACGGCAACGGACGGGGTGCTGAAGGCCACGGCGAGCGACGTCCCAAAGGTCATGAGCGGGTAGGCGATCGTGTACGCCTCAACCGTCGTGCCCGTGGCGAGAAACAGCGTGCCGTTCGCCGCGGACGGGGTTGCGAAATGCGCCATCGTGGGGGTCGGCTGGTCGACAGTGGTCTGGCCGGTCTGAAGGTTGAGCCCGAACAGCTGCTGTGAGTTCCAGCCGGTGACCCAGACAAGGCCACCGGCGACGATCGGCGGCCCGAGCGCGGCGGGATTGACCTGCCATCCGGCAACGGCCGCGAATGTCCGGGTGGTGGTGTTGAGCGTCAGCGCCCGAAGCCCGTCAGCGCACGCCACGTAGATGACGCCCTGGCTATAGATGGCGCCACCAAAGCTCGCGTCGACGGCCTGGCCGCAGACTTGGGCGGAGTACAGAGGGCTCGCGCCGGTGCCGCCGAGACTCGCCGCCGACAGCAAGTACCCCACGCCCTGCTTGCCGATCGCGAAGATCAGTCCATCCGGCAGCAGCAGCGGTTCGGCAGAACCGAGATCGAGGTCGAAGGTGTCAAGGTACTGCCAGTTCGCCGGTGCCCAGTGATCGAGCAGGTTCAGATTGGCGTCGAGCTTCAGCACCGACTCCTGGTACCCGTAGCCCGAGCCAAAGCCGTTGCCGGTCGCCACCCATATCGCGCCGGCGGAGTCGACGGCTGCACCATCACCCGCGCCCCAGATCGCGCCGCCGCCCGCCGACGGCTCCACCTTGAACAGCTGCTGCGCACCACCCGACTCGGGCACCGCGATGAGCCATCCGTGGTAGGTCCCGCAGTCTCCGTCGTTGCCGCCGTAGCCGACGAGGACCTTGCCTGCGTCGAGGGCGAGCGCGGTCCGCTGCAGCAACGCAGTTGGATCGCTCTGGGGCGGATCAACGCCCACGGGAAGCCCGGCTATGAGGCTTCCGTCCGCCAGATTCAGCCCGAACAGCTGGTGATGGATGCTGCTCGAGCTGGTGCCGTCCCAGGTGTCGGCAACGACGAACACGCGCCCGGTCGACGAGTCGATCACGGGCGTCGACGTGATCCCGACGGTCGGCGAGATGTCGCCGCAAGGAAGCCGGCTCGCAGGCACCGCCTGGCCCACGTTCACATGCCACTGCACCTGCCCGGTGGTCTCGTTGAGTGCGTACACATCGTCGCTCTCGGTCGCGACGATCACGGTCCCCTGATACGCGAGCGGCTCCCCGTAGACCTGTCCGGCGAGCACCGGTGAGGTCCACGTCGGCGTCAGCGGCACCGATCCCCACGAGCTCGGGTCGACGCCCGACCGCTGGGCGTCACCGCGATACGTCGTCCAGTTCGCCGGCACCTCGGTGCAACCGCCGACAGCGAGGACGACGGCGAGCGCTGCCAGCCATCGCCACACGTGGCGCTCCCTGACCTCCATCGACTCCACTTATACCACCGCCGCAACGGGCGCGTTCGCGGAATGTCGCTGTGTTGGCGAGCGGGCCGGTTAGACGGTCCGCGGCAGGAGGAGGACCCGCCCTTCCATCCCCACGGTGTCGTCGAGCGCGTCAAGATAGGCGTCCGTCAGCAGCGTGTGATCGCGCAGCTGCCAAAGCACCTCCGCGCGGACCCAGGCGGCGTTCCGGGCGTGCTCGATGCTCCAGATCGCGACCGCGTCGTCGAGCGGAGCGACCGCGTGGTCGATCTCCTTGATCGCGCCTGTGAGCAGCCATTGCTTGGTCTGCGCTTCGACCGTGGCAAGGATCGCGTTGACCGCGGTGTAATCGACATGCTGAGGGCTGTCGTCGGTCGGGAGGACCGTGAGGGCTTCGCACGTCGCCACGACGCTGATCGGCAGGTCGTGACCGATATGGGCATTCATCCCGGCGAGCGCGAACTGCAGCGGCGCGATCCGGGCGTCGTGTCGCGCATCGAACAGCGGGGCCCAGCACCTCGGGACCTGACTGCCCGCGGCGGCCGCATCATAGGCATCGAAGAACTTGTTCGCGAACACGACGTCGAGCTGCTCGAGGAACGGCGGCGCCGTGAGTGGCCCGGTCCGGCAGTACTCCCGCACGGCGACCGTCACGTCGAGGTACAGGCGATTGAACCAGCGGACCCCGTCGCTCGGGGGCAGGCTCTGGTCGAGGCGCTGCATCAGCGCCAGCACCTCATCGATCGTCCCCGCGTGCATCGCCCGGAACCTAGCAGCGCGGGACGCTCTCGGCGAGGCTGAGCGCCACCGCTGACGGCACCGGCCCGGGGTGTGACCCCGTCACCGGGTCTGACCGGCCCGGTCCGACCCGGCCGCCCCCGCCCGCGCCCCGGTCCGACCCGGCCGGCCCCCCCGCGCTCCGGTCCGACCTGGCCGGCCCCGCCCCGCCCCGGTCCGACCTGGCCGACCCGCCCGCGGTGCGGCACAACGTGAAAGGATTCGGCTCCGGTCTCGAGTTTGTGCACGTAAGCACCGTGGCGGTGCTTATGCGGCAAAACGTTGACCGCGGCGCCGGCTTTTTCACGTTGTGCCGGCCGGGGGGCGCCGGACCTACCCAGCCTCAAGCCCGATCCCGCCCCAGCCCGATCGCCAAGCGGGACGCCCGAGGGCGCGGCCCCGGGCGCCACACGCCGACGAAGCAACCATCAAGCTCGGTCCGGTCGGGTCCTCGTGCGGCTGCTGGCCGATCCCCGACCCTTGTGTGGGGTCTTCATAGGGTTGCTCGCCGACCTCGGCGCCCTGGGTCGGGTCCTCGAACGGCTGCGAGCCGGCCTCCTGCCCTTGAGTCGGATCCTCGCTGGCCGCCATGTCCTGCTCCTCTCTTCAAACGCAGTGGATGTACCGGTGGTGTAGCACTCGGGCGCGCGGTTGACCATCATGCGGCATGGCGCCGTTGCAAATCGACACCGTGGGAGATACAGCTGCGTTGCGCGCGACGGTGACGCCGTCATCGCACGTCCGCCCCAGCGGACAGACCTACGTGGGCAAGCCCCTGCGACGTAGACGCTCCGACATCACCCTCATCACCAGGCGGGCGAAGCACGGCGTCTCGTGGACGAGCACCCAGAAGCGCTGCGTCGGGATCTCGATCAGTGAGTCGTCGGTCTGGGCGACTGCCAACAGCGACCGCGGCTCGTCCTCGATCAAAGCCATCTCGCCGAATAACCCTGGGGCCGCGATCGTCTCGACGACCCGGTCGTCCTCTTTCAGCGCGACCGAGCCCTCGCGCACGAGGTACATGCCATCGGCTTGGTCGCCCTGCCGAAAGATGACGTCGCCCGCGGGAACAGTGAGCGGCGTACGGCGGTGTGCCAGCAGCTCGTAGTCCTCGTCGTCGCTGCGCTCAAGCGTTGACAGCGTGGCCTCCGATCGCGGCTTCCGAACCCCTCGGCCGCCAATCATATGACGAGCGCAGGTGAGGGCGGGCCGCGCTCTGGCGCGGCGACGCGGCGATCGAGAGGGTCGCGCGCTCGCATGTGCCGGCGCCCGCGTGAGCGGTCGCGGCCGGTTGCGGCTGTGCGGTCACTCTGCATTTTCGCCTGAGGCCAGGCGTCGGATGTGATCGCTTTCCCGAGGGTCACGACTGCGGTATGTTCAGCGACGTGCCCGCGTTCGTGTATCGCCTGATCGCGCCTCGCCCCACATTCTCCGACGACATGTCCGACGAGGAACGGGCCACGCTGGCGGAGCATCTCCGCTACTGGAAGCAGCTGATGGAGGAGGGCAAGGCGGTCGCCTTCGGGCCCGTCCGTGACCCGGCGGGCTCGTACGGACTTGGCCTCCTGATTGCCGAGGACATGGCCGAAGCCGAGTCGCTGCGGGATGCCGATCCGGCAATCCTGGCCCCGCACGGGCTCAGGGCCGAGATCGCGCCGATGCTTCGCCTGGTCACGCTGACCGGGGTGTACGAGGGCAGCTGACCCCGGCCCCGGCAAGACCCCGGCACGACCCCGGCACGACCCCGGCCCCGGCACCGCCCCGGCACGACCGGTCCACGGTGCGAGGACGGCCGATCTCAGAATGACCAGAAGGCCTCGCTCTCTGACGGCAGTGCCTCGACCATCCACCACTCCGTCACCAGTCCGTCTCTGACGAACACGCAGTGGGCGGCGTGATTGTGCAGCGTCCTCGGCCCGCGGGTCACGTTGACCTCCACCATGAGGATGACCATGTCTGGCCTGCCACGACCTGCGTGATCCTGAGCTGGAGTTGCGCGGTCGGCAGGTCCATCGCCTCAACCCGCTGGATGTACTCGTCCGCGCCGACCTCGTCGACTCCCCCTCGCGGTTGGTGATGAAGGCCCGTAGATCGTCCGCGAGGAGCGCTCGCAGTCGCTGTGTATCGCCCGCGCCGAACGCGTCGACCAGGGCGCGACCAACGCTCTCCGCGCTCATCGGGCGATCCCGACATCGGCAGCGGCGGCCCCATGCGCCGTGTCACGGGCGGTGTCGGTGTGCGGCTGGGGGGTCGCGGAGACGATGATCGTGGCCGGCCGGAGCCTACTCCGGAGCGGAGGTGCGCCGCTCGTATTCGACCACGGGCAGACCGAACGGGGAGCGCTCATGGACCGCCCCCGTCAGCGTCCAGCCGTCACGCTCGTAGAAGCGACGTGCGCGCGCGGCCCCCAGTGGCGTCCACAGCCGCAGTCTGATGAACCCCCGCCTGCGTGCCTCCCGCACGGCAGCGTCCATCAGCTGCGTCGCAACACCGTGGCCCTGGAACGCCGGCCGGACGAACAACTGCCAGAGATTGATCGTGCCCTCGGGCGCCGGCTCGGGATCCTCGACGGTGAACGGTGACAGCGCGACATGACCGATCACGTCGACCCCATCGAGCGCCACCAAACACCACACGTCCGACCGTTCGAGCGTGCCGGCGAGCCGGTCGACGTCGGTGGCGGTCGGAACCGGCGGCGCCCACTCGGGCGGGGCCCACGAGCGGTACCCACCGAATGCCTCGGCGAGGATCTCTCCGATCACTGCCGCATCCGCAGGGGTCGCGACGCGAGTGACGGCCATCAGGAGCGTCGGTCTCGCATGGCGCTACTGGGGTCCGCCGCGTCCGGTGGAGATCAGCGCGGCGAGTTCGCCGAGGCGACGCTCGACGGCCTCGAGCTGTAGACGGAGCATCGCCAACTCGACAGGTACCGGACGCGCGGCTGGCGGCTCCGCACCCGCTCGCGTCTCTGCGCCCGCTCCGGGCTCCGCACTTGCTCCGGGCTCCGCGCCCGCTCCCGGCTGCGTGCCCGCGGCCTGATTGTCGCTCGCCCGGTCGAGGTTGAACAGCGACGCCAGCGAGCCGGCGAGCACGCCGAGGACGGCGATACCCGTGAACATGATCGCGATCCCGCAGAACCGCCCCGCGCTTGTCTCGGGCACGATGTCGCCGTAGCCGACGGTCGTGAGCGTCACGATTCCCCACCACAGCGCGTCGCCGACCGTCGCGAACCCGGGATTGGTCTTGTGCTCTGCTTGATAGGCCGCGAGCGACGCGACCAGGACGACGAGACCGGCAACGATCGCGACCTTCCCAAGGCGCGCGGCGAAGCGCCGCAGGCCGGCCGTCGCGAGCAGCAGCCTGACGACTCGTGCCAGCCGGGCGAGGAGCAGAATCGCCGCGCTGCCGCTGATCCCAGGGATCAGGTAGTACGGAAACGTGAGCACGACGATGCTCAGGTCGATCTTCCCGTCGCGGCGGCGCAGGTAGTCGGCATCGATCCGGCGTTGCACGACGAGATCGACCAAGAACACCAGCCAGGAGCCGAGCCCGACGAGCAGCTCAACCCACCGCGTCTTGGGTGAGGTCACAAACAAGGGCACCAAGGCCGCCACGAGGATCGGCACGTTCCAGCGCTGCTGCCAACGTGCTCGCGCCTCGCGCTGCTGACGAGTCGACGGTTGAGCGGTCACCATCGTCCCGTTCGCCGTTGACGCCACCTTCCCTGCGGTCACGCCGACCGCGTCGCCAGAACAGTCGACACGCAGTCCGAGCCAAACCCCGGAACCGCCTCAGATGAGTGATTCCACGGTGGGGTGTACGTCGTTGGGCGCATTCACCTGCTTCTCGGCTGCGAGTGTCGGGTTATGACCGATGGTGCGACGATCTCGCGCGAAGCGAGGCTGCTGGCTGGATGGTTGATTCCGCGCGGTGGGGTGCAGTCGTTGACCAGTGCGCGGCGTGGGTGTCCGAGTTGGTGGTTGAGGGTG
>DATKOY010000169.1:0-3546 GCA_035524415.1 Solirubrobacteraceae bacterium | reverse complement strand
CGTGGCTGTGATACAAGTTGTGATTGACCTGTGATTCTGGACGGGATACTCTCAGACTATGGCCATCGCACCTTCCCGCCCGGATCTCCAGGCACACGGCCGCGTCGCGCGCATGGACTTCGCATCGGTCGCCGACTCGCTGCGCGTGCTGCTCGGCGCGCGGCTCACCGCCTACATCGGGAGCGTCAACGAGACGCGCGCGGTGCACGGTTGGGCCGAAGGCTCACGTCGGCCCTCCGAGGCAACCCAGCAGCGCCTGCGGCACGCGCTCGTCGTCGCGATGACGATCGCTGACGCCGACGGCCCGCAGATCACGCAGGCTTGGTTTCAGGGTCTCAACCCGCAGCTCGACGACCGCTCCCCCGCCCGTCTGTTGCGTGAAGGCGACCTCGACGACGTCGGCCCGGCCGTGACGGCCGCTGCTCGCGCCTTCCTCATCGGCGGATGAGCACGGGCGCGGCGCTCGCGACCCGGCAACCGAGCAACCCGGTCCACCGCCTGGGCCGGGCGGGCTCGGTCTGGGCCTGGCGCGACTGGGCATACGCCGGCGAGGACGGCACCTTCGGCAACCGCTTCGACGACGCCGCCGGCACCTTCCGCGTGCACTACGCCAGCTCCCAGCGGCTCGGCGCCTTCCTCGAGACGCTCGCCCGCTTCCGTCCCGACCCGCACGTGCTCGCAGCCACGATCACCGAAGGCGACCAGGACGCCGGCTACCCGACCATCACCGCCGGCCTGGTCTCAGAGCGCTGGCTCGCCGAGCGCGCCATAAGCGAAGCGACGCTCAGCGGCACGTTCGTTGACATCGGGCACAGCGCGACGCTCGCGCACCTGCGGACGATCATGGCGGCACGCCTCCTGCACTTCGGCCTCAGCGACCTCGACGCCGCCACTGTCCGCCTGCACGTCGGGGGGCGTTCACACAGGAGATCTCGACCCACCTCTATGAGCTGGCCGACGAGGACGGTGGCCAGCGCTTCGACGGGATCGCCTACAGCTCACGTCTCGGCGACGACATCGAGAACTGGGCGATCTGGGAACCCGCCGACTCGCTCACCGCAGGAGCCGAGCACGCGATCAGCCCCGATGACCCAGACCTCGCCCAGGCTCTCAGCCTGTTCGGACTCGAGCTGACCCACTGAGCCGTTCGGTAGCGGCCGCCCGGTCCGCATCAGCAGCGCCAAGCATGCGCCGCCGGCACTACTGACCTCGTCGTTTCTCACAAACTCCTGACTTGCAGGGACTTCGCCAGGCGAGATTTGGAACACATCTCGCACTGGCCTGAGAGGTCGACCAAGAGGATCCGCAGGTGGTTGCCGATTCCTATAAAACGGGTGAGGGCGGCGTGTTGACCGTTGACAGAGGAGGTATCGCGTGGGATCGTCGCGTGCGAGAGGGAAGGGAGGCAGCGGTATGTCTTTGGCTACGCGCATGTTCCTCACAAGCTTGGTGCTCGGGGTCGCCGTGATCAGCCCGGACGCGGCACTCGGGGCGCCGCAGCGCCACGCGCTGCCGCTGGTCGGCAAGGGAACGATGGTCGTAACGGTCAACGGTTCCAGTCTGACCTCGACGTCTTCCGGTCAGCTCTCGCATCTCGGGGCATACGCCGGCTCCTACAACGGGCTGTTTACCGGGCCTGGGCCGGGGTTCACCACGACGGGCACCGAGACACTCGTGGCGGCGAATGGCGACAAGCTGGTCGGGACCGGGAAGGGGAACGGTGCGTTTCTACCCAACTCGCTAGTGGTCACGGGCACGTACGTCGTCACGATCACCGGCGGCACCGGTCGCTTTGACCACGCCATCGGGACGTATACGGTGACGTACACCGGTCCAGTCACCTTTAACGGGGCGATTGCTACGGCCAACCTCACCACGACCATAAGCGGAGAGATCAGCCTAGCCACACCACCGCAGATCGTCATCGGCGATGTCCCACCAAACTGCACCCGCAACGACGTGCGGCTACGCGTCAGCATCTCCGACGCAAACACCGTCCACCGCGTCCGCGTGTTCCTCGACGGACGTCTGATACGCACGCCAGCCGGTCCAGTCTTCCGGCTCTCGATCCCGATCGACAGCGTCGGCGTCGGCGGCCACCTCGTGCGTGTCAGCGCGGTCGATACCCGCGGCAGCGTCGGCGTCACGAGCCGCGTCTTCAGCCGCTGCGGCGTCGTCGTACCGAAGTTCGTCGGCTGACCCCGGCTGGCTCCATCGGAGGAACCAGGCTCGCGCTCCAGCTCCCCGCAGGCAGAGACGAGCGGAGGGCATGGACGCGGGGGAGGAGGCGACCTCGCGGCGGCTCGCCCGCTTCCGGCGTTCGTGAAAGGCTGCGCGCATGTCCACTGCCGCCGCCACCGCGCGTCTCCTGAACCCCGCCACCTACGATGCCGCGGAGTTCGACCCCGCGACTCGCAGGCTGCTGCGTGCGACGATCGACTGGTTCGAGGCCAAGGGCAACGCGCGCATCGCCGCCGAGGTCCGGACCGATGTCTGGTACGCCGACTTCATCGAGTTCCTCGCGCGCGAGCGCGCGTTCAGCATGCTGCTGACCCCCGCGCGCGACGCGGGCGGTGACCCGGACAAGCGCTGGGACACTGCGCGCAACGCCGTCTTCAACGAGATCCTCGGCTTCTACGGGCTGCAGTACTGGTACGCGTGGCAGGTGACGATCCTCGGCCTCGGGCCGATCTGGCAGAGCGACAACGAGGGCGCGCGAGGCCGCGCCGCCGACCTCCTCGATGAGGGCGCGATCTTCGCGTTCGGCCTCTCCGAGCGCGACCACGGCGCCGACATCTACTCGACCGACATGGTGCTCACGCCGGACGGCGACGGCGGCTTTCGCGCGAGCGGAGGCAAGTACTACATCGGCAACGGCAACCTCGCGGGGATGGTGTCCGTCTTCGGGCGCCGTGCGGACGTCGAGGGCCCGGAGGGCTATGTGTTCTTCGCGGCCGACAGTGCTCATCCGGCGTACCGCCTCATCAAGAACGTCGTGTACGGGCAGATGTACGTCAGCGCGTTCGACCTCGAGGACTACCCGGTCCGCCCGCAGGACGTGCTGCACACCGGCGTCGAGGCGTTCGAGGCCGCGCTGAACACGATCAACATCGGCAAGTTCAACCTCGGCTTCTGCTCGATCGGGATGGCCGAGCACTGCTTCCACGAGACGGTCACGCAGGCGGAGAGCCGGGTGCTGTTCGGCAGGCGCGTGACCGAGTTCGGCCAGGTCCGGCGCATCCTGTGCGAGGCGTACGCCCGCCTGCTGGCCGCGAAGCTCTACGCAGCGCGGGCGATCGACTACGTGCGCGATGCGAGTCGCGAGGACCGGCGGTACCTGCTCTACACGCCGGTCAACAAGATGCAGGTCACGACGGAGGGCGAGCGGATCGTGCGCCTGCTCGCCGAGGTGATCTCGGCGAAGGGCTTCGAGCGCGACAGCTACTTCGAGAGCGCGAAGAACATCATCGACGGACTGCCCAAGCTCGAGGGGACGGTCCACGTCAACCGTGCGCTGACGCTGAAGTTCCTGCCGCAGTACCTGTT
>DATKOY010000168.1:0-2210 GCA_035524415.1 Solirubrobacteraceae bacterium | reverse complement strand
CCGATCACGCTGCTCGAGCACCGCCATGACCAGGTCCTCCGCCAACGACAGCGGGCTACTGGCTGGCCGGCGCGACCGCTCTTCGAGCCCCGCATAGCCCTCCTGCTTGAAGCGCTTCACCCACTTGGTGCCCGTCGGCCTGCTGATCCCGAACTCACGGCACAGCGGAGCAAGCTTAGCCCCGGGCTGCGTCGCCCTTTCCACGAACTCCAGCTTCAAACTCATCGTCCGGCACTCCTTCCAGGGCATGCCGGAGGGTCCAACCTGTAAACGATGTCCTGACACTTAAAGTGTCAACGATGTCCTGATACCGCACCGTCACGGTCACCGACACGGTCACGGAACCGGAACCGGACACCGAGTTCGGGTGGCATGGTGGCGTGCATGCGAGAGCGCGAAACAAGCCCGCCGCCCTCCTCGTGACGACCGGTGATCCAACTTCGGGCGTCATGCTTGTTTCGCGAAGGGGGGCATGCACGCCACCACGCCACCCTCCTCGCGGCTCCAGGTTCTCGATCTCGCCATCTCCGCCATCGAGACGCTTCGTCCGGTGGTCGCTCGCATCCGCCAGTGCGATCGCGATCTCGGCGAGCAGATCCGGCGCGCCCTCAGCTCGGTCGCCCTCAACGCTGGAGAGGCCGCCGGGAACGACGGTGGCACTCGCCTCGCTCGCTTCTCCACCGCGGCCGGCTCCAACGCGGAAGTCCGGGCTGCCCTGCGCGTCGCGGTTGCCTGGGGATACGTGAGCGCGCGCGAGGTAGAGGCGGGCGAGCAACTCCTCGACCGCATCGCGGCCATGCTCTACAGGCTCGGCGCCCGCCGCTGACTTCGGGTCCGGGCGTTGGCCCGTTGGGCGGCCGCCCGCCCGGCTGCTGCGGGCGGCCGCGTCCTCTTCACTGCGTCACTGCACCATCAGCGACACCGGCGGACACCAGTCCGTGTCACCGGTCTTGTCCACCACGCGACCGCGGAACAGGTACGTCGATCCAGGGACCAGGCCCGTGATCGTCGTGTCAGCGCGGAGCGTGGCGCGCGCTTCCTGCCAGGTCTTGCCGCCGTCGGCGCTGTACTGCCACTCGTAGCCGGTGCGCTTGCCGCCGCTGGGGCTGACGAGCGACACCGAGCCCGACACGGTGCCGTGCTTCGCGGCGAAGACGCGCTGGGCGCGGACCACCACCTTTCTCGCGCTCATCCCCGCGCTCGCGATGAGCGCGGGGGCGTTCTCGAGATCGGCGTCGGCGACCTTCTGGACGTATGCCAGCAGGCCCCGCAGCAGGGCGACGAGCGAGGCGCGCTTGGTGTCGCGCGTTTGGACGGCGCCCTTCGCGCGCGTCTGGACCACCGCCTGCGCGGCCTCGAGGTCGGCGATTGCCGACGTCACGGTCGCGAGCGGTGGGTCCGGATTGGGGAACGACTTGTTCCCGGTGAGCGCCTGGACGATCGCCTTGGCGAAGGCGATGAGCGCCAGGATGGGGTGGGGGAGCTTCAGGGCGGCGATGGTTCGATGGATCGGGTTCATGTTGTTCATGGCACCGAGGCCTCCTCGGCCTCTGCCCTTCCTTCAGTGACAAATCACCGGTGACACGAGAAAAACGACGAGCCCGGGGCGGCGGCCGGCCCGCGAAGCCGGAGATTGTCGCGCCCTGTCGCGGCGCTACGGACGAACGAAAAAACGCACGGCCGGCGCGCGTCTCCGGCGCGATCGGGGGTTCGGGATCACAGGCGGGCCGTTCGGGTCGTTCGGTGCAGATTTCGGCAGGGTCAGCTCACCGTGCGGGTGGTTCTGCTGAATCTTCCGGCGGGACGGCTCGAAGTGCGGGTGGTTCTGCTGAATCTTCGGGCGGGTCGGCTCGAAGTGCGGGTGGTTCTGCTGGATCTTCGGGCGGGACGACTCGAAATGCGGGCGGTTCTGCTGAATCTTCGGGCGGGACGGCTCGAAGTGCGGGTGGTTCTGCCGAATCTTCCGGCGGGACGGCTCGACGTGCCGGCCGTACTCGCGATCCCGCCGCTCCGCTCACGTCTCGTCGTCCTCCACGTCGCTCGAGTCCTCGTCCGAGCGCCCTCGCGGCGCGCGGGGGTACGCCTGGAAGCGCAAGCGGTACGCGCCGCGCCCCTCGTAGGTGTAGAACGCCGACTCGTCGAGGCCGAACAGGTCGCGCAGCTGGCGCCCGAGGCGGCTCACGAGCTGGCGCGCGCGCTCGTATTCGCCG
>DATKOY010000167.1:0-19582 GCA_035524415.1 Solirubrobacteraceae bacterium | reverse complement strand
CGCGTATTGCCCCGGCTTCTGCACCTCGCCGGCCACGTAGACCTTTTGGCTGCCGAAGTCGGCGACCGTCACGCTCACCTGCGGACGCTTGAAGTAGCCGTCGGCGAGCAGCGTCGTCAGCTTGCGCTCCAGCTCGGCCGTAGTGAACTCGGAAGCCTTGACCTTACCGAGATCGGGCAGCTTCGGGATCAGGATGAAGCCGTCGGCGTCGACCTCGACGTCGCCGCTATGGTCCGGCTGGCCGGCGATGACCAGCCGCAGCTTGTCGCCGGGTCCGATCTCGTAGTCCGAGCCGGCAAATGCCGCGGCGGCGACCAGACAGACAGCCCCGGCCGACACCACCAGCCAGCCAAGCCGTCGTGGCGACAGCACCGTCACAACGCGATTCTGGCGGACAGGAAGCGCCGGGTCAATCGCCATTGCCGCTTCCGCGGTCACCTGAACTGCGGCTGCGGCGGGTTGTAGGTGAGCGTGAAACCGAACAGCAGCCCCTGGACCCCGAAGGTGTCAAAGGTCGACGTGCGCGTCGTGTAACGGGCGTTCACACCGGCCCGCACCCGCGGCCGGAACTGGTAGCCCACCTCGGCGCCGGCCTCCCGGAAGTTGTCGTTTCGGACCTGCGTCTGTGGGCCCTGGCCGGGAAGGACGAGCGTCACCGCCCCGTCCGAGGTGAACGACCCGATCCCGCCGAAGACCCGCAGGTAGATGTGGCTCACCAGCACCTTGTCGACGTAGACCTCCGCCATCTGCTGCACGATCGTCGGGCTCGGCCCCGAGGTGGCGAACGCCGAATAGGCAAGATCGCGAGTGAACCGGCCGCCGAGTTCCGTCTTCGGCGAGAAGTGCCGGGCGGCGTCGACATCGGCGTAGAACGTGTTGCGGCTGCCCCCCGAATCGCCCATGAACCAGCGAACGCCGGCGAGTGCCGAGCCGGCGATCAGTGCGGTCTCGTCGGTCCGGAAGCCACCGTAGGCCAGCGGCGCACGCCCGTTGCGGCCAGGGAGATAGGGGAAGCGGTGCCAGGTCTGCTCTCCCCCGGCCACGAACTTCGTCTTGACGGACAACGCGATCCGCAGCTCGCCGCCGGCCTCGTCGCGATCCTCGTCCATCGTCTGCTGCAGGTCGGTGCCCAGGTAATCGAGCGATTCCACCCGAACGCGGCTTCGCTCCCCGAACAGCGCCAAGCTGAACCGCTCGCCGAGCGTCCGGCGCAGGAACGCCCGTGTGCCCTCGGTCTCCTGTTGCAGCCGGGCATTCACCTGGTAGTTGGGGCGCGAGTAGGTCTGCGCGTAGCGCTCCTCGATCGCGAACCGAGTCCTCACCCCCTCCAGCTCGAGGCTTCCGGAGCCGTAGCCGTTCCAGCGGCGCAGCGAGGGTGTCCGCAAGTAATACAGGTAATCGAGGCCGCCGTCCAGGCGGAAGCGGCTAGTCTTCCCGAAGGGGCGCACGACCTCAAGCCCCGGCCCGCCACTCGCCATGATGTCCGTGTGCCGGTCATACGGTGTGTAGAACACGTTCGTGTCCAGCCCGATGTTCCCGACATGGACGTACGGGGTGAGGTAGAACGTCCCCACGCGGATCAGCCCGGGTCGGCCCTCCACGGGGACCGCGTTGCCTGGGTCCGAAACCTGAGCAACGGGCTGGCCAGCGGCGACCGCCGCAGTCGTCAGGGCCGCCAAGACCCAAATACCCCTGCCGAGGATCGCCAAGTTCGACACGCGCCGCAAAGGATAGCCGAGGCCGTTTCGGCGGCGAAATGCGTCAGGGCCGGTCGGCATCTCGGCCGACGAGGAGGTAGTTAAGGCACTCGGGGTGACCCTCGATAACGCCGCGAGCGACCGGCCCGTCCGGTGTCAGGAGGTAGTAGCGGTAGCTGAGCGGTCGCATGACCGCATTCAACCGTTCCTCGGCACCTCGCCCCTTGAGGACCTCACAGATGATCGCCGGCCGATCGCGCCGCAGCGTGCTCGCCATCCCGGCGAGCACATCAGGCTCGGTACTCTCGGTGTCGATCTTGATCAGGTCAACCAGGCAGATCCCACGTTGGACCAGCAAGGAATCGACGGCTACCACCGGCACGTTGGTCACGGTGAGGTTTTCGACGCCCGCCATGAACGCTCGGGAGAGTGACGAACTCGTCGGCAGTCCGTGGGCCTGGTAGTAGAAGGACGCGGCACCTTCCGCCGCGCCAGCAGCGGCCATCACGCAGTCGACGTTGCCGAGCCGGTTCAACCGGATGTTGCGCACTAGGCGTGCGTAAACGGGAGGAAGCGGCTCGATCGCGAGCACCCGTCCAGCCGGGTTTGCGTGCGCAGCCAACACGGTGAAGTAGCCGACGTAGGCGCCGACGTCCACGGTGACCCGCGCTCTCTCCGCGAGCCTGAAGAAGACGGGGGCTGTGTCCGCCTCGTGCGCGAGCCAGCCGCGCCAGAATACTTGGTTGCTAACCCAGTCGTCCCCACGCGATGATAGCCTCAGGGTACGCCCGTTCGGCAGCTTGGCGCTCACCGACCCGACGCGGTGCAGGTGTCGGACCGCCCACTCATGCCGGACTCCCGTCATACGCGCGATCCACCTGACTACACCCGTTGTTGCGGCGTTGAGGGGCGGCCACGCTCGAAGTGCCTTCACATACCTGCGGGCTTCACGCGCCGCGTCCATTCCTTAACCGCCTTTCCTTTGCTCCGGCGCGCATCGCGAGCCGGTTCACAGTTGCCCCCGAGCGGGTTCGCGTAAGATGCAGTCGCCGAGGCACGACACGAGGCCCGATGCCATGTCGAGAAGTCCACAAGCCGCACAGGGTGCGCTCGCACCCGCGTTGGCGACGCTGCTCGCCCATGGTCTCGCAGCGGCAGTCGTAGTGGGGGCGGCGTACGTCACGCTCGTCGGTCCGCCGCTGGCTCTGAATCACGACGAACTGAACTACCTCTACGAGTCGCTGCGACTGCCTGCGCAGGGGCGGCTGATCGGTTACGCCCACGGGCCGGTCCTCTACGAGCTGGTCGCTGCGAGCCATCTCGGGGTCTTCGCGGTGCTGCGGGCCGTCGGCCTCGTAGCCTCTTCGCCCGATTATCTGTTCTTTGTCGTAAGCCACGAGCACGCCTATCTGACAACCGGGCGCCTCTTCTCGGCGGCGATGGCAGGGGCGCTCGTCCTTGCTGTCTTCCGACTCGGGCGAGAGCTGTTCGGCAGCACGGCTGGATTGTTGGCCGCTGTTCTGTGTGCGTGCAACGTTACCGTCTTCACCTTTGCTTGCCTCCTCAAGGAAGACACGCTGTACTGGCTGCTGACCGTCATTGCCATGGAACAGGCACTGCGCATCTCCCTGCCTGCGCGTGGTCGCGAAGTCGCAGCCGCGGTCGCCATTGCCGCTGCCGCGGCCACCAAGTATCTTGGCGTCTTCGGCTTCCTGCTTGTGCTCTTACCGCTGACCGACAAGGGTATGCAGGCGGGCGAGCGCCGCCGCGTCGTCCTCCGAATGCTTGGCGTCAGCTGCGCGACGCTGCTAGTGCTGTTTCCCATGGCGCTCACCGACAACGCAAGTGTGCGCGCCTCCATCCTGCACATGCACCGCGCCACTGCGGAGGTAAGCGGGGGACTCGCTCTGAAGGCCTACCTCTTCGAGCACCTCCCCAATCTGGTCGGAATCCCGGTTGCCCTCCTCGGATGTGTCGGCCTGATGACGGCAGGAATCGAGCGGCACCGAGAGGTTCTCCTCTTGGCCCTCAGCCCTCTCTGTCAACTTGCCTTCCTGGGGCTCCGGCCGGGGCAAGCTGGTTCATGGTACATCGCTCCACTCGGCTTGCTGCTGATCATCTCTTGCTGCGGGCTGCTACTGCGGGTCGCGCGGTTCCTGGGTGCCCCTCTTGCTGCTTTGCTGACTGTCTCCGCCGTGAGTTATGCGGCGATTTCATCGCCGTACCTGGCGTCGTGTTTGAAGCAGGCAATTATCCTCTCTTCGCCCGACACCCGGCAGCTTGCGTACGGGACGCTCGTCAACGTCATCGGCTCTGACGAGAGAGTGGTGATCGCAAATGGAATCCGGGGCATGAACTTCTGGGGCCCCAGCTTAGCAGTTGTGGCAGGGCGGCCGGTGAACGCCCTGAGCGCAGCGCAACAGAAAGTAGCCGAAAGGCGGCGATTGCCGCGGTTCAATGTCCGCGTGGTAGACGGAGACGAAGCGCCGCGCGTGAGCGCCGACGAGACCTGGCTGCTCTGGCCGACGGTTCCTCGCGTTTCTCACGAGATCGCGTCTCTTCGGCGCGAACCCGTGCCAACGAACTGCGCGCTGTTCACGGAATTCCAGGCGCGCCCGGAGGCCCATTCGTACTGGTGGCCTTACCCTACGACAGCGGACTACGAGGAACTGCGCGCGCATAGGTTGCGAGAACTGGCCGAAACAGCGGTACGCGGGCTGACGATCCGCGCCTACCGCTGCGTGCGCGACCGCAAGACAGAATCACAGTGAGAAGTCGGCCACGAGCTGCCGCAGGCGAGTTCGAGCGTCCCGGCAGCCTCCGGGCATATTGGCCTAACTCACGCGGGCGTACCGTGGCACGGACACAACCCGCGACGCTGGATTAACCCTGCCGCCACGCGGCCTTCTCGGCGACGGCGACTACGTTTGGCGCGAGAAACCCGACACCCCCGAGGCGCGCCATCCGCTCGACAGATGCAAGGTGATAACAAGCTCCCCTTACGAACTTCCGGCGCCAGTCCATGAACCACGGTGTCGGATAGGCGTAGTACTGTCCGACGCGCTCGTGCCAGTTGGGCGTCTGAATCGGCGGCTCACCCCCGATTTCCCGAACGCTAAGGGCGGACTTGCTGAGCATCCGAGTGAGCGTCTCATCCGTGTAGTGGACGACGTGCTCGTATGAGTCCCAGAGTCCCCTTTTCGGGCGGCGGCCGGAGAGGGAGAGCAACGCCTGCTTCAAGAGCGACCACCGCGCGTTCGGGACTTTGACGTACATGATCCCGTCATCCTTCAACAACCGCCTGGCGTCGCTCAGGAACCTCACCGGTTGGGGGATGTGTTCGAAGACATCGGACAGGGCCACCACGTCGAAGCTGCCGGCCTGGTCCGCAGGTACTTCATGCAGGAAACAGTTGAACACCGGGAAGCCCCACTTCGCGGCTAGACGTGCCAACGAGGCCGACGGTTCAACTCCTGTCACATCCCAGCCGCGCTGCCGGGCCAGGCGGAGAAGCATCCCCATATTGCAGCCCACATCGAGGAACCGACCGGACCGCTTGTGTCGCTCAATCCGCCGGATCTCCGCGAGGTAGTTCGGATCGCGGTGATGTGTTGCCCGACCTTCGAAGATCAGCCGCGCTTCCGCATAGTAGATGTCGCTGTCTCCCCAGTACACTCGTTCGGGATCCTTCAGCCGCGGACTTGTGTAGATCAGTCCGCAGGCAGTACAACGAGTGATACCGATAACCCCGTGCTCCGTGTAGATCCTGCGGCCCGCCTCAGATTCACAGAATGGGCAACGCACTTTGACAACGTCGTCCTCACTGTACTCGTCACGCTGCGTTCCCCCGTGGACGTAGTCCCCTGCCCTCGCTTCGCCGATGAGGCGCACCCAGCCTCCTTCCACTCTTCGCGCCGCACCTCAGAGCCTGTCCCTCGACAAGGCCGGCCGCGGCATCGGCCTAGCCCGCGTCCGTTGATTCAGCCCTGAGGAGGCCGCCGGGCTTGCTGACGTTCAAATGCGGCACCAACTGACAGCGTCTCCGTGCGACGCCGCTCGACACCCACGGCCGCCACAATCAGGAAGAAGCAAAGCACCTGCGCCCGATGGCGATACGCTGTTCCTGCGTTCCCTTCCCCGAGTGCGTAGCCAACTGTCACTCCCGCTGTCATCAAAAGCACCATGAGCGAGCTACCGAAGTGCTTTCTGGCCAGATGTCGGCTCCCCCGGAAGATGCTGGGGATCAGCGCGTAGAAGAAGAGCATCTCCGGCAGCGCAAGGGTCTGACGCACGCTGCCGAAGCTCCACGGGAAGGGAGCCAGCAAGAACAGGGCCAAGCCCTTGGGGAGGTAGACGAGGGCCTTTGCCGGGCTTGAGATGTCGACTTGCTCGAAGCTGCTCGCCGCATCGGCCGTGTTCCAGTATCGCACACGGTTGAGCTCCTCGAAATCGACGAACCGCAGCCTTCGGTTTGCCCCCGCCACCTGATCGGCGTAGATCAGCATGAGCGCCGCCGCCGAACCGACGATCAAGCTGCGCCCGACATGCCGCGATCTCTGTACGACGAGGCACACAACGATCGGTCCCGCGACGGCAAAGAGAACGTAGGCGCGGAACTGCGCCAAGCCCAGCATCGCGGCAGCGAGGACCGCGAACGTCAAAGGGCTGGGTCGAGACTGAAGGATCAACGCCTGACGGCAGAGTAGCAGGATTAGCAGGACAATCCACACGTCTCGAATCCCCTGTGTAGACCAGAGCACAAGAGATGGAAAGAAAGCCGCGTACGCCGCGGCTCTGAGGGCTGCAGCCCGGCTGTCGCTAATCCTCAGGGTGACATCATGGACCACGAGAACCGTCAGCGCACCGATGAAGCAGTTGAGCAGCTTCGGCAGAAGAGCGAACGGCCCGAACAGATAGTAGATTGCGGCCACGATGTTGACGTACGCCTTCATGCCCGTACGGAAGTCCTCGCCTGGCGGCAGCGGCAGCTCGCCAGTCCAGCCGGCAGCCTGCCAGCGGCCGAAGGCGTCGTACGTCAGTTGGTCCGGCGCGAACGTCTCTGGAGGCACAGCAAAGTGCAGGGCGACGGCCAACAGCACACGCAGCACGAGAGTCCACACAAAGAGCCGACCCAGCCGGAGCCTGGGCAACCGCGGTTCGAACGGAGATCCGGCGCGCTCAGCGGTCATTGAGCCGTCCCCTGCGCCTGGGGGGTGCGGTCGATGGTCCCCAACGCTTCCGCGAAGCGACGCACCGAGACCGCGGTCGCGTATTCACGTTCTACCACGCCACGACCAGCGGCGCCCATCTCGCGTCTAAGCTCGTAGGAGTCGATGAGAGAAATGAGTGCGCGCAGCCACTCCTGTCGAGACGAGACAGAGAATCCAGTGACGCCGTGCCGAACGGCCTCACGGCTGGCGCCGACAGCGGAGCACACGGTCGGGATCTGTAGCGCCATGTATTGAAGCTCCTTCATCGGGCACTTTCCGCGGGTCCAAGGGTCATCCGGGAGGGGCTTGATGCCGATGTCGAACGCGCTGATCTCATCGACCTCCGTCGCGGCCGACCACGGGCGCCAGTCGACGGGCAAGCCCGGCAAGACAGGGGCGCGGTTCGACACGACCCTGAACTGCACGGAGCGGCAGGACGCCAGGTCTCGCAGAATTGGGGCGAAGCCCTCGAGGTACGGGAGCGTGGTCGCACTGCCGGTCCAACCCACGACCACAGGAACTCGAGCCTCGGCGGGTCGGCGAGGCGTGTAACGCACGGTATCGATGCTGGTAGGCACTGTGACGACCGCCCGCGAACGCTCGCGAGCCCACTCGGCCAGGTAGCGGCTTCCAGCTGAAACGAGCGCGCTGTGCCGACAGAGAACTGCGGTCTTGGAGGCGAACTTAAGGCGGTCGAAGAGGCGGTTGACGCTCTTGTTCCGGAGATAGATCGCATCGTCAAAGTCGAATACGGCGGGCACGCCGAGGCGCAGGAAGGCCAGATCCAATGCGGCGGGACCCGCGACAACGGCCGCCCGATGCACCACGAGGAGATCCTGCTTGCCAGCTCGGCGCAAGTCGCGCTGCCGCTGGCGAAAGCCCCGTAACACTCCCACCATCTTGCTAAGCCGCTGGCCCGGCCTCTGAAGGATCGCCGTCGTTGACCGGTCGAAGTACGGTGAGAACTCGAGTCGGTACCCGGCGCGCTCCAGGCCGGGGGCCCACTGCTCGAGCCGAAAGCGCTGGCTCGGAGTGGTGTCGAGCGCGTACGGCACGAGGGCGAGCACTGACAGGCTGCTCGTCATCGAGCCCTCCCGCGCAAGCCACGGATGACGCGGCGGTAGAGGTGGGCATAGCGCGGCACACCAACGGCCATGAGCGACAGCTCCCGCTCGGCGTAGGAGCGGCATCGCTCTGGCGTGGCGCCGCCGATAAGAGCTCGTAGGCGTTTGACGACAGTCGTCCGGCCGTTCTCATCGAGCCTGTTCAGGATGACGCCGAGTTCACCAGAGGCGAAGATCGAGTCGCAGTCGCCGATCGCGGGCGTGCTGACTACCGGCAGGCCGGCCGCCAAGTACTCCCCGACTTTGGTCGGAGACGACGACCTCTTCGACCGGCAGGTACGGATCAACGATAGCCCCACATCCGCCGCCACCATGATTCGCCGCGCTTCGTCGGGTGCCGCGCGCTCGACCGAGTATGCCGAGCTAGGGAGGTTCGCGCGAGCGAGCGCGGCGAAGAGAGGCGCCGGGTCGCTTTGGGTGAGGACCTGAAGACGCCAGCTGTCATCCGCCAGACGCGCCGTGGCGAAGAGGCGCACCGTCTCGTCGACAAGATACCAGCCCCCGAGCTTGCCGACATACAGGAGCACTTTGGTGCGGTCGTCCCATCCTCGACTAGACCGCTCTCGCGCACGGTTCTCGGCAGCGTCACGAAAGGCGGCGGTGTCGACGCAGCACGGGATGATCTCCACGTTGGCATCCAGGGTGAGGGCCTCCTCGTGCCGGAGGTCGTCGGTCACCGTTCGCGTCAAGAACACGAGGCCGTCGGCTCGGCGTAGGAAGTGTCGTTCGGCGCCCTTCGTCAGCCGATATTTCAACCCGCCGGGCCGCCAGTTGCCCGAATCCACGTACTCGTCCGCCAAGAGGCCGCGAACGTCGAAGACGAACGGCACCCGCAGACGGGAGGTCGCGAGTTCGGCGATCGCAGCGCCGACGTGCGATCGGCCGTGGACGAGCCGGATCCCCCACTCCCGACATAGCCGGCGTGCAAGGAGAGCACCCTGCGTGATGTCGAAAAGCGTCGCCGGGAGGCTCGGGCTCTTGTGGTAGCGCAGTGAATGCCAGCGGATGCCGTCGGCCCGGAGCCGGGTGGCGATATCGCTCCGTCGGCTCGAGGTGTCAGCCTGCTTCTCGAACGTCAGGAGGTGTGGTTCAAACTCCAAGCGCGCGAGTCCGCGCAGATACGCGACTACCTGCGTCGCCACGAGAGGCTCATCGGCCTCGAGATAGCAGACGTAGAGGACAGGAACGGGATTAGGGGCGTGCAGCCCCGCGACCGAGTGCGCGGCGAGCGAGTGGGCGGGCGGAGACGACGGCACACGCAAGTGTCTCATTTCCCCGGGGCTGCCGCGAGAAGTCCCGTGCTATCGAACCGCCTCCGAGTAGCACGCCGGGACGTTTGCCTCAGGGTCGGCGGTCTCCACCGCAGGGGGTGTCGTGGGCAGTGCGGTATTCGTGACAAACTGGCCAGTGCGAAGTGGAGCCTCGCTTGTTGGAACGGAGGCGTGCCGATCGCCATCGAGAGGAGCGCCCTCTCCGGCTCTGCTCGCCGATGCGCCCCTTAGATACCGAATTCTGCACACCGCGCGCACGCGTTCCGCAACCGCAGAGATGCTAACGTAGTAGGATCCGAGGGAGACGGGAGCCATGCGTAGTGGTGCCCGAGGCGACGCGTGACCCTCCGCGCGTTTCGAGGGCTGGACCTTCTGGCGTGCGCTCTCGCTGCTGTGTGCGAGCGAGCACCGTGGATGGTCGAGCTTCTCGTCAGGCTGCTTCCGCGCGGCCGGTATTGGGTCGCAGCGCGAGTCAAGCCGTCGCGCATGCCAAGCCGAGTGAGGGTGCGACGAGACGGCCTCCGCTTCGAGTTGGATCCCCGCGAGGAAGTGCAGCGACAGATCTATTTTGGTGCCTTCGAACGGCGAGAGCTACGCATCGCGATGCGTGTGGCCGCGCACGGCGGCACGGCGGTGGATGTCGGTGCGAACGTAGGGTACTACGCACTTGCTCTGGCGCGGTGTGTCGGCGCGGAGGGACGTGTGCACGCATTCGAGCCCGATCCGTCCCTTGCTGCTCACTTGGAGCGTCACCTCAAGATCAACGGCCTCTCGCAGCGCGTAACCGTGCATCGTCAGGCGGTTGGGGCACTCGACGGTCAAGCCGACTTTTACCGGGCGGACGAGCAGAATCGAGGCAGTGGCACGCTCATCCCCTACCCCGACCTGGAGCACAAAACATTTCCCGTGGAGGTGGTCACGCTGGACGCGTTCTGCGGCGATCACGGCATCCTACGGATCGATTTCCTGAAGGTGGACGTAGAGGGTGCGGAGCCGGACGTTATCCGAGGGGCGACAGGACTCCTAGACCGCGCCGCAATCCGGCACCTGCTGGTCGAGCTAAACGGATGGCGGCTGCTCGACCGCGGCATGCAGCTTGAGGATCTGACGGGACCGCTGCTCGCTCGAGGCTACGTGCCCGATCCTCTGAACGCCACCGTCCTCGCCGCGGTGACCGGCGGACGCCGTCCCCTCCGGACCCTTGTTACGAATCTCCTCTTTCACGCCCCCCCTCGGGCGCGTGCGGCTAGCCCCTGAGGATCGGATGCGCGCCGCTGGACCGCCGTGCACCCAGTCTCGAGACGACACCAAACGATACGAAACCCAATCGTGCCACTGTTTCACGCCTCAGCCAGCTTCGCCGCGCGGTCACGAACGAGCTGCGCTGCGCGCGCATAGACATCCAGCATTCTTACCGCGGTGGCCGCCCAGCTGAACTTCGCCGCCTGGGCCAGGCCCCGTTCGCGCAGTTCGACCCTCAGCGTCGCGTCTCCGAGCACATCGCTGATCTGCCGAGCGAAGGCACCGACGTCCTCGGGGTCCGCAAGGCGCGCCGCACTCCCCGCGACCTCGGGAATCGAGGTCCGGTTCGACGCGATGACGGGAGTGCCACAGGCCATCGCCTCCAAGACCGGAAGCCCGAAGCCCTCGTACAGTGAAGGGAACACGAACGCGCTCGCTTCCGCATAAAGTGCCGCCAGATGCTCGCTGGGGACTTGCCCGAGGACACGGACTTGCCGGCTGATGCCAAGCTCCTCGCAGCGACGCTCAAACGAGTGATGCGTCCAGCTCGAAGCGCCATGGACGCGACTAGCTTCTAGCCAGGGACGCATGCCCACTACCGCGAGTTGCAGGTCCGGGTGCTCGACCACGACCATTCTGAAGATCTCCGCGAGACCCAACAGATTCTTACGCCGCTCGCGCGTGCCCACATACAGCAAGTACCTCTCAGCAAGGTCGTAGGCCTGTCTAGCGCTCACGTCCTCGCTCCAGCTGCGTTGAAACAACGGCGAAACCGCAAGGGGCACGGCCACGACGCGAGAAGGATCGATTGGGAAGTGACTAAGATAGTCGCGACGCGTCGACTGGGAGTCCGTCACGACGAGCGTCGCGCGGGTGGCCGCGGCAGCGTTGTTTCGACGATGTATCTCCACGATCTCGGGCGCGTACCATTCTGGGTGAACGAGCGGCCCCACGTCGTGTACGGTCGTGACACACGCGCCTGCGCGCTGCGGCGGGTGAACCCAGTCCGAGGTATGGAATACGTCGAGCGGTCCGACGAATGCCTCAACGGGGGGCCACTTGAGGTATCTCCACGCGCCCAGGAGCACGCGTGACGGGAGGCGTGGGTTCACGACCGGGATGGAAAACCGCAGTTGGCGATCTCTTTCCCGAAAGCAATTGGCGAACAGGACAAAGCTCTGGTCGCAGGGAACGGCCAGGAGGGCCTCGACAAGACCGATCGTATACTGACCGATTCCGCTCAAAGGTGATCGAGCACCCGAGACGTCGATGCCGACACGAAGTCGCGTCACATGGTGGCCGTCAGCGGTCCGCGTCGCCACTTCGGGCTGCCAGGACGACGAGGGTGTTTCCGAAGCCGAAGCGAACCGCGACGCGTGCGAGCAAGCCGCTCAACCCGTCGGCAATCCACGCCGCAGCGGGTTGCGGCCGGAGTCTGCGCACGAATGCAGCCGCCCGCAGGTCGGCTGAGCCACGCGTCTCCCAATAGACGGGACGGAGGCCAACCCGACGCAAGAGAATGTGCACCTGCCTCAGCGAGAGATGAAGCAGGTGGCCGTGAGACGCGAACTCGTAGTATGGCCACCTCCAGCCCTGCAGCGCCCGCGCCGTACTTCTATGGTTCGGCATCGATACGGCGACTATCCCGTGCGGCGTTAGCAGCTTGTGTGCTTTGCGTAGCGTGTCCAGCGGCTGAGCAAGGTGTTCCAGGACGTCCCAGAAACAGACCGCGTCGAAACGCGGCTCGCGCCTCACTGCGTCTAGTGAACCCACGAAGGCAGGAAAAGGCCCGGGCCGTCTCGCGAATGCCGCGAAGGAAAGCTCACAGCCCACCGCGCGAAGGCCCCGGAGTCGCGCGGCCCGAACGAAGGTGCCCGGACCGGTCCCGACGTCCAGTACACGGGCGTCTCGCTTGCGGAGGCGGCCCGTCAGGATGTCGAGGCGGCGCTGCAACTCGGCGCCATCGGGCCCGCACGACGTACGGCCTTGGCTGTGCTCCCTATCATAGAAGGCTCGCAACTCGGCCTCCGTAGGTGCGGGATCCACGAACCAAGAGGAACATGCGCGGCACATCGCGAGACTGAAACCACTAGGAGCTCGGCAAGGTCTGGTCAGTGAAGATTCGCAGACCGGACAAGCTCGCGTCATTGCACACCCGCACGAATCGAAGCGCGCGAGCACCAGAGCCATGCGGCGGCCACGATCACACCCGCGGGGATGGCGACAAGCGGACGCTGGACGAGAGAGAGCCACCCGACGACAAGGAGACCCCCTCCCAACAAACCCCACGACTTCGTCTGATCTGGGGACCGTGGCCGCGTCCTGAGGACTAGTACCACGAGGATGCCAAACTCCGCGACGAGGAGCCCAGCTATGGCGGCGCTCAAGGAACGCAGCGCGAGGCCAACCGCAAACGCCGCCAGCCGCACCGCCTCGCCACCGACGCCCAGCGCCACGTACTCGCGTGCGCGACCCTGCGCCAGCATAGCGGTGCGCGGCACGGTGCCGACGAGGAACAGCAAGTCCGCCGGAATCGTCAGCGCCAGCAGGGCCGCCACCGGCGCGAACTGCGGGGAGAGGACGAGGGCGACGCCGGGTCCACGGAAGACCTCCTGCACGCAGGCGGACGGGACAAGGACAGCAAGGAGGAAACGCACCGTCCGAGTGCCCTCCGCCGCCATAGCGCCCGGGTCGCGGAGCTGGCTTGAGAAGCGAGGGTAGAGATAGACGAAGAGGCCCGCGGAAACGGCGACGGTGTACTGCTGCGAAACTGCTAGTGTCGCCTGAAGAAAGCCCGCGGGCGTGATCCCAAGCCAGTTGGCTGCGACGCCCCGAAGGGCGACGCGATTCGCCGCGACCGCCAGGTGGTAGATGAACTGCGCACCACCCACGCCGAGTACCTGCCGTATCGCCGCCCGCGCATCTGGCTGGCCAACCACGGCGTCGTTGTTGCCGGCACGCTCGCGCCGCCTGTTCAGGAAGAATTCGGTCACCACGAAGGATAGGGCGGCCGCTGTGAGGACCTGGGCGACTCCCCCGTCCACACGGAGCAAGGCAACCAGCAGAACGGCCACAAGTAGGCCGCCGCAGACGGTGATCGCCTTCACCAGCGCGATGTCGCGAATCGCGCCGATCGCGTTCAGGCCGGCTTCGGCCCCGGAAGCCAGTACGCTGGAAGGCAGGGCCACGCACAAAGACAGAAAGAACCAGCGAGGGAGCGCGACGCCAAGCAGTCGCTCGAGCACCGCAGCCGGTAGGCCAACGCAAGCCGCCGCCACCATGACCCCGAGCAGTGCGAGCAGACGCCGCGCGTCGCGCAACACGCGCCACGCGAGTGCGGCGTTGCCCTCGGCGATGTGCCGGGCCATCTCGCGAACGAGGCCAGTTGGCACTCCGGTACGACAGGCAGTGGCCAACAGATCGAAGAAAGTACTGGCAAGTCCGACGACTGCCATCCCGGCCGGCCCCAAGAATAGGGCGAACACCTTGAGCCGGACGACGCCCGCGCCGAGCGACAGCAGGTTCACCCCGCCGAGCGACCCCATCGCACCTCCAAGGGTCGTCCGCGGCATCGGGATCTGCCGCGGCGCGGAGGCCACCGCTCTCACGTCCTGCTGGACCTAACCGGCGACGGGCTTCTTGTGAGCCCCTCGTAGAGACGCTCCAGTGCGGAGGCGCTTTCTTCCCAGGTGAAGTCCCGCGATCGTTCGCGCGCGTTCGTGGCCAGCCGCCGCCGCAGCTCTTCCGAACTGGACATACGGGTGAGGGCTCGGGCTAACGGTAGGGGATCATCGGGCACCACGAGTAAAGCGTGCCGCTCGGATTCAACCGCCTCGCAAATGCCTCCAACATGAGTGGCCACGATGGGAGTCTCGAGCGCCATAGCCTCAAGGATTACCCTGGGGAAGTTCTCGGCCCTCGACGGCAGCACGAGCGTTTCAGCTTCGGCGATCCGTGCGAGCGCCAGGCGCGGTGGCACGTGGCCGCGAAAGGTCACGCGGTCGCTGACACCCAGCGAGCGGGCGAGGGTTCTGAGGGCGCTCTCCTCAGGACCCTCCCCGTAGATCTCGAGAGGCAGAGCATCTGCGCCTAGGCTGGCGAGGGCACGCAGCAGCACATCGATACCCTTGTGGGCGTCCAGGCGCGCCACGCACACGAGGACGCGGGCACGAGACGACGCCGCTTCTACGCCGAGGAGCGAGGCCCCGTTATGAATAACCGTCGTCGGGGTGCCGGAGCGGACGTAGCCGCGAGCTCGCAGGACCGACTCGGAGTGACGGCTGACGCAGACCACGTGATCGGCCTGCATGAGGGCCCGGCGTGCCAGCAGGGGTGATATGTGATCCCAGTTCCAGCGGCACCTTGCCATAGGACGCCACCGAGACGGTATGCCGCGAAGGTCGGGTGGATCCGGATGGCGGCTTGTCGCAACCAGTGGACAGGCCCGTCGCAGCACCAGGGACAGGAAGGCACCTTCGAATCCTTGCGAGTGAGCGATGTCCCAGCGGCGGTCCCCTCTCCGCGCCAGCCGGAGAGCCCACTTGAGCGGTGCAAAGTAGATACGCTCTGTGTGAGCGACGGTTTCGGTCTCATACGGCAAGTCGACGGGCACCGCCGACAGGTCCCGCGCCGAGTAGGCAACGGTAACGTGATGGCCTAGACCCGAAAGTGCGACAGCGAGATTGTGAGTCGAAAGTTGCCCCCCACCGTGGCCGGCTTCCCACGGGTTGAGTACGCTTGTAAGGAGTATCCTCATGGCCCAACGTCGCAGGCGGCGATCGGCCCGCCGGTCAACCGGCTTGTCGCGACTGCGCCGGGGAGCAGGAATCGCATGCGTTACCGCTCCGAGTCGCGCGACGCTGGTCCGCACGGATCATTACTCGCAGCCGTCGAGGGGCGGTGCAACAGCCCTTGGTAAAGCCCTTCCAGTTTGGTTGCGCTCCGTTCCCAGGTGAACTCGCGAGCCCGAGCGAAGGCGTTCGCCGCCAGCTCCTGGCGCAAGTCGCGGGACCGAGCTAGTCGACCAATGGCGTCCGCGAGAGCCTGAGGATCATTCGGCTCCACGAGAAGTGCCTCACGTTCAGACGTCACGGCCTCCGGAATACCTCCTACGTTCGTGGCCACGATCGCCGTGCCCAGCGCCATCGCCTCGAGGACGACGCCGGGGAAGTTCTCGGCTCGCGACGGGAGCACGAGGACCTCGGCTTGCGCGATCCTAGCAAGCACGTCGCCTCGTGCCACGCGCCCGCGGAAGCTCACGCGGTGCTCGATGCCAAGCGAGCGAGCCAGGTTCTTAAGGCGCGCCTCCTCGAGACCTTCTCCATAAATCTCGAGCAGCCCAGTTTCCGGGCCCAGCCTGGCAATTGCCTGCAAAAGAACATCGATCCCCTTGTGACCGTCGAGGCGGGCGACGCACAGCAGAACATGGGCACGCTGGGCCGTCGCCTCGACTCCGGCCACCGACACGCCACTATGCACAACGGTGACGCGAGCGTCAGAACGCAGGTAGCCGCGGCTACGCAGGAGGATCTCGGAGTGGCGACTGGTGCAGACGACATGATCCGCATGGATGAGCGCCCGGCGCTCAAGGAGCGCCGCAATGTGCAGCCACACCCAACGCATCCTTGCCAACGGGCGCCACCGAGCCGGCGCCACGCGAAGCTCGGGAGGATCGGGGTGATGACTCGTCGTCACGAGAGGGCAGGCGCGCTTGAGAGCCAACGACAGAAACGCTCCCTCTAGGCCCTGGGCGTGGACGATGTCCCAACGCCCCACTCCTCTCTTGGCGACGCGGAGAGCGCGCTTGAGCGGCGTCAGGTAGACGCGCTCGGTATGCCGGACGTTGTCAGTTGCATAGGGAAGGCCGGCCGGGATGACGGACGGGTCCCTGGTCGAATAGCCGACCGTGATCTCGTGGCCCCGTCGCGCGAGGGCTGCGGCGAGATCGTGCGTCAGGACCTGGCCGCCCCCGTGCCCCGACTCCCACGGGTTGAGTACGCTCGTCAGTAGGATCTTCACCGTCCAGCCTCGGGCTCGACCGACCGAGTATGCCAGCGCACCTTGGCGCGCGCGCCGATCACGCCTAGACTCGCCGAGGTGGGAGTCTACACAAGTCGGCCCACAGCCGCACGCGACGAGGACTGAGCGTGGAAGAGAAGGCGTGCCCCTCCCACGTGCGGTCGGAGCCTGGGACCTTCCCTGCTGTCACGAAGCCGCGCGTCGCGATGCTGATCGAGAGCCTCGGGCGGGGGGGAGCGGAGACGATGCTCGCCGAAGTGGCCCGGCCGCTGAGTCGGATGTTTGACCTTCACGTCCTTGCGCTCGACTCGCCGTACGCGCTGGCCGACGCGATCGAGTACCGCGGCGTCCCAGTCGCTCGCATCGGTCGGAGTCCACGACGCAGGCCCCTTGCATGCCTGTATCGGCTGCTCGCAACGCTGGGCCGTCTCCGGCCCGATCTGATTCACACGCATCTGTACTACGCCAACGTCCTTGGACGACTTGCTGGCGGCATCCTCCGTGTTCCTGTCGTGTCTACGCTGCACAATCCCGACTACACGTACGAGAGTCGTAGCGGCGTCCTGTTCGCCTTCAAGAAACGCATCGATCGCTGGACCGGCGCTCGAGCGGCGGCGCTCGTGGCCGTCTCCCGGGCCGTGGCCGAGGACTATCGGGCTCACATGGGCTGGACCGGGATCGAAGTCGTGCACAACGGCGTGGATCTCGAACGCTACTGCCCAGGCCCCCCCGACCCGGGGGCATTTGCTGCCTGGCCTTCTCGGGGCCTGAGACTACTCGCCGTCGGGCGGCTGCACCCCCAGAAGGGGTTCGACACTCTTCTACGCGCCCTCGCTCAGGCCCGTAGCCTGGGTGTTTCGGCGCAACTGGCGGTGGTCGGCACGGGTGCACTCTTGGCTCCGCTCGTGAGCTTGAGTCGCGAGCTGGGCGTTCAAGACCACGTGGCCTGGCTGGGCGAACGGAGCGACGTCGTCGACTTGCTGCGTGCCGCCGACCTGTTCGTGTTCCCGTCGCGTTACGAGGCCCTAGGCGTGGCGCTCCTCGAGGCGATGTCGTGCGGCAAGGCCGTCGTGGCATCGGCGGTCGGTGGCATCCCGGAGATCGTGGAGGATGGGCGCTCCGGGCTGCTGGTGTCGCCGGATGACGAGAGACAACTCGCGGCAGCACTGTCACGACTTGCACGTTCAGAGGAACTGCGCCAGGGACTCGGGATCGCCGCGCGCGAGCGAGCTCGGAGCTTCAGCATCGAGCGCGCTGCCCAAGGTCTGGCGAGCGTCTTCACTGCAGCTCTGGCCCATAGGGGTCGCCAGAACCGGGTCCACCGCCGAGGTTCGACCCCGAATAGAGAACCAAACCGAAGCCCTGCGGGAGCAGCAGTGGCGGATCGCGCCTGCATGGTGCGCCTATGGGGCTTGGCCGCGATCAGCTTGGCGGCGCACCTGTTGTATGTGTGGCTCGTTCCTGGCCCGGCCGTCTCGGCGGACGCCGCCGTCTATCTCGAGTTGGCCCGCTCCATGGCAGCAGGAACCGGCTATGTCGCTCGTGGGTCAGCTGTCACCCACTTCATGCCCGGCTACCCAGCGTTCCTCGTTCCCTTCCTCGCCGGAGGTGCGTTTGCGCTCTCGGTGGTACGGGCCGCGCAGGCCGGGCTCGTCGCGCTCGCGGCGGCGTTGGCGGGCCTCGCGGCCATGCGACTCTGGGGCGACCGCGCCGGGCTGGCCGCGTGCGCGACTCTGGCGCTGCTCCCGGCGCTGTTCGTCTATCCGAGCGTTCTCGTGTCCGAATGCCTGGTCGTAGCCCTCGTCGCCCTATTGGTGTGGGCTCTCACTCGTCCACCGAAGTCCGCCGGTGTGCGCGCGTGGGCCCGATGGAGCGCAGTGCCGGGAGTGGCGGCCGCCATGCTGGTCGTCGTGAAGCCTGAGTTCCTAGTCTGGCTTCCCCTACCAGCGGTCGTTCTCGGCCTTCGTGCGCGGAGCTGGAAAGCGCTGACGATAGCGGGCTGCACTACACTCGCGCTCACGGCTGTTCTGCTCGCGCCCTGGACGGTGCACAACTGGCGCACCTTCGGCGTGTTCATGCCTCTCTCGAGCGGCTCTGGCCCCCAGATCTGGCTCTCCGCACACCGGCCCGCTCTCACGGAGTACGAGTCGCCGGACTTCCAGGCGGCGATCGTTCGGTGCGGAGGCCCGCAGGCGCCGCCGCCCGCCGTTGACGCTTGCCTGCGGAGAGAGGCCGTGTCGATGCTGGTCGATCATCCCGGGTATTACGCGCTCGGTGCGCTGGAGAGGGCCACGCGGCTGTTTCTGGGAAGTCACACCGAGTACTTAGGTCGGGTTGGCATCTCCTTCGGCACCGCGGTCCGTCGCCGAGAGCTTGATGTGCTGGGAGTGAAGAGCCTGCTCCTCCTCGCCAACTCGGGAGCGATGATCGTCGGCCTCTTGGGTCTGCTGGCGGCTACCCGCCAATCAGCGATGGCCTGGGTGCTGGTTTACATGGTTTTCTCCAAGATCGTGGTTCACGCCGTCCTGTTCTCCACGCCCCGGTACGGCCTTCACCTGGTTCCCGTGCTGGCTGTCGGTCTGGCATACGAGGTCGCGCGGATTGGCGGGTTCCAGCCGGCGGAGACCACCGATCCGGCTTTGTACCCGTGAGCGCGGAGGCGTCGAGGGGTATCCTTCGGTCGTGTGCGGGATCAGCGGGTTTGTGGTGCGTGGCCAAGCCGCCTCCGCCAGCGTCAGCGCGGCGATGCTGCGGCCTCTCGCGCACCGGGGCCCCGATGCCCAAGGGACGCACATGGACGGCCCGCTCGGCCTCGGTCACCGGCGGCTCTCGATCATCGACCTCAGCGAGGCTGCTCACGAACCCCTGACGAACGAAGACGGGACGCTGTGGCTGGTCTTCAACGGCGAGATCTACAACTTCCGGGAGCTGCGCCGAGAGCTCGAGGGCCGGCATCGCTTCCGCAGTCAGGGCGACGGCGAGACCATCCTGCATCTTTACGAGGAGCGAGGCGAGGAGGC
>DATKOY010000166.1:0-58350 GCA_035524415.1 Solirubrobacteraceae bacterium | reverse complement strand
GATGGCCCGGGCAGGACTCGAACCTGCGCGCGACGGATTATGAGTCCGCTGCTCTGACCACTGAGCTACCGGGCCGTGCCGCCTGCGACGCTACCACCGCGATGGGCGACGCGACCGGGGCGCCATCCGGTACGCTGCTGGGTGCGATGCTTGTCGCCGCCAGCTCCTCCAACTCCCTTGGGCAGACGATTGCGCTGCTGCTCACGTTCGGTGGGATCGGGATCCTCGTGACCGCGCTGGTGGGGTACATCATCGTTCAGGTGATGGCCGAGCGTAAGCAGAACCAGGAATACGACCAGCGGATCTGACCGCGTGCGACGGTCGCTTCCAGGGAACCTGGAGCTCGATGATGATCGTGGCCGGATCGATGTCGACGCCGTCCACGCGTATCTGACCAACGAGTCTTACTGGGCCGCCGGCCGTCCGCGCGAGGACGTCGAGCGGTCGATCGCCGGGGCGGCGCGCGTCGTCGGCCTGTATGACGGACCAGCCCAGGTCGGCTTCGCGCGCGTGATCTCGGACGGGGTGCACGTGTCGCATCTGTGTGACGTGTACGTTCTCTCCGGCTACCGGGGTCGAGGGCTCGGGGTCGAGCTTGTGCGTGAGGCGGTCGATCGCGGACCGCATGCGAAGCTCAACTGGACGCTGGCGACGAAGGACGCTCACGGCCTCTACGCCCGCTTCGGATTCACCGCTCCCGACGGCACTCAGATGCAGCGCCGCGCGCAACGGTGAAGGAACGACGGCAGCAGGCGTCGAATGAGACGCCTGCCAATGAAGCCAGCAACCACCACTCCCACCGTCGCGACGGAGAACGTCAACGGCCACCAAGCGCTGTCCGCCTACATCCGCGCTCGCTTCGATGACTTCTCGCGCTCGCAGAAGGACGTTGCGCAGTACATCGTCGACCATCTCGACGAAGCCGCCTTCCAGACCGCCGAGGAGCTTGCACGCCGCGCGAACACATCCTCGAGCACCGTCGTGCGGTTCTCGCAGGCGCTCGGGTTCGAAGGCTTCCCCGAGCTGCAGCAGGCGGCGCGCGACGAGTACCGCCGCCGCCCGCCGGGCGTGACGGAGACGCTGACGGCCGCGGCGCCGCTGTTCTCGCTCGACCACACGGAATTCGAGGCTGCGCTCGCCGCCGATCATGTCAACGTCGAGGACACGGCCCATAAGCTGAGCCGCTCCGACGTGGAGGCGGCGATTGACGCGATCGTCTCAGCCGAGAAGGTGCTGATCGCCGGCACCGATCAGATGGCGTTCTTCGCGAGCTACCTGCGCCATCTGCTGATGCTGCTCGACCTCCGCGCGGAGATCGTCGCGAGCCCCTCCCAGGAGGCGCTCGGTCGCCTCAGCCGGATCGACGAGCACACGCTCGTCGTCGGCCTCTCGGCCGGGCGGCCGCACCCGCTGATCACGCGCACGATGAAGCTCGCGCGCCACCGCAAGGCGCCGACGCTCGCGATCACCGACGCAACTCTCTCCGAGGTCGCGCGGCTCGCGCGGATCCGGCTGTACTACTCGTCGAACACGCCCGCGTTCGTCCGCTCGCACACGGCGCTGCTGTCGCTCATCCAGGCGCTGGCCTACGGCGTGTACGCGCGCGACGCCCAGCAGTACGACGTCCGCATCAAGGCGTTCCGGCTGAAGTAGCGTCCGCCGGCAGCCGGGCGCCTACAGGGGGGCGATCAGCAGCGCCTGCGTCGCCCGGCCGACCCGGCCGCGCGTGTCGTAGAGCACCGCCTCCGCGGTCCCGATCCCGTCCAGCGCGATCGACGTCTGCGCGTTCAGGCAGATCCACTCGCCGACCGGTGGCCGCTCGATGTACAGCGTCAGGTCCGGATTGATGAACAGGTACTCGCCCCAGGGGAGCACTGAGCTGATGCCGTTGCCGAAGTCGCCGGCGGCGGCGAGCCGTTGCAGCGGCGTCGGTTCCTCGCCGGCGACGACCGGAGCCCGCAGGCGGAACCACGCCGTCGACGGCCCGCCGCCGAACGTGCCCGCGACGAACCGGATCTCGATCGCGTCCGGGGCGAACATCGGCCTGAACGTCGGGACGAACTCGTTCGGACGCCCCTCCCGCGGGCCCGGCGGCGGCGGCTCCGGCCCCGCGCCGAGTGCCGACGCCGAGCCGATGTCGACGCTGCGCACCTGGAGCGCTCGTGCGCGCACGACCTCTGTGCCATTCGCCGAGATCGAGCCTTCGAGCAGCTGGACCCGCCGCCCGGGGCGGGCGACAACCGCCTCGACGTCGAGCTGTCCGAGTGGGGCCGGCCGCAGGAACTCGTACGTGATCCGGGCGAGGACGAGCCCCTCCGCCGCGGGCAATCGTTCGAAGGCGCGCATCATCAGGGCGGCCGGCGCGCCCCCGTGCTGAGCGTTCGGGTCCCACGGACCACGCGCCAGCTCGGTCGCGGAAATCGACCCATTTGCGGCGACGAAGATGCCGGTCTCGCTCATCGCGTCACACGGTAGCGCCCGGGTACACTCACACGAGATGAGCGAGCACAACGGAACCCCCCGTGACGAGTCCACCTTCACCGTGAAGGCCGGCCTCGCGGAGATGCTGAAGGGCGGCGTGATCATGGACGTCGTCACGCCCGAGCAGGCGAAGATCGCCGAGGATGCCGGCGCCGCTGCCGTGATGGCGCTCGAGCGGGTCCCCGCCGACATCCGTCGAGACGGCGGCGTGGCACGGATGAGCGATCCGGAGATGATCAAGGGCATTCAGGAGGCCGTCACGATCCCGGTGATGGCGAAGGCGCGGATCGGCCATTTCGTCGAGGCGCAGGTGCTCGAGGCGCTCGAGGTCGACTATGTCGACGAGTCCGAGGTGCTCACTCCCGCCGACGAGGCCAACCACATCGACAAGTGGGCGTTCAAGGTGCCGTTCGTGTGCGGTGCGACCAACCTCGGCGAGGCGCTGCGGCGGATCGGCGAGGGCGCTGCGATGATCCGATCCAAGGGCGAGGCCGGAACCGGTGACATCGTCGAGGCGGTCCGGCATCTGCGGGTGATCAGAGGGGAGATCCGGCGGCTGACGATGCTCGACGACGGCGAGATCGCGACCGCCGCCAAGGATCTCGGCGCTCCGCTTCACCTCGTCCGTCGAGTTGCGGCGGACGGCCGCCTTCCGGTCGTGCTGTTCTGCGCGGGCGGGATTGCGACGCCCGCCGACGCCGCACTCGTGATGCAGCTCGGCGCCGAGGGCGTGTTCGTCGGATCCGGGATCTTCAAGTCGGAGGATCCGGAACGCCGTGCCCGCGCGATCGTGCAAGCCACCACGCACTACCAGGATCCGGCGCGCATCGCGGCCGCCTCGACGGGGCTCGGCCAGCCGATGGTCAGTCTCGAATCGTCGAAGCTCGAGGCCGAGCAGCTGCTCTCGCCACGCGGTTGGTGAGCGTGGCGGCGACGCCGGCGCCGCAACGCAAACGCGTCGGCATCCTTGCCCTGCAGGGCGGGTTCGAGGCGCACGCCAAGATCGTCGAGCGGCTCGGCGCGCAACCGCGTGAGGTCCGTGTCCCAGACGACCTCGAGGGCCTCGACGCGCTCATCATCCCGGGCGGCGAGTCGACCGTGATGACGCTCGGGATCGAGCGCGAAGGGCTCGCCGAGCCACTGCGCGAGCTCGTCCGCAGCGGCACTCCCGTGCTCGGCACGTGCGCCGGCATGATCATGCTCGACCGTGACCACCTCGGCGTCCTCGACATCCGCGCCGAGCGCAACGCGTTCGGCCGCCAGCTGCACTCGTTCGAGTCGACGGTCGCGCTCGACGGGATTCCCGACGGCCCGCTCCGCGCGGTCTTCATCCGCGCGCCCTGGGTCGCCGAATGCGGCGCGAACGTCGAGGTGCTCGCGGCGATCGACGGTCATCCGGTCGCCGTGCGCGAGGGCAACGTGATCGCCGTCGCGTTCCATCCTGAGCTCGCGGGGGAGACCCGGCTACACGAGTTGCTCCTTGGCCGTGACGGCCACTCGGTCACGTGACGAGACCGCGGCCGGCGGCGAAGCACGTTCCCGCAGTTGACGTGCTGGTGCGCGGTGAGCGCGATCGCCCCGCGCGTCCGAGGCGTGAGTCGCCACACGGCTCCGGGTCGGGAGAAGTGAGGGAATCTGCCGACCCTCAGACGGTCTGGCGCTCGCGCTCGGCGTACGAGCGGAACTCCCGCTCGAACACCGCCCAGTCGAATCGCGGCATGCCATCCGGCTCGGGCGGCGGCTGCTCGTCGACGGGCTCGTCGTCGTCGGGAGGGTCCTCGGAGTCGCTACCGCGGGAGAGCCACGCCGCGAGCGCGCATACGGTGATCCCCACCGCATAGACGAGTCCCGCCAGAGCCGGGTGGTGCGTGAGCGAGGCGAACCCTCCGACCGCGTACAGGCCGAGCGCCGAGAGCACGAGCCGCCGCAGGTCCGAACCGGGGATCGCCCGCTTCGGGGCGCGCGCGGACGCGCTGAGGATGATCGCGGCGCCGAGCACGATCGCGAGCACCAGCTTCCACGCAGCTGAGGGCGGGACGACCATCACTACCGGCGATGATCGACCCGTCCGCGGGGGAATTCAAGGGTACTTGTCCACAATCACGGCGCCGTCGCCGATCACACGACGAGCCCGTGACGCATCGTGTTCTCGGTGACCGCGCGCGGCTCGACGAAATGCAGCAGGTAGTCCGGCCCGCCGGCCTTCGTCCCGGTTCCCGACAGCCGGTTGCCACCGAACGGCTGGCGGCCCACCATCGCGCCGGTGATGCCGCGATTGACGTACAGGTTGCCGACCGGCGTGCGATCGCGGACGTAGCGGACGGTCGTGGGGTCGCGCGCGAACAGGCCGCCCGTCAGCGCGAACGGGAGGCTGTCGACGATCTCGCAGGCCTGCTCGATGCCGTTGACGCGGTCGATCGCGAGCAGCGGCCCGAAGATCTCCTCCTCCAGCACGGCCGAGCCGGGCGTGAGGTCGGCGACGACCGTGGGGGGGCAGAACCAGCCACGGTCCGCGATCGCCTCGGACCCGACGACGATCCGCCCGTCGTGCTCCGCGATCGCACGGTAGCGGTCGACCCGCTCCTGCGCGGATTGCTCGATCAGCGGCGGCACGTCGGTGCCGAGCTCGGACGCCTGGCCGACGACGAGCACGCGTGCGGCGCCGGCGATCCGCTCGATCAGCTGGTCGGCGATCGCCTCGTGGACGAGCACGCGCGCCGCTGCGGAGCACTTCTGACCCGCGTAGACGAACGCGGAGGAGACGATCGCGGGTACGGCCTCGTCGAGATCCGCGTCGGCGTCGACGAGCACGCAGTTCTTGCCACCGAGCTCGGCCACGACCCGCTTGAGGTGGTTCTGGCCGGGCGCCACCTCGGCCGCCGCCCGGTTGATCTCGAGCCCGACCGGCATCGAGCCCGTGAACGCGATCGTGTGGACGTCCGGGTGGCGCACGAGCGCCGCACCGGCATCGCCGAAGCCTGGCAGCAGCGAGATCGCCTCCGGCGGGACCCCGCCGGCACGCAGCGCCTCGAGAATCCTCTGCGCGCAGCCGGGTGACTGCTCAGCAGGCTTCAACACGACCGCGTTGCCGGCCGCGAGCGCAGCGGCGGTCATCCCGCAGGGGATCGCGATCGGGAAGTTCCACGGGGAAATCACCGCCGCGACGCCGCGCGGGACGTAGCGCAGCTCGTTGCGCTCCCCCGGCACCTGGAGCAGCGGCCGGCCGCCGTCCAGCGTGATCGCGCCGCGCGCGTAGTACTCGAGAAAGTCGATCGCCTCGCACACGTCCGCGTCGGCTTCAGGCCACGGCTTCGCGCATTCCCTGACCTCGAGTGCCGCCAGCTCGAGCCGGCGCTCGCGCATCCACGCGGCCGCCGCGATCAGGGCGGCGGCGCGGTCCGCGGCCGGCACCCCCCGCCACCGGCGATACCCCTCGCCGGCGATGGCCACCGCCGTGGCGACATCGACGTCGCTCGCGGACGTCGCCCGCGCCACCACGCGTTGCGGGTCGCCGGGGTCGCTCGAATCGAATCCCTCGCCGGATCGGACATCGCCGCCGATCGTCACCGGGACGCTCACCGGCAGCGTCGCGTCGACGCGCGCCAGCGCGGCGGCGAGCTGGTCGCGGACAGCCGCTCGCCGCAGCTCGAGCACGGGCTCGTTCGCAAACGGGGCGGGCATAGCCCGCCACAATACGCCGGACGACCGCCTACGGCGCGGCCAGCAACTGCTCCAGCGGTGTCCCGCTGGCCTGTTCGTGCAGGAACGACTCGTTGCTCGTGTTCTCGAGCAGGCGCCGCACGAGGTAGGCCATCCCGGCGACGAGGTCGCCGACCGGGCAGTACGTCCGCACGCGCAATCCGAGCGTCGCGAGCGCATCCTGAAGCTCGTCTCCGAGGCCGCGCAGGACCTGGAACTCGAGGTCGCGATCGGCGCCTGCGGCGAGCCTGCCGGCCGCGATCGCGTGCGCGATCGAGCGGAGGTTGTGGGACGCGATCGCGACGCGCACGAGCGGCCGCGCCTCGATCAGCCGGCGCGTGAGCAGCTCGAAGTTGCGATCGCAGTCGGCCTTGACCTCGAACACCGGCGCCGGCCATCCGTGCTGTCGCGCCTGCACGAGCTCGTGGTCCCAGTAGGCACCCTTCACCAGGCGCACCTGTAGCGGCACCCTGCGAGCCGAGCTGCGCGCCCAGCCGAGGATCTTCTCGAGCTGCTCGGGCGAGTCGCGCAGGTATGCCTGGAGGACGAGGCCGGCGGACGGCCCGGTGCGGAACTGGTCCTCGGAGAGCAGCTCGAGCACGAGGTCGAGGACGGCTTCGCGGGAGTCGAGCGACTCCATGTCGATGTGGATGTGCGCGCCGAGCTCGTGCGCGCGCACGAGCAGCGGGCGCAGCCGGCGCGCGGCGTCCTCGCGGCCGCGGGCGGGCGCATCGGGGCGCAGCAGCGGCGTCAGCGCCGAGGTCTTGACGGACACGTTTGCGCGCGGCAGCGGTCCGATGCTGTCGTGCTCGAGCACCGGCCGCGGCGGCCACCGGCGCGACTGTGACGCGAGCTGCTCGAGCGCGTCCGTGCACCGCTCCGCGTAGTGGTCGGCCTCGGCCTGGGTGACGGTCGCCTCGCCGAGCAGGTCAACCGTGCTCGCCACCCCGTGCTCCCACAGCGCGCGCAGCACGCCGAGTGCCGCCGAGGGTGATTCGCCGACGATGAACCGGTGCGCCATGTGCTTGACGCCGCCGGCGGCCGCGGCTCCGAGCGCCGCCCGGCCCGCTTTCGTGTTGCCGAGCCGCATCGCCGCCGAGATCGGCGGCGGCGTGTCGGGGATCTCTTCGAGAAAGCCCGTCAGGTGCCGCGCGACGTCGTCGAGCGAGCGGCAGGCGGGGACGACGTCGACGAACCGAAACAGCGCGGCCCGCAGCTCGGCGTCGCGCGAGGCCAGCTCCATCGCGCGGGCGTCGAGCGCGCGCACGGGGTGGCGCGACGCCGACGGGAATGCGGCTGCGAGCTCCTCGCCGATCGCGCGGATCTGGCTCTCGAGCGCCCCGTCGGCGCCCGCGACGCTCACGGCGTGCCCCCTCCCGCGGACGTCGCGACGAGGGTCGGCACCGGCGGAGCGGTCCGCTCGATCGCCTCCCAGCTCGAGGCGTGCTCGCGCAGCTGCTCGTCCACCTTGCCGCCGCCGCGCAGACCGAACAGCCGTTTTGCGTACAGCAGGTAGACGACGACCGCGAGATTGATGAGGAAGCCGACGATCTTCAGTGCCGACCGGCGATGGATGATCTCGTAAATCTCCAGCGGCAGCAGCAGCGTCGTGGCCAGGAACGTGAGGTACTCGGCCCAGCGCTTCGTGAACCACAGCCCGACGGCCTCGATCCCTTCGAGCAGCCCGTAGCCGAGCAGTGCGGCGCCGACTTCGCGCAGCGTGCCGGAGCGCAGCGAGAACAGCCGATCGAGCTCGTGCAGGATGCCGACATGGCCGGAATTCTGGACCGGACCGCCGGCGACGCCGCCCTGGAGATCGGTGAGGATCCGGTAATAGGCGTTGCGCAGGGCCGCCTCGTGGCCGGCAAACGCGATCACGCCGATGCCGAGCAGGACGAGGATGACGAAGTGAAACGCGCGGTCGATCGCGATCAGCCGCAACACGATCTTGTCGCGCAGCCCCTTGCCGCGGAGCGGCACGGTGATCTGCGCCGGGTCGGGCGGGTACTGGCGCTGCGGCTGAGCGGGCGGCTCGAGCGCCAGCCACGCATCACATCGCAGGCAGCGATGCCAGCGAACGCCGCCGGCATCCCAGGCAACGAGCGCATCCTCGGGGCGGAGCTCCGCCGCGTCGGTTCCCACCAGCTTGTGGCCGCGGAAGCCGCAGGTGATCAGCTCCCAGTCGATCTTGCGGCGGGGTCGCGGCTGGGGATGGGTGCCGGGTGGGCGGTACGGGGTCACTGGAGTATGTTGACGGCACGGGCGACGACGAGCCCGATCGTCACGAGCGCCACGATCGACTGGACGCTCATCAGGACCTTGGCGATCTGCGTCAGCGGCATCGTATCCGTCGGGTTGAACGCGGTCGCGTTCGTGAGCGACACATACAGGTAGTCGATCAGCTGCGGCATCCATCCTGGCGGTGCGTACTCCGGCTTGTCCATCTCCGGAAACAGGAAGTCGGGAGGAGTCTCGGGGTGCAGCGCCCGCGCGAGCGGGCCGCCGCGGTCGAGCTGCCAGTACCAGAGCCCGATCAGCAGCACGTTCGTCACCCAGAGCACGACCGCGGCGAAAATCAGGCGCACGTACAGCTCCGGGTCGAGCAGCTGCTTCGACCGTTCGGTTGTCATCGGATTGCAGGGATACTCGCATGCGGATGGCAGGATCTACGCGTGTGCACAGCGAACATCATCGAGTGCGAACACTGAGATCGGCGCTGGTCGTGGCGATCTGTGCGGTCGCCCTGGGCGGCTGCGGCAGCTCCACGACGACGACCGTCACAGCCGCAGGGACAACGCCACAGACGAGCACCACGAGCACGAGCAGCGCCTCGAGCGCCGGCACGACGACGGCCACCGCGCAGACAACGACGAGCGCCTCGACGTCGGTCAGCTCCGCCACGCCGCTGTGCACGGCGTCGCTGCTGTCGCTGTCGTATCTCGGCGGCCAGGGCGCGACCGGCCACGGCGAGCTCGGATTCTCGCTGCGCAACACGAGCAACGGCAGCTGCCACACGTTCGGTTATCCCGGCGTGCTGTTCCTCGACAAGGCCGGCAACGCCTTGCCGACGCAGTCGACCAGGACCACGCACGATTTCTTCGGCGCGGCCCCAGAGGTCGCGCTGGTGCTCGCGCCCGGCCAAAGCGCCTCGTTCCGGCTCGGCGTCACCCACGGGATGGCGTCGACCGCAGGGTGCACGACCGCGTACGGCCTGCAGGTGATCCCGCCCGACGATACGCACACGCTGCGCACCGCGATCCCCGGCGGCGCGTATGAGTGCGCCACGGCGACGGTGTCGCCGCTGCGGCCCGGAACCTCGGCCTATCTCTGATCGCCGTCGGCGGGGGCTCGCAGCGCGGTCCAGGACGGCCCGCGGTCGAGCATCAGCGTGATCTCGGGGGCCGAGACCGGGCGCGAGAAGTAGAAGCCCTGGGCGAACTGGCATCCGAGCCTCGTCAGTTCGGCCTCCTGAAGCGGCGTCTCGACGCCCTCGCCGATCACCTCGAGCGACAGGGCGCGGGACATCGCGACGATCGCCTCGGTGATCGCGGTGTCGCGTGGCTCGGTGCCGAGCCCGTCGACGAACGAGCGGTCGACCTTGAGCGTGTCGAGCGGCAGGCGGGTGAGATAGCCGAGCGAGGCATACCCGGTTCCGAAATCGTCGAGCACGAGCCGCACGCCCAGCGCCTTCAGCGCCCGGAGCGTGTCCTTGAGCGCGTCCGCGTCGCGCAGCATCACGCTCTCGGTGATCTCGAGGCTGAGCGCCCCCGGGTCAAGGCGCGTCGCCCGCAACACCTCGGCGACGGTATCGGCCAGCCCCCGCTTGGCGACCTGGATCGCGGAGAGGTTGACTGAGATCGTGACTGGCGCCACGTCGGGCCGGTCGCGATGCCACACCGACGCCTGCCGGCAGGCCTCTTCGAGCACCCACCGGCCGATTGGCTCGATCAGCCCGTTCTCCTCGGCGATCGGGATGAACTCGGCCGGTGGGACGATCCCGCGCTCCGGGTGGCGCCACCGCAGCAGTGCCTCGAGGCTCACGATCGAGTGCTCGCGCAGCGACACGACCGGCTGAAAGTCGAGCACCAGTTCGTTGCGCTCGAGCGCCCGCCGCAGGTCGTTCTCGACCCGCAGCCGCGCCATCGCGCGACCGCGCATCACCTCGTCGAACAGCTCGTAGCGGGCCCGGCCGTGCTCCTTGGCACGGTACATCGCGGCGTCCGCGTCACGGATCAGCTCCTCGGCTACCTCGCCGCCGCGCGCCAGCGCGATCCCGATGCTCGTCGTCACGAAGTGCTCGCTCCCCGCGAGCACGAACGGGCGGGTGAACACCGACGCGATCCGCTCCGCCATCTGGCTGGCCTCGTGCTCGCCGGAGATGTCCTCGAGCAGGATCCCGAACTCGTCGCCGCCGAAGCGCGCGACCGTGTCGCTCATCCTCACCGCCTGCTTGATCCGCGGAGCGGCCTCGGCGAGCAGGTCGTCCCCGACCTGGTGGCCGAGGCTGTCGTTGACGAGCTTGAAGTGGTCGAGATCGAGAAACAGGATCGCGCACAGCGACTCGCGACGGCGAAGGCGCGCGAGCGCCTGGTCGAGCCGGTCGAGGAACAGCACCCGGTTCGGGAGGCCGGTCAGCGGGTCGTGCAGCGCGCTGTGACGGATCCGGTCCTCGGTCGCCTGGCGCTCGAGGGCGTCGGCGAGCACATTGGCCAGCGACTGCAGAAAGTCGACGTCGCCGGGCGAGTACTGCCGCAGGTGCAGCGACTGCGCGCCGAGGATCCCGTACGGTCCACCGGACCCGACGATCGGGACGGTGACGCCGCTGAGAGCGCCCCGGCTGGCGAGCATCGCCGACTGCTTGAAGCGAGTCTCCTGGCTCCAGTCGTTGACGATGACGGGAGCCCGCTTGACGAGCGTGTAGCCGGCGTGTGAGGCGATGCCGGTGGGCGCATGGTAGGCGTCGATCGCCGTGTCCGGCCAGCCGACGCCGGCGCGCATCACGAATCCGTCGATCTCCTCGACGAGCTCGAGCACGGCGGTCGTCTCGACTCCGAGAATCTCGGCGGCGACCGTCACCGCCTCCTGCATCAGCTCGGCGGTCGTCGCCCCTTCGAGCGCGTGCTCGCCGAGCCGCGCGACGGCGGATTGCTGCGCGGCGCGGCGCTCGAGCTCCGCTTCGGCCTTCTTGCGCTCGGTGATGTCCGAGAGCACGCCGTGCCAGTGCAGCGCGCCGCTGACGTCGTGAACGAGCTTGGCATCGTCGCGTATCCAGACGATGTGCCCGTCGCGGTGATGGAGGCGGTACTCGAGCGCCGTCGTGTCGGTGTGCCCGACGACGCTGTCGCGCTCGTGCGAGAGCACGCGATCGCGGTCCTCGGGGTGCAGGCGCTTGAGCCACATCTGCGGATCTGCGCACCATTGCTCGGGGGTGTAACCGAGGATCGCCTCGATCTGCGGGCTGACGTAGTGCCAGCGCCCGAGGTCGCCGGCATCCGCGACGTAGATGATCGCCGGAAGCTTGTCGAGGATGACCGGGTACTCGCCGCCCGCCGCCGGGCGGGACGTCGCTCCTCGGCGCGAATCCTCATCGCCGGCAGCGCTGAACTCCGAACGGGCGGCCATCAACTCGTTTAATCGGCAGCTTCGGCTGTCTCTGCACCGGTGCTTGGGCCCTTAGGTGCAGGGATTTCTACGAATGTCATGCGAATGCCTGCGTGGTAGGGCGCCAAGCGTCACTCTCCTCGCGCTCAGCTGAGCGCTTCGAACCGGACGACGCCGTTCTGTTCGAATTCGCGTGCCTGCCCTTCGCGCGTGAGCAGGTCGACGTGGCCGAGCACCTCGGACAACGTCAGGAACGCCTGCGTGACGGCGATGTTGCCCCACATCTGGACCGCGATCTCGTACGCGCTCAGCGGGCCGCGATCGAGCATCCGCAAGATCTTGCGCGCGCGGCGCTTGTGCATCCGGAAGCGCTCGTCGATCAGCGCGGCGTGGTCGACGATCGGCTCGCCGTGGCCCGACAGGACGAGCTCGGCGGGCATCTCGCGGGTCAACCGCATCGACTCGAGGTAGTCGAGCAGCGCGTGCGGCCGTGCGGCGGCGGCGTCGCTCGCACGGCCGTCGAGCGCCGTGCCGAGCGGACGCGACACGAGCGGGTTTGAGGAGATGTGCGCGAGCAGGTGATCGCCCGCGAGCAGGATCCTGCGGTGCTCGTCCCAGAAGATCGTGTCCGAGGGGCTGTGGCCGGGGCGATGAAACACCTGAAGGGTCCGATCGCGAAGCGTCAGCGTGTCGCCGTCGCGCAGCTCCGTCGTGACGCGGCCGCTCGATCCGAACGCCCGGAACGCGGCGCCCACCGATGCGAGCACCGTGACGAGGTCCTCCGGGATGCCATGGCGGCGCATGACCGCCTGCGCGAACTCGTCGTCCGCCGTCGCACTGGTCCGGAAGCTCTGCAGGTACGGGCCCAGCAGGTGAAAGGCGGCGACCTCGGCTCCCGAGCGCCGCGCGACGATCTCGAGCAGGCCGAGATGGTCCATGTGCTGGTGGGTGATCACGATCAGTCCGAGCTGTTCGATCGAGCGACCATGCTCGGCGAGCGCGCGCTCGAGCTCGTCGAGCGACTTGCCGGAGTTGGGACCGGTGTCGACGAGCGTCAGCGGATCGTCCTCGATCAGGTAGCAGTTGACTCGCCCCACGAGGAACGGCGTCGGCAGCGCGAGGCGATGGATCCCGGCGCGCGCGGCGCGCACGAGCGCCTCATCGGCGCCGGCGTTCGCTTCGGGTGACTCGCGCGTGCTCATGACCGGATCACGGCGAGCACCTCGTCGCGCCGGCTTTCCATGTCCTCGCGCGAGCGCAGGGACTCCAGGCAGAGCCGGAGCAACGGCTCCGTGTTCGAGGGGCGCACGTTGAAGTGCCAGTCCTCGTAGTCCACCGAGAGGCCGTCGAGCCGCTCCAAGGATGCATCCGCGTAACGCTCGGCGAGCTCGTCGATCTTCGCCTGCTGGTCGGCGACCTCGCTGTTGATCTCGCCGGAGATGAAGTACCGGGACCGCAGCGGGTCGAGCAGTTCGGACATCGTCGCGTGCCGCGTGCTCAGCAACTCGAGGATCAGGAGCGCCGGGATCGTCCCCGAGTCGGCGCAATAGAAGTCGCGGAAGTAGTAGTGGCCCGACACCTCGCCGGCAAACGCGGCGTGCTCCTCGCGCATGCGGGTCTTGAAGAACGCGTGCCCGACCCGGTTGACGAGCGCGCGGCCGCCGTGTTGCGCCACCGTGTCCGGGACGGCCCGGCTGGCGCGGACGTCGTACAGGATCGTCGCCCCCGGTTGCTTGTCGAGCATCGACTGCGCGAGCAATGCGGTGAGGAAGTCGCCGTCGACGAATTCCCCTCGGTCGTCGATGAAGAAACAGCGGTCGGCGTCGCCGTCCCACGCGATCCCGAGGTCCGCGTTCTGGTCGACGACCTCGCGCATGATGAACGCGCGGTTCTCGGGCAGCAGCGGGTTCGGCTCGTGATCGGGAAAGGTGCCGTCCGGAACCCAGAAGGCCTCGACCAGATCGAGACCGAGCCGCCGCAGCAGCGGGCCGACCATCGGTCCGGCCATTCCGTTGCCCCCGTCGACGACGACCTTCAGTGGCCTGATCGCGGTCGGGTCGATGAACCTGATCGCGGCGTCGTGGAACTCGTCGTAGATGTCGACGGTCTCGGTGCTGCCCCCGCCCGGCGCCGCCGGCAGCCCGGATTCGATCGTGGCCTTGATCTCCCCGATGCCGGTGTCCCCGGACAGTGCGATCGCGCCACGCTTGACGAGCTTCGCGCCGGTGTACGCCTTCGGGTTGTGGGACGCGGTGCACATCAGGCCACCGTCGAGCTCGCGCGAGCCGACGAGGAAGTACAGCATCTCGGTCCCGACGCGGCCCGCGTCGAGGACGGTCGCTCCCTCGCTCGTGATGCCGTCGCGGTACGCCGCCGCGAGCTCGGGCGCGGCCAGGCGCATGTCATGGCCGAGGCCGAGCCGCAGCGCGCTCGCCGGCTTGTCGTCGAGCGCCGCGATCACGCGTGCGAACGCCCGCCCGATCAGGTGCGCGGTCGCGGCGTCGATGTCCGTCTCGTAGAGCCCACGGATGTCGTACGCCTTGAAGATCCCCGGGTTCGCGATCGCGGTCATTGCGGGGCGTCTACTTGGACACGACGATCGAGGCCTTCATGAACGGATGGATCGAGCAGATGTATGTGATCGTGCCGGCCTGGGTCAGCTTCAGCGAGAACTTGTCGTTCGTGTTGAGGGTCGACGAGGACGTGAACTTCGGACCGCCGGTCCACGTGACGTTGTGCGGCGGCCCATCCTCGTTGGTCCACACGATCGTCTGGCCGACCTTCGCGTGCACGGTCTTCGGGTCGAACGCCAGGTTCTTGATCGTCACCGCGATCGCGCTGCCGCTCGGTGCCGCGCCGCCCGACGCCTGCGTGGTGGCGGCCGCGCCGCCGGACGGTTGGGTGGCCGAGGAGCTCGCCGCCGGCGCGCTCGAGGTCGTGCTGCTGGCGGTGCTGGAACTGCTGGAACTCGATCCGCAGCCGGCGAGCGCCAGCAGCGAAACGAGCAGGACGGGAAGCGAAACGGGTTTCATCTGTTGGAGCCTACCCATCTACACTGGACGCTCATGTCAGGTCATTCGAAATGGCACTCGATCAAGCACAAGAAGGCCGTCGTTGACGCCCGCCGCGGGCAGCACTTCACCAAGCTTGCGCGCGCGATCACGGTCGCGGCGCGCGAGGGTGGCGGCGACCCGGACGGGAACCCCGCGCTCGCGCTGGCGATTCAGAAGGCGCGCGACGCCTCGATGCCGAAGGACAACATCGAGCGCGCGGTCGCGAAGGGCACCGGCGAGGGCGTCGATGCCGACAGCATCGAGACCGTCGTGTACGAAGGCTACGGCCCTGGCGGGGTCGCGCTGCTGATCGAGGCGCTGACGGACAACCGCAACCGCACGGGCGCCGACGTCCGCCACCTGCTGTCCAAGCATGGCGGCAATCTCGGCGAGCCCGGATCGGTGTCGTACCTGTTCGATAAGCAGGGCGTGATCGTGATCGACGCGAGCCGCTACGACGAGGATGACCTGATGCCGGCGATCGATGCCGGCGCGCTCGACATCGCCCTGGACGACGACGTGTTCGAGGTCATCACCGAGCCGGGCGAGCTCGGCGCGGTGCGTTCCGCGCTGAGTTCGGGCGGGATCGACATCGAGAGCGCCGACGTGACCCAGCGGCCGAAGTCGCGGGTGCCGGTCGCTGAGAGCGATGCGGCCCGGCTGATGAAGCTGATCGACGCGCTCGAGGAGTCCGACGACGTCAGCGCGGTCCACGCGAACTTCGACGTCGACGCCGAGGTGCTCGAGCGGATCGCCGGCTGAGGGAAACGCCACCTCAACCCGCCTCTTCGACTTGCCCGCTACCCTCCGGCCCGTCCATGACCAAGAAAACGCTGAGTGCATCCCTCCTGTCGCTGCTCGCCGCCGGCGGGCTCGCGGCCTGCGGCAGCTCGAAGGCGCCGGGCGTCGCGCAGGCGCCCTCGTCCGGCCTGACCGAGGCTCAGGTCACCGCAACGGCGACAACGAGCACGACCTCGACGACGTCGACCCCCGCCGTCACGACGCCGAAGCCGCCCTCGCCGCTCTCGAAGAAGCCGGTCGTCACCGTTCCGACCGGGGCGCCACCGAAGAACCTCGTCGTCAAGGATCTGATCACGGGGACCGGCGCGGCCGCCAAGAGCGGCAGCAACGTGACCGTCAACTACGTCGGCGTCCTGTACAAGGGCGGCAAGGAGTTCGACTCCTCGTGGAAGCGCAACCAGACCTTCCCGTTCACACTCGGCCAGGGGTCGGTGATCAAGGGGTGGGACCGGGGTCTCGTCGGCATGAAGGTCGGTGGTCGCCGCGAGCTGATCATCCCGCCGAGCCTCGCGTACGGGGCGACCGGCAGCCCGCCGACGATCCCGGCTAACGCGACCCTTGTGTTCGTGGTCGATCTGCTCGGCTCGTCGTAGGTTCGGCCGGCGGCTCCGCCTCAGTCCGCCGCCGCGCACGGAACAGCGGCAGTGGTCCGGTGATCCCCTTGAGCCGGTGGCGCCCCGCGAACGACCATTCGAACTCGTCCGGAGCGGCGTCGTGGACCTCCTGGGTGCACAGCACGCTCTCCGGCCGCGCGATCCCGGTGACGCGACTGGCGAGGTTGACCGGCTGGCCGTAGTAGTCGCCCGAACGCAGCAGCGCAGGCCCCCACGCGATCCCCGCCCGCAGCGCCGGTAGCTCCTGCGCCTCGGCCGCCTCCACGAGCGCGAGCGCGACCGCCACGAGCGGCGCCGGCTCCGGGCTGACGAACATCGCCGCATCGCCGATCGTCTTGACGAGCCGGACCGGCGCGATGACGACGTCCCCCGCGAGCTGCGCGAACTGGCCCGCGAGGCTCCCGAGCTCCTGCGCCTCGACCTCGCCGCCGAGCCGCGTGAAGCCGACGAGGTCGGCGAAACAAACCGCGATCTCGATCGCATCGGGAACCTGTCCCGCCTCCAGTTCGGCGCGGCCGAGCATCCCGCGGCGCACGCTCTCGCGCAGGTGCTGGTTGAACGCGCTGACGAGGATCGGGGCGACCGCCGGCGTCAGCCGCTCGGCAAGCGACGCGAACCGCGTCGCGACATCCTGCTCGGTCTCGCCCGGCTGCAGAAACGTCTCCGCGAACGCGGCGGTCGCGGTCATCGCGAGCCGCGAGATCCCCTCGCCGAGCACGCGCGTGATCTCGGCGATCGCGTTCTCGTCGAAGCCGGCGTCGAGGAACATCTTGGTCGATCGCGCCGCTTCGACGTCCTCGTCGCCGAACACCGGATCGTCGGGTTCCGGCGCCGGCAGGCCGAGCAGCCGCCGGTAGCGCATCAGCAGGTCGGCCGGCACGCCGGTCCGCTGCTCGATCTCCCTGGCCGAATAACGGCCGCCGAGCACGCGGTCGACGGGCAGCAGCGCGAGCCGGTTCTCGGCAACGGCCGCCGTGAGCTCCTCGAGGCTGACGCCGTCCGCGACCAGCTGCTCGCACAGCCGCTCGCGCGCCTTCCGCTCCTCGCCCTCGAGCCCGTCGAGCAGTCCGGCGGCGGCGAAGTCCATGCCACCATCCTCTCGGAAAAAATCCACGTCCGCTAGCATCGGGGCGCCTCCTGGGGAGTCATGTCGGTTTCGGCCCCCGGCTAGTCGACTCTCCCGAACCCCGCTCACACGTGCTCTCGATCCTGATGCCTGTCTACAACGAGCGCGAACGCGTTGAACGCGCGATCGCCGAGGTGCTGGCGACGGAGCTGCCGGACGACTTCGAGCTGATCATCATCGACGACGGCTCGACCGATGGAACCCGCGAGATCCTCCGCGGCGGCAGCTGGGACGGCCGCGTGCGGCTGATCGAGCACGAGCACAACATGGGCAAGGGCGCGGCGATCCAGACCGGGCTGGGCCACGCCCAAGGGGAGTTCTCAGCGATCTTCGACGCCGACCTCGAATACGACCCGGCGGACCTCGGGCTGCTGATGCCGCCGCTGCTCGACGGTCGGACGAACGCCTGCTTTGGCGTCCGCGCGTTCGACGGCTACACGAGCCACTCGTTCCTGTTCGTGCTCGGCAACAAAGGCGTCACGCTCGCGTGCAACATTCTGTTCAACGTGTACCTGCACGACATCATGACCTGCCACAAGATGATCCGGACCGACCTGTTCCGCAGCCTGGAGCTGCGCGAACCGGGGTTCGCGATCGAGCCGGAGATCACCGCCCGCCTCGTGCAGAAGCGGGAGCGGATCTTCGAGGTCCCGGTCCACTACCGGGCGCGCGCGACCGAGGAGGGCAAGAAGCTGACCGCCGTTGACGGATTCCGCGTGCTTCGGACCCTGCTGCGCTGCCGGTTCTCGAACGACGCCTGAGGTCGTGGAGGCCAAGACCGTCCCAGATTCCCCCGCGGGCGCAGCCGAGGCGACTGGGCGCGGTGCCGGGAGCGGCGGTCCGCACGCAGCCCGCCCGGCGGCCGACCTGCTCGGATACCTCTCGAGGTGGCCCTTCCTGACGGCGTCGATCGCGTGCTTTGTCGTCGCCGCGCTGTCGGCGGCGGTGCTCCCGACGGTGCCGAGCTATGACCCGTGGTCGTGGATCGTGTGGGGCCGGGCGGTGTTCGACCCGCACCTGTCCTTCAGCGTCGGCGGTGGGCCGTCGTGGAAGCCGCTGCCGGTCATGTTCACCACGATCTTCGGCCTGTTCGGCGGCGCCGCGCCGACCCTGTGGGTGATCACGGCGCGCGCGGGCGGCCTGCTCGGCGTCGTCGCCGCCTACCGGCTCGGGGCGCAGCTCGCGCGGCGCGTGTCCCCGGGCCTGACCTGGGGCCCAGCCGTGGCGGGCGTGATCGCGGCGATCGGGATCGTGCTCACCCAGGAATGGGCGTACTACATGTACCGCGGCACCTCGGAGCCGATGCTGATCGCATGCTCGCTGTGGGCGATCGACCGCCACCTCGCGGCGCGATACACGCCGGCGTTCCTGCTGGGTGTCGGCGCCGCGCTGATCCGGCCGGAGGCATGGCCGTTCATCTTCGTCTACGCGATCTGGCTGTGGCGGCGGGAGCCGCGGATGCGGGTGCTGCTTGTCGCCGGCCTGTTCGCGATCCCGTTCCTCTGGTTTGTGCCTCCATGGATCGGGTCGGGCCAGCCGTTCCTGGCCGCCTCGCACGCGAAGGCGTACAACGGTCACCTCGGCAAGCACAAGCTGCTTGAGGTGCTCAGGCGCGGCGGCGATCTCCAGGTCCTGCCGATGCTCGTGCTCGCTCTCGCGGGCGTGGCGCTGTGCTGGTGGCGTGACCGCGACCGGCTGATCGTCGGGCTGGCGGGCGCCGCGGCCGCGTGGTGGGTGCTCGTCGTGGCGATGACGCTCGACGGCTATCCGGGGCTCGAGCGGTTCTATCTGCCGGCCGCGGGCCTGACCTGCGTGCTCGCCGGCGTCGGCGTCGTGCGGATCGCGCGCGCGGCGAGCGACGCCGCGGCGTCGCGACCGCGGCTCGCCGCTCACGCGTCGCTGGCCGGGATCGGGGTCGTCGTCCTGCTTGTCGTGCTCTCGATCTCGCTGACGAGCTCGCGCATCAATGAGGCCCGCGCTCAGAACGCGATCGCGAACCGGGCCGTGACGCGGCTCGATCAGCTCAGCGCTGCGGTCGCCGCGGTCGGCGGCCGCAGCGCCGTGTATCCCTGCCGTTCGAGCTTCGCGGCGGTCAACCACGGTGTCCAGACCGCGCTCGCATGGAAGCTGCACGTCACGCTGGGCCGGGTCGGCACGTCGATGCGCCATCGGGGCGTGCTGTTCGTCGGCCCCCACGATTCGATCGACGGCGGGCCGGCGGCGATTGACCCGCGGCTGACCCGCCACCAGTTGCTCGCGACCGTCGGCGCCTGGAAGGTGTACCGCGTGTGGCGCGACGGGCACCTGAGCGCCTGCGTCGGCCGGTAGACGGTGCGTGTGGGTTCGGGATATCCCGAACCCGCATCGACACGGGGAGGCGTCCGGGGACACACGCAGAATGTCTGTTCGCATGATCGTCCTCGGCATCGATCCGGGCACCGCGAGCACCGGCTACGGCGTGGTGCAGCGCGACGGCTCGCGCCTGCGCGCCCTCGACCAGGGCGTGATCGCAACGACCGCCGGAATCGCGCTCGAGCGTCGGCTCGCCGACATCCACGAGCGCGTCGGCGCGCTGCTCGACGCCTACACGCCGGCTGCGATCGCCGTCGAGGAGCTCTACTTCGGCGCCAACGTACGGACCGCATTTGCGGTCGGCCAGGCACGAGGCGTCGCGCTGCTCGCCGCGGGTCAGCGTGGCGTCCCGGCCCGGTCGTACACGCCTCAGCAGGTGAAATCGGCCGTGTGCGGCTCCGGCCGCGCCGCCAAGGACCAGGTCTCGCGGATGGTCGCGCGCTTGCTCGGGCTTCCCGCAGCGCCGACGCCCGACCACGCCGCCGACGCGCTTGCGGTCGCGATCTGCGACCTCAACCGGGCCCCGCTGATGCGCGCGATCTCAGGAGCGGCGGCGTGATCGCCCTCGTCTCCGGAACCGTTGCCGTCCGCCGCGCCGATCACGTCGTGATCGACTGCGGCGGCGTCGGCTACAAGCTCGCGGTGTCGGCCGAGACGCTCCGGCACGTCCCGGCGGTCGGCCGCCAGATCATGCTCCATGCACACCTCGTCGTTCGCGACGATGCCCTTGCCCTGTACGGGTTTGCGACCGAGGAGGAGCGCGAGCTGTTCCTGATGTTGCTGAGCGTCCAGTCGGTCGGGCCGAAGGTGGCGCTCGCGGTGCTGTCGGGCGGCCCGCCGCGGGAGCTCCTCGCGGCGCTCGCCGCGGGCGATGCGGCGCGGCTCCAGGCGGTTCCGGGGATCGGGAAGCGGACGGCGGAGCGGATCATCGTCGAGTTGCGCGAGAAGGTCGGCGCGACCCTGCCTGAGCAGGCAATCTCGATCACGCGCTCCGACGACCCGCGTGCGCTCGCCCGCGACGGTCTGATCGGCCTCGGCTACAGCGCCCAGGAGGTCGACGAGCTGCTGGACGGCGCCACCGCCGAGCGTCCGGAGGACCTGATCGCCCATGCGCTGAGGTCGGCGCGGCGATGAGCCAGCGGATCCAGGAGCCGACGGAGCTCCCCGAGGACGAGCTCGATCGCTCGCTGCGCCCCCGCCGGCTCGAGGATTTCGTCGGGCAGGAGACCCTCAAGGACCAGCTGTCGGTGTCGATTGCAGCGGCGGCCAGCCGCGGAGAGGCCCTCGATCACGTCCTGTTCGCGGGCCCGCCCGGGCTTGGAAAGACCTCGCTGGCGCAGATCGTCGCCGCCGAGCTCGAGGTTCCGTTCACGCAGACCGCGGGCCCCGCGCTCGAGCGCAAGGCCGACATCGCAGCGATCCTGTCCGCGCTCGAGCCGCGCGAGGTGCTGTTCGTCGACGAGATCCACCGGCTCCCGCGGGCGCTCGAGGAGACGTTCTATCCCGCCATGGAGGACCACTGCCTGCCGATCACGGTCGGGCAGGGCGCCGGCGCCCGCGTGGTGACGCTCGACCTGCCGCCGTTCACGCTGATCGGCGCGACCACCCGCGCCGGGCTGATCACGACGCCGCTGCGCGATCGCTTCGGCATCCAACACCGTCTGGAGCACTACGACCCCATCGATCTCGCGAAGATCGTCCATCGCTCGGCGCTGCTGCTCGATGTTGCGATCGAGCCCGACGGCGCGGTCGCGATCGCGCAGCGCAGCCGCGGCACGCCGCGCGTCGCCAACCGCCTGCTCAAGCGCGTACGCGACTACGCCGAGGTCCGCCACGGCGGCGTTGTCACCGCCGAGGTCGCGACGGGCGCGCTCGACATGCTCGAGGTCGACCATGAGGGTCTCGACAGGCTCGATCGCGAGATCCTGCGCGCGATCTGCACGAAGTTCTCCGGCGGCCCGGTCGGGCTCTCGACGCTCGCGGCGGCGGTGGGGGAGGAGCAGGACACGATCGAGGACGTGTACGAGCCCTACCTGCTCCAGCGCGGACTGATCGAGCGGACGCCACGGGGTCGCGCGGCCACGCGCCGCGCGTTTGCGCATCTCGGCCTCGATCACCCGGGACCGTTGGCGCTTCTTTAACTCTTACGCTGGCGGGCCCGGCGGCCGCGCAACCCCGGCTATCCTCAGGCCCCAATGGCCAAAGACCACTACTTCATCTGCCCGCACTGCGGCACCCGATCGATGGCCACTGACCGCAACGCCGGCTTTCGCCGTGAGGCGCGCGGATGTCAGCGGTGCGGGTTTGCGTACCTGTTCGAGCTGCTGGACGACTACTACCCCGCTCCGAACGCCGCGTTCTTCGCCTGCGACCGCGACGGGCGGATCGTGGACTGCGGCCGCGGATCGTTCGAGCTCACAGGATTGAAGACCGAGCAGGCGATCGGACGGCCTGTCAGGGAGGTTCTCGGGCTGCGCTTCGACGACGGCGGCGACCACGTCGGCACCGCGCTCGAGTGGGAGGTGCGCGTCCAGGGTAAGACCGTTGAGGTCAACGCCGAGCACGATCTGCCCGCCCGCGCTGTCGCCGACATCTTTCCGGCGTACGATGATGACGAAGGCGGCCTGCTGCTCGTGCTGACGCCGACGAACCACTCCTAGCAGGGCTGGGGCTAGCATCACCACTCGCCGATGACCGATCGCCAGCGCAACGGGTTCATCCTGCTTCTCGTCATCGGGTTGCTCGCCGTCTCGGGATTCGTGATCGCGACCCAGCCGACCGTGCTCGGACTCGACCTCAAGGGCGGCGTCGAGCTCGTCTATCAGGGCAAGCCGACGGCGCAGACGAAGGTCGTCACACAGGATGCGCTGCAGCGCGCGGTCGACATCATGCGCGAGCGCGTCGACCAGCTCGGCGTCACCGAGCCCCAGATCCAGACGACCGGCAACAGCCTGATCACCGTCGGCCTGCCGGACGTGAGCGACGTCGCCCGGGCGGAGAAGATCGTTGGCAAGACCGCGCGCCTGGAGTTCTACGACTGGGAGGCGAACGCGCTCACGCCGAACGGCAAGACGGTCGCCAGCCAGATGCAAACGCAGGATCCGACTGCGGTCACGATCAGCCAGGGCTCGGGAGCGGTGGCGCCGGGCGACCCGGGCGCCGGCAGCATGAGCCTCTACGACGCCGTCAAGCTGGCGTCCAAGCAGCCCGCCCAGGTGAGCCCCGACAACGCCCGGCTCGGCTCCCAGTACTACCTGTTCGGCGCACCGGGGAGCGCCGCCTGCGCCGCGGCGGCGAAGGACCAGGGCAAGACCCCGTCCGCGGGGACGCACTGCCTGCTCGCCGGGCCCGACGACAACAAGACCGATCTGCTCGCCTCGCTGCCACCGGGCGTGACGGCCGCGGACGGCGAACTGCTCGTGGTGCCGCCCGGCACGGTCGTCCTCCAGGCGGCCGACCCGAACGCCAAGCAGCAGACGAACCCGAACGACCCGAACGCCCAGTTCTACGTGCTCAAGGACCACGTCTCGCTGTTCGGCAACGAGATCACGAACCCGCAGCAATCGACCGACCAGGGCGGCAATCCCGATGTCACGTTCGGCTTCAACTCCAAGGGCGGCTCGGCGTTCCAGAAGGTCACCGGGGAGATCGCACACCGCGGCGATCTCGTCAGCGGTCTCGGCAACACGTTCAACCAGCACTTCGCCGTGGCACTCGACAACAAGCTGGTCACGGTCCCGCAGATCGACTTCAAGACCTATCCCGACGGGATCACCGGCGGTCAGGGCGCTGACATCACCGGCGGCTTCACGATCCAGTCGGCGCAGGACCTTGCGACCCAGCTGCGCCTCGGGGCGCTGCCGATCAACCTCGGCCTCATCTCCGAGTCGCAGGTGTCGGCGACGCTCGGTAAGCAGGCCCTGCACCAGGGCCTGATCGCGGGCCTCGTCGGCCTCCTGATCGTCGCGATCTTCCTGATCGTCTACTACCGGATTCTCGGCGTGATCGCGACCGTCGGGCTGATCATCTACGCGATCTACTTCTACGCGCTGATCAAGCTGATCCCGATCACCCTGACGCTGCCGGGGATCGCGGGTCTGATCCTCACGATCGGCGTCGCCGCCGACGCGAACATCGTGATCTTCGAGCGCGTCAAGGAGGAGATCCGCGCCGGGCGCTCGATTCGTCAGGGGATCGTCATCGGCTATCGGAAGGGTCTCACCGCGATCATCGACGCGAACGTCGTGACGATCATGACGGCCTTCATCCTGTTCGTGCTCGCGACCGCGGATGTCAAGGGATTCGCGTTCACGCTCGGGATCGGCACGATCGTCTCGCTGTTCACAGCGGTGCTCGCGACCCAGGCGATCCTGATGACGATGGGCAACTCGCGGATGATCTCGAGCCCGTCCGCGCTCGGCGCCGGCGGCAAGAAGCAGCACGTCCGCTTCGACTTCATGGGCGCCTCGCGCTACTTCTTCACGATGTCGGGCGTGATCCTGCTCGTCGGCGCGCTTGCGATCGGCGGCAGGGGGCTCAACCTCGGGATCGACTTCACCTCGGGCACCCGGATCGCGGTCGGACTCGAGCGCGCGGCCACGGAATCGCAGATCCGCGACGTCGCGAGCGCAGCCGGAGCCACCAACCCGGTCGTCCAGAAGGTCACGGGCAACGCGACGCTCGGCAAGAACGGGTTCCAGATCTCCTCCAAGCAGCTGCAGCCGGCCGAGGTCGCCAAGCTCCGCAGCTCGCTGGAGAGCAAGTTCGGAATCGTCACCAACAACGGGACGCCCGATTTCAACAGCCAGTCCGTCGGCCCGACATTCGGCAAGACGATCGCCGACAGCGCCGTCGTGGCGATCATCGCCTCGCTGCTCGTGATCTCCGCCTACGTGGCGCTCCGGTTCGAGTGGAAGTTCGCCGTCCCCGTCCTGATCGCCCTGATGCACGACCTGCTCATCACCAGCGGCGTGTACGCACTGACCGGCCGGGAGGTGACGACAGCGACCGTGGCCGCGCTGCTGACGATCCTGGGCTACTCGCTCTACGACACGATCATCGTGTTCGACCGCGTCCGAGAGAACGTCCCGCGGATGCCGCGCGCCGCGTTCTCGCAGATCGTCAACCGCTCGATGTCGGAGGTGCTGACCCGGTCGCTGGCGACCACGTCGTGCACGCTCATGCCGATCCTGGCGCTGCTGCTGTTCGGCGGTGCGACGCTGAAGGACTTCGCGTTCGCGCTGCTGATCGGCGTCGCGTCCGGCGCGTACTCGTCGATCTTCATCGCCTCACCGGTACTGACGCACTGGAAGGAGCGTGAGGCTCACTACCGCTCCCGTCGCGCCCGGATCGAAGCCGAGTTCGGCTACGTCCCGGCGTACGCCGACACGGGCGCCGATATCGAGCCCGAGGTCAAGCGGCCGCGGCGCACCGGCCGCCTCACGCAGCCGGAGGGCGAGACCGTCTCGGCGGCCGAGTTCGAGCAGATGAAGCGCGACCTCGAGATCGAGCGCGAGCAGCCGGGCCGTCACACGTCGACGCTCACGCGTCGGCTCGCGCGGCACGACGAGACGGAGTCCGCTCCGGCCCCGCCGCGCCAGCCGAAGACCACGCCGCCGAAGCGCGACGCGGCCCCGGCAGCCCCGGCGGCGCAGGCTCCGCCGGCTCCGGCTCCCGCGCAAGCCCCTACGACAGGACCCCCGCAGGCTCCGGCTCCCGCTCCGGGCGACGGCGCCGGCGCGGCGCCCGCTCCGGCCCCGGATATTCCCGAGAACGAAGGCGTCGCCCCGGTGCCAAAGTCCAAGCAGCCGGCGAAGTCTCGGTCGCGCAACCGCCGTCACGGGAGACGTCGCTGATGGGGATGCTCGCGTGGGTGATGATGGGCCTTGCCCTGTGGCACTTCTCGATCTGGCTTCCCGACCACTACTGGGGCGGGATCGTCGGTGCGTTCGTCGGTGCGCTCATCGGTGCCGTGCTGTTCGGCCTGTTGGTCAACGGCTTTCAGATCCCGGGGCGTCACGACACGCATCTGAGCACCGCGCTCGAGGCGATTCCGGGCGCGCTGATCGGCATGGCCATCGTCTACTTCGAGGGCGTGCGGCGCGAGAACCGCGCGGCATCGCAGGGCATCGGCCTGACGTAGTACGAGCGCACGCACGTACGTCCGAGATCAGGCGGATCGCGAGGCGGGCACGATCGCCCTCTCCGGATCGCAAGATGGGGAATCGCGGACCCCAACCTGGGGGCTCCTCCCGATGCGCTCGCGCCGGGCCGCGCGTAGCTTCGTCGCATGCTCAAGCGGCCAATCGAACAGGAGGAGTACATGCCGCGATACGTGGTGCAGCGCACCTTTCCGCAGGGCTTGAACATCCCGGTGGCGGACGGCGGGGCGGCGATCTGCCGGGCGGTTGTCGAACGGAACGCCGAGGAGGGCGTCACCTGGATCAGCTCATACGTCAGCGAGGACAAGAACCGCACGTTCTGCGTGTACGACGCGCCGTCGCCGGAGGCGATCCGCAAGACGGCGGCGCGCAACGAGCTGCCCGTCGACGAGATCACGCGGGTCAGCGTGCTCGATCCGTATTTCTATGCGTGAGAAGGAGGCATCGACGATGATGACGAAGCGCTCGATCAGGCGCTCGGTGACGAGCGGGCTGTTGATCGCGGCGGCGAGCTTTCCGGCCGCGGCCGAGGCGAGGTTCAGCCTCGAAACGGTGGGCTCGGGCGCACCGCCGCCGGTGAGCCGGCCCGCGCCCGCGCCGCCTGCCGCCACCGAGGCGGGCTTTCAATGGGCGGACGCGGGGATCGGCGCCGCCGGCGCAGCGCTGCTGCTCGGCACCGGTGCGCTCGCCTATGCGGCCCCGCGTCGCCGCCGGGCACAGCGTGCGATCAGTGGATGAGATGCGAGCCGGCCGGGGAGCATTCGACTCTCCGGCCGCTTGCGACAGGGACCTCAAGCTGTGTAAGACTCGGGGCCAGGATGACACTGCTCGAGCGGGACCAGAGCATCGCGGCGCTGACGCAGATGCTCGACGACGTCCGCGCTCGATCGCAGGGGCGGCTCGTGCTCCTCGGCGGCGAGGCCGGCGTCGGCAAGACGTCGCTGCTGCGGCGCTTCTGTGAGACGCGGGCGAAGCCGATCAGGCTCCTGTGGGGCGCCTGTGAGCCGTTGCGGACGCCACGGCCGCTGGGACCGTTTCTTGATGTTGCGGAAGCGACCGGCGGCGAGCTCGAGCAGCTGATCGCGGGCGCGCCGCGGCCCCATGAGGTCGCGAGCGCGCTGCTGCGCGAGCTCCGCAGCGGGGTCCCGGCCGTGCTGGTCGTCGAGGACGTGCATTGGGCCGACGAGGCGACGCTGGATGTGCTCACGCTGCTGGCGGCGCGCATCGCTTCGGCGCCCGCGCTCGTGCTCGCGAGCTATCGCGACGACGAGCTCGACCGCGACGGCCAACTGCGCTTTCTGCTCGGAGAGCTCGTGCGGCGACCGGGTCGGCTGCGGATCGAGCCACTCTCCAGCGCGGCGGTTGCCGACCTGGCGCGGCCGTACGGCGTGGATCCCGACGAGCTGTACCGCACGACAGGCGGCAATCCGTTCTTCGTGATCGAGGTCTTGGCTGCGGCGGGCGGGGAGCGGATTCCGGAGACCGTCCGGGACGCCGTGCTCGCGCGCGCGGGCCGGCTGTCCGCCGCCGGGCGCCGACTGCTCGAGGCGATTGCGGTCGTTCCGGGACAGACCGAGCTGTGGCTCCTTGAAGCGCTCGTCGGCGATGAGCTACACGATCTCGACGAGTGCATCGCGTCGGGCATGCTGGACGCCGATCGAACGCATGTGAGGTTTCGCCACGAGCTCGCGCGCCTCGCGATCGAGGACGCGATCTCCCCGAGCCGCCGGGTCGCGCTGCACCGGTACGCGCTCGCTGCGCTCGCGCAGCGCGGCGGCGACGTCGCCCGAATCGCTCATCATGCGGACGCCGCCGGCGACGGCGAGGCGGTGCTGCGGTGGGCGCCGCGGGCGGCCGTGCAGGCAGCCCGCACGGGCGCGCACCGCGAGGCCGCGGCTCAGTACGAGCGGGCCCTGAGGTTCGCCGGCGAGGCCTCGCCCGAGACGCAGGCTGAGCTGCTGCAGCTGCGAGCAGAGGAGTGCTATGTGACCGCCCAGTTCGACGCAGCGATCACGTCGCTCGAACAGGCGGTTCGCTGCCGGCGCGCCGTCGATGACAAGCGAGGCGAGGGGGACGCGCTGCGTGCGCTGTCGCGGCTGCTGTTCTTCGCCGGGCGGACGGCGGACGGTGAGCGACTCGCCCGCGAGGCGATCGAGCTGCTCGAGCATCTGCCGGCAGGCCATGAGCTGGCGATGGCCTACGCCAATCTCTCGCAGCGGCGGATGGTGGTCGAAGACGGCGAGGCGGCAACGCTGTGGGGGACCCGCGCGCTTGACCTGGCGATCGAACTGGACGACATCGAGGCGCGCGTCTATGCGCTGACCAACGTTGGTGCGAACGAATGGCAGACGGGTGCCGAGACGGGACGTGTGAAGCTCGAGCAGGCGTTGGCACTGGCGCAACAGCATGGCCTGGAGGAATACGTAGGACGTGCCTTCCTCCAGCTCGCCTTCGGCCCGCTTCGGCGTCGTCGCGTCGACCTTGCCGCAGGCCCGATCCAGGCCGGCCTTGACTACTGCACCGAGCGGGGACTCGACATGTGGCGTCTGTATCTGCTCGCTTCGCGCGCGCGACTGGAGCTCACGACCGGGGCGTGGGATGCGGCGACCGACTCCGTCGCGCGCGTCCTCACGGATCCGAGGAGCGCTCCGGTCGCTCGCGGGTGGGCGCTGAGCGTGCTTGCGCTCGTGCGGGCGCGCCGAGGCGACGGTGAGATATCCGGCCTGCTCGACGAGGCGCATGCACGTGTCACGTCGACCGGAGAGCTCATGCAGATCGCGCCGGTCGCCGCGGCGCTGGCCGAGACGGCCTGGCTCAGCGGCGCGCATGACGAGGTCGAACACCTCACCGGCGCTGCGCTCTCGATGGCGCTCGAGAAGCGTGCGCAATGGATTGTCGGCGAGCTCGCCTACTGGCGCTGGCAGGCCGGAGTCCGCGAATGGATACCGGAGGAGCTCATGGCCGAGCCCTACCGGCTGGCGATCACCGGCCGCGCGGCCGAGGCCGCTGCGCTCTGGCGCGAGCTGGGCTGCCCGTACGAGGCGGCGCTCGCGCTCGCCGAGAGCGACGACCAGCATGCCCTGCGGGAGGCGATCGAGCAGCTACGGCAGCTCGGCGCGCGGCCGGCGGCGGCGATCGTCGCGCGCCGCCTGCGTGAGCGCGGCGTGCGCGGCGTGCCGCGCGGACCGAGGACGCGGACGCAGTTGCACCCGGCCGGACTCACGGCGCGGGAGGTCGAGGTGCTCGGCCTGCTCGGCGAGGGACTTCGCAATGCCCAAATCGCCGATCGCCTCGTCGTCTCGGAAAAGACGATCGACCACCATGTCTCGGCGATTCTGCGCAAGCTCGACGTTCGCACCCGTGGCGAGGCGGCCGCCGAGGCGCTGCGCCGCGGTCTGCTGAGCCCGACATAGGCGCAGGACGACGGCGAGACGGATCCGTCGGGGGCGACACCTACGCTGCCGCTATGTCCGAGGCAGCGCTCGCGGCGCACCCCGTCCCACCAAGCGCGTCTGCGCAGCTGCGGGTTGTGCCGGCGGCTGCGCCGCAGCGGCCCGTCCCGCGCCTCGAGCTCTCGGGCTATGACCTTGCCGCGGCGCTGACGCTCGAGCGGCAGCTCTCGATCAGCCATCCGCTCGCTCAGGTGCTCGTGCGCCGCGGACTCGACCGCCCAGAGCTTGTCCGCGATTTTCTCGTGCCGCGCGAGGCGCATCCGCCCTCGGCGTTCGCCGGGATCGCGACCGCCGTTGAGCTGATCGAGCGCCATCTGCGCTCCGGGAGCCGGATCACCGTCCACGGGGACTACGACGTCGACGGCGTCTGCGCGACGGCGATCATGGTGCGCGCGCTGCGCTCGCTCGGCGCCGACGTCGACTGGTTTCTCCCGTCCCGGCTCGAGGATGGCTACGGGGTCTCGCCCGCCACGATCGACCGCCTCGCGGCCCGGGGCACCGGGCTGCTGATCACCGTCGATTGCGGGATCACGGCCGTCGCGGAGCTCGAGGCGGCCCTCGCGTCCGGGATCGAGGTGGTCGTGACCGACCACCATGCGCCGCGGATCGACGGAACGCTCCCGCCGTGCCCGGTCGTTCACCCGTCGGTGTGCGGATACCCGTGCGCTGAATTGTGCGGAACGGGCGTCGCGTTCAAGCTCGCGCAGGCGCTCGGCGCCGAGACGGCGGGGGAGACCGAGCTCGTCGCACTCGCGACCGTCGCCGACCTGATGCCGTTGACCGGCGAGAACCGCCGCCTCGTGCGCGAGGGGATCGCCGCGATGGCGTCGACGGCGCGGCCCGGGCTGCGCGCCTTGATGGAGGTCGCGCGGGTCGACCCGAGCGCGGTCAGCGCCCATGCACTCGGCTTCCGCCTGGCGCCGCGGATCAACGCCGCCGGGCGGCTGCGGCGCGCGGACGCCGGGCTCGAGTTGCTGCTGACCGAGGATCAGGGGCGTGCGCGCGAGATCGCATCGGAGCTCGACGCCGTCAATGCCGAGCGCCGGGCGATCGAGCAGCGCACGGTGTGGGAGGCCGACGCGCAGATCGCCGAACTCGGAGAGCGCTCCGCGTATGTGCTCGCGGCGGCCGGATGGCACCCGGGCGTGGTGGGGATCGTCGCCTCTCGGGTCGTGGAGCGCCACCACCGCCCGGCGATCCTGATCGGGATCGACGAGGACGGGATCGGGCATGGGTCGGGTCGCAGCATCCCGGGATTCGATCTCCTGTCAGCGTTGCACGTCGCGTCCGGGGAGCTGGAGCGCTACGGCGGCCATCGCGCCGCCGCAGGCCTGACCGTGCGCCGCGAGCGGATCGATGCGCTGCGGGCCGCGGTCGAGGCGCATGCATCCACGGTGCTGACGCCGGAGCTGCTGACGCCGGTCGAGCGCGTCGACGCGGTCGTATGCGGGTCGGAGCTGGGGTTGGCGCTCGCCGAGGAGCTCCAGGTGCTCGAGCCGTGCGGGATCGGCAACCCGGGCGCGCGGCTGCTCGTCCCGGGCGCGCGGTTTGAGGACCTGCGCGCGATCGGCGAGGGGCGCCACGCCCGGTTCTCGGTGCGCTCGGGGGGAGCGAAGGCGCGCGCCGTCGCGTTCGGGTGCGACGGGCGGCTTGCGGTGCCGGCCGGTCAACCCGCCGACGCGACCTTCCGGCTTGAGGTGAACGCCTGGAACGGCATCGTCGAGCCCAGGCTCGTGCTGCGCGAGGCTCAGCCGTGCGCGCCCCGGCCGATCGAGGTCCTCGGCGAAGACGAGGGCTATCTGGCGGCGGCCCTGGCCGAGCTTGACCGACCCCTGGCGGGGGTTGCGTGCCCGACCGCGCCGTCGGCGCGCGTTCTGATCGACCGGCGTGGCGCGAGCCCGCTGGCGGTGCTGACCGATGCCCTCGCCGCGGGCGGCGCCGTGCTCGCCGTCTGCGCCGATGTCCCGCGGCGGCTCGATGGGTTGCGCGCACGCGCCGGCGGCTTCGTGCTTGCCGGCCATCACGCGCTCGAGCGCGATCCCGATCTCGCGGGCCGCTTTGCGCAGATCGTCGCGCTCGATCCGCCGTCGGACGCCGCCGCCGCCGCGCGGCTCCGCGCCGGGTCCGGCTATACCCACATGGCGTGGGGCGAACCTGAGCTACGCTTTGCTCAGCAGATGCACGAGTTGGAGTACGGTCTCCGGGCTTCGCTCGTCGCGCTCTACCGGGGCGTGCGGCTCCGGGGGAGGGTGGCCGGCGGGGAGCTCGAGCGACTGCTTCGCGGCGATGGTCCGCATGTCCGCCCGCCACGGCTGGCCGGCAGGTTGATCAGGGTCCTCGCGGAGCTGGAGCTCGTCAGCCTCGACCGGGATCTGCCGGCCCTGACGATCGCGGGGACAGCGCAGACCGCGCTTGAGCGCTCGCCGTCGTACCGGGCCTACCGGCAACGATATGAGGACGGACGACGATACCTGAGCAGCGCAAATCTTCGACCAGGCGGCTGAGCCGGCCCCGCGGCAAGGACGAGCGAGCCGGTAGCTCTGACGGCGCGCCGCCGACCTCCGGTGAGGATGGCCGCCACGCGCCGGCTGCGCTGATTCCACCCTCGCGCCTGCCGGTCGACCGGGTCGCACATCCCGGCACCCATCCGCACGACACGATCGAGCGGATCGAGCTGACGGCGACCGAGCGGCGGTTGCTCGGCGATCTGTTCGCGATCGTCGAGGAGCATGCCGACCAGGCCGCGGTCGACGTCGACCGTGCCCGCGTCGAGGAGGCGTTCGTCTACGCCTGCGTCCACCATGCCGACCAGCGACGAAAGTCCGGCGAGGACTTCATCATTCATCCCGTCGGCGTCGCCAAGATCTGCGCGGGCATGCGGCTTGACACCGAGACGTTGTGTGCCGCGCTCCTGCACGACACGGTCGAGGACACCTCCGCCTCGCTCGAGGAGGTGCAGGCGGCGTTTGGTGACGAGGTCGCGACGCTCGTCGACGGCGTCACGAAGCTCACCGGTCTGACGTTCCAATCGCGCGATGAGGCGCAGGCGGAGAACTACCGCAAGATGATGGTCGCGATGGCCTCGGACATCCGGGTCATCCTGATCAAGCTCGCCGACCGGCTGCACAACATGCGCACGATCGCCGCGATGCCGAAGCAGAAGCAGATCGAGAAGGCCCGCGAGACGCTCGATATCTACGCGCCGATCGCCCACCGCCTCGGCATCCACGCGATCAAGTGGGAGCTCGAGGATCTCGCGTTCCAGACCCTGCATCCCCGCAAGTACACCGAGATCAAGGGTCTCGTCGCCCAACAGCGCGCCGAGCGCGAGCGCTACGTCAACCAGGCCGGCGAGTACCTCGCTCAGGAGCTCGACGAGCTCGGGATCGAGGCCGAGATCTCCGGCCGCGCCAAGCACTTCTATTCGATCTACTCGAAGATGACGAAGAAGGGGCGCGAATTCAACGAGATCTACGACCTCACCGCGATGCGCGTGATCGTCGGCTCGGTGAAGGACTGCTACGGCGCCGTCGGCGTGATCCACTCCCTGTGGAAGCCGTTGCCGGGGCGCTTCAAGGACTTCATCGCGATGCCCAAGTTCAACATGTACCAGTCGCTGCACACGACGGTGATCGGGCCCGAGGGGCGCCCGCTGGAGATCCAGATCCGTACGCGCGAGATGCACGACCTCGCGGAGTTCGGGATTGCGGCGCACTGGATGTACAAGGAAGACCGCGGCGCCGGCAAACCGGGCACCGTGCACGAGTCCGACACGAAGCTGAAGTGGCTGGGCTCACTGCTCGACTGGCAACAGGACATGAGCGACCCCCGTGAGTTCATGGAGACCCTCAGGGTCGACCTGTTCGAGGACGAGGTGTTCGTGTTCACGCCGAAGGGCGAGGTCAAGTCGCTCGCGGCCGGCGCGACCCCGCTCGACTTCGCCTACGAGATCCACACCGACGTCGGCCATCGGTGCGTCGGTGCGAAGGTCAACGGCAAGATCGTGCCGCTGAGCTATCAGCTGCGATCGGGTGACATCGTCGAGGTGCTCACCTCCAAGCGTGAGCGCGGCCCGTCGCGCGACTGGCTGGCGTTGGTCAGGACCACGCGCGCGCGCAACAAGATCAAGGCCTGGTTCAAGGCCGAGTCGCGCAAGGACACCGAGCACGCGGGACGCGAGCTGCTGCAGGAGCACCTGAAGAAGAACGGCCTGCCGGCCCAGAAGCTCGTCGGCTCGCCGCTGCTCGCCGACGTGATCCGCGAGATGGGCTTCCGCAAGGGCGAGGACTTCTACATCGCGCTCGGCGGCGCCAAGGTCTCGCCCAAGGTCGTCGTCAACAAGGTGATGCAGCGGCTCAAGCAGGGCGAGGCCGCCGAGACCGAGCCGACCGCGGCCGACGACCTGCTCCAGACCCGCCGCCGCCGCTCGCGCCCCACGACCTCGTCATCGAGGTACGGAATCACGGTGGAGGGTGTGGACGATGTGATGCTGCGGCTCGCGAAGTGCTGCCGACCCGTCCCCGGCGATCCGATCGTCGGCTACATCTCGCTCGGACGTGGGATCACGATCCATCGCGAGGACTGTCCGAACGTCGCCGTCCTGCGCCGGGACCCGGAACGGTTCACGCCGGTGAGCTGGGACGGCGACGCCGAAACCTCGTTCCGCGTCGAGATCGAGGTGGACGGCTGGGACCGCCATCGCTTGTTGGAGGACATGTCGCGGACCTTCGCCGAGGCCGGCATCAACATCCTCGAGGCCCGCTGCACGGTCAACCACCCGATGGTGAAGAACCGCTTCGTGGTCGAGGTCGGCGACACCCGCACGCTCGACCAGGCGATCACCCGGCTGCGGAACATCGACGCGGTGTTCGACGCCTACCGGGTGACCCCGGGCGCCGGCTAGCGCGGGCCACGCAGAGTTCTTCCCGCTATCCGGGAAGAACCGTGTGTCACGCCGGCCGTCAGAGCTCAACGCCGCGTTCGCGGTGGCGCACAGTGACGACGTCGACGCGCGCGGCCGGCGTCTTGGTGATGACGATCGCCTTGCCCGTCGGAAGTGTTTTGGCCTGGTTCGGATGGATGACGAAGCGCTCGACCTGGCGGCGGGTGCCGCGGCTCGTGGCGTGGGTGCCAAGCGGGCCGCGCCCGATTTGGTAGGTGTGCTCCCAGACCGTGTGGGTGCCCGCCATCTGCGCGACGAGCTGGGCCGAGGCCGGCACATCCTGGCGATGGATCACCTTGACCGCCGTCACCCCGAGCACCTGGTCGCGGAAGCCGTGGCCGGCCCGGTCAAGATCCGCGAGCTCCTGCGTGGCGAGCAGGACGCTCACCCCGGACTCACGACCGCGGGCCAGCAGTGCGAGCACATTGTCGGCGCCGAGCGCCGAAAATTCGTCGATGCCGACGATCGCCTGCGGGACCGGCGCCGCACCGCGCCCAAGCCGGGCGAGCCGGTCGCCCGTCGCGGCGACGAGATCCTGGATCGCGAGCGCACCGAGCTGTGCCGACAGTCGCCCGTACACGCTCGAGTTGAGGCTGAACAGCACGACCTCGCGACCATCCAACGCCGCGCGCAGGTCGATCGTCCGCGCCGGGCCCGGAGTGAGGAACGGACCGGTGTGCGACTCGGTGATGATCGCCAGGCGGGTCCCGAGTCCCCGGACGGCGCTCAGCTGATCGGGTGTCATCGCCGCGAGATAGTCCTGAACCCGGGTCGCGCGCGCGGCGGGCAGGTCGCGCAGTGCGGCGGCGAGCCGCCGCGGTTCCATCAGCTCGACGACCTCGTCCAGCGTCGGCGCCTGACCAGGACGGGACTCGTGCAGCACCTGCAGGACCGTCTGGACGTAGCGCTCGGCCGCGCGCTGGTAGTGCGGTTCGGTGAAGCGCTCGCTCGAGATCAGCTTGTCCTTCAGTTCGGTCGCGTTGCCGTGCGCGAGCGGGTTCCAGTGCTCGGGCCCGTCCGGCGTCCACACCCGGAACGGGCGGCCCGCTGCCGCTGCCGCGTGCGCCAGCTCGTCGGCGAATCCCGGCGAGCCCTTCAGATCGATCGCGATCACCGGCCGGCCGCGCGCGATCTGCTCGGTCAGGATCCGCAACAACGTCGTCGACTTGCCGGCGCCGCTCGCACCAACGATCAAGCCGTGAGCGGACAGCTGCCGGTCGCAGAGCCGCACCGCTCGGCCGCCGGCGTCGCTCCCGAGCACGATCGCATCGGCGCGGGGCGCGGCAGCGGTCGCGCGCGCCCGGCGCGCGGCGGCCGCCCGCACGAGCGACAGCGCCGCCGAGCAGGCGAGCACGCCGGCGAGGACGAGGGTCGCCGGCGCCGCCGGGATCACCAGCAGCGCCACCGCGACGGGCAGGAGCCAATACGCGCGGCGGGGCGGTCCGTCGGCGGAGCCGCTCGGCTCGCCCGCAGCCCCGATCATCGCCCCGCCTCGCTCGCCCGGCCGTGCGCCCGCACCCCGACCGGGCTCAGGTTGCGCTCGAACGAGCGCATCGAACCGCCCCATCTGAACAGCTGCACGTGCACGAGCGATGAGACCCCCACCCGTGATGCCGCCGCGGCGATCTCGCGCGCGTGGGACTCCGTGTGCACGAGGTAGAGCACCCCGTCGACGCGGCCGTCGACGCCGTACCCTGCGAGGATCGTTTCGAGCCGGGTGCGGCTCTTGCGCGTGAGCTCGAGCTCGACCGCGATCGCCTTCCCGCCCGCGGTGCGCAACAGCAGGTCCGGATAGTGGCGCCGCTCGCGCCCACCGCGGCCGGTGCCGCCGAGGCGGATCCCGAACGGAGCCTCGTGATCGCCGTCACGGCCGTCGCGTGAGCGCATCTCGCGCTCTGAGGTCAGCCCGCCGATCGCGCCGAACGATCCCGCACGCGCCGCGAGCCACAGCCACGCGACCCCGACGTCGTGGGGATAGCCGCGTGGATCCGGACGCCGGGGCGGCGGAAGCGGACTGCCGATCGCCGCCAGGCCGCTGCTGCGGATTTGGTACCCCGAGCAATGTCCGTCGTATTGCGGCGCCTGCCACCGGATCCAATCGGCGCGCCGGAGCGTGCGTAAGCGGGCGTTTGCCGCGTCCGCGGAGATCCCCAGCGCGACCTGGACGTGCTCGCGCAGCACGAGGCGGTGCTCGGCGAGGAACGCGAGCAGCTCGCGATCGCGTGCGGTGATCCGCGCAGCCACGCCTCACTGAGCACGCAGACAGGCGATTCTCGCCCCCCCGGCGATCAGCGTTTACCGGCCCGGGTGCGGGAGTGAGCGCGTGTCGACGACCTCGAAGTCGCTTCCGCTCAACTGGTCGAGCTGATGCAGCGCATCGTCGTTCCAGCGCGGATTGGGAGCGCCCGAGATGTACCACGGCGAGCCGTTGTCCGCGAGGATGAGACCGTATGTCTTCAGCGCCTGCGCGACGACGCGGGCCTGATACGGGAGGCGCGAGATGTTGACGCTCGCCTTCAGACGCACGCGCAAGCCCATCGGCGGATCGAACCCGCTGCACGTCGACGCCTCGTGACGAGCGGGATAGACGTACGCGTTCGCCGTGCACGGGGCGGTGAAGCGCAGCGCGTGGTCGATCACGCCGCGGGCGACCTCGTCGTAGCGCGCGAGGCCCGGGAGGATCGGCAGGCCCGCGGCATCGGCCGATGTCCAGCCCGCCGGGCGCAGATGATCGGAGCGGAGGTTGAAGATCGCACCCGAGCCGGCGTGCCATCGCTTCCCGCCGGCCTGCGGATACGCCGCGTACAGCTCGTAGTCGGTGCACGTGTCCTTGTCGATGACGATCACGTGGCGATCGCCGCTCGAGTTGCGGCCGCCTTCGATCGGGACGTTTGCGGGCAGCGGATACAGGTGGCCGTCGGATTCGCTGCTGTAATCGAAGCTGACCGGAACGCGGTGGGTGTGCTTGTCGACGACCATGTAGGGGATCCCGTTCGGAGCGCCGTTGTACGTCGTGCCGAAGTCGGGGTGTACCGGGTTGCCGAGGCCGATGCTGGCGATCAACCTCGTCGAGTTCTGCGCCACCGGCAGTCGATCGACACGCTGGTTCCATGGGTTGTCCGGCGGGAAGATCGGGCACGACGGTGCGCCCGGAAGCGGATGCGCGCGGACGAGTGCCGGGAGCGCCACGAGCGAGGCACAGGCGAGCAGGAGGACGAGGCGACGCACTCTGCGGCGATCATAGGCGGCGCCAACGCCCGCCGGGGTGCTGCTGGACGGATGGTCAGGCGGACCGAGCGCCTGCCGGCGTGCTGCTGGACGGACGCTCAGGCGACGACGAGGATGCCCCGCGGCTTGACGCCGAACGCCGCTTCCTGCACTTCGCCGATGTAGTCGCCGTCGACCTGGAGCGGCAACGGCCGCTCGTCGAGCGAACGGATCCGCAGCTCCGTGACCTCGCTGAACGGATGAACCTGGCGATGACCGCTGACCCGCGCGCGCCGCGACATCGCCCGCCAGATGATCGTCGGAATCTCGAGCGGATTCGATCGCCGCAGGACGGCTCCCGCGAGGTCACCGCTCTCGAGCGTCGCGCCTTCGCCGATCTCGATCGGACGATCGCCGAAGTACGTGTACGGCGCCGCGTTCTGGACGATCGCGGTGACGCCCCGCACCCGCTCCTCGCCGAGCTCCACCTCGAACTGCGGCGGATGGACCAGGTAGCGGCGGTTGAACGTCTGGATCCCCGTCCACGTGTAGTACCACTCGCCGAGGCGTGCCTTCAGCCGCGGATGCGCGTCGACCCGCTCGACGACGCTCGCGTCGAGGCCGACGCCCGCCGAGAACAGGAACCGGCGCTCGTTGACGTAGCCGAGGTCCAGACGCCTCGGCTGCCAATCGTCGGCGAGCTGCAGCAGATGCTCGGTGGCATCGACCACGTCGGTCGGGATCCCGAGCATCCGGCAGTAGACGTTCGTCCGGCCGCCGGGAAGGCACGACAGGGGTGTGTTCGATCCGGCGAGGCCGTTCGCGGCCTCGTTGACGGTGCCGTCGCCGCCGAACGCGACGACGACGTCATACCCCTCGCGCGCCGCCTCACGGCACAGCTCGGTGGCATGGTCGCGCGACTCGGTGTCGATCGCGTCGACGTGGTAGCTGCCGCGCAGGGCGTAGACGACGAGATTCTTGAGGCGATCCGACACCGTGGTGGCGTACGGATTGACGATGATCAGCATGCGCCGGCTCGGAGCGCTGCCACCGGCGGCGAGAGCTGCCTCGAGGCGCTCGAGCGGATCGGTTGACGTGGCGGCCATGCCCGCTGAGGTGAACACCGCCGCACCGCGGTCGTTACGCGATGGTCACATCTCGGCTCGACGGACGGACCGCGCGGCAGGCGTGGCCATCTGCACCACGCGTGCTAAAGCCTTGTTGGTCATCTGTCGAACTGCTGGATATACTGCTGGCCACATAGCTGTACGCATCCAGAGGGGTGGAGGGATATGGCCCTGCGAAGCCCCGGCAACCTCCCGCAAGGGAACGGTGCCAATTCCATCAGGCTCCAACGACAGGCCTGGGAGATGTGGAAAGGGCGGTTCACAGAAGCCTCCGACCACAGACCCCGGCGGAGGTTTTTCAACATATGCCGCCAGAGTCTCTTCGCTGCAAAGAATGCAAGACGACCTACCCGCTTGATGCGCGGTACGTATGCGAGCGTTGCTTCGGCCCGCTCGAGGTCGCGTACGCGTCCCGCGCCGATCGCGACCCTGCTGAACTGAAGCGCCGGATTCAGGCCGGGCCACACTCGCTGTGGCGCTACGGCGACTTCCTCCCCGTGCAGACACCACCGCGCGGCACGCTGCCCGCCGGATTGACGCCGCTGCTGCGGGCGGACCAGCTGGCCGAGCGCCTCGGGCTACGGGAGGTGTGGATCAAGAACGATGCCGCCAACCCGACGCACTCGTTCAAGGACCGAGTCGTGTCGATCGCGCTTGCGCGCGCCCGTGAGCTCGGCTTCGAGACGATCGCGTGCGCCTCGACCGGCAACCTCGCCAACGCGGTGGCCGCGCATGCAGCCGCGGCGGGACTCGAGTCCTACGTGTTCGTCCCGCACGATCTCGAGGAGCAGAAGATCCTCGCGACCGGTGTCTACGGGACGAACCTCGTCGCCGTCCGTGGCAACTATGACGACGTCAACCGTCTGTGCACCGAGCTGTCGGGCGAGCACGAGTGGGCGTTCGTGAACATCAACATGCGCCCGTACTACGCCGAGGGGTCGAAGACGCTCGCGTTCGAGACTGCCGAGCAGCTCGGCTTCGAGCTCCCCGATCGCGTCGTCGTGCCGATCGCCTCGGGCTCGCTGTTCACGAAGATCGCGCGGGGCTTCGAGGAGTGGATCGAGCTCGGCCTGCTCGAGGGCACGCTGCCGACGTTCAACGGCGCCCAGGCGACCGGCTGCTCGCCGGTGGCAAGCGCGTTCGAGGCGGGGCACGAGGTCTGCAGGCCCGTGAAGCCGGACACGATCGCCAAGTCGCTCGCGATCGGCAACCCGGCCGACGGCCCCTACGCGCTCGACCTCGCCCGCCGGACGGGTGGCTCGATCGACTCGGTGTCCGACGACGAGATCCGCGAGGGGATCCGCCTGCTCGCCCAGACGACCGGGATCTTCACCGAGACCGCCGGCGGCGTCACCGTGGCCGTGCTCGCCAAGCTGGCCGCGCGCGGAGACATCGATCCGTCCGAGCGCGTCGTCGCGTACATCACGGGCGAGGGGCTCAAGACGCTCGACTGTGCGCGTGGGATGTTCGAGACGTGGGAGATCGAGCCCTCGCTCAGCTCCTTCGAAGCTGCGAGAGAGCGCGTCGTCGTCCCCGCCTGAGACAATTGAACGTCGATGGCGGTCAGCGTCAAGATCCCAACCCAGCTGCGCGAGGCGACCGGGGGAGAGTCCACGGCCGAAGTCGACGGATCCACCGTCGGCGAAGTGCTCGACTCCCTGTATGAGCGATACGGGGAGCTTCGAAGCCGGATCGCCGAAGACGGCGGCCTGCGCCGGTTCGTCAACGTCTACGTCGGCGGCGAGGACATCCGCTTCCTCGACGGCCTCGACACCGCGGTCGAGGACGGCGACGAGGTGACGATCCTGCCCGCCGTCGCCGGCGGCTGAGCCGGGGCCGTCGCCGAGGGCACACCTCGAGCCGGGTCGGGGCGCCGGTGCGCAGCGGCGCCCCGAACAGGAGGCCCGCCTGTTTCACCCTCGCCACGAATCCGATAGCTGCGGCTCACGATCGATCGAACGGATGGCACGGGGGGAGGCGGGCAGCCAGGGGGCTGCAGCTGCCCGCCTCGGTGCGCGCTTCCGTGCCGCAGGTGAGAGCAGTCAGAGCGAGCGCGCAGTGACGGTGCCGCTGTTAGCGCCGCTTGCACGTTCGGTCACGGAGGCGCCCGCTGGTCGACGAAGGCGGGCGAGTCTGTCTCGGTACATGCTCGCCCGCCCTCGGTTGCTGTCCCCCGTGCGCCCCGAGGGGAACATCGTTCGTTGAAGACGCCGCGAGGCTCCACATGTTGCGCCCCTCGTATCCAGCTGGATCCATCGTGGCGGTCCCATCTCCTCGCATCGCCCGCTAGATACAACGGCCCGCCACGCCGTTTTCTTGTGTGGCGTGAAGCTGGAGACCGCCAGGGATGGGACGAATGAGCCGCAGTGACGAGGCGGGCAGCCAAGGTACGGGAGGGCTGCCCGCCTCAGGCGCCCGCGCGCGGGCGCAGCTCGAATGGGTCGGGGGGGCGAACGCGCAGTGACGGAGCCGGAACCGTCAGCTCTGCGCGCCCGTCTGGCCCCGCAGCGAGATTATCCGCGAAGCGAAGCTTTATGGAGATTTCGTGAGCGAGGCAGCGACTGCATCGGGGTGTCGCTCGGGTCGTCGCCGGCGAGCATCAGCGGGCCGCCGGCGCGCGCAGGGCGCTGCGCTAACGTTGCGGGGCGGGGGGAGGATCGCGGCCACGCGCACATGAACGACGCAACGGAACAACCTGAAGACGCCGCGCGCAGCAGGCCCAGCGCGCTGAAGATCGTCGCGATCATTCTCGCAACGGTGCTGCCCGCCGCTGCGATCATCGCCGGCATCGTGATCGCGAGCGAGTCGAGCAGCTCGTCGCCGAGCGCGACCGCCAAGCAGTACACGGCCGTCGCGACGACGACAACGACAACGCCGGCCGTCCCGCCGCGCCCGCGCGAGCATCTGCCGCCCGGGCACGGGACGCTCGTGGCACTCGTGCTGCACCCAACCACGATGTACACGCACCCCGGTGGACCCGCGAAGCAGCGGATCTCGAACCGGACGCCGTTCGGTTCATCGGAGGTCGTGTGGGTCGTCAAGCATTCGCCGAAATGGCTCGGCGTGGTCAGCGCCGACGCCGGCAACGGGCGGATCGGATGGATCCACCGCTCGGCCGTGTCGCTGTCGCGCGTCAACTACGTGCTGAAAGTGTCACTGCGCACCCACACGGTGAGTGTGATCAGGCTGGGGCGGGTGATCCATCGCTACGACGTCGCGATCGGCCGCCCATCGGCCCCGACGCCGACCGGCAACTTCGCGGTGACCGACCGGCTCACGACCGGCGATCCGACGGGGCCGTACGGTTGCTGCATCCTCGCGATCTCGGCCCATGCCCCGCACACGATCCAAGGCTGGGCCGGCGGCGACCGGATCGCGATCCACTCCACCCCTGACACGGGGAGCATCGGTCTTCCGGTCAGTCATGGCTGCCTGCGCTTGACCCTCGCCCAAGGTCACTGGCTGATCACGCACATCCCGCTCGGAACGCCGACGATCATTCGAGAGTAGGCCGCACGCTCATCAGCGCGCTGGCAGCGCTCGCCCGAGAGGTCATCCGGAATACCCGAGCGATGAACGAGGTACGCATCGGCTGTTCCGGATGGATGTACGACGACTGGCGCGGACGCCTGTACCCCGAGCGCGCGCCGAAGCGGCGCTGGCTCGAGCTGTACGCCGAGCAGTTCAACACGGTCGAGGTCAACTCGACCTTCTATCGACTCGCGCGGCGCGACGCGGTCGGCGGCTGGATCGCGCAGACGCCCGAAGGCTTCGTGTTCGCAGTGAAGGCGAGCCGCTATCTCACGCATGTCAAACGGCTGCTCGCGATCGAGGACGGGATCGAGCGCTTCTACGAGCCACTCGAGCCGCTGATCGAGGCGGGCCGCCTCGGCCCCGTCCTGTGGCAGCTGCCTGAGACCTTCCATCGCGACGACGCGCGGCTGCAGGCCTGGCTCGAGCTCCTTCCGGGCGGTCGGCACACGATCGAGTTTCGCCACGCGAGCTGGTTCGCGCCTGAGGTGAGGGCGGCGCTGCGCGCCCACGGGGTCGCGCTGACCGTCGGCGATCACCCCGAGCGGCCGTTTCCGTCCGATGAGGCGACCGCGGCGTGGCGCTTCGTCCGGTTCCACTACGGCTCGCGCGGCCGCGGCGGCAACTATTCGGCGCGCGAGCTCGATCGGTGGGCGCAGCGGATCGCCGCCTGGCGCACGACCGGGGACGTCTATGCGTACTTCAACAACGACTGGCAGGGGTTCGCGCCGGCGAACGCGCGCGAGCTGCGCCGGCGGCTCGAGCGCGGCTGACCGGGGCGGCCTGCAGGCGCTAACCGGAGCTGTAGAGCGAGTCGAACAGCTCCTCGTAGCGGTCGTTGATCACGTTGTGCTTGACCTTCAGCGTGGGTGTCAGCTCGCCCGTTTCGATCGCAAGGTCGTGGTCGAGGATCACGAATCGCTTGATCTGCTCGACGCGCGCGTAGTTGGCGTTGGCGCGGTCGAGCTCTTCCGGGACGGGCTCGCCGTGCTGGTGGCGCCGCCGTACCTCGATCCCTAGCTCGATCGCCTTGCGGAAGCGCTCGCGCTCCTCGTCGCTCGCCTGCTCCTGGAGCTTCATCGCCGCGGCGTACAGCTTCTCGAAGATCCGCGGCACCGACGGCAGGTACGTCGGCTTGCACTCGATCAGCTCCGGCAGGATCTGCTTGGTGTCGCCGCCGAAGTAGACGATCGCGGTTCCCTGATCGGTCGACGCGAGCTGCGTGATCAGCGCGAGCACGTGCGCGAGCGGCAGGTAGAGGTAGGTCACCTCGTCGGCCTGGACGAACTGAAGCTCTTCGACGATCTTGCAGACGGACATCGCGTTCGCGTGGGTGAGGACGACGCCCTTCGGCGGGCCGGTCGTCCCCGACGTGTACACGATCGTGTACGGATCGTCCGGGCCGACCCCCGCTTGCCGCGGCTCGAGTTCGCGGCGGTCGCCTGTGCGTCCGCGCGCTCGGAGGTCGTCGAGGGTCAGCTCGCCGACGCCGGCCTCGATCCCGATGACATGCTCGAGCGCCGGCAGCTCCGAGCGGACCTGCTCGATCTTGCGCACCTGCTCCTCGTTCTCGCAAATGACGGCCCGCGCCTGGGAGTTGCCGGCGACCCAGGCACACTCAGGCGGGCTGTTGGTGGGATAGATCGGAACGACGACCGCGCCTGCGGCGGAGATCCCGTAGCTCGCCAGCGTCCACTCGAGGCGCGTGTCCGCGAGCACGCAGACGCGGTCGCCCGGCTCGATCCCGAGGTCCGCCAGGCCGAGCGCGATCTGCTCGATCGCTGTGCCGAACTCGCCGTAGGAGAGCTCACGCCACTCGCCGTCGCCCCTGTACCGTGCGGCGACGCGGTCGGTGAAGCGCTCAGCAGCGGAGCCGGGGAGGGCGGCCACGGTCGCGGCGGTTTGCCGCGGGGCGTGCGTCGTGTCGGTCATCTGGGGTCTCGTCCTTCGCTCTGGCCGGTGGCATCAGCTCAGCGGGACGAACTGTAGCCACGCGGGATCGCGGCGCTCGCCTCCGGGCGCGCACGCAACCCGTGACAGCCGGCTTGCAGCGCCGCTGAGGCGAGCCACATGGCGGATCGGTTCGGGTACGATCGCCCGGCGGGTATGACTCGGTCCTGTATTGGGATGCTGGCGGCGCTGCTCGGGGGATTGGCCTGCAGCACGGGGGCGCAAGCGCGTCCGCGCACACAGGTGGTGCAGTATCACGGCGCGCGCATCGTCGTCCCCGCATCGTGGCCGGTGTTCGACCTGCGGACTGCGCCGAGTACGTGCGTGCGCTTCAACCGCCACGCGGTGTACCTCGGGACGCCGGCCTCGATGCAGCGCTGCCCCGCGCACTCCGTCGGGCGCACGGAGGCCGTGCTGCTCGGACCGCTCAGCGCGGTGAGCGCGCGGGGCGCGCGCACCGGCCGTGCGGGTTCGGCTGCGGCGGCGCTCGCCGGCAGCGCGTCGAGGGTTGCCGTTCAGCGCCGGCACGGAGTGATCATCACCGCGACCTGGCGCGGCGAGCCGAACGTGATCGAGCGTGCGCTCGGCGTCCGCACGCTCCGCGCCATCAGCGCACGTGCGGCGGGAGCGCCGCCCCGGGCAGCCGAGGTCACCGCGCACGCGGCCTCGGCGTTCGCCGGGCTCGGGATCGACGTCTGCGCCACGCCGAGCAGCGCCGCGCTGTCCGCGTGGAGCGGCTCGCCGTACCGCGCCGTCGGCGGGTACCTCGGCGGGGCGAACATGGCCTGCTCGCAGCCGAACTTCACCGCTGCCTGGGTGAGCACGGAAACCGCAGCCGGATGGCACATCATCCCCACCTACGTCGGCCTGCAGGCACCGGGGAACTCGTGCGGATGCGCGTCGATCACGCCGTCGGCGGCCGCGGCCCAGGGCACTGCCGCGGCCAACGACGCGATCGGTCGGGCCGAGGCCGTCGGGATCGGGCCCGGCAATCCGATCTACTTCGACATGGAGGCGTACTCGCGCACGAGCAGCGCGACAGCGACCGTGCGCACGTTCCTCGCGTCGTGGACGGCGACGCTCCACGACGCGCGCTATCTCTCCGGCGTCTACAGCAGCGGCCTCTCGGGGATCGCCGACCTGGCGGCGCTGTACGGCACGAGCTACCTCGAGCCGGACGACATCTGGATCGCCGACTGGAACGGTCAGCAGACGACGAGCGACCCGTACGTGCCCGCCGGCGACTGGCCCGCGCACCAGCGCCTGCACCAGTATCTCGGGGGCCACAACACGACCTACGGCGGCGTCACGCTCGACATCGACTCGAACGACATCGACGGCGCGACCGTCGGGTCAGGCGGGCAGTTCCCCGACGGCACGTTCGTCTCGGTCAACGGCGACCCCGCGATCTTCCGGATCGCCGGCGGTGCCCCGCTGCTCGTCTCGACCTGGGACGCGTTCGGCGGGCCGCAGCCGGTGATCGAGATCAGCCAGGCCCAGTTCGACGCGCTCAACCCGGTGCCCGCCAACGGCACGTTCTTGCTCACGAACACGGGCAACATCTTCCGGGTCGCGGGCGGTGCGCCGCTGACCGTGAGCAACTGGTCGCTGTTCGGCGGCCCGCAGCCCGCCGTCGCGATCGATCAGTGGGATATCGACAACATCACCGACCCGGCGGCGCACCTGCACACGGCGCCGGCCGACGGGACGGTCGTCGAGGGCTTGCCGTCGGCCACCTACTGGCTGTTCGGCGGCGGCGTCCGCGCGCCGACCACCGCGTCCTCGACGGCCACCGCCGTCGACGACCTTGGCCTGGCGCCGTTCCTCCAGGTCGCGTCGGTGCCGCTCCCCGCTGTGCCGGCGCCGCAGTGCGTCGTTCCTCGGCTCCTGCACAAGACCGTGAGCCAGGCCACCCGCGCGCTGCGCCAGGCGCGCTGCCAGCTCGGCACGGTTCACCGGCCCCGTCACGTCGCCCGCCATCACGTCCTGCGCGTCGTCGCGCAGACGCCGGCGTCCGGCGCCAAGCGCGCCGTCAGCTACAAGGTTACGGTGACGGTCCGGTAGCTCGCAGACGGTCGCGGTCCCGACCCGCTGCGACGGCGACGACCGGCACGATCGCCGCGGCGCGGCCGGGCTACTGAGCCGCTGCGTCGCGCCGGATCAGCCGCTGATCGCACCTTCCGCCGCGATCCGGATGATCGTCCGGACATTGTCGGACCCATCGACCGCGATCATCCGAGGCGCGAGGATCGTCTGGCTGTCGACGCTCACGCGGGCGGGGCGGTCAATGAGATGGCGCAGCACACTCGGCGTGTGCGGGCCGCCGCGGGCCGCGGAGACCTCGAACACGTCGCCCCGCCGGTCGTATGCGAGCGCGAGCAGCGCCATCCGCGACACCGCAACCATCGGCTCGTCCGGGCCTTCGATCTCGATCGAGACGGGCGCGTGAAGCAACTCCTTGCTGAGCGCGTCGAAATACTGAGACCACGTCTCGCGGGCAAGTTCTCGCAGTGCTTTCATCTCTCCTGCTCCTTGGTGACGCTGAGTGGGCAGATTCGCTCGCCGCGCGCCTGAGCACATCCGCACAGGCAACGGTTCCTGGCGGAGAAGAACTACGGACCCGTCTCGGTCAGCCGCCGAAGACCGACGCGGGGCCGGAGGGCGTCGAGGTCCCCGAGGACCAGAACAACGGCAGGGCGCCCGGTTACCGGTGGTCGACGTGAGCGGCGTCGCTCCCCGCCGTCTGCGTGTCGCCCTCCTGCTCCTCGGCTTCGAGTGCCCGTCGGCGGAACGCAGTCGAGCTGATGATTTCGTCGGGCTGGCCCGGCCGATGGATCACGAGCATTCCGGCCTTCGGCCTGCGGCGCCGACCGGTGTGCAGGCCGGCAGCGGGGGGCCCGTGACCTTGATGGTGACGATGAGACGGTCGCGTCATGCCTTGATCTTCCGGCAGATTTCGGGAGGTGTCTTCCGTATGCGCTACGGATGTCGGATCCGCAGGATCGTGCGCCCTTGCTAGGAGAGCGATCGATGCCGGATGCGTCCGGCGCGAGTCCACGTGAGCGTGCGCCCGGTGAAGTGCAGGGAGGAGGGGTCGATCGCCCCGACGTCGATCAGCGATCTGGCGGCGAGCACCCCGGTCTCATCGCGCGGCCACAGCGTGGCGGCCCACAATTGCGATCGGCGCCCGACGCCGGCGGCGGACACACTCCGCTCGAGCCATGCGACCGCCTGCTGCGCGCAGAGGGCGACCGGGACGGGGAACGGAACGAGCGCCGGGCTGCGGAGCCCCGCATACATGCGCAGGGCCGCTCGACGCCCGTTCGCCGTGTCGATCACGGTCAGCCAGTAGCGCGCGGGCGGGCATCGCCGCGCGGTCGTGTACCTGGCGCACATCGCGAGCGTCGCGACGCCGCGCGAGGACTGCGCAACGATCTCGGTCCCCGCGGCGGCGAAACCACCGGTCGTCGCATCAGACCCGTACAGGCTGCCCGGCCGGTCGAGTCCCACCTCCTCTGGGGCGCCGGCGGGACGGCGGCAGGCGAAGTAGATCGTGGCTGCCCCCGCGGGCAAACGAGACGGGTACACGAGCACATCCGCAGTCACGAGCGCCGCCCGATCGCGGTGCGCGTCACAGCTGCTCGATACCCGCCGATGGACCGCGCCACAGGAACAGAGCATCACGCAGGCCGCCACAGCCGCCGGGGTCGCCACCCGGCGTCCGGTGACCGCCGAGTTGCCGAGCGAGGCTCTCATGCACGCACGTTACGAGCCGAGCTCGGGCTTCGCATCCGAGGGTCCCACCGTTCCGCGTGCTCGGAAACACCGATTCGCCCACGTGCTGCACCCACGCGATCCCCGCCCGCATCCACATCCCGATCCCCGGCGCACCGACATCCTGTCCACTCACTCGACTAGTGTTGCCCTGCGGCGCGGAGCCGCATCGCATGTGTCGCAAGAAGAAGAAGGGGAGGGAGTGTCGTCGTGACGCGACTGCTGAGCCATTCGCAGAACCGCTGCTCGGAGCGATCTGGGGGTCGCGGTGGGCCGACGCGCGGCTCACAGCGTGTGCGCGTCGCGCTGCCGCTGATCGCGGCGGCGGCGCTCGCGTTCGCGCTCCGTGCGTCGGCGCAGGTGCAGGAGGCGTCCGGGCGCGCGCCTCATCTTGCACTCGTGCCGGTCGCACGATTGTCGTTTCCGACGTCTGTCGCCAGCACGCCGGCCGACCCGCATGCCGTGTACGTCACCGAACGCACGGGACGTGTCTGGATCGTGCGCTTTGGCCATCGAGTGCGCCGGCCGTTCCTGGATCTGCACCGAGACATCCGGATCGCCGCAAACAGCGAGCAGGGCCTGCTGAGCCTCGCGTTCGCTCCTGACTACGCGACCTCTGGCCTGTACTACGTCTACTACACAAACCGGCGCGGCGACATCCGCGTCGTCCAGTTCCGCCGTGACCCGACGGACGGCAACCGCACCAAACCCGGCAGCGGGCGCACGATCCTCGCGATCCGACATCCGGCAATCGCCCACTATGGCGGACAGCTGCAGTTCGGGCCGGACCGCGATCTGTATATCGGCATCGGCGACGGCGGCGGCGTCGGCGATCCCCCGAACAACGCCCAGCGCCTTGACAACCTCTTCGGCAAGATCCTGCGGATTGCGCCCCAGCGCGGTGGCGGACGCCCGTACCGGATCCCCCATGGCAACCCGTTCGCGCATCGTCGCGGCGCCCGGCCGGAGATCTTCGCCTACGGGCTGCGCAACCCGTTCAGGTTCTCGTTCGACTCAGTCTCCGGCTCCGTATGGATCGGCGATGTCGGCCAGGACCGCTTCGAGGAGATCGACTACCGTCCTCGGGGCCGGCTCGCGGGCGTGAACTTCGGATGGAGCCGGTATGAGGGGTTCTCCCAGTACTCCAACCGCGCCGCCGCGAACCCTGTCTTCCCGATCATCGCGGAGCAGCACAGCGGGCCGAGCGGGACCCACGAGAACTGGTGCGCAGTCATCGGCGGCTACGTCGTCCACGACCCGACCGTGTCCCAGCTGGACGGGCGCTACCTGTTCGCCGACCACTGCACCGGGCGCATCTTCTCGACCCGTGTCACGCCGCACGGGCATGCGATCGCGACCGGGCCTAACGGGCTCGTCGTTCACGGTCTCGTCACGACGTTCGGCGTCGATGCGGCGAAGCACGTGTACATCGCCTCGGAAAACGGCTGGGTGTACCGGATCCAGTAGCGTCCCGACGCGAACACGCTCGCACTCGACGCACTCCTGGCGCCGTCGGCGAGAAGGCCGCTCAGAGCAACATCCGCCGTCGGGCGTTCGTCAGCGACAGCACGACGAGCAGACCGACCGAGACCGCTGCCAGCACAAGCGTCAGAGGGGCATGGTCAAACGAGCGCACGGCGAGCGCCACCACCGGGATCCCCGCCAGGACCGCGAGCAGATTGCCCATCGCGGTTCGGGTGATGATCGCGGCAAGCGCGATCCCGATTGCGAGCAGCGCGATCAGCCCCGATATGTGTCCGCTCGACAGGTCGCTGTGAAGCAGCGCGGGACCGACACGTGAGATCGCGTACCAGCCTCCGAGGCCGAGCACCGCAAGCCCGAGGTCGATGCGGCTGACCCGAGGTCGTGGTGTGGCGCGCGCCGCAGCGGCGATCGCGAGCATCGCGAACAGGCCGAACAGCCAGACGGTCACGACCGGGGTCCGGAAGTGGCCCAGACGGAGGCGCAACCACCACGTGTGCGTTGACTGCGAGGTCGCCAGGACCGGCCCGGTGAGCGTCGCGAGCACCATGATCATCGCGGACACGAGCGCGAGCGAAAGCGTGGCGATCGGCGCCTTGCGGTAGGCAGCGGCGAGCGGCACCGCGAGAAACGGGAGCATCGTGATCAGGAATCGCGGTCCCGGCACGCCACCGCCGAACGGCAGGTAGTAGCACGCGTTGTAGGCGATGTAGCCCGCCACCACGGCCGCCGGCATCAGCGCATCCCGGCGCCGTCCCTCCCGATAGAGGATCACGAGCCCGGCGAATCCGGCCGCGACGACCGGGGTCACGACCAGCAGACCGCGGTCCGCCACGAGCAGCTCCACCGCACGCCTCAGGCTGGGCGCGCCCAGGCCGAGGACGCCGCTCGAGTTGGCTGCGACATACGAATACGAGAGATGAAACGGCGATCCGAATGCCCACCAGTCGTACAGCAGCAGCGGCAACAGGCCGACGAACAGCCCCGTGCCGTACGCGAGCCCGGCCTTCAGTGGAGCCTCCCGCCAGAGCGCGTAGACCCCGAGCAGCACTGCCAGCAGCGCGAGCGGATACTCGGTGCTCACGCCGTAGCCGACCAGCGCTCCAGCGCCGGCTACGAGCGCGAGGTTCGTGCCGCGCTCGCGCTCGAGCCACAGCAGGCAGAACGCCAGAAATCCGAGGCTCGCCGACAGGACGTGGGAGAAGTACAGCGTCGCGAACGGCAGAATCAGCGTCGCCAGCCCAAGCGTGAGCGCAACGACCGTACCCAGCCCCGGATCTCGTCGCTGCACCAACCAGTACGCCGCGAGCATCATCGCGACGGCCGGGAGCAGGCAGCCGAACAGCACGAGCATGTGGACCGTCGGGATCGGTCGCGTGATCCCGGCGGCGCGCAACACGTGGTAGGCGGGAAGTGTCAGGAACGCGAGGCCGGGCGCCTTATCCGAGTAGTAGTGATGCTCGAAATACGCCTTGTCCCCGGTCGTGCGCTGGTAGCGGTCGATGATCGGAGTCCCGTGGTCGATCGCCCGCACCTGTGCGTAATGGGAGGCCTCGTTCCAGCCGATCGAGTGCTGCTGCACCGCACCGACCGCGATCGCACAGCACACGATCGAGACGACACCCAATGAGAGTCGCGACGATCGCACGCCACTTTCGCTCGTGCGTGTGCGCATCCAACTGAGCGCCGTCACGCGGCAAAAATAGCCGACCGAGGGGCGGATCGCTGTGCCGCGGGGCTCCGGTGGCGCCGGCGTGTGTGCATCTCAGCGGACGCGTACACTGACGCGCTTTGTCTTGGGGAGGTGAGCTTGCTCTGGGGGATTGCGTGCATCGTGAGCTGAACACACTTGGTCGAGCCGTGGGCCTCGTCGGCTGCGTCGTCGTGTGTCTGGCGCTTGCCGTGCCGGCCTCCGCCGGGGCCAAAGCATCGAATGACGACCTGACGACGTATGGCTACGGAAACGCACGCCTGGGCACGAGCCCAGGCCCCGGGATCGCCGCCAGAACCGTGCCGCGGCTCAGGATCGCATGGGTGCGGAGGGTCGGCGGAGCGATCGACGGTCAGCCGCTCGTCGTCGGAAGCGTGAGGGTCGGCAGCCGAGCTCGCAACCTCGTGCTGGCCGGGACAGGACATGGAAAGGTCGCGGCCATCGACCTCGGTAACGGGAAGGTTCTGTGGCAACGGCGGCTCGCTGTCCGCCGCCTCAATCCGGGCTGCCAGTCGAGCCCGGACGCTCTGTTCGGGGTCACCGCGACGATGGTCGTGGACCGGGCGGCAGGGCGCGTGTACGCGGTCGACGTCGACAATCGGGTCTGGGCGCTGCAACTGGCCACCGGCAGCGTCGTCGGAGGCTGGCCCGTCACGGTGGCCGGATCAGGCGACTTCGTCTGGGGCGCGCTCGCGCTGTCCCGCCGGTGGTTGTATGTGCCGACCGCCTCGCTGTGCGACGACACCGTGTACCACGGCGGCGTCAGGGCGGTCGATACCGCGAATCCGCGGCACCGGCTCCAATGGCTGACGACCGGCGGTACGAACACCTACGCCGGCGGGATCTGGGGCTGGGGCGGCCTCTCGGTCGATAACGACGACGGCGACGTGTTCGCCGCGTCCGGCAACGCGCTTCCGCTCTCCCGCGAGGCTGCGGGCGAGGCGGAGAGCGTCATCCGGCTGAGCCCAGTGCTGAGGCTGCTCCAGGCCAACTATCCGCTCCAGCCCCCGTTCCAGATCAGCGACCGCGACTTCGGCACCGCTCCGGTCCTGATCAGAGCCCGTGGCTGCCCGGAGAAAGCCGTTGCGATCAACAAGGACGGACTGCTGTACGTGTACGACGCCGACCGGATCTCCGCCGGCCCGCGGCAGAGCATCAGGGTCGCGCTGAGCACGTCGAAGACGATCCCGCTGTACGGCATGCCGGCGTACGACCCGGCAAGCCGCCGGCTGGTGCTGGTGAGCCCGTCGTCGGTGCCCGGAAGCGGCCTCGGGGCAGGGGTGCAGTCGTTCGTGCTCAGCCCGCGCTGCGTCTTCCATCAAAGCTGGCAGCGCGGCTTCGACCCGCCAGACGCCGGCGGGCCGCCGACGATCGCGGGCGGCGTGATCTACATCGGCTCTGGTCGCAACGGCGTCATCCGCGCGTTCCGGTTGAGCGACGGACACCAGCTGTTCGCCCGCGGGCTCGGGTCGACGATCTTTGCCGCCCCTGCGGTGGCACACGGTACGCTGATCGTGGGCGACTGGCTGGGACGTGTCTGGGCCTTCCGCAGCCGGCGGTAGTCCCCGCTCAAACCGATTTCCCACTCGACCCCCGGTCATCGTGGCCGGATCGGCGACGAACAATGCTGAGATGACGCACGACGAGGGCGTGTTCAGCGCGTGATCGTGAAGGTCGCGTACGCCGGCCGGCTGTGACCGGCTCGGTTGGATGCGACGATCTGGACCCGATAGCGCCCGGCCGGTAGCTTATGTCCCTTGACGCGTCCGCTGAAGCGGAGTCGGATCGTTCCGGGAAGGTCGGTGCGGGTGAAGCTGCCGACAGCGAGGTACAGCGTGCAGTGCTTGTTCCGGCGGTTCGTGGCGCTCGGCTTGCGACACGCCTTGCCTTGCATCCGTCCCTGCGTCGGGCGCTGAATCGTGAACGTCGTCGTCGCTGACTCGGTGCCGCGGTAGGAAATCACCGTTCCGTACGTGCGCGTGCGCAGATCGATCACGCTGCCGCCGGACGGCGCGGCACGAAACGTGGGCGGCGACAGCGTCAGCTTGCTGATCACGTCGACGCCATGCGCTGAGACGGACTTCGATGCGCTTGCGGTGCAGCCGGCGGCACCGGTGACCGTGACCGAGACGGTGTACCTGCCCGCCCGTGCGAACCGGTGCGAGAAGCTCTTGCCGCTGCCCGTGGCTCCGTCGGAGCTGCGCCATGCGAACGACAGCGGTGTGCCCTCAGGGACGTTCGGGACGGAACCTGCGAAGGACGCCGCCGCGGTCGTGTACACGCTCGCGGGCCCGCTGATCGCCGGCGCCGGAACCACACCACCGTGACCGGTCAGCTCGATCGCGCCCTTGTCGCGCACACCGGGCAGGCAAGTGCCGGACGCGTTCAGCGCCCGCGGGTTGCCGAGCAGGTCGGTCGCCGAGGCCGTGAACTGCCCCGGAAGCGAGATCGCCGACTCCGGAACGCTGTCGACGCCGCTCCAAGCCGGGTTGAGCGAGTAGTCGCTGCCGGGGTTGGCGAAGATCGAGCTCAGTGACGCGGTCGAGGTATTCCCGCTTGCTCCCGTCCCGCAGTTGATCGCCCCGTTCGCCCCCCCGGCAAGCTGCGTCGTGCCCGGGACCTCGGTGAATGAGCAGTTGACGGTCGCGGGGCTGGTCGCACCCCCCTGCAATGCGGCCGGCGGTTCGACCAGGATCGAGCCCTCGACGTTGACGAGCGCGACCGAGCCGAGCATGTTGTCCGTGGAGGCCGATACCGAGCGGGCGGGGGCGGCGTCCCTGGTCCCGAGCGTCTCGGTGTCGATCGTCGAGCTGACCACGGTCAATGTCCGTGGCTGCGCGCCGGCGGCGCCGAAGTACAGACCGCCACCCCCGAGCAGCGCAGAGGAGTCCACCGCGATGTTGACGTTGTTGGCGAGGATCACCGGAACCGATCCGGGATTGGCGGCGAACGTGGTGCGCTGGATCGAGACGGTGTCGCCGTAGCCGAGCGCGCTGCCGTCGCCGAAGGTGGCGAGCACGGACCCGGTGGCGACGCTCGAGCGCAGCGAGCTGTCGGTGACAGCGATCGAGCCGATCCCCGAGATCGCTGCGCCGTCCCAGGCACCGCTCACCGACACGTTCGACAACGATGAGCCCAGACCGTTCGCGGAGATCGCGGTGAAGTGGTCGGCGGGATTCTCGAGCGTGACCTTCACGTGGGTCAGCGACGCCGGCGCCCCGTTCGTGGAGACTGCCCCGGCGGTGCCCTGGATGTCGATCGTCCCGCCGGTGATCGTCACCGCGCCGTTCGGGCCACTCCCGGCGACGGCAGGGGCGGTGCCGGTGGCGTTCTCCAGCGTGATCGGGCTATTGGTGAGCGTCAGCGGAAAGACCGCGACGATGCCCCCACCGGTGCCCTTGACGTCGATCGGCGAGCTGTCGATCGTGGCCCGGCCGCCATTCGCGATCACGGCCCTGGCGCCTCCGCTTGGGTTCGTGAGCGTGACCGGACTACTGCTCATCGTGAGCGGCCCGTTGGCGGAGATCGCGGGCGCGTTGCCGTTAGCACTGACCGGCGTCCCTGACAGCGTCAGGGCACCGTTGGAGCTGATCCCGATGCCTGAGCCCTCGAGCGTGATCGAGCCGCCGCTGATCGTTGTCGTCCCGATCGCGTCGATCCCGTCGCCGTTACCCTGGACGTCGATCGCAACGTCGCCCGTCTGGAGATTCGTGGCGTTGGTCGAGATCGCTGCGGCGGCGTCGGCGCCCGGATTGACGATCCTCAGGTGCTCCAGCGACAGCGAGCTTGTCGAGATGGTGGCGATCGTCGGGTTGCCGCTGACGCCGGTGAGGATCGTGCTGTTCGCCGGACCGCTGCCGCTACCTGCCCCGGCGATGGTCAGCCCGCTGTCCGCCGCAACGAGCGAAAGGTCCTCGGTGTAGATGCCGGCGGCCGCCTCGATCGTGACCGTACCCGACGCCAGCCGGCCCTGCGGCACGGCATACGTCAACGTCTTGCATGCGTTCGTCTGGCAGTCGCCGACGTCGTTCCCGTGCGCGGAGTCGACATGCAGGACCGTGTTCGCCTGGGCGCTCGCAGCGGATCCAACGCTGAGCACGACGGCAACGACAAATACCCGCAACGACCCGGGCATATCCCGACCGTACGCCGACCACGGCGCCACCACATCGGCGCTCGCCACCGATCGACCTCCGTAGTTGGCCGTCGGCCAGCGCGCCCGGCAGGGTTTGAACCTGCGACCTTTCGCTCCGGAGGCCAATCCAGTCTGCTGCCGACAGCTGCGGTCTGCGCCGATCCCCAGTGTCCACGGTCGATCGCGCGTCAGTCGCAGTCGCGGTTGCTGCTCTCCGCTGCCACCCGACGCAACCAAGAACGCAGCCAAGACGCCGTCGACACTACGATGAGCCGGTGGAACTGGACTTCGCACTACTTGCCGACGGAGCGACCCATCGTCCCGACGGCAAGCTCGACATATTTGGCGCCGGTTTCGACACCATTCCCGCGCCGACAGTTCCGGTGCAACATCCACGTCTCCTCGTCGCATTGCGCGTCCTCCCCTTGAGGGAACCTACGCCGTCTCGCTGACAGCATCCGACGCGTATTTACAGCAGTTCTGAGCCGCGACCCACACTTTGTACCCGAGCCCTGGTTTCGTCGCATCGGGGTACTCGGCGCGCCGCTGGCCCGGCCCGGCTCTGCGTGCTCGGGTTGCACCAGGTCCGGCGGCGCGCGCCGACTCGGACGCGCCAGTACCCGCATCAGGCGGAGTTTTCGAGAGCGATACCTTCGTGTTATGGAGCGGGATGCTGTCTTTGAGGCAGTGTTTACGCCGGTGCGCGCGGCGACGACTTTCGAGGAGACGGTCGAGCGTTTGGGGATAGCGATCCGCGCGGGGATTTTGCCGGCCGGTAGCCGTCTTCCGGCGGAGCGCGCGCTCGCCGATCAGCTGGAGATCTCTCGCTCGACGCTGCGGGAGGCGCTCACCGCGTTGGTTCAGAGCGGTCATTTGGTTTCGCTGCGGGGGCGCGGCGGTGGGACGTTCGTGACCGAGCGTCCTCCGCTGGCCGAAACGAGGCTCATGCTGCTGGGCGCTGAGGCGCGGGCGGTTCTGGACTACCGGGTGGCGATCGAGACTGGCGCGACGCTGCTGGCAGCCGAGCAAGCCGAATCAGACGATCTCGATCGTCTCGAGGTGCTTGTGGAGAGGATGACCCTGGTGGACGACTTCGAGATGTACCGTCGAGCCGACATTCGGTTCCATATCGGGATCGCAGAGGCGTCGGGCTCCCCTCGTCTCGTGAGTGCGATGACAGAGGTGCAGGATCAGATGAGCGACCTGATCACACGGATCGCGTGTCCACCTGAAGTGCTATTGCACTCGAACCTGCAGCACCGGCGCGTGGTAGGGCTGTTGCGGCAGAAAGACGCGCCGGGCGCGGTGATGCTGATGCGTGAACACACCGGGAGTACCGAGCGCATTTTCGCTGGGCTGATCTGAGCTCGGCGCTCACAATGCGGCGGCTTGCTGGACGAACGAGCACCACTCGCCATGCGCGTGAGCGCGCCAGGCTTCGTCGCGTTGGGGGCTGACGGCTTCGCCGGTCGAAATCCGGTCGGCGATCTCGAGCGTGGAGTCCCATATGCCGGCGCCGACGGCGGCGAGCGCGGCCGCGCCTGCTGCGGTCGCGTCGACCGCGCCGCGCTGAACCGTGACGCCGGCGAAGTCCGCTTGCAGCTGAAGTAACGCGGGATCGCGCGTCATCCCGCCGTCGACGCGTAGCACGTCGACCGGGACGCTGTCTCGCACGACGCCGACCACGTCCGCGACCCGCCAGGCGATCCCCTCGAGCGCCGCGCGTGCCACGTGAGCGGGTCGCGTTCCTGCGGTCAGCCCAGCGATCACCGCCCTTGCGTCCGGCTTCCACCAGGGCGCTCCGACTCCGGCCAGCGCCGGGAGCACGCGCACGCCACCAGCATCCTGTACCTCGGCGGCGGTCGCCGCAAGCGCGGCTGGGTCGGGGGCGAGTCCCATGTCCCGGCTGAGCCACTCGAGCAGCGCGCCCGCGGTGAACACGCCGCCGTCGATCGCCCACTCGACTCGGCCGTCGATTCGCCAGGCGATCGTCGGCAGGAGACCCCCGCCGGGCTGGGGCCGCTCCTCACCCGCCATCGCGAGCACGAACACGCCTGTGCCATACGTGGCCTTGACGAGCCCTGGCTTCACGCATCCCGCGCCGGCGAGCGCCGCTTGCTGATCGACGCAGCGCGCGCGCAGCGGCAACTCCGCCCTCCAGGATGGGTGGCGCAGCGTGCCGAGATCGCCGGCCGTGTCGAGGATCGCGGGCAGCACCTCGCGCGGGACGCCGAAGATCTCGAGCAGCTCTGGGTCCCAGTCGGGGGCACCCAGCTGGGTGCGCGACGCAGTTGACGGATCAGTCGCGAAGCCCGCGCCCAGCCTGTCGCTGAGGAACGAGTCAACGGTGCCGATCCGCAGCGTCCCCGCCGCGCGAGCGCTCGCAGCCGCCGTGTCGCGCTCGAGCAGCCAGGCTATCTTGCCTGCCGAGAAGTACGGATCGAGCGGCATCCCGCTGCGATGGCGGACCTCGTCCCCTCGGCCGCTGCCCTCAAGCCGCTCGAGGATCTCCTGCGATCGCTTGTCCTGCCAGGTGACCACGGGCGTGAGCGGTGCGCCGCTATCGGCGTCCCACGCGAGTACCGATTCGCCTTGGTGATCGAGACCGCACGCGTCAATCTTGCCCGGTGCCTGATCAAGGACGGCAGCGACGGCGTCGACCACGGCGGCCAGCACCTCCTCCGGATCCTGCTCGACCCAACCTGGCCGAGGGTGCAAGAGCGGCTTGTCCCGTCGCGCCTGCGCCACCGGTCGCAGGTCTGCGTCGTAGAGCACTACCTTCACCGCCGAGGTTCCCTCGTCGATACCGAGCAGCAGCGTCATGCATCCACCCCTCGATAGTCGGCTGTTCGCCACCACCACGGCAGAGCGAACTTCGGGAGAGGGCCGCCACGAAGCTCGCGTTGCGGTCCGAGTGCGCAGCTCGGCTCCCTGGCGCTCAGCCTCCGCCGCGAGCGCGAGCGTGAAGGCGACCGGATCGGTAACCCCCTCGCCCGGAGTTCGAGCGCGTCGTCCCGCAGGAGCACCTGAACACCGTTGAGCCGGCTGCGGGTGGCGACCGCTTCCACCGCGCCGCGCTGCGAATCGTCCGCCGAGCCCATCGGCGCGCCGCAGGGCAGCACGGATATCCCGAGTCCGCGCAACACCGGGT